>JBAROV010000247.1:0-100293 GCA_049642465.1 Vicinamibacterales bacterium
ACTTCGACGAGCGTCGAGCGCGGGCGCTCGAGGGGGTCGTGATGTACCGCCCGGGTGCCGCTGCGCCGCTGCAACCGCCGGCGGCCGGCGGCGAGACCAAGCCCTCGGCGGCCGACGCTGGCGACGCACAGGAGCGACGGCGCCGCCGGCGACGGCGTGGAAGAAGGAGGGGGCACCTTCCCCAGGGTCAAGAACCGGCTCGTCGTGAAGGCGGCGCCGGCGATCAGGGCGAGGGTCGGCAGGATGCGCCCCGCGAAACCGGCGGCAGTCCGCCGGCGGGCAATACAGGCAACGGAGGCGCGTCCAGCGACTCGTGAAGCTCGCGGTAGTCGTTCAGCGCTACGGCGCTGACATCAACGGCGGCGCCGAGCTGCACGCACGGTATATCGCCGAACGATTGGCGCGTCACGCCAATGTCGAGGTCGTGACGACGTGCGCTCGCGACTACGTGAGCTGGCGAAACGAACTCCCGCCGGGTGTGGAGCAGGTCAATGGAGTTCCGGTCCGCCGCTTTCGCGTGCGCCGCGAGCGGGACCCCAACGTCTTCGGCCGACGTTCTCAACACGTCTTCGACCGCAACCACTCTATCGCCGACGAACTGATTTGGCTGGACAGCGAAGGCCCGGCAAGCGACGACCTGGTCGATTACGTCAGTTCTGCACCCTTCGATTACGTTCTGCTCTTCAGCTATCGCTATTACCACTCGTGGCACATCGCTCGGCGCATTCCGCAGCGGACCGTGCTCGTCCCAACTGCCGAACGAGATCCCGCGATTACCCTGGGGATTTTCGGCCCCGTGTTCAGAGGCGTTCGTGCGGTGATGTACAACTCGCACGAAGAGCGCGCCATGATCCACGCGGCGGCTGGCAATCAGCGCATTCCGGGTGTGGTCGTCGGCGTCGGGTCCGAAGTGCCCTCAAAGACCGACGCTCCCGGGTTCCGCCACCGATTCCACATCAATCGTCGATTTGCGATCTACATCGGCCGGATCGATGAGAACAAAGGCTGCGGCGAGTTATTCCACTATTTTCAGCGATATGCGGCGACGTTTCCGCGCGGGCTCGATCTCGTGCTCGTCGGGAGTGCCGTCATGCCCGTTCCTGTGCACCCGCGCATTCATCATCTCGGATTCTTGAGCGATCAGGACAAGTTCGATGCGCTGGCCGCATCGGACCTTTTGATCATGCCATCGTACTTCGAGAGTCTCTCGATGGTCGCGCTGGAGGCATGGGCGCTCGGACGGCCGGTCCTCGCCAATGGACGATGCGATGTCTTGAAGGGGCAGTGCCTGCGCAGCAATGCCGGACTTTTTTATGAGAGCTATGAGGAGTTTGCCGAGACGCTTTATGCGCTCGAGTCGAATGGCCCGCTACATGCTCGTCTCGGCCTGAATGGACGAAACTACTTTGTGACGCACTATGCCTGGCCCGTGATCGTGCGGAAGTACCTCGACATGTTCGAGCGTTTGAGCGCTTCACGCGAGGAACTGCCGGCCATGGAGCCGCTCCCCCACTGGTGGGCGAGGCGTCGCGCCAATCGCCCGCCCGCGGCTCGACTCTTAAAGGAGATTCCGACAGGCCCGGCAGCCATGACCGGCGAATCCTCCCCGATCGTCGACCGGCGACGTCCAGCATGACAGCGAGCCGCCGGACTCCGCGCGTTCACCAGGTACTCGCCACGCTTGGCTACGGTGACGCGATCGGTCACGAAGTGCTCGGGATCCAGCGCACGCTTCGGGGGGCTGGCTACGACTCCGAGATCTTCGTCGAGACGGCCGATCCTCGTCTCGAAGACCTGACACTCGACTACCGTGACATGGTTGGCGAGGTCCAGCCGCACGATCTGCTGATTCATCACTTTTCCATTGGATCCCGCGCGTCACGCACGGCTTATGCCCTGCCCGGGCATATGGCCCTCGTCTACCACAACATCACCCCGCCGGAGTACTTCATCGGCATCCACAAGGAGCTGGTTAAGCTGTGTTTTCGTGGCCGCCGGGAGCTGGCTGCCTACGTGAACCGGTGCGACGTGGCCCTCGGCGACTCCGAATTCAACCGCCAGGAGCTCGAGAGCCTCGGGTTTTCCTCGACCGGGGTACTCCCTGTCGTGCCCGACTTCTCGCATCTCGATGTGCCGGCCGATACCGCGCCGCTCGGATTTGGCCGTGTGTTCGACGACGAGTTCACCAACGTGATGTTCGTGGGCCGGGTGATTCCGAGCAAGAAGTTCGAAGACGTCATCCGGGCATTCCACGTATACCGCACCCGGCTCAACCACAAATCGAGACTTCTCCTCGTGGGCTCGTATGGCGGGTTCGAGCGTTACCTCGCCATGCTGCAGTCTCTCGTCACCAAACTCGGCACGCCGGATGTGCTCTTCCTCGGCCACGTGTCCAATGAGGAACTGTCGGCGCTTTACGATGTCGCCGATGTGTTTCTCTGCGCCAGCGAGCACGAAGGCTTTTGCGTCCCGCTCGTCGAAGCGTTCTACAAGGGTGTGCCCGTGCTGGCCTACGCCGCCACGGCGGTTCCCGCCACGATGGACCGCGGCGGGGTGCTATACGACACGAAGGATCCGGACGAGATCGCGCGGCTGATCCATGCGGTGGTGGACGATCGCCGCCTCGAAGCGGCGGTCCTGGCCTCACAGGACGCCGCACTGGCCCGGCTGCTGCAGCGCGACTTCAGGGGGACGTTGCTGCGCCACGTCGAGGAGGTGCTGCGAAGGCCGCCCCGCCCGGCGCCTGACGTGCCCTGGGACTTCTGGGCGCAGTTCGAGCAGTTCGATCGATTCGAAGCGCTACGTCAGTTTCGGCCGGCCCTGTATCGGGCCCTTCCGCCTGCACCAGCCGAGGCCACGCTTCCCCGATGATCGTCAACCAGTGGGTACCTGCGGCGCACCGTGGCGATGCGATTGGCGACAGCGCGCGGCGCGTGCGGCAAATGCTGCGCACGGCCGGTCATCGGTCCGACGTCTTTGCGTTGACAATTGACGATGTCCTGCGCGATGACGTTCGGTCGTTTTCCGATCCGGCGTCGCGCACAGGCGACGTCACCATCTTCCACTTCGCGCTGCCGTCGCCAATGACGGCGGCCTTCGCGTCGCTGAGTGGTGTGCGGATCCTCCAGTACCACAACATTACGCCGGCGTCGTTCTTCGCCCCGTACGATCCGCAGCTCTTTCGACTCGCCGCACTCGGCCGTCAGGAGCTGAAGTCGCTGGCGGGACACGTCGATCTCGCGCTGGGCGATTCCGAATTCAACAGGCAGGAACTGGAAGGGATGGGGTTCGCGCCGACCGGCGTTTTCCCGATTGCCGTCGACACGGATCGAATCACACAGGCGCCGCGCCTGCCGGCACTCGAGACGATCCTGGGCGACGGTCTCATCAACATCCTCTTCGTCGGACGAATCGTGCCCAACAAGCGTATCGAGGATCACATTCGGCTTGCCGAACAATACAAGCGGTACATCGACAGCTACTACCGCTTCATATTCGTCGGCCGCTATGATGGGCTCCCTCGTTATTACAATGCGGTGCGCGCGATGATTCTGCAATACCGGATGCTGCCGGATCGGTTTCTGTTTCCGGGAGCCGTCAGCGACGAGGAATTGGCGGCCTACTATCGATGGGCGGATGTCTACGTATCGCTCAGCGAGCACGAAGGATTCTGCGTGCCGCTCGTCGAGGCCATGGCGGCTGATGTTCCCGTGCTGGCATATGCTGCCGGCGCAGTCCCCGAAACGCTTGGTGGCGCGGGGCTCGTGTTTGCCCCGAAGGACCTCGAATTCGCTGCGGAGATGGTAGGGTCACTCGTGTACGATCGCGACGTGCGGACTGAGATCATTCGGGGGCAGCGCCGCCGGCTCGCTGATTTCGCGTTGACGCGTATCGCGGCACGCCTCCGCGACGTCGTGGCGGAGTTCGCGTGAAAGTCGCGTTTGTCGTACAGCGGTATGGAACCGAGATTCTGGGTGGCTCCGAATACCACTGCCGGCTGATTGCCGAACGCCTCGCCGCCCGACACAACGTCGAGGTGCTGACGACGTGCGCGGCGGATTACATCACCTGGAAGAACGAGTATCAGGAAGGAGCCGACCGGGTTCGTGGCGTGACCGTCCGGCGGTTTGCGAACGCCCGCACCCGGGACATTCAGGCGTTCAATCGCTACTCCGAGTGGATTTTCAACAATTCGCACACCGCCAGCGACGAGGCGGAGTGGCTCCGTCAGCAGGGGCCGTGGTGTCCTGCGCTCATCGACTTCCTCGAACGCAGCCATCATCAATACGACGTACTCGTCTTCTTCACCTATCTCTACGCGCCGACGGTCATCGGGGTGAAGGTCGCTCCGCACAAAAGCATCCTCGTCCCGACCGCGCACGACGAACCGGCGATCCGTCTCGATCTCTACAAGGAGCTGTTCAGCCTGCCGGCCGGAATCGCCTACAACACCGACAGTGAACGTCGCTTTCTGACGACCCACTTCTCGATTCGCGCGATCGAGGAAGAAACGATTGGCTGCGGGGTCGATCTGCCGCAGTCGCAGAACTATGCCCGCGAGCGCGGCTCCGACGGCACACTATCGGAAGAACCCGCGCCGGACGACTCATCACCGACGTTCCGTCCACATCTGGCGCAACGGGGCACGACCTTCCGGCGACGGCACCGCCTGCACGGTCCGTTTGCTCTCTACGGCGGCCGCATCGATCCAGGCAAAGGCTGCGAGGAGCTCATCGAATACTTCAGCACCTACGTGCAGGAAGGCGGAGATGCCTCGCTGGTGCTGATGGGCGTGAAGCTGATGCCGCTGCCCGAAGAACCGTTCATCCGGTTTGCCGGAAGGCTGTCAGATCAGGAGCGTCTCCAGGCGCTCGAGGCCGCGACCGTTGTCGTGGTCCCCTCGCCGTACGAGAGCCTCTCCCTGCTCGCCCTCGAGTCGTTTGCCGTCGGAACACCCATCCTGGCCAACGCTCGCAGCGAAGTGCTCGTGGACCACTGTCACAAAAGCAACGCCGGCCTCTTTTACGCCGACCGCGACGAATTCACCGAGGCGCTCAAGTGGTTGCTTGCCGATCATCGGCTCCGCGCCGCCATGGGACGCAACGGCCGCAACTACGTGCGTCAGAACTATCGGTGGGACGTGATTCTCGGAAAGTACGAAAAGATGTTTGCCCAACTTCGTACCGCCAAGCCAGTGACGGCAAGGACCTGATTACTTCTGCAGGCCGCTCCTGAACTCCTGCACGTCCTCCTCGTCGCTCTCATCGTCTACCACGGAGTCGGGTGAGGCAGGTCGGCCCGTTGGCGGCACGCTTCCGCGCTTGCGTCGCGGGCGGATGTCGTGGCGCTTGATCATCTCGTTGAGCGTCGTCGGCTTGATGTGGAGCAGTTCCGCCGCGCGTTTTTGCACCCCGCCAGCGGCTTCGAGCGTCGATTCGATCAGGCGCTTCTCGAAGTCGGTGATGACCTCGCGGAACGAAATCCCTTCTGGCGGGACGACGAACTGCGGCATCTGGAAGCGCCGGCTGCTGCGGACGTGATCGGGAACGAGATCGACGTCGATTCGGGATGAGGACGACAGCACCGCCGCGCGCTCGATGACGTTCTCCAGCTCGCGCACGTTGCCGGGCCAGTCGTACTCGAAAAGCAAATCGAGCGCTTCCG
This sequence comes from Vicinamibacterales bacterium, assembly GCA_049642465.1. Taxonomy (GTDB): domain Bacteria; phylum Acidobacteriota; class Vicinamibacteria; order Vicinamibacterales; family 2-12-FULL-66-21; genus CAWDPQ01. Next base: position 5,665 of record JBAROV010000247.1, read on the forward strand.
GCGTCAGCTCGAGCGCGGTCTTCTGATTCTCCGCTCCGTACTTTTCGAGGAAGTGCTGCACGAGCAGCGGGATGTCGTCCTTGCGCTCGCGGAGCGCCGGCAAATTGACGGTGATGACGTGGAGCCGGTAGTACAGATCCTCGCGGAACTTGCCCTCGTCCATCATCCGGCGCAGATCGACGTTGGTCGCAGCGATGATCCGGACGTCCACTTTGATGGTTTCGACGCCGCCAAGACGCATGAACTCCCGCTCCTGGATAACGCGCAGGAGCTTGGCCTGCGTTTCGAGCGGAATGTTGCCGATCTCATCGAAGAAGATGGTGCCCTTATCGGCCAGTTCGAACAGACCCTTTTTCGGGTACACCGCGCCCGTGAACGCGCCCTTCACGTGCCCGAAGAGATTGGACTCGAGTAGATCGGGCGGCAGGTTGCCGGAATTGACCGTGATGAACGCCCGCTCGGCTCGGGACGAATTCTGATGCAGCGCTCGGGCAACGAGCTCCTTGCCCGTGCCGCTCTCCCCGTTGATGAGAATTGTCGTCCGCGACGGCGCCGCCTGAATGATCAAGTCGAACACCTGACGCATCCGTGAGCTGCGACCGATGATTTCTCCGAAGTGGTTGGCGTGCGCCTGGAGGTTCTGGCGCAAGGCGCGGTTTTCGACGACCAGGCGCCGCTGCGCGAGCGCGTTGCGCAACACCACGAGCACTTCATCGTTCTTGAATGGCTTGGTGATGTAGTCGAAGGCGCCGCGCTTCATCGCCGCGATCGCGTTTTCGACCGAGGCAAAGGCGGTAATCATCAGGACCGGCAGATCGTCGTCAAGCTTCTTGATTTCGTCGAGCGCCGAAATGCCGTCCATCCCGGGCATCATCACGTCGACGATCGCGGCATCAAACGGCATGCTGCGGATCAGGTCGAGGCCGGCGGCAGCATTCGCCGCAAGCCGCACCTCGTAACCTTCGCGCGTCAGCAACGCCTCGAGGATCTCCCGCATGATCTCCTCGTCGTCGATGACCAGAATTGTGCCCTGTCGATTCATCGTAAATACGTCTTACGTCCTGCGTAACCCCGGCAACCGGAATCCCACGCCAAATGCAGGGATCCGGGGCACCGCTTGTCGAAATTTCACGAAGTATGCCGCCCGCGGGCCTGGGCAGCGGCCACCGGAAGCGTCAGGCTGAACCTGGTCCCCTGGCCGATTACGCTCTCACAGGTAATCGTGCCTCCATGCTCCTGCACGATTCCGTACGTGATCGAGAGGCCGAGGCCGGTTCCCTTTCCGAGCTCCTTGGTCGTGAAGAAAGGATCGTAGATCCTCGACATCTGGTCGGCCGGTATCCCGGATCCCGTGTCGCCAATCTCGACTATAGCCGCTTCTCCCTCTATTCGTGTCGCAATCGTGAGCCACCCGCCGCGGGGCATGGCATCGCGCGCGTTCAGGAGCAAGTTGAGAAACACCTGCTGCAGCTTGTACTCGATGCCCTGAACGATCGGCCCGGAGGGGGACAACTCCTTTCGAACCTGAATACGGCCGGTACGAAGCTGGTGCTCCAGGAGCGACAGCACGTCGTTGATGACAACGTTGACTTCGACCGGGCCTGCATCGGTCTGCGTCGGGCGGGCCAGATTCAGCAAGCCGTTGACGATCTTGGCAGCCCGGAATGTCTGCCGCTCGATTTTCTCGAGCACCTTCGTCTTGGGATCCTCCGGCTCGGCTCCCTGCAGCAGCATCTGCGTAAAGCTAGAGATACCCGTCAAGGGCGTGTTTACCTCGTGCGCGACGCCTGCAGCCAGCAGGCCGATCGATGCCATCTTCTCCGAAATCTGCAGCTGCTCTTCAAGCTGCACGCGCGACGAAATGTCCTCGATGATGATGATCGTGCCCGCAATCGTCCCATCCGACTCACGGAGCGGCGTCGTCGCCACGTTGACGAGCAGGCGGCGGCTCGTTTCGTGCCGAGTGGTCAATGGCACGCGGTAGAATGCGCTCCCCTCCTGCGACTCACTTCGCGCGGAACGCAGCACCTCGAAAAAGCTCGAATGAAAGAGGTCCGCCAGACGCCGGCCGACAGCATCTTCGTGCCGCAGTCCGTACAACTCCTCGAGCTTCCGGTTCCAGCGGACGATGTAATCGTCGCGGTTGACCACGGCAAGTCCGTCGTTGAGCGACTCCAGGATGTTCTCGCTGAACTCGCGCATCCGTTCCAGCTCGTCGGCCTTCATCCGGAGCTGACGGTACAACCGGCCATTCTCGAGCGCCGTGGCCGCTTGAGCCGCTACCGCGGCCAGGAGGGCCATGTCCTCGCTGCTGAGCGGCTCGGCGCTCGCCTTGCGCCCGAGCGCCATGACGGCAATCGTTCCTTCTTTGGAGACACACGGAATGAAGTAATGGATGCCTTCCTCGCGCCAGAACTCGACCTCGCGCGGACTCACCCGTCTCGGCAGGAGCGGATCGTCGAGTGTCAGCGTATGCCCCGAAATCAGCCGCGTGGCCGCCTCCGAGGATCCGGAAAGCGGAGGGGGATCGCCCGCGAAGCCGGCGTGGGCAATCGTCACGAAATCTCCCTCGCGTCCGGTCGCCGCGGGAGCGAGCATCAGAGCCATCCGATCGACGACGAGCGTCTCCATGACGCGGTGAACGAGCCGCTCGGCCAGGCGGAACAAATCCAGGTCGCTGTTGAGGTCGCGCGCGAATCCCACGAGCGCGCGCCGGTAGTCGTAGCGATCGCGGTAGTACACACGATCGAGAACTGCCTGGATCGTGTTCTTCAATGGTTTCAGCAACAGCGCGACGATGATCGTGGCGAGCAGGGCGATGACGGGATTGCGCACGGGGTCGCCGCCGCCAAAGAACACCTCGCTCGCGAGCTTCAAGAGCACCGCGTAGATGGCCGCCATCCCGGCAAGCGCGGCCGCGTACACCAGCGCGCGCTTGATGATCACCTCGACGTCCATCAGGCGATAGCGGACGATGGCGGATGCAAACCCCAGAGGCGCGAGCACCAGGAGCAGAGCGGTGAACTCTGCGCCGCGGGGTGGCGTGAAGCCGAGCGCAAATGGCAATCCGTACGCGGCCACGAAGGGCAGGGTGCCGAGCGCCGTGCCCCACACAATCCACCGTAGCTGGCGGCGGGAGGTGACGGATCGCACGCGGCGCAAGGCGCGCGTCATCACGACCAGGCCGGCGATGCAGCAGGCCGCGAGGTAGAGAAGCTCGCCGCGGTCGACGAGCGTCATCACAATCGTCAACGCTTCGCCATGATTACCACGGGCAAACGCCGCCACGCGCGCACCACCCAGCAGCAGTGCCGGCAAATACAGCAGCGGCATCATGCTTCGTCCCGCGTCGGTCCGGGCCCACGCGTCAGGACGATCGGGAAACATCAGCGCAAAATGGAGGAAGAGCGGCGGGAGCATCAGGCTCGCGATCGCATCTCCCCAATAGAACGCCGAGTCCAGCGTATCGAGACGGCCTGAATACGACAGCGACATCACGCCGAAAAACGCCACGCACAGCCAGAAGAAGTGCAGCGTCGCCTGATTGTCGGGTTTTCGCAGCCGAACGGCGGCGCCGACAACGAGTGTGAAGATGCCAACCGCGGCGAGCGCGTAGTAGAACGGGATGTTCTGGGAAGGAAGATCGCTCACGATCAGCGTGAGCATCTGCTGCGATTGCAGGCGATACACCGTGTAGCTCAGCGCGTCGCCACGGTGCGATGCGTGCAGGACATCCTGGACCTGTTTCGCGGAGTCAATCAGCTGTCCGTTGATCGCGAAGAGCACGTCGCCAGCGCGAATTGCCGCACGGTCCGCCGGCGAACCGGCATCCACCTCTCGAGCGGCGACCTGGTCTCCCTCGTTCACCCACAGCGCACCGTCGTCGGGCTCGGTCCACGAGCGGAAGCCGATGTTTGCGGCGGCAAGACAGAGCAGGGCAACGACCACGGCTGTCTCCAGTGCCAGCCGCGTCCAGATCCCGACCGGGCGTAGCCGTCGGGTTTCCACTCTCGCCTGCGAACCGATGGTCGTCACAAGTGCAGTCTGGGTCTGGGTCGGGAGGTAGCAAAGGGCGTTCCCCGAACCCGGTCCCCTGACCCGCGATAAATCGTTATGTTTCAATGAGATCGCTTCGACACACGTCCACTCGCTCCAACAAATCGGAGGGAGCATTCAAATTGTCGTAATGCAGCTAGAACTTGACGAGCACGCCGCCGACGACGCGGGTCGGCGGTCGGACGACGAGCAGCTCGTCGTACACCGATCCAGCCTCACCGGGATCACGGAACAAGTTCCTGAAACCGAAGAGGACCTCCCATTTCGTTCCGGCGAGCGTGACAGGTAGCGCCTGGTTGACCTGCACGTCGAAACGACCATCGAGGCCTGGGGCGAGCGTCTCGGAGCCACGTGTGTAGCCCGTGTTCACCTTGTAAAGCACGAACACCCGCGTCGATGTTTCCGGGATGTCCGTTTCGATCGACGTCGTGATGTCGTGCAACTCGTCGTTCGTGTCGCGAACCGCGCCTGGAGCCCACGACGCAATGGCGGCGATGTCGCCGCGAGAGAGCCAGTGCGCCGTCGTCCGGCTGTATTCGAGCGATCCGCGGATTCGTCCGGTCGAGAGCGAGCTGACGCGCACCGCCCAGCCATCGGCGTCGGCGGCGCCGGCACTCGCGACGTAGTAATGACCGACCGATCTGGGGCCTTGCGGTATGTTCAGTCCAAACAATGTGACGAGCTGATGGTCAACGGCCTGATAGAAGCGCCGCACGCCGAAAATGTACGAGCCCTCGAACTCGCGTTCGATCCCGACGTCGAAGGATCGCGCACGTTCGGTGCGGAAGACGTCAGCACTGCCAGGCCCACCGAGCGGGGCAAACGTCCGCTCCGGCGGCAGCCACGGACCCGCGGCGCGCGGCGAGAGGAACTCCTCTGCGCCGGGCGCGAGCTGACGCTGCGCGACACTGGCGCGCACACGGAGGTCGCGGAGCGGCTCCACCGTGACGCTCACTCGCGGACTGAAGAGACCCGGGTCCTCGAGATAGTCGTAATGCGCATAGCGTCCGCCGTACTCGAAGGTGAGGCGCGGATTGAGACTCCAGCGTCCGATGCCGTAAATCTCACCGACGTTCCGGCTCCCTTCGGTCACGGCAGCGAGCGCGACGGGATTGCGCCCCTGATATTCCTGCGTGCTGTAGGAGACACCGAAGTCGTAGTTGTGCGCGGACGGTCGAGATTTGAACGCGCCGGCGACGATCCACGACGACAGTTCTCCCTCACTCATCGCCGCGCGCATCGTCCAGGCGCCGCCAGGGGTGTGCGCGCCGAGCGCGAGGTAGGCCACGCCCCGCGGGAGGCCAAAGGCGTTGAAGAGATCGCCCGGTCCAGCGGCGCCGGTCGTCAGGAAATTGACTTCACCGGAGAATGGGAGGTTGCTGACGATTGAGGCCAACGGTCCAACATCGAACGCGCGGCCGAACAATGACCGCTCCGGTGCTGGAGGTTCGCTCTCAGCGAGAATCACCGAGTTGCTGCGATCCTTGAGAATGCTGCGCTGAATGTGGCGAAGGCGCCATGCGGTTTCGTTATGTGGATGATCGGCGGATTCGTCGCCGTCCGCGCTGCCCGATTTTGGACCGGCCGGGAGCCCGAAACCAGCGGCAACAATCGGACGTGCCTCAACGGGAGTCGTGCCTGCCGTTGCGACAACACCGTCGAGACGGCGAAGCTGCAGCCGGTGGACAGATGGGGCGACGCCGACTCTCACGAGCTGGCGAGGAGAGGCGGCGAAGCCTGTCATGTGCGCCCGCAAAATGTACTCGCCGGCCGGCAGTGCTTCGAGCGTGAAGTGTCCCGCCTCGTCTGCAATCGTCGTCGCCATCGTGACGCCAAGCATCGACACCATCGCGCCCGGCAGCGGTCCACCACGTTCGTCACTGACGCTGCCGCTCACGCGGCCGCGCGTTGCGTGCATGGCCTGGCGCTCGACCACGGGTCCGACTTTCGGCGCCTGCGCAAGAGCGTCCGCTCCTGACATCACGAGACAGACGAAAGCCGCCGCCGTGAGTCCGCCTATGCGTCGCAGTAGCATGGCTCCTCCGATGTCACCGTTCGGCCGTCATCCCTCGACGGGCTCGGGATGACCTTGAGCCTGTCGAATGAATCAGGAGACAACGCTGAAACTAACATCTCTCTCGATCGATTTGCCGGTCACGATGTCGGTCACTTTGATCGACAGTCGGTACTCGCCTTCTGGAAACGCCGCGAGCGGAACGCCCTGTCCCGCCATCAACGGCTGTCCAGCCGTCGGGTCGAACTGCGGCCCCATGATAGCGGGAGTAAAGCGCTGCGGCTTCGTGTGGTTGAAATACCGCTCGCCATCACGAGCGGGCGGACGGCTACCACCCGTCGCAACCTCCTGATCCGGCTCTCGCCGACCTCCAGTCTTCGTAAAGAAATGGTACTCCACCTCGATGTCGAATTTCCTCTCCGGAGTTACAAAGGGGTTATAGACGAGGAAGACGACAATCAGCTCTTCATCCCGTCGAAAGACGGTATCGGCTGCAGGCTGTATCTCGCTCAGCCCTATGAGGTAAGGGCGCTCACCCGGCTGCGCGTCGGCCGGCAGGGCGGAGAGGACCGTCAGTCGATCGGCCAGAATCAGGGAGCTGGTCGTTAATTCCGTGTGCGCGAAATCGGGCAGCGTGAGCGGTTTTGTCAGCACTGCGGCCCGCCGGGGCGCCGCTGGACGCGCCGGATCGACCCGCTCCCGGGCGACGACAACCAGGTTGTACTCGCCAGTCCGAGCGGCAAACCCGCGGATCACACGAATCGGCCCCCGAGGCGCCGCGCGGAGGTCAATCGGATAGACCTCCTCAACCGCAGACGGCTCCAACGTGTCCTCGTCGCGGCGCGGACGCGCGGAGGGGCGCGCATCCCGACGCGCTGAGCCGGGCTCGGCAGGTCGCCTTATCTCCGACCGATCCACTAAACGAACGTACAGAAGGATCCCCGACAATGGGGGCGAGACAGGGTCGAGTGTCACCACGAACGGAACGAACGTTCCCTGCTGCGCCTTCAAGACATCGTTCTGCCAATGAATGGTGAGGTCGGCGGGTACGGCCTGCCCCGCTAACGCGGCGTCGGCGAGCGCGATGAGCGCCTCGCCTTCACGGCGGTGTAATTGCTCGAGCCGCTCGTCCTGCTGAGCGCCTGGATACTGTTGTACGGCAGCCGTGGCAAGAAGGGCGATGACGTGCGGCAGGAAGCGTCGTCGGCCGGGCATGGCCTGATGATTCGAGTTGATGATAGGCGAGCGCGCGCGTTCGGTCAAAAACGCGCTCGCGACGCGACGAGGTCGGCTCATCAGCCGCGTCGCGGGTGATATCATCAGCGCTTTATGGGCGCATGCCCCGCCTTCTGGATGTGAGCGTGCCACTCTCCACGGCCGTTCCGGCGTCCCCCGGCAATCCCGCTTTCGAGCTTCACGCCGTCAAACGAATTGCCGCCGGCGTCAGCATCATCGACGAGATGTATTGTCTTCCCTTACGCATCGCGGGCGCCGATGGTGCTCCGGCGCGCGCGTCCTGAAGCGGTAAGGAGGACTGGTGCTCGACGACATTCTCGTGATGGTCCTGGCTGGTGGCGCCGGCGAGCGGCTCTATCCGCTGACCCGCGAGCGCGCCAAGCCGGCTGTGTACTTTGGCGGGCCGTACCGGATCATCGACTTCACGCTGAGCAACTGCATCAACTCCGGCCTTCGTCGGATCTTTATCGCCCTCCAGTACAAGTCGCTGTCGCTCAGCCGCCACATCCGGATGGGATGGAGCGTGGTTGCCGACGAACTCGGCGAGTTCATCGAGATTCTGAGCCCGCAGAAGCGAGTCGGCGAACATTGGTATCTCGGCACGGCGGACGCCGTGTATCAGAACCTCTATTCGATCCTCCGCGAGAACCCCAAACAGCTCATCGTGCTCTCCGGGGATCACGTCTACAAGATGGATTACGCGAAGATGCTGCGGTCCCACATGGAGCGCGGTGCGGGCGCCACCGTCGCGGCCATCGATATCCGGTCGGAAGAAGCCGGCCGATTCGGTGTGTTGAATGTGGACGACCGCGATCTGCTCACCGGCTTTCTCGAAAAGCCGAAAAACCTTCCCGGCGGTCAGCAGCTCCTCGCGTCGATGGGTATCTACGTCTTCGACATGAGCGTGCTCGTCCCCGCATTGGAAGAGGACGCACGCCGATCCTCGTCGCACGATTTCGGAAAGGACATTCTGCCCTCGTTGATCTCGCGCGTCCCCGTTTATGCGTATCGCTTCAACGACGAAAACAAGAAGACGTCGAAGTACTGGCGCGACATCGGCACACTCGACGCGTACTACGACGCGAACATGGACTTGTGCCATGTCAACCCTGAATTCAACCTCTACGACCCGGAGTGGCCGCTCCGTACATATCAAGTCCAGGCGCCGCCCGCGAAATTCGTCTTCGCCGATGAGGGCCGGCGGTGCGGCCAGGCGCTCGATTCAATCATCTCCGCCGGTTGCATCATTTCCGGAAGCCGTATTTCCGGCAGTGTGTTGTGTCCGAACGTCAGGGTGCACAGTTTCTGCGACATCGATCAGAGCATCCTCATGCCGGGCGTGCGCGTCGGTCGTCATGCGCGTGTGCGTCGCGCGATCATCGACCGTGATGTCTTCATCCCGCGTGCGGCGCTGATTGGCTACAACCTCGAGGAGGATCGCCGGCGTCATACCGTCACCGACTCCAACATTGTCGTGGTTACCAAAGACGACGAGCCGTTCATCGGAGAGGTCTCGGCAGAAGCGCTCCGCAACGAAGCGGAATTCGATCGCCGGGGCTCTTAGCTGAGCGGGTGGCGGTTCGTCCAATCATGTAGCGCGCGACCGCCCAGCCGGTGCGCGCGACCAAGCAGGAGACAGACGCGTGAAAATCCAGCGTGTTCACGGCAGAGAGATTCTCGATTCGCGGGGCAACCCCACGGTTGAAGTAGACGTCACGCTCGAAGCGGGTGCATTTGGTCGCGCCGCGGTGCCTTCGGGCGCGTCCACCGGCCAGCGCGAGGCGCTGGAGCTGCGGGACGGCGATAAACGGCGGTATCTGGGCAAGAGCGTCACCAAAGCGGTCGCACACGTCAACGGGGAGATCGCCGGGGCCATCGTGGGGCAGAGTGCGGATCAGCGGGCCATCGATCGGCTGCTCATCGACCTCGATGGCACCCCCAATAAAGGACGTCTGGGGGCCAACGCGATTCTGGGCGTCTCGATGGCGCTGGCACGCGCGTCCGCCCAGGCGGCAAAGACGCCACTCTACGCGCACCTGCATCGGCTGTATTCCGGCAACGTCGAGCCGGTGCTGCCGGTGCCGATGATGAACATCCTGAATGGTGGCGCTCACGCCGACAGCAGCGTCGATTTTCAGGAATTCATGGTCATGCCTGTTGGCATGGGATCGTTTGCCGACGCGGTGCGATCGGGCGCCGAAATTTTTCACACGCTCCGCGGCATTCTCAAGAAAAAGAACTACTCCACCGGCGTCGGAGACGAAGGGGGCTTCGCGCCGAGCCTTTCGTCCAATCGTGAAGCGCTTGATCTGGTGCTCGAGGCCGTGGCGCAAGCGGGCTACAAGCCTGGCGCCAATGTCTTCATTGCCCTCGACGTGGCCTCGAGCGAGTTATGGAACGACGCGACGAAGACCTACGAATTCAAGAAGTCCGGAGAAGCGACGCGCGACGCCGATGGAATGGTCGCCTTATACGCAGACTGGGTGCGCCAGTTTCCGATCGTTTCCATCGAAGATGGCCTTGCCGAGGGGGATTGGGTTGGCTGGAAAACGCTCACCGATGAGCTCGGCGCTCGCGTGCAGCTCGTTGGCGACGACGTGTTCGTCACCAATCCCGCGATTCTCAAGAAGGGGATCGCCGAGGGAATCGGCAACGCGATTCTCATCAAGCTGAATCAGGTGGGTACCGTCAGCGAAACCCTGGATGCGGTCTCGATGGCCGCGGCGGCGGACTACGCCAGCGTCATCTCTCATCGTTCCGGCGAGACCGAGGACACGACGATCGCGGACCTGGCGGTCGGCACGGGCGCCGGTCAGATCAAAACAGGCTCGGCCAGCCGCACCGACCGGGTCGCCAAGTACAACCAATTGCTCAGAATCGAAGAGGAGTTGGGCGGGCGGGCAAAGTATGCGGGAACGGCAGCGATCCGTCAGCTCCGCGGCGCCTCGTCCCGGGCGATCGCCAGATGACACGGGTGGCCGGCAAAGGACCTGTCGTCCTCATCGTGCTCGACGGCTGGGGGATCCGCGCGGAACGCGATTACAACGCCATCGCTCTTGCGCGGACTCCTGTCTATGACCAGCTGTGTGCCCGGTTCCCACGCGCGCAGCTGATCGCGTCGGGGGAAGCCGTCGGTCTTCCCGAGGGCCAGATGGGCAATTCCGAAGTCGGCCATACCAACATGGGCGCCGGCCGCATCGTCTATCAGGACCTGACACGGATCGACAAGAGCATTCGTGACGGGGAGTTCTTCAGAAACGCCGGGCTGTTGGCCGCAATGGATCGATGCGTGGCTGGCTCTCACGCGCTTCATTTGGTTGGCCTGGTATCCGACGGCGGCGTGCACAGTTCGCAACGCCATCTGCATGCCCTCCTCGAAATGGCTGCCGCTCGCAAGGTTCCGAACGTGTTCGTGCATGCGATCACCGACGGACGCGACACCTCGCCAACCGGCGGCATCAGATACATCGGACAACTCGAAGCGGCGATGGCCCGAACCCGAGTCGGGCGAATCGCAACCGTCGTTGGGCGCTATTACGCCATGGATCGCGACAAGCGATGGGAACGCACCAGGCGAGCGTACGACGCGATGGTCCATGGTCGTGGTGACGCTGTAAACTCCTCGCCGCGCGACGCGATCCAGGCGTCGTACACCGCAGGCAGCACCGACGAATTCATCAAGCCGGTTGTCGTCATCAATGCAGAGCGGCAGTCGGTCGGGACCATCCGAGACGACGATTCCGTCGTCTGTTTCAATTTCCGCGCGGATCGTATGCGGCAGATCGTCCGGGCTCTGGGGATGGAACAGTTTGATGGCTTCGACCGGGCGCCGGCCCCGCGAGTGCACTGCACGACGATGACTGTTTACGACCGGACATTTACGTTCCCGATCGCCTTTGCACCTCAGAGTCTGCGCGGCAATTTTGCCGACGCGCTCGAAGAACATGCCCGTGCCAACCTTCGTCTCGCTGAAACGGAGAAGTACGCCCACGTGACGTATTTCTTCAACTGCGGGCGGGAGGAGCCGTATCGGGGTGAGGATCGCATTCTCGTGCCGTCTCAAAAAGTCGCGACCTACGACCTCATGCCGGAGATGAGTGCGCCCGGGATTACGGATCAGTTCGTCTCGGACATCGAGGGCCGGAAGCATCCGGTCGTCATCTGTAATTTCGCCAACGCCGACATGGTGGGACACACTGGAAATCTGGCTGCCACGATTGCCGCCATCGAAACGCTCGACGGGTGTCTCGGAAGGATCATGAAGGCGCTGCGCGCGACGGACGGCATTGCCATCGTCACGGCCGACCATGGAAACGCCGAACAGATGTGGGACCCCGAATTGAACGCCCCGCACACCGCACACACATCGAATCCGGTGCCGGTGATTCTCTGTGCGGACCGCTTCGTGGGTCGCACGCTGAGAGACGGATCACTGCGCGATGTCGCACCGACGCTGCTGAACTTGCTGGAGATTCCAGCCCCGTCGGAAATGACGGGCAGCAGCCTTCTCTGACTACTCGACTTCCTTCTCCTGCGTCTCGTCTGCGGCGATCCGCAGCGAACGCAGAAAGCGCTTGTCGTTTGCGCTGATCTCGAAATTCCGCCGGTCGGACGAGCGGGCGGTCTTCTGAACCGGACCGATTTTGGCGAGGGCGCCAGGTGTCGTACGGTTAACGAAGCCGATGACGGCTTCGAGGGACAGCTTCATTTCGAACCCAGCAGCACGAGCGCGCTCGCGACACGCCTCGACTCTGGGATCTTCGGCAACGGCAGCAGCAATGGCGTCGGATAGCTCACGGGCCATCCTGTTCACAACGTCATCCATTCTGGAACCTCCTGACCACCGCCGGACTTGGGAAACCGGAAGCGTCTCCCGACCCGCGACCTCCGTCCAAGCTCAGGCAATGCTGAAACAAGGACGAGCGATGCTGCCACCGGGAGCGGCGGCAGGGATCGGGCGCCAAATCTGTTCATACTGAAGGATTTGCAGCGTTGGACCGCATGCTCATTGTAAACTCGGCTTGAAACGAGTGTCAATGCCGGTTGACGCAATATCTGGTAGCTGACTCGCGTTTTTTTGCGTCAGGCTACAATGAATGGCGTCGTCAGTCGTCAAAAGCTCCCGCCTTCGCCGAGGCTCCGGCCCCGCGGCACGCTCTGGGCTGTCCCGAGCAATTCGAATGACGGCGGGCAGTGCACAAAACGACACAGACTGACACGATGAGCAAGCGACCCTTCGTCGGCCCCGACGACCTCCGCGACGCCGACTCTCATGTTATCGGTCTGCCTGGGCTGTTCCCATACACTCGCGGCATCCAGCCGACGATGTATCGGGGCCGTTTGTGGACGATGCGGCAATACGCCGGATTTGGGACGGCTGCCGAATCGAACGCGCGCTATCGGTACCTGCTGACGCAGGGCGTCAGCGGTCTCAGCGTTGCCTTCGACCTGCCCACACAGATGGGCTACGACTCGGACCATGCGCTTGCTGCTGGCGAAGTGGGACGAGTCGGTGTCGCCATCGACTCACTCGACGACATGGCTGAGCTCTTCGAAGGAATACCGCTCGGCCGCGTGTCCACGTCGATGACGATCAATGCCACCGCGATGATTCTGCTGGCGTTGTATGTCGCTCTTGCGCGGAGGCAGGGCGTCCCCCTTACCGCACTGTCCGGCACGACGCAGAACGACATCTTGAAGGAGTACGTCGCTCGAGGGACGTACATATTCCCGCCTCGACCGTCGCTGCGAATCGTCACCGACGTTTTCGCGTTCTGCGAACGAGAGCTGCCCAACTGGAACACGATTTCGATCAGCGGTTATCACATTCGCGAAGCGGGGTCGACGGCCGTGCAGGAGGTGGCCTTCACGCTGGCGCATGCAATCGCGTACGTGCAGGCGGCGATCGACGCCGGATTGGACGTCAATACATTCGGTCAGCGGCTTTCGTTCTTTTTCAACGCGCACAACGACTTTCTGGAGGAAGTGGCAAAGTTCCGCGCGGCGCGGCGACTGTGGGCGCGCATCATGCGCGAACGCTTCGGCGCCACCCATCCACGCGCGCTTCAGCTCCGTTTTCACACCCAAACCGCCGGAAGCACGCTGACCGCTCAGCAGCCCGACAACAACATCGTCCGGGTGGCCCTGCAGGCGCTCGCTGCCGTGCTCGGAGGCACGCAGTCGCTGCACTGCAACGGACGCGATGAAGCCTTGGGGCTCCCGACTGAGGAGTCCGCTCGCATCGCGCTGCGGACGCAGCAGATCATCGCGAGTGAGACGGGAGTGACCAACACGGTGGACCCGCTCGGTGGGGCATGGGCGATTGAAGATGCAACCAATCGGATTGAAGAGGAAGCTGAGCGGACCCTTGACCGGATTCAAACCCTCGGTGGCACGCTGACAGCGATCGAGCAGGGCGTTATTCAGCGCGAAATTCAGGACGCCGCCTACCAGGCCCAGCAAGAAATCGATTCGGGCCAGAGCGTCGTGGTTGGCGTCAACCGATATGTCCGAGAGGATGACACGGGCATCGACGTCTTACGGATCGACGCGCAGATTGAACGGCGGCAGGTCGAGAGAGTGCGGGCAGTTCGAGCTGCTCGCGACGGCGTCGCCTGGCGAGCCGCGCTCGATGGTGTGGCTGCCGCAGCTCGCCACGGCACCAACCTGATGCCGCCCATCATCGAGGCGGTCGACGCTCGAGCGACGGTTGGCGAGATCTCTGACGCGCTCCGAGCCGTGTTTGGGGAACACAAGGAAATCGATGCGTAAACGCCGGGGTCAGATCTTGTTTCTTGCACGTGTGTCCTGTTTTTGGGAACGGCAACGTGTCCTGAAAAGAGGATAACCGTGCAAGAAACAAGATCTGACCCCGTGCTCCTGTCGGTCGAGCACCTTACGACCGGATTCGACGTCGATCGCAAGTTCCTTCCAGCCGTGATCGACGTGAGCTTTGAGGTTCGGCCGAAGGAAACGCTGTGCCTCGTCGGAGAGTCCGGAAGCGGTAAGTCTCTGACCGCGCTCTCCATCATGCGGCTGGTTCAATCCCCGGGGCGAATCGCCGGCGGCCGAGTCAATTTTCGCGGACGCGACTTGTTGGGTCTGTCCGATCGTGACATGCAGCGGGTTCGAGGCGCGGAAATCGGGCTGGTCTTTCAAGAACCGATGACGGCACTGAATCCCGTGTTCACGATCGGGAGCCAGATCGAGGAGACGTTGCTCATTCACGGCCGTGCGACGCGCCGGACCGCCCGTCAGAAAGCCGTCGAGTTGCTCGATGCGGTCAGCGTTCCTGAGCCTGGGCGGCGGATAGCTGAGTATCCTCACCAACTCTCGGGAGGACTGCGACAACGCGCCCTGATCGCTATGGCTCTCGCGTGCGAACCGACACTGTTGATTGCCGATGAACCCACGACGGCGCTCGACGTAACCATTCAGGCGCAGATTCTCGAGCTTCTTCGAAGCCTCACGCGACGGCTGGGCCTCGCCGTCCTCCTCATCACCCACGACCTGGGAGTCGTCGCGCAAATGGCAGATCGCGTGTGCGTGATGTATGCCGGTCGCATCGTCGAAGAGGCGCCGGTAAGAGAACTCGTGTCGGATCCGAAGCACCCGTATACCAGGGCGCTCATCGGATCGATGCCAGGTGGGGCAAGCGGTACACGACTCGTTGCGATCCCGGGATCGGTGCCGCCGCTTGGCCAGTTGCCTGCGGGGTGCTGCTTCACACCACGGTGTCCGTCTCGCTTTGAGCCTTGTCCGACCGCCCATCCCGGCTTGACTCGCGTCGGTGAGCACCGCGAGGTGAAGTGTTACCTGTACGGTCCGGCTGTTGAGCCTGTCTCCGACGCCGACAGCGCCGTCCGCGCATGACGCCGCTCCTCGAAGTCGCCCACCTCGTCAAAGAATTCGTTCCCCGCTCCGGTCTCTTGCCGTTCGGGCGTTCAACATGCGTTCGCGCTGTTGACGACGTCAGCTTCAGCATCGAGGCGGGAGAAACCTTTGGACTCGTCGGCGAGTCGGGCAGCGGCAAGACCACGACTGGTCGCTGCGTGATGCGCCTCATCGAGCCCACTTCGGGTGAGGTGCGATTCAAAGGTGAAAACGTCCTCGCCTTCTCACGAGAACGGCTGCGACTCGCACGACGCGACATGCAGATCGTGTTTCAGGACCCGTATTCATCGCTCAATCCGCGCATGCGCGCGGGTGCGATCGTCGAGGAACCGCTGCTCGTCCACAAACGGGGAACCAAAGTCGAACGACGGCAGCGTGTCGCCGACCTCTTCGAACTCGTTGGACTGGATCCGTCGCAGCTCGCCAGGTACCCACATCAGTTCAGCGGCGGTCAGCGTCAGCGAATCGGGCTGGCGCGCGCGCTCGCGCTCAACCCGTCGCTGGTCGTGGCCGACGAACCGGTCTCCGCGCTCGATTTATCTGTACAAGCGCAAATCATCAATCTGCTCATGGACCTGCAGAAGCGCCTCCAGTTGACGTACCTGCTCATCGCGCACGATCTCCGGCTGGTGCGTCATATCTGCAATCGGATTGCTGTGATGTATCGCGGGCGGATTGTCGAAATGGGTACTGCCGAAGCGTTGTTCGGCGCTCCGGCGCACCCCTATACGCGCGCGCTTCTGTCCGCGATCCCGACTCTCGATCCAGACGCGCCGCGCAATCGAATCGTCCTGGACCGGGATACCTTCGATCGCGCGGCGCCCCTTCGTGAGCTGTCCTCAGGGCACTTTGCGGCGGTGTGATCGCTACCTCGGGCCGTTCGCCCTTTGAAGATTGTTCTTGTAGACATAGGTGGCGACAGCCCGTCCGAGACGATTGCCCACCTCCTGGTCGAACCAGTAGTGGATGCCGCCGTACACACGCGCATCGTCCACGTTGTTGGCGATCTGATTCAGCGTGCTGTAATGGAATGTCAGCCCCGCTGTTGGATTCGAGAGTGTGATGTCGTGCCCACCCTCCCCAAAGATACGCCTGAGGACTTCAGTGCCGCCATTGGTTCCGCTGGCGTGATTCGACGGGTAACTCGGGAAACATGGCGTCGCGATGTATGGCACGAACGACGGATTGCCGACGGTTTTTTCGATGCCGTCCGAATCTCCAGCGTGAATCGCGGTTTCAGGACGCCAGTACAAGTAGTGGTATTTCGTCGCGAACGACACCACCAGGCTGTCGCTGCTGGCCATGTTGAGGAGCGCGAGGGTGCGCGCGTTTTCGGAGAACGTATGCCCCTTGGCAGTGGCCAATTGACGGGCGGCTGAATTGAGCAGCTGGGCGGGAGACAAGGAGGCGTAGAACCTCGCCACATCGGCCCGGTCCTGCGGCCGGTCGTTGAGATCGGCGGTGCTGCTGCCGACCCGCATCACGTCGTTGTAATCCTTCAGGTATCTGTTGCTCGTCAATTCGGGGGGTGGCTCCGGCATGAATTCCGCGACGCCAGGGATTCCGAAAGGCGTCACATTTCGCCAATTGAGCAGGACGCCGCGGCGAAGCCCTGTCGCGGGGTTGACCGGACAACTCGGAGTCGGTTGCCAGATACCCGTCTCAGGCGGTCCAGGCTCGTAAAACGTCAGCGGACTCGAGCCGTCGCTGGCGCGCAGCCCGGTCATGGCGGCCGCGGCCGCCTCTCCAACGGCGATCCCGTCATCCTTCGCCTGTCCGCCTGGTATTGCCGCCAGCGAGCTGGCACGCGCCGCGTCAAGATCGGCCAGCAACGTCGCGTTACTTGAAAAATACGTCGACAGCACCCGGTGGGCCGCAGCTATCGCGGCGGCTTCGGCGGATGCGCCACGCGGCGCGACGACGACAGGTTCGCCGTCGTCGAGCAGGTATGGCTGATACTCACCCTTGATTGAGTTCACCGCCTCGAAGACTGCGAGTTGCACGATGGCGGCGAACCGCGCCTGCTGGAATGGGTTTGCGCCGAATGTGACCGCTGCGTTGACGGCTATTTCGTTCCAAGCCAAAACGACGTCCGCTCTCGCGTTCGTCGCCATACTCAACTGAAGAACGGCCACGAAGGCCAACCCCGATAAGCGTCGACACCATGTAGTCATGGTTCATACCTCCAAGATTCACAAAGGTGCCGACTCCTTCCGACCGGCCGGCACGCCCCCCTAGGCATAAAACGCCCAGAACGGACTACCTGCGCAGCACGAACGGTGTAGGTACTTTCGCGGTCGAGAGGCGGATGCTACGTCTGGCGAGGAGAAGAAGTCAACGAACCCCGCGATTCGAACGGGACTACGCCGCGCGCTTTACGTCCTTCTCCACCTGCCCGTCTCGTATGGAGATGACGCGGTGAGCGTACGCGGCAATCTCTGCCTCGTGGGTAACGAGGACAATCGTATTGCCACTCTGGTGCAGCCGATCGAAGACGCCCATGATCTCGTTGCCGGTCTTGGAATCGAGGTTCCCTGTTGGCTCGTCGGCCAGGAGGATCGACGGATTGTTGACGAGCGCCCGCGCAATGGCCACGCGCTGACGCTGGCCGCCTGAAAGCTCGTTCGGGCGATGACTCGCCCGGGAGGTCAGTTCAACCTTCTCGAGCGCCTGCTTGGCCCTGTCCTGCCGCTCCTTCGATGGCATCCCGGCATAGATCAGCGGCAGTTCAACATTGTGGAGAGCCGTCGCACGCGGCAAGAGGTTGAACGTCTGGAATACAAAGCCGATCTCTTCGTTCCGGATCCGCGCGAGTTCGTCGTCATTCATCGACGCGACCTCTTTGCCGTTCAGCAAATAGCTGCCTTTCGTCGGCGTGTCGAGGCACCCAATCAAGTTCATCAACGTTGACTTCCCCGACCCGGAAGGTCCCATGATGGCGACGTATTCGCCGGAGTCGATTCCGAGGGAGACGCCGCGCAGCGCGTGGATCTCCTCCTCCCCCATGACGTAGGTCTTCCACAGGTCGCGAGTTTCGATCAGAGCCATAAATTGAATGATACGTCAGGGCTGCGTTCCGGGTTTCAGGGATGGAGCCGTCACCCGGATCTCTTCGCCCGAAGCTTCGCGCAGGATCACCGCGTTTTGCTCGATGCGGGTGACCCGTCGGCGCCCCACCCGATCGCCTTCGCCCACAATCGAGCCGTTCAGGATGGCGAGTCGACGGCCGGGACCGATCAAAATTGAATGAACCGACGGCAATGGTTCCACGCTTGATTGAGACGTCCTGCTCGGAGCCGGCGGGGCAGACTGCGGAACGAGCGGGACGACCGCTGGTTCAACATCCGAGGCACCCGTCGTCGCGGCCGGAGCCGCGGGTGGAATCTGTGCCGCCGCCTTTGCCGGCGGTGGGGATCGTCTGCTGTATATCGACAGCGCGAACCAGCTTCCCAGCGCGATGAGAACCACGGCCGCCGCACCGCGGCGCCACCACCGGCGGGCCTGTGATCCGGGAATCGCCGCCACGGCGGTCGCTGCTGCCGCGAGTCGAAGTGCGGGTGCGTACTCAATCGCACGGTCGGCCAACGCGGATTTCGTGACCTCGAAGCCCTCCAGCGAATCGAGCGTCTCGACTTCGAGATCGACTTCTTCGATGAGCGGCATCGTCAAGGACCGCAAATCGGGAAGGTCGCCGCAGGTGACCGCGCACTCCACGGCAATACCGTGCTCGGCGCGCACCACGTCGATCCCATGCTGCAGCTCCGGCGCGAGGTGAGCGACGAACAGATACCGTTGCAAGAGTTGCTCATTCAATCGCGCCGCTTTTTTGTAGCGCCACGAAATTCGCCTCGTGTAGAGGACGTCCGCTCCGCGCAGGATGGCGAGCGCCGCGCCGTGGCGCGACAGCACCAGCCACGCGATGGCAGCCGCCGGCGGGGGCCGGTTTCGTTCGCGCGCGACGATGGCGAGCGCCTCTTCGGGACTCACGACCGCGTCGATAACAAACCCGGCATCCACGAGTGCGGCGAGACCCGTCGGATCGTTGTCCCACTGAACGACGTGTGCATGGGCGGAAAACGGACGCTGACGCCGAATCTGCGAGAGGTTGTCGGGAGGCCAGTCGGCGGGATCGATGACGTGGAGCGCCGACAGCCGTGGCAGCCCGCCGCCGCGACTGACGTCAACGATCACACACGAATCCGACGTCAGTTCAATGCCCGTCATCCTTCTTTCTCTTCGTACTCCGACTTCAATCGAGCCACGACATTCGGATCCGCGAGGGTCGTCGTGTCCCCCAGCGCTTTCCCCTCTGCGATGTCCCGCAACAGCCGGCGCATGATCTTACCCGAGCGTGTCTTGGGCAGATCCGCGGCAAAAAGGATCTGGTCGGGTCGAGCAATCGCGCCGATCTTTTTGACAACGTGCTCCTTCAACTCATCGACAAGTGCCTGAGAAGCCTTGACCCCTTCTTTTACAGTGACGAACGCGGCGACTGCCTGGCCTTTGATTTCGTGCGGCCGGCCAACCACTGCTGCCTCCGCGACAGCGGGATGATCGACCAGCGCGCTCTCCACTTCCATCGTCCCCAACCGGTGGCCTGCGACGTTCAACACGTCATCGACGCGCCCGAGCAGCCAGAAGAAGCCATCTTCGTCTCGCCGGGCCCCATCACCGGTGAAATAGACGCCATCGTTCCATCGACTGAAGTAGGTTTTCACGTAACGCTCGTGATCGCCGTAGATCCCGCGCAGCATCGAGGGCCAGGGTTTCGTCAACGCCAGCAACCCGCCGCCCGTCTCCACACGATTGCCCTTGGCGTCGCGAACTTCGGCGGAAATGCCAGGGAACGGTTGCGTCGCCGACCCTGGTTTTGTGCTGGTGATTCCCGGCAACGGCGTGATCAAGATCGCGCCGGTCTCCGTCTGCCACCACGTGTCCACAATCGGACAGCGGCCACGTCCGATGTGCTCGTGGTACCACATCCAGGCTTCGGGGTTGATCGGCTCGCCGACGGATCCCAGCAACCTCAGGGTGTCCAAGGTTCGCTTCGCGGGCCAGTCGGCGCCCCAACGCATGAATGCGCGAATCGCTGTCGGCGCCGTGTAGAAAACCGTCACGCCGTGGCGCTCAATCATTTCCCAGAATCGATCCTTCTGCGGCCAATCCGGCGCACCCTCGTACATCAGCACGGTCACGCCGTTGGCCAGCGGGCCATAAACCACGTAACTGTGCCCCGTCACCCAGCCAATGTCCGCGGTGCACCAGAACACGTCGTCGTCTTTGAGATCGAACACCCACTTCGTCGTTGCGTATGTGCCGACGAGGTACCCGCCGGTGGTGTGGACGATTCCTTTTGGCTTTCCAGTGGTCCCCGACGTGTAGAGGATGTAGAGCATGTCCTCCGAGTCCATGGGTTCTGGATCGCAATGCGGAGCGGCATGCTGCATCAGCGTGTGATACCAATGGTCCCGCCCTTCCCGGATGTCCACTGGGATCGGCGCACCCGCCTGACGCTGGACCACGACCACGTTCTTGATTGATGGAGTGTCGCGAAGCGCTTCGTCGGCCATCTGCTTGAGAGGCACGATGTGGCCGCGGCGGTAGCCGCCGTCCGCGGTCACGAGCAACACGGCCTGGGCGTCGTTGATGCGGTCGCGAAGGGACTCGGCGCTGAAGCCACCGAAGACGACGCTGTGAATCGCGCCGATGCGCGCGCACGCCAACATGGCAATCGCAAGCTCAGGCACGAGCGGAAGATAGAGCGCGACGCGGTCCCCTTTCTTGACTCCAAGGGACTTCAGCACATTGGCGAACGCACTCACCTCGCGCAGCAGGTCCCAATACGTCAGCGTACGGCGGTCTCCGGGCTCGCCTTCCCAGATGATTGCGGCCTTGTTTCGGCGGGCCGTCCGCGCGTGGCGATCGACGCAATTGACGCTAGCATTGAGTTTGCCGCCCACGAACCACTGCGCGTCTGGTGATTTCCACCGGAGCACTTCGCTCCAGGGACGCATCCACTCGAGTTCGCGGGCAAAACCCGCCCAGAAGGCCTCCGGATCCGCGGCGGCACGGTCGTATATCCCGGCATCGGAGATGAGTGCGCCGGCACGCCAGGCCGGAGAAGGGGCGAACCGGCGGTCTTCCTTCAACAGAGCGTCGATTTCGGACATGCCGTTATCCTATCGAGCCTGACCGGCCGTTTCCAGCAGCTTGCCTCTTCCGCCTGAAGGCGGAAGGCACTGGATCACGACTGGCGCTTCTCCAGTTCTGCGAGCCTGGCGCGCACTTCGGCTGTTCGCGCCGCCGGTTGGGCGCCGGCCCGCGCGAGAAACGCCCGATAGTGATCAATGGCGCGTTCCGTCTCGCCGGTCTGTTCGTACAACACCGCCAGGTTGTAATGCGCTGCCGCGCTGCGCGGATCGACCACCGTTGCCCGGACCAGCGATTCCAACGCCAGCTCCAGCCGTCCGGCGGACTTCTCGACGAGCGCAAGATTGATCATCGCGTCCGCGTGCCGAGGCTCTTGCGCGAGCACTTGGGCAAATTGGGCCCGCGCATCGTCGAGTCGTTTGAGGCCCATGAGAGCCACGCCCAGATTGTTGCGAGCCGTGACGTATTGAGCGTCGATGGCCAGCGCGCGCTGAAACTCCTTGACCGCATCGTCGAGCAATCCCTTGTCGCGGTAGAGCAAGCCGAGGTTGTTATGTGCCTGCGGGTTCAGCTCATTCCTTTGAAGGACGGCGCGGTACTGCAGGAGCGCGTTCTCGAAATCACCCAGCCGGTGGTAGTAAAGCGCCAGGACGAAGGCATCCGGTGCCGATGTTCGACGTGCTACCGACACCTGACTCTTCGGTCGATCGTCGGCCACCGGAGGGCTGGGCGTTTTCACGACCGGGGGAGATGTGGCTGGAACTTGTGTCGATCGTGGCGCGCGCTCGGTTGTCGGCGGCCTCTGCGGCGTCGCTGCGCGTTCAGCTGTGGCGATGCGCTGCGGCGCTTCGCTCGTGTAGGTGCGCCAACCAAACCAGGCGATAAGGAGTATGAGAACAATCAGAAGAAACGGCGCGAGACGCTCTCGGGGCTTCGGCTTACGCTCGGACGCAAATCCCATCGTCGCGAGTACGGCGTCGGCCTGGGCCGTCCGTCTCGCATCGCGATCGCCGCGGTGCTGCTCACGGCTGCGTTTCAGGGCTTCGAAGATCTGGCTCACGGCTAGAACAGTCGTGCGACCGCGGCGGCCTGCCCACGCACCCATCCAACGAGCGATCGACGTGGGAATGCGAGATCCAGGCTCACAGCTGCCTTGCGTACTGCGTCCGGCATGACGCGGGTGCATCGTTCGGCATAGCTGCACAGCAGCGCACGGTCGCAGACGAGGTTAATCAAACGAGGAATACCGGTCGTGCATCGGTGGACGAGGTCAAGAGCGGCAGGCGTGAACGCCACGCCGGCGGCGCCTCCAGCAATCGCGAGCCGGTGCGCGATGTACGCTCCCGTTTCATCACGCGTCAACGGTTTCAGCTCGAAGCGAATGGAGACACGCTGATCCAATTGCCGAAGATCCGCCATCCGCAGCGAATCCTTCAGATTCAGTTGACCGACGAGGACGATCTGGAGCAGTTTGTCTTTGTCGGTTTCAAGATTGGACAGAATGCGGATCTGCTCGAGTACCTGCCGCGGCAGGTTTTGAGCTTCGTCCAGGATTAACACCGCAGTTGCGCCGAGCGGCAGCAGCGACAACAGGAACTCGTTCAATGTGTCGATGAGTTCCTGCTTGCTGACGTTGGCGAGTCGCCCTCGTTTGATCTCTTCCCGCGAAACGACTCCAAAGTCCTGCAGGATGAGCCGCAGGAGATCGTCTTCGGACAGAAACGGGTTGAGAACGAGAGCGGTAAAAACCCGCCGATCGAGCTGTCCCATCACTGCCCGGCAGAGAGTGGTTTTGCCAGTCCCTATGTCGCCGGTCACGACGACGAAACCCTCGCGGCGGCGTATCGCGTATTGCAGGAGTTCGAATGCGCTCGCGTGCGATTCGCTCTTGTAGAGGTACTTCGGATCGGGAGTCAGGCTGAACGGCTTTTCAGTAAAGCCGTAGTAGTCCTCGTACATCGAGTACTCCTCCCTTACGTGCGGCATGGCGTGAGTGCCCTCACCGGCCTCCATCCGCGACCGCAGCCGACGCCGACACCCGGGTGGGCGTCAGCAGAATGACGACTTCAGACAGCGTGCTGTCCTCCCTCTGTCGCATCACGCCCGCAATCACCACCGTCTCGCCGCTGGCAATTCGCACGGTTGTATCCACCGACGCGGTGAATAGACCACCCGCTCCGCGACCCGACACGTAAGCCGGCGACACGCGCATGTGAATGATGTCGGTAGCAGAAATCTGCGCGGTGATTGATAGGCGTATTTCCGACTGGGAGTCGTCGGCGCGGAGGACTGCCGGCTCATTGTTCATCGCCAGGACCGTCGGGGCCGCAACCTGCCGGACCGCCGCAACGCCCCCGAGTGCGCCAAACAAGCCCTCGACATCATCAACGCGCCAACCTGCGGATCCCGCCATCCTCCGGACGCCACTACCAGGACGCGCGGCCAGCGCCGACCAGTCCAGGGGACGGCCGTCGGGCCGCGCAACTTCGAATACGCGGGCGTCGATGCGCACCTGACGACTGACCCTCAGCTGAGCGGTTTCGATGTAAGACGCGACCAACTCCAGTCGATCCGCAAAATCTGTCACCTGGATCAGCGATGCCTTGCGGTTCACGTTCAGGCGGCCGCCCGCCGACAGCAGCGATTGGACGCCCGCCTCCACCTCCCCGAAGAAGTCGGCTTCAGACGAGGTTTGGAGATGGTCGATGCTGAAAAGGCGCATCTCCGGTTTCCGCGGAAACACTCGAACGATCGTTCGGTCTACCTCGTAGTCGTACGCCGTACTCGTCAACACGGACTCGAGCGCCTGGCGCAACGTCAGGTCTTTCAGTTCTCCAACGAAGGTGGAAGAGACAGCCGGATCAACAACAACGCTGAACGGCGTGTTGCGAAAGAGAAGCAACAGGACGTCGCGGACGGCAAGTGGGCGCGCGAAGGTCAGCGAGACGCCGTGCGGCGCGTCCAGTTGCCGAGCACTCCCGCGATCGTCCAGCCGCGTGACGGGCAGCAAGGGTAATGGCGCCGGCCTGCTACTCTGGCCCACCGCCACAATCGCACCGAAGCCCAACGCTGCAGCGAGAACGGACAAAGTCCCTGCCTCTGAAACAACCGACCGGCGAGCGAATCGCGGAAGATCCCGCGATCGCTCGTCGATGCACAGTTTTTCCAGCCGTGTTTTCGGGTGGACTCCGAAAAAACGGTAGAGCTGAGGTGGAAGAACTTCCACCGCGCCTGTTGGGAGCGGCGGTGGGGGCGGCTCAAACGGTGGCGGGGGTGGGGGCGGCTCGTTCTTCTTGAAGATGGCTACGCCGAGAAGACCGCCGAGCATCCCGAAAATCACGCCGACCACGATGTAGTACACGACGCTCAAGGCAAAGCTCAACGGATGGAACCCCTGTTCGCCCGACGCACGTTCGATGGCATCGCGCACTTCTGCGGGCATTTCAGGGTTGTTTGCAAGGATCCAATCCAGCACGCGCTGCTGCATCGGTCCGGTCACCGCTTGCATCGGAATCGAAAGGATGACGGTGATGATCCCGCCAATCAGGCCGGCCATCAGCCCCACGAGCGCCCCTTCAGAGGCCGGAATCGCGTACGGGGTTTGCTGCTGACGCAAATATGCCGCGAGAACGCCGCCGGCGACGACCCACAGGCAACAGCAACAATTGCCCGCCTGTACGATCGGGAGCGCAGAGAGCACCCCGATGAAGAGTCCGCCCCAGAACGCCGGCTGCAGCCTCTCTGCCATCAGTCGTAATACTCCAGTCCGAGGTGCGTGATTAAGTCCTCGCCGCGCAGGAACCGCAACGTGTTCTTGAGTT
Organism: Vicinamibacterales bacterium; assembly: GCA_049642465.1. Taxonomy (GTDB): domain Bacteria; phylum Acidobacteriota; class Vicinamibacteria; order Vicinamibacterales; family 2-12-FULL-66-21; genus CAWDPQ01. Next base: position 30,835 of record JBAROV010000247.1, read on the forward strand.
TCATCAACTGAATGAACAGGTCGTGCTCAGGATACAAGCCAGGTGCGTGCATCGGGCTCTTGAAGTAGAACGACAACCACTCCTGGATTCCATCCATCCCGGCCCGTTTGGCCAGGTCGAGAAACAAGGCGGTATCGAGGACAATCGGCGCCGCCAGTATGCTGTCCCGGCAGAGGAAGTTGATCTTCAACTGCATCGGGTACCCCAGCCATCCGAACAGGTCGATGTTGTCCCACCCCTCCTTGTTGTCTCCGCGCGGTGGATAGTAATTGATCCGCACGACGTGACAGAGTTTTTTGTACAGGTCGGGGTACAAATCCGGCTGAAAGATGTAGTCGAGGACTGATTTCTTGCTTTCTTCCTTCGTCTTGAACGATTCCGGGTCGTCCAGCACCTCGCCGTCCCGGTTGCCCAGAATATTGGTGGAATACCAGCCTTCCACGCCGAGGAGCCGCGCCTTGAGTCCGGGCGCGATCATCGTCTTCATCAGGGTCTGCCCGGTCTTGAGATCCTTGCCGGCAACAGGTGATCCGGTCTCCTGGGCAAGCTGCAAGAGGGCGGGAACGTCAGCGCTCAGATTCGGCGCGGCATTCGCGTAAGGGATGCCTTCTTTGATGGCCGCGTAAGCGTAGATCATGCTCGAGGGAATCGAACAGTCGTTATTTTCGAGCGCGGTCTCGAATGCCGCTACGCTCGCATGAGGCGCTGACTCGGTCATGTAGATCTCGGTACTCCCGCACCAGACCATTACCAAACGCGACAGTGAGTGTTCGGATTTGAATCGACGGATATCCTCGCGAACCTGGTCGGCCAGCTCGCGCTTGTTAGCGCCTTTCTTGACGTTGGGGCCGTCCAGTCGCTTGACATAACGGCGGTCGAAGACCGCCGGCCATGGGCGAATCGCCTGGAGTTCCGGCTTGATCTGATCGAGGAGGGACGGGTCGAGGACGCCGGCGGTCCTGGCCGCCGCGTACGCGTCTTCGTCGAAGATGTCCCAGCCGCCAAACACGACGTCGTCGAGCGAGGCGAGCGGTACGAAATCCTTGATGCGAGGAGAGCGGCCTTCGGTCCGTTTTCCCAGCCGGACCGTGCCCATTTGCGTCAAGGATCCAAACGGTTTAGCAAGTCCTTTGCGGACGGCGAGCACTCCGGCAATGGTGGTCGTGCTGACCGCTCCCATTCCGACGAGCATCACACCGAGCTTGCCTGTGGCTTCTGCGATCTTTGGCGGATTTTTCACAACCGCCGACTATACCCGCCTTCGCGCTTTCGCGCTACGGTGGGCAAGCTCCGCCTTCGCGCTTTCGCGCTACGGTGAGCAGAACGCTCCTGACATGCCTCTGCTACGTGCTCAATGCCTGAGCTTTGACCCCCTCGACAAAGACCTGCCCCTCACGCGTGGCGAGCGTCCGAACGGCCCGAAACCCGGCGGCCTCGAGAACGTGCACAGCACCACCGCTTCGCTCGTACTGTGGATCGGCGGGTGCGGTCCGAACGAGTCCGGCAAGTTTTCCCCGGTGCTGGTCCTCAATCACGATGGCACGCCCGCCCGGTCGAAGGACTCGGAAGATGTCCCCCGCCGAACGCAGTCGTGCGTCGGCCTCGATCGAATTGAGCACATTCCGGAGCACGACGACGTCGAACGTGTCGCGGTCGAACGGCAGCATGGTCCATGGCGCGGTGTATGTCTCGACAAGGGCACCTTCACGTTCGACGATCCTCGCTGCGGACGCCGTGGCCGATTCCGACGCATCGAGCGCACAAGCGCGTCCAGTCAACCCCACCTTGCCCGCCAGGGCCGCGATGAGCGCCGTGTCGGCGGTACCCATGACGAGCAAGCGGTCGCCGAGTTTTACCCCCGCCATCGTGACGGCAAGAGGATCGAGGTGGGATTTTCGAAACCAAGGCATATTTCAAAGTGCCAGGCACCCTATCGAGCACACGTTAAATGGCGTCCGCCGTCGATCGAAATCGTCTCACCGGTTATCCACGCGGCTCCGGGTGAGGTGAGGAAGAAGCACAGTTCAGCGATCTCGTCGGCCCGTCCGGGTCGCCCCAGCGGGTGCGTACCGCGCGATCGTTCGAGAAACACCGCATAGTTCTCCTCGTCCATCCCGCCACGTCGATGAAGGTTCGACACCACGACTCCAGGATTCACCGCATTCACGCGGACGCCTTTGGGCGCGAGTTCGAGAGCGGCACATCGTGTCAACTGATCGACGGCTGCTTTGCTGACGCAGTATGCCAGCACACCAGGAAACGCGCGAAGACCCGTCACACTCGAGACGTTGACGACAGAACCCTTCGATGCGATGAGCGCCGGCGTAGCCGCGCGCATCAGCCGAAACGGCGCCCGGACGTTGATATCCATCATCGAGTCCCATTGCTCATCGCTGGTGTTCTCAATCGTCCCCGAGCCGATGATGCCGGCAGCATTGACGAGCGCCGAGATTGCGCCATAGCGGGTCAGCGCCGTATCGACGATGAGCTCGGCGGCGCCCGATGCGGTGACGTCGGCGGCGAAGGCTGACGCGCGGCCGCCCGCGGCTTCGATCGTTCGGGCGACCTCTGAGAGCGCCCCCTCGTCGCGGCCGACCGCGAGCACTGCGGCGCCGCTCCCACCAAACCGTTCGGCCGTGGCCCGTCCGATCCCGCTCGACGCGCCAGTCACAATCGCCACATCGCCGCCGGATTTCGTCGCCACTTTGTCCCTTTCCCGCCAGGCCGTGTCCCATTCAGAGCACAGCCGAAGTGCTGTTCCGCCAACAGTTTGATCGAATACCGGCCGAAATCAGGAGGTAGACGTGAGTTAGCGTCGGCAAGTCTTTTGCCCCGCCTACGCCCATAGCCGTGGATGCCGGACGACGGCGCGGCAGGCCCGCCTACGCCAATAGCCGTGGGTGTCGGGCTTCGGCGTGGCAGGCCCGCCTGCAGCTACGGCTCAATCACAGATGGAAGTCCTATCACCACCCCTACCGGACGTCTATAGTCTGCGCGAAATCGCGCGCGCGGCGGCGGTACCCGTCCGGGACGTGCAGGCGCTGGTGGCTGGGCGACAGGTCGCCGCTATAGCAAAGCGGTTTCTCGTTGAAGAAGAAGCGGTACGTGCCGTCCGGCTGCTGACAGGGAACCCAGGTGAAGCGCTGCGCGAGTCGCTGCTTTTTCAACAGGCGGTCAAAACGCGAACGCCGACTCTGCCGTTTGCCGCCTCTTCCGCGCTTCACGTCGGAGTGGTGTTGACGATTCTTCTCCTCACCGCATTCGGTTTGAAGAACTCCGTGACCGAGGCAAAAGCTGCGCGAGAGCAAACGCGACTCGTCTTTCTGGCGCTCCCGGGACCGGGCGGTGGGGGCGGGGGCGGCGGAGTACGGCAACCAAAGCCTCCCGCGCGAGCACAGTTGAAAGGGCGGTCATCTCTTCGAAGTCCCGTGCGAACCGACCCACGGCCGAAAAAAGTCGAACCGAAACCTGAACCGCCCAAGCCCATGAAGCCACGGCCCGTTGAAAAGCCGGCCGACACACCGGTCGTTCAGCCGGCGCCCCCGGTACCGCCCGTGTCGGCGCCGGTTGCCTCAGTAGCATCAGACCCCCGGGACCAGGCTGGCGTGGTTGAAGCGCCCCCGGCCGCGCCCGTGAGTCAAGGATCAGGGACGGGCGGTGGATCGGGCACCGGCCAAGGCACGGGGATGGGGGAGGGCAAAGGATCAGGTGTAGGCGAAGGTGAAGGAGGGGGAACCGGTGGCGGCCCATATCGGCCCGGCAGCGGCATCACGCCGCCGGGGCTCCTGCGCGAGGTCAAACCTCAATACACGGAAGAGGCCCGGCGCCTCGGCGTCGAAGGGGACGTCGTGCTGGAGATCGTCGTCCGCGCCGATGGTTCGGTAGGACCGATCACGCTGCTGCAGCGATTGGGGTCGGGGCTCGATCAGCGCGCGATTGAGGCGGTGCGCCAGTGGCGGTTTTCACCGGCAAAACGGTTTGGCACACCAGTGGATGTGCTCGTGGAAGTCGCCGTCGAGTTCAAACTGCGATAAGGGCGGACATCATGAACACTGTTCTTCTTGTTACGACGATTTTTGCCAGCGCTATCGCGGTCGCCGCGTCGATCGCGCTCTTCGTGGCATTTCGTGACGAGCGCCGTCGATCGCAGGCGCGAGTGGCCGCGCTCCAGCAAATGGCCGGCAGCGTCGAACCCTTCGCGCGAATTGACGTGCCGCCCATCGACTTCGACGACCTGATCCCGCCTGACGAGCGTCCTGCAACCCGTCCGATGTTTGCCGAAGGGACGGCGGCGTCGCCATGGGGTCGACGATTGGCGGCTGCCGCCGCTGTTGCCGTGGTAGTCGCGATTGGAGGGTACGTCCTGGTGCCTCGGCACTCGCCAGCTTCCAGTCGTTCTGCGGCCAAGGCTGGTTCAACGCCAACGGCGCCGCTCGAATTGCTGTCCCTGCGCGATGCCCAAGGCGAGGGACGCTTGACCATCACCGGCCTGGTCCAGAACCCGCGCGCCGGCGCGCCTCTCAACCGCATCGTCGCGACGGCATTCCTGTTTGGCGCTGACGGGGCGTTTCTGGCAAGCGGACGCGCACCACTTGATTTCTCCACGTTAGCGCCCGGCGACGAATCGCCGTTCGTGATCACCATCCCGGTTACAGGGGCGGTAGCGAGATATCGCGTCGGATTCCGAAGCGAAGACGGCCAGGTCATCGGTCATGTGGATCGGCGCGCCGCAGGAACCCTCGCACAGTCGGAGGATGAGCGGTCGACCGCCTCCGCCCGGGGGCCAAACTGAAGTGGGGACCATCATGAAATACCGGCATATCGTCGCGTCGTCCGCACTGGGGCTCGTCGCGATTGCGTCGCTCGGCGCCCAGCAGGCGGAGCCTCGTCAGGAGTCGTTCCGCTTCCGTACGGGTGTCGAACTCATCAACGTGAACGCGACGGTCACGGATCCAAGCGGCCGGTTTGTCTCGGGTCTGCGGAAAGAAGATTTTCAGCTGTTCGAGGATGGCGTGCACCAGGACATTACGCATTTCAACAGCGATCGCGTCCCCGTCAGTCTCGGCATCGCGCTCGATACCAGCGGCAGCATGGATGGCGAAAAGATGCTCGCGGCCCGGGAGGCGCTGGAGCGCTTTCTCTTCGATCTGCTCGGTCCGGACGATGAAGTGTTCTTGTATCGATTTGATTCAAATGTCGAGTTGGTCAACGGCTGGACGAAGGACCGCGCCCGCCTGCGTTCGGCACTCGGACGGCTGTCGCCTCGCGGCGGGACGGCCATGTACGACGCGATTGCCGAAGCCATCCCGCTCGCGCAAACGGGTCGGCACAAGAAGAAGGCGCTCGTCGTCATCTCCGATGGCAATGACACCAGCAGCCAGACCGACGTCGGATCGCTCAAGCGCATGATCCGGGAAAGCGAAATACTGGTTTATGCGGTAGGGATCGATAGCGACGCGCCGACCAACTACACGGGCTCACCGGGTGGCATTACCCTGCCGCCGCGTCAGCCGCCACGATTGCCGATCCCGTTGCCGTTTCCAATCCCCGGCCGGAGGAGACCACCCGCCTCGCCGTACCCGACTCCCCCGCAACAGCCAAGGAGCGGGGGCGTCTATTCGCGGGGTGGGGACGAGCGTGTCAATGTCGCAGCGCTCAGAGACATCACCGACGATAGCGGTGGGCGAACCGAGATCATCCGGTACGCAAGGGATCTCGATCCGGCAACGAGCGGGATCGCCGACGAACTGAGCAAGCAGTACTACATTGGCTATCCTGCGACTGCGGCCAAAGACGGGAAGTGGCACACGATCCGCGTCGAGGTCAGGAACGGGAATTACCGTGTGCGCGCGCGGCGTGGATACGTGGCGACCTCATAGGCCGCTTGAAAGAGTGGCGCCGGGCTAGAGCAGGGTGATCGTCAGGATTCCCGCGCCAATCAGTACGAGCTGCCGGAAGGGTCCTCCCTCGAGTCCGCCTCGATGCAGATCGGGAATCAGATCTGACATCGCGATGTAGAGAAAGCTGCCCGCGGCAAACGACAGCACGTACGGCAGCGTCGCGGGAAGCCACTGAGATGTGGCCAACATCGCGATTGCGCCGAGTACTCCGCCGACCGCGGAAAGGACATTCAGCGTAAATGCTCTGGCGCGGGAATAGCCCGCTCGAAGCAGGATCGCGACGTCGCCCACTTCCTGTGGAATCTCATGCGCCGCGACGGCGAGCGCGGTCGTTATCCCGAGGGGAATCGAGGTCAGGACTGCCGCGGCAATGAGGGCACCGTCCACGAACGTATGAAACGCATCGCCGACGATCACGAGTGACGCGGCGCTGCTCGTGTGGACCTCGCATTCCTGGGAATCGTGACAGTGCCGCCACAGTACCAGTTTCTCCAACAGGAAAAACGCCAGGACACCAGTCAGCAGCGCGCCGAGCGCGTTGGTTGGCGGAAGGGCAATCAACGCCTCGGGTAGCAGTGCAAGGAGCGCGACCCCCAGCAGTGTCCCGACCGCATAGCTGATTAGCCAGGGGACAAGCCGGATGCGGATCGCGTCGCCGAGGAGCAAGAAGGTGGAGGCCGTCAGCAGCCCCCCGAGACTGCCGAGCACGCTCAGAGCAACTGCGGCCGCATACGTATGCACCGTCGAAATATAACCGACTAGCGACTTGCGACTAGCGACTGACTAGCGACTAGCGACCAGCGACTAGCGACCAGCGACTGACGAGCGAAGCCGCGACTTGTCCTCTCTAGTGCACGATAAAGCCGCTTCAAACGGACAAACGAGCCGCAGAGGCCAGGAAATTCTGGCGGAAACGCGCGACATCGCTGGCACCCTCTTTGCCCCCGGTATGGATGATGTCGGCCGGCCGGAGGTTGGTCCATGGCAGCCCTGAACACACACATCATCCGCATGACTTTGGCATTGGCAGTCGCGTGTGCCACCGCCACTGTCGCAGTCGCGCAGGACCGTCGAGATACTCGCCTCGCAGACGAAGTGGGTCGTGCGGTTCGTCAGTATCCGCAGTTCACGATTTTCGATGACGTCACCGGACGGGTTGACGCCGGCGTCGTGACGCTCGATGGAAGAGTCACGATGCCGTACAAGAAGAATGAGATCGAGCGAATCGTCTCGCAGATTGACGGCGTCCGCGAACTGAAGAGCACGATCCAGACGCTCCCCGTTTCTCCGTACGACGATCAACTGCGATCGCGGATCGCACGGGCCGTTTACGGCAACCCGTCGTTCTGGAATTACGCGGCAATGGCGAGTCCTCCGATTCACATCATCGTCGACCGCGGTCACGTCACGCTGACCGGCGTGGTCAACACCGAAGTGGATCGCATGCTCGCCCGTTCACTGGCTACGGGCCAGGGGGAGCTGTCGGTAAAGAACGAGCTGCGGACGGACGCGGAAACGCGGTAAAAAGCCTTTTCCCTTTTTCATCCCCGTCGCATCGCCCACCAGATAAGTGCCACGAGGACGAGGACGGCCGCCGCGAACGCCCCTCCGAAAAGCCAGAGCGTGCGGTGCAGGATCGACTGGCTGCTCATGCGCACGGCGATGGAAACGGGTTTGCCGTCGAGGCGATCGCTCAAATGCTGTTCCCACGCGATGATGTTGCCGCGTTGGACGGACGTCGGCTGATCGATTTCGAGGTCGCGCGAGTTGTGCTCCAGGATGCGGCTGGGCAGGTGCAGTCGGAAAGCGACGATCTCCGAGCCGGTCCAGCCGACATTCTTGAGCGTCCCGGGCTTGAACGCCGATGGGCCAACGGTCTGCCGGTACAGGGTCTCATCTGCCTTCTGCGTCAGCTCGTAGCGTGACCAGCTGAACGGAGCGGCCTCGCTCAGGCGGCGAATGTCGGGCGTCTGGACTCTGACTTGGACGTAGGTTCGTCCGCTGCGTCGCCACGGCCGGCTGACGCGCCTGACATCGGCAACGGGAGATGCATACAGGGCGCGAATCCTGTCTCGGTCCACACGGCTGCCCGACAGATCGAGATCCAGCCCGCGAAGCGCGACGAGCGCCGGAATGGAGGCGTTGATCGTCAGCGTGGCAGAGCCATCGAGGGCGAGGGTCACGTCCTCTTCGTATTCGTAGCGTTTTCCAAGGAGACCGCCGGGTGCACAGGACGCACTGGCGACGAGAGCGAGCAGGAGAACCACCCGGAGAGCTGCGTGGCCGCAGCGCGCCCGCGCGCATCGCGACATTCTGCGGATGATATACTGAATTTTCTCGCGCGTTTCGACTCCCCTCGTTGTTTCATGTCCAGTTCCGCACGCATCTTTCTGATCGATGGCAGCTCGCAGATGTACCGCGCGTACCACGCGATGCGCGGCTCGGGCCTGACCGGCCCGAGCGGAAAATCGACGCACGCCGTCTACATCTTCGTGACGATGCTGCGGAAGCTGATTCAGGACCACCAGCCGGAGTATCTGGCCGCATCGTTCGATCTGGCGGGACCGACGTTCCGATCGGAAATGGCAACGGATTATAAGGCGAATCGCCGACCGATGCCGCCCGATCTGGCGGAACAGATTCCCTGGGTCCACGAGGCGTGCGAAGCGATGGGCGTGCCGATTCTGACCTCGCAGCGCTACGAGGCGGACGATGTGATCGGCACGCTCGCGACCAAGGCGGCACAAGCCGGGTTCGACGTCGCCATCGTCACCGGCGACAAGGACTTTTTTCAGCTCGTTCACGACGGCATCAAGGTTTACAACCCACGGGATGAGGGCACCTGGTACGACGGAGCGGCGGTCCAGGAGAAATTCGGCGTGACGCCCGAGCAGGTCGTCGATGTGCTCGCGCTCATGGGTGATTCCATCGACAACATCAAGGGCGTTCCTGGCGTTGGTGAGAAGGGCGCGCGGGATCTGGTCGCCGCGTATGGAAATCTCGAGACGCTTCTCGCCCATGCCGGCGAGGTGACGAACAAACGATACCGCGAAGGACTGCTCCAACATGCGGACGATGCGCGGCAAAGCCGGGAACTCGCACGAATTCGCACCGACGTGCCCGTGGAGTTTTCCCCCGAGGCGCTTCGTTACCGCGGCGTGTCGCGCGAGCGCTGTTTCGAGCTGTTCACGCGCCTCGGCTTCCGCACCCTCGTCATGGAATACGCGCCAACCGCGCAGACGATCGGCAAAGACTACGCGGTGGTGGAGAGCGCGGACGAACTGGACGCCTTCGCCGGGCAGGTGCGCGCCACCAGTCGCTTCGCGCTTCGCATCATCCCCGACGCTCCAGCAGCCATGCGGGCAGGTATCGCCGGCATCGCGCTGTCGGTAGCCCCTCATCAAGCCCGCTACATCCCGGTCGCGGCACGGACGTCGGACACCCTCTTCGACGATGGGCAAGGGCGCGTCGAAAGCACGCTGCAGCCGGCAACCGTGCTGGAGCGGTTGCGGCCCCTTTTCGAAGATCCATCGCTCCGCAAGATCGGTCACGACCTGAAATTCGACGCCATCGTCCTGGCGCGCCACGGCATCGATCTGCAGGGTCTCGACATGGATACGATGCTCGCGAGCTATTTGCTCGACGCGACGCGATCCGCCCATCCACTCGAAGAACTTGCGCTCGAACACGCTGGTTACAAGGCCCTCAGCGAAGAAGATGTCTGCGGCCGCGGCGCGAAAGCCGTTCCCCTGCACAGTCTTCCGCTTGGTTCCGTGCTCGACTATGTTGGCGAGCGCGTGGACCTGCCGATGCAGCTCGACGCGCCGCTGCGGGATCTGTTGAAGAAGGAGTCGCTCGACACGCTCTATCGTGACCTCGAGCTGCCATTGATTCCCGTGCTGGTGGACGTCGAGCGTGCTGGCATTCGCATCGACGGCCCCGCGCTCTCCGCGCAGTCGCAGAACGTCGAGCGGGAGTTGGCGACGCGCAGCGCCCAGATCTTCGAGATGGCGGGGGAGGAATTCAACATCAACTCTCCGCAGCAACTCTCAAAGATATTGTTCGACAAGCTGCAGCTGCCATCACTGAGACGGAACGTCAAGACAAAAACAGCATCCACGGCTGTCGAAGTACTCGAGGAACTGGCGCTGACGCACGAACTGCCGCGGCTGGTACTCGAGTGGCGCGCGTTGCAGAAACTCAAGGGCACCTACATCGACGCGCTGCCGCAACTCGTGAACCCGGATACGGGGCGGGTCCACACCTGCTTCAACCAGGCGGTCGCAGCCACCGGACGATTGAGCTCCAGCGACCCAAACCTGCAGAACATTCCGATCCGGACGGAGCTCGGCCGCGAGATCCGGCGGGCGTTCATCGCCGATCCCCATCACGTCCTGATTTCAGCGGATTACTCCCAGATTGAATTGCGAGTGCTGGCCCACTTGTCCGGAGACGAGGCGCTCATCGATGCCTTCACGCGCGGAGAGGACATCCACGACCGTACCGCATTGAAGGTGTTCGGGACCACGAGCGGCCTGAGCAAGCACGAGCTGCGCCGGCGGGCGAAGATCATCAACTACGCCCTCTTGTACGGCAAGACGGCGTTCACGCTGGCGAAAGACATCGGCGTCACGCAGCAAGCCGCACAGGAATTCATCGACGCGTACTTCGCGGGCTTTCCTTCCGTGCGCGCCTTCATCGACAACCTGCTCGCCGAGGCGCGGGAAACGGGCGTCGTGAAAACGATGTTCGGCCGCCGCAGGCTCGTGCCTGACGTCAAGAGCCGGAACTACCAGCTCCGCGGAGAGGGTGAACGGCGAGCGGTCAACTTCCCCATTCAAGGTTCCGCGGCGGACATTCTGAAACGGGCAATGATTGACGTGCACGCCGCACTCGAGTCGAGCCGCCTTGGCGCGCGAATGATTCTCACCGTGCACGACGAATTGCTCTACGAGGCACCGCACGCGCGCGCGAGCGAAGTCGCCGCACTCGTGCGCGAGGTCATGGAATCGGCTGTCAAACTGAACGTGCCGCTGACGGTCGATGTCGGCGTCGGTGAAAACTGGAAGGAAGCCAAAAGCTAACGGATCAGCGGGCCAACGGAATCAGCGACTCCAGCTCGATTTGAACGCTTCCCACTCGGCGAGCATTCCTGCCGCGGCCGGTTTCGAATCGCGGATGTGGAGCCGTGCCGCACGCTCGGGAATGATCGCCTGCACGACCAGGCGATCGAGGTCGGCGCGCAGCGCCGCTCCTCGATCCCGTGACAGGACCGCACCAACCCAGGCAGCAGCCGCCAGATGCCACGCTCGCTCGAGATCTCCCAGCCCGCGCGCCGCAGCCGTGAGCCAATACGCGGCGGGGCCAGTGCCGGGCTCCAGCGCCAGTTCCTCCTCCATCCGGACCAAGACGCGGCGATAGGTCTCCTGACGAGCGTCTTTTGGCTGCCCTTGCGCCATCCGATCGAGCGCCGTCGCCCACCAGTCGAGGAGGCGCTCGTGCGCGCCCGGCCCCAGCGCGGTGGAGCGGTCGAGAGCCCACTGGAAGAGTTCGGCCGCGGGCCCGAATCGGTCGTCGAGATACAGCGCCTCGCCGAGTCCAATCGTCAGTTCGACACGATCGCGGGGATCAACGGCTCGAGTGTCGACCGCACGCAGCGCTTCGCGGCCGGCCGCGAGTTCAGCAGGATTCGCATTGCGGCGGAATCGCTCGAGGTGAATGCGACCGAGCACCAACCGCGCGCCTTCCGCCATCCCTGGCGCCTTCAACGCCTCCAGGGCTGCCTGTTCGGCCGCATCGAATTGACCGGAGTTGTACAAGCGCCGTGCTTCAGCCAGCGGGTCGGCGGCTTCGACCGCGAGCGGCGTCCACAGCAGCACGACGAGCAGCACAGCCAGCGATCGCACGCGACGATGGTACCACAGCCGACCTAATGACCTAACTCTCATGGCTTCAATTAGTTACTGCGCTACACAAGAGGAGTGGTGCTATAATCGCCGCAAGGTGGTCGAGCCGACGATCGTTCCGCGGGCCGCACATTCAATCTCCCGCCGTGACATTGATCCCGACGCCCTCAAGGTGCTTTATCGGCTCCACGAGAACGGATACGTCGCGTATCTCGTCGGTGGCTCCGTTCGGGACCTGCTCCTCGGCCGGCGGCCAAAGGACTTCGACGTCGGCACGTCAGCGCAGCCGCACCAGGTCAAGAAGCTGTTTCGCAACTGCTGGATTATCGGACGGCGATTCCGGCTCGCGCACGTAAAGTTCGGACCCAACACCATCGAAGTGGCCACGTTCAGGCGCCAGGTTCCGGCCGCCGAAGTGGCCCTCGAGTCGCCTGACACGGCCGACGGCCCGGAGGTCACCGAAGACAACCGCGGCAATGTTGCCGCACCCGCGCCTCGAGATCGGCTGATTTATCGGGATAACACCTACGGCACGCCGGAAGAAGACGCGTTCCGCCGGGACTTCACCGTCAACGCGCTCTTCTACGATATCGCCAACTTTTCAATTATCGACTACGTCGGCGGACTGCAGGATCTCGAGAGTCGCCTCATTCGCTCGATCGGCGATCCCGATGTGCGCTTCCTCGAGGATCCGGTGCGCATGCTTCGCGCGGTCGTGCTGGCGGCGAGGCTCGAGTTTCAGATCGATCCGCCGATTCTCGAGTCGATTGCCATCCACAAGCATGAAATCGAGAGAAGCGCTCCGGCGCGGCTGGTCGAGGAGTACTACAAGATCCTTCGTTCCGGACATGCCGAAGCGGCCTTCAATCAGCTGCGATCCACGGGGTTGCTCAAGGCCATCACCCCGGAACTCGTAGCCGATCAGGAGTCGCTGCGCCGCGCGGTAGCCGGGCTCGACCGCTACCGCGCTCGTTTTCACGACGCGCCGGACACGCTGAGCAACGCCATTCTTGCGGGGACGCTCCTCTTCCCGGTCGGCCTCATCAACCGGCGGCAGCGTTTTTCGGCCGATCCGCTCGAGCGCCGCGTCGAGCTCGGGCTCTTGCCAATTGCCCGGCGCGACATCGAACGGCTGCACCAGATCATCGCGCTGCAGCATCGATTGCTCGACCTGGATGCGCCGGTTAAGGTCCAGCGCGGTTTGCTCCATCGATCGGCATTTCCGGAAGCGGTCACCTGGCTGGAGATCCACGGCGATCGACCGGAAGCGGTTGCCCACTGGCGTCAGCTCCAGCAGCAGGCGGCACATCCTCCAGCATCGGTCGAAGAAGCCGCCGATCGCCCCTTCCGCCGCCGTCGCCGCCGACGCCGGCGGCGCAGAGCGCCGTTCGTTGCGGAATGAGCCTCAACGCGCTGGTTCCGCGATGAAGCGATAACCCACGCCTCGGACCGTGAGCAGGTGCTGCGGACGGCTCGGTTCCCGTTCGATGTACCGCCTCAAACGCACGATGAAATTGTCGATGGCGCGCGTGTCCGTGTCCTCGCGAAGCCCCCAGACGTCTTCGAGCATCGACTTGCGCGACACGGCTTTGCCTTCGTGTGAGATCAGGTAGCGAAGCAGATTGGCTTCCATCAGCGTCAAGGGAAACGTGCGCTCTCCGACTCGAACCTCCAGAGCTTCGAAGTCAATCGTCTTCCCGGCAAAGGTGTAGTGATCCTGCGCGCGCCGCATCCACTCGGTTCGCCGAAGCAGCCCGCCGATGCGAGCCAGGAGGATGGCGAGCTCTGTCGGCTTGGGAAGGTAGTCGTCGGCGCCAGCGGCAAACCCTTTCAGCACATCTTCGGGCCGCCCGCGCGCGGTCAGTATCAGGACGGGAACAAACTGCTTGGCCTCGCGCAGTTCGGTCACCACGGCGAAGCCATCCTTTCCCGGAAGCATCACGTCGAGGACAACGAGGTCGTAAGGTTCGCGGGCACTTCCGACGAGACGTTCGAGCGCAGCTTCGCCAGTCTCGACAACCTCCGCGCCGAACCCCTCCGCCTCGAGATTGAACCGGATCCCCTCGGCGAGGTGCTGCTCATCTTCCACGATGAGCACGCGCTGCGGGCCGCTCTTCACGTTCAGGCGGCTCGCGGAAGGAGAAGCGTGAACGTGCTGCCACAACCGCTGCCCTCGCTCTCCGCAAACGCACGGCCGCCATGCTTGCGCGCAACGGACCGGACGATGAAGAGACCGAGACCGCTGCCTTTGGTCCGCAGCGCGACACTTGCGGGAATGCGATAAAAGCGGCGGAAGATCCGCTTCAACTCGGCGCGCGAGATCCCGACGCCCCTATCGGACACGCGGACAGCCAGCTTCTCACCGTCGATGTCCTCCAAGGTCACTCGAATCCGGATGTCGCCCGGTGAATACTTGACGGCGTTGTCGATGAGGTTCCACACCGCGGCTTTCAGCTCCTCCGGGTCGCCGAGCACCAGCGGTCGCTCTCCGGTCACGCGCTGCTCGTAGGCCAACGCTTCGGGATCAAGGTGGAATCGCGTCCGCGCCAGCTCGACGCATTCGCTCGCAACTTCACCCAGATCAACGCGGCTCCTCGCGATTCGGCGGAACCTCGACCCGGAGCTGCCCGCCCGAAGCACTTGATCGATCGTCTGCAACAGCCGATCGCTGTCTTCCAGCATGATTCGGTAGAACTCACGCCGCTTGCCATCGTCGAGTTCACGGCTCTGGAGGGTCTGAAGATAGAGCCGTATGGACGCGACTGGTGTCTTCAACTCGTGAGTGACGGCATTGATGAAAGAGTCGTGCTGTTCGTTGCGGCGGATCTCACGGACGAGAAAGATGGTGTTGAGCACCATCCCCGCGATGAGCAGGACAAAGAAAATGACACCGAGGATGGCGAGCACCCCCCGGCGCCAGTTGAGAACGATCCAGCTGATGTTGAGGGTAAGGGCGAGCGCGACGAGACAGATTCCGAGGACAGTAAAGAAGATGACCGATCGGCGTCGGCCCGTGATCATGCCATCAAGAATATACCGGTGTCAGGCCGCTTCTTCGACTGGGAGTCGCCGGATCTTGGCAACCTTGATGTCCCGCACGACGCCGAACGCCCGAAGCACCTTCAGAGTGATCCACGTGATGTCGAACTCGTACCACGCCAGGCCGTGACGGGCCGAGACGGGATGGGCGTGATGGTTGTTGTGCCAGCCTTCGCCAAACGTGAGCAGCGCAACCCACCAGCTGTTGCGCGAATCGTCTCGCGTGGCAAACCGGCGGCTGCCCCACATATGGGTCGCCGAATTCACGAGCCACGTGCCATGGAGGCCGACCACGACGCGCAGGAAGATCCCCCACAATACGAGCGACCAGCCGCCGACGGCCAGCAGGATGAGGCCGAGCGCGGTCAGCGGAACGTAATGGTACGTGTTCAACCAGCGGTAGAACGGATCGGCTGCAAGATCTGGCGCGTACTTCGCCATCAGTTCCGTGTTGTTGTGGTGCGTGTCGCCGAAAAGAATCCAGCCCATGTGCGCCCAGAAGCCGCCGTCCCGCGGCGTATGCGGATCGCCGTCGTGATCCGAGTGCTGATGATGCACGCGATGCGTGGCCACCCAGAAGATCGGACCGCCCTCGAGGCTCAAGGTTCCGCACACCGCCAGAAAATATTCGAAGGCCTTCGACGTCTTGAATCCGCGGTGCGTGTGTAACCGGTGATATCCCAGGCTGATGCCTAATCCCACGGCGAACCAGTGGAGCACCAGAGCGACGATGACATTCGTCCAGGAGGTGAACCAGAACGCGGCAACCGCAGCCACATGGAACAGGACCATGATGATGGCGGTCAGCCAGTTGATCGTCGATGAGGAATAGGCGGCGCGGCCGGTGGCAGTCTGCGTAGGCACTGGGCTCCTTCAACAAATAGGAACCTCAAAGTAGCAGCTCTGGCACCGGCCGTTTGTAAGACTTCTGTAATCCCCTAAATGCCAGCTGGACAGGTAGTTAGCGCCTCGCCCCGCGGCGCTATCCGTTGCGCCGCTCGAATTCCTGCATGAACTGCACGAGGGCCTCGACTCCCTTTTCGGGGAACGCGTTGTAGATGGAGGCGCGGAGGCCCCCGACCGACCGATGTCCCTTGAGACCGTCGAATCCGGCAGCGGTTGACTCTTTCACGAACTTTTTCTCGAGCTCCTCGCCGGGCAAGCGGAATGTCACGTTCATCCGCGACCGCGAATCCTTTTGCGCATGGCCGCGATAGAAACCCGTTCGATCGATCTCGGCGTAGAGCTTGTCCGCCTTCCTGGTATTCAAGCGCTGGATCGCGTCCAGCCCGCCCTGCTCGAGGAGCCACGTGAGCACGAGTCGCATCACGTAAATCGCAAACACCGGCGGCGTGTTGTACATCGACTTGTTCTCTGCGTGTACGCCGTACTGCAGCATCGTCGGAAGAGTGGACGGCGTCCGTTTCAGAAGATCCGCACGGACGATCACCAACGTCAGACCGGCGGGCGCGAGGTTCTTCTGCGCTCCTGCGTAGATAAGGCCGTATTTCGAGACCTCTATCGGGCGGCTGAAGATGTCTGACGAGGCATCAGCCACCAGCGGGACGTTTCCAGTGTCCGGCGTGTAAGGGCACTCGGTACCGTAGATCGTGTTGTTTGTCGTGTAATGCACGTAGGCGGCGCCGGAATCGAGATTCAGTTCCTGCTGCGCCGGAACGCGGCTGAAGTGTTCCGACTCGGTGGTTGCGGCAACGCGAACGCTTCCCACGCGTTTGGCTTCCTTGACGGCTTTCTGCGCCCACACGCCGGTGACGACATAATCCGCCGACTGGCCTGGTGACAGCAGATTCATCGGTACCATCGAAAACTGCAGACTGGCACCTCCCTGCAAAAACAGGACGTGATACTCGTCGGGTACGCCCGCAAGCTTGCGCAGATCCGATTCGCACCCTTCGATGATTTCGTCGAACGCCGCGGACCGGTGGCTGATTTCGAGCACCGACATGCCGACGCCCGGCAGCGAGAGCATGTCTCGTTGCACTTGCTCGAGCACCTCGACGGGCAATACGGCAGGGCCGGCGGAAAAATTGAAAACGCGAGAGGTTGTCGTGGTGGTCATAAGAGTCCTCTAAAGAGTTACGACCTGGAGGTCGAGCACATCTGCATTCTGGGTCTTGATACGGTCGCACAACCCGCGCGACGGTGCACCATCCAGGTTGATCCGGGCAACGGCCGCCTCCGCTCCTTCGAAGACGATGTTTTCCGTCTCCTGAACGTTCAGGTTGTCCCGGCGCAGATGATCGAACACATGGGCCAGCACGCCGGGTCGATCGCGGTGCCGTACGACCAGCATATGCGTCGCCGGAGTCCGAAGCGCCAGGTTGACGACGTTCGGAACGCGCCCCGTTTCTTTGTAGCTCCGAATGATACGAACCGTCTCGGCCGCGATGGCCTCCTGCGCCTGCTCGGTGGAGGCCCCGATATGGTGTGTGCCGTAGACGTTCGGCAGATGAACGATCGGATCGGCGAATTCGCCGGTTGCGCTGGTCGGCTCGGTTGCGAAGACGTCGAGTCCGACGCGGAGTCCCTTCTGGCGAATCGCATCGGTGAGCGCGCCCTGGTCGATGACCTCACCGCGTGCCGTGTTGATGAACATCGCACCAGCCTTCAATCGTCCCAGCACCTGCGCGTTCACCACACCCTTCGTGTCTGGCGCAAGCGCGAGGTGGACGCTCAACACGTCCGCGCGCGCGGCAACGTCAGCGGGCGTCGGCTCGATCTCGATGCGGACCTGCCGGAAGGCCCCCTCGATTCGAGTCTCGCGGGCTTCCTCTTCCGTCATGGGCCGCCGCACACCGTCAAACCGTCGGCTCCAGACAACGACTGGCATCCCAAAGCCGGCTGCGCGGCGGATGACTTCCTGACCGATGTTGCCGATGCCGAGCAACCCGATGGTCCTTCCAAACACACCCCTGGCTTTGGAGTATTCCTGTTTGTTCCAGGTGCCGGCGCGCAGATCGTTGATGTTTTCCGGCAGACGTCGATCCAACGCCAAAATCAATGCAAACGCCAGCTCCGCCACCGCAATGGCATTCTTACCAGGACAATTCGAGACATAGATGCCGCGGCGCGACGCACTCGCCACATCGATCGTGTTGTAACCGGCGCCCGCACGCACGATGAGTCCGAGCCGCGCTCCATCGAGCATTGAAGAAGTGACCTTCGTCCCACGCACGACAAGCACGTCGGCTCCGGTATCTCGTATCGCGGCCAGCAACCCATCGTCCTTGACCTCGGGCTGGTAGACGACCTCACAGCCGGCGGCTTTCAAACCGTCGATTCCACTCTGCTCGAACTTGTCGGCAACGAGAACCTTCAATCCCTAATCTCCAATCTCAGTCCCCCGCCTTCGCGCTCGGCGCGACCGCGCGGCAAGCCGGGCCCGAGCCGCGTTAAATCAGATGCACGAGCAATCCATCGCGGAGCTTCGGCTCGAACCATGTGGACTTCGGTGGCATGATGCCTCCGGCATCAGAGATAGCCATCAGGTCGTCAATCGTCACGGGGAACAACGAAAACGCGACCGCCGCCTTCCCGGTATCGACCGCTTGCTCGAGCGCCCTGGTTCCGCGCGCCCCCCCGATGAAATCGATCCTCTTGTCCGTTCGAACATCCCCGACGCTCAGGAGCTGTTCGAGCACGGCACGCTGCAGGAGCGCGACATCGAGACTGCTGCCGCGCGAGGCGTCTTCCGGCTGGGCGCGGGTGAGGTCGATCGAGTACCACTTGCCGCCGAGGTACATGCCGACTTCGCCTTTGCGGCCCGGCGTCGCGGAACCGTCGGTTACGGGAAGGCGATCGCGAAGCATCTTCAGAAACTGCGCGGCTGTTCGCCCGGCCAAATCCTTCACTGTGCGGTTGTACGGAAGTATCTTGACCTGATCGTCGGGAAAGGCGACCGCAATAAACGTCCCGACCTCCGGCGTCACGCCGGG
Organism: Vicinamibacterales bacterium; assembly: GCA_049642465.1. Classification (GTDB taxonomy): domain Bacteria; phylum Acidobacteriota; class Vicinamibacteria; order Vicinamibacterales; family 2-12-FULL-66-21; genus CAWDPQ01. Next base: position 49,636 of record JBAROV010000247.1, read on the forward strand.
CCGGCCCCGCATTTCGTCACGGGCGCGCGCGGCGCTCGCGGCGCGGTGGTGTCCGTCCGCTATGTACAACGACGGGATGCGACCAAATGACGCGACGAGCGTTCTGGTGTCCTCTCCTTCTACGCGCCAGACGGTGTGCTGCACGCCATCCTCTGCCGTGAAATCGTCGAGGGGTTCGGTCGCGGTGACGCGACGAGTAACGGCGTCAACTTCCTGGACCGCACGGTAAACAAGAAAAACGATACCCGTCTGCGCCCGGAGCTCGATGATGTGGCGCGTGCGATCGTCCTCCTTGTCGCGGCGCGTGCGTTCGTGCTTCTTGATGATGTCCCGCTCGTACTCGTCAACGGAGAAGCAACCGGCAAGTCCCGTCTGCTCATGCTGACCCAGCTTCAACCGGTAAAAGTAAAGTGACGGCGCATCTTCGACGACGAGCGGGGCCGTCTCACGGAGCTTCTGAAAATTTTCACGTGCACGCTGGTACACGCGCGCCGCGTACGGGTCGGCATCAGGGGGCAGATCGATCTCCGACCTGGTCACGCGCAGAAAACTGAATGGATTGTTCCGCGCAAGCTCGCGAGCTTCTTCGGTGGTGACGACGTCGTAAGGGACGGATGAGACGGCTGCCGCCCGTGCGGGAACAGGTCGCAAGGCCCGGAACGGATGGATCGTCGCCATCCGGTTATTTTAGTTGATGGACTACTGAAGCGCCTTTAGAGCGTCTGGCTTCTGACGTGGCGCCTCCGCGAGGAGCGTCGCCGAAATCTGCCGTAACAATCCGTCGCGGGCTCGTTGAAACGCCTGCAGGTAGGCCGGTGGGATCGGTTGTCCCGGCGGCTGTCGGCGCCGTTCTCTCACAGGATCGACGAACACGCCGTTCCTTCGCAGACGAAAATCGAGATGAGGCCCCGTTGCCGTGCCCGTTGCTCCCACGCGGCCGATGAACTGCCCCTGATCCACGTGTGCGCCGGGCCGAATCCCGCTCGCGAACGATGAGAGGTGCAGATAGTAACTCTCGAAGCCACCAGCATGCCGCAGCCGAATCTGTTTGCCACCACCGCCTGCCCATCCGGCCGACACGACGGTTCCCGCAGCGACGGCGACGACGGCGGAGCCATATCGAGCGCCGTAGTCAACCCCCAGATGTGCTTGGCGCGTGTGGTGCACGGGATGGATCCGGCTTCGCGAGAACCGAGAAGTAATTCGGGGCTCGAACTTCAGCGGCGACATCAGGAAGAAGCGTTTCAGCGATCGTCCGGTTTCGTCGTAGTAGCCGGATTTTCCAGTGGTTGGATCGGTCCAACGGAACGCTTGGTACTCTTTGCCGTCTGCGACGAATCTTGCGCCGATGATGTCTCCGTATCCGGCGAACTCCCCGGCCCGGCTGGCTTTCTCGAACAGCGCCTCGAAACCGTCGCCCGGTTGAAGCTCGCTGTCGAAATCTATCTGCCCGCTGAAAATTTCGGCGAGCGCCATGGCAAGCTCGACTCTCTCGCCGGTAGCGTCGGTCGCGGCAATCAGAGAAGGGCGTGAGGAATCGATCTCGCCGCGAATCGCGACAACCTCGATGTCCTTCTCAAATGGCAACACTTGCGCGTCGAGGATGTCCGGGCGGGAGCGGTCGAGGTTCACGATGCGCAAGAAGCGGTCGGTGTCGATCTCGTAGACGAACTCGCGCAACCAGCCGTCGAGCGAGCGCACCAGTCGATATGGCCGGTCCGCGCGAAGGTGTCTGGGGTTGAAGACCGCCGCAGCTGATTCAACTGCAGCGCTGATGAGTTCCGGGGCGAACTGATGTTCCCGGAGGAGGCTGTCGAGCGTCGCGTGCCGGGGGACACGCGACTCGATGACTTCGGTTTCCGGGGGAAGGATGACGTCGGCTCTGATGTTCAGCGCCTGGAGGGGACGTGGCGCATCAGGTTGACGCGCGCAACCAACCCCGAAAGCCAGCGACACGACCACTGCCGTTGCCGTCCCCAGCCTCAGCATGAGCCCGGGGAGTTTAGCACGACCGTGTCGACTCCTTACCCAGGGAATCTGAACAGATGAGCTTTGACCGGGAACCTGCGAGCAGTTCTGTTAACGCAGCGCCATCACCCAGACACCCCAGGTTCCCGTTCGACCGCTATGGTAGGCGACGCGGCGACCGTCGGGAGACCACGTGTATTCCTCTGCGGTGGGATCGGAAAGCACTTTGCGCATCGAGCCATCTTTCAATTCGAGCAACCAGCCGCCGTCGCGACGCACCTGAAAGATGACCCGGTTGCCGTCCGGTGATACGGCGGGCGTACGTAACAGGCGTCCGGGTTTAGGCGAGGGAAAGACCCTCTCGGCACGGGTTTCGAGATCGAGAATCACGAGCCGGTCCTCGAGGCTGTAAGCCATGCGCTTCCCGTCTGGAAACCAGGAGCCCCCCCACGGCTGACCCACGCGATGATTCGTGAGTCGTCGGAAGGTGCCGGTCGTCAGATCCGTCGTCCAGAGGTTCCAGACCTTTGGATGCTCCGGCTCGGCGCGCACGAATGCGAGGGTCTGGCCATCCGGCGACCAGCTCGGAACGGCCGCAAACCCGTCTGCGGAGACGCGGCGTACGTGTCTGCCGTTTGCGTCTGCGACATAGACCGCACGTTCGCCATCACGATCCGAATCGAAGGCGATGCGTGTGCCGTCGGGCGACGGGCGCACGTGGAAATTACTCGCGGAATCATCGACGATTCTGGTGATCCTGAGGACCGCGCCGCCGCTGTCGGTGTCGGCACGCATGAGCGCGCTCGGACCGTTCGCGTCGGTGTGATAGAACATCGCACTCCCGACGGACGAGAATGCCGGTGAATACGAAACCTCGCTCGTGGTCAACCCCTGTGCGCGGTGAGCGTCCGTGACGATTTGACGAGTCGCCGGTTTCATTCCTGTCAGATTTGCTGCCGGCACAAGGCGCTCTGCTTCAGATGAGGCGCGTTCCGGCGTGGCCGGAGGAGACACAGTCCTGGATTCGGCTGGAGACGCCGGTGCATCCGTCCGACTCGTCAGTGCCGAAGGCTGGGCGCGATTGCCTTTCAGCGCGGCGCGATACCAGAGCGCCGGAGCGACGGCCAATGCGATGAGCGCAGGGATGGCAAGCGCGGCGAGGACTCGGGTCCGTCGGGACGGTCTTGGACGATGCGAGACGACCGGCCGAGCCGGCGTCAGCCACGTCACATTCGAATACTCTGAGAGATCCGGACCCGGTTGGACATCGGCGATCACGGGCGCAGGGACGAGTTCGTCGGCCCGCGGCTGTTCGTCGAGCATCGGCCAGACGGCGTTGACCACAACCTGTTCGTCGAGTCCCGCGGCACGCGCGTAACGAATGAGCTGCGTGCGCCCGTAGTGCCCGGTTGGCCAGTGACGCAGATAACCCCACTCGAGCTCGCGCAAGAGGGAGACCGGAATCCGACTACGTTCGCCGATCTGCCCCAGAGTGAGCCCGGTAGCGCGTCGAGCGCGCCGCACGTCGGAGATCGTCAGCTCGGTATCGCCTGGCGCAACGGCCGGAGCGAACGATTCCAGTACGCGTTCCGTCCTCGATAGTTCATCCTCAGTCAACGCTCCCGGTATTTCGTCAGCCGACAAGCCATCCGGCTGTTCAGCCGCGACAGATTCCGCCCAGCTCGACACGAGCTGCCGAACCACCGCGGCGGCGTCCGGCGCAGCGAAACGCGTCAGTGCTTCCGCGAAGGCGTTGAGGGTGTCGTACGGCGGCAGATCGACGGTGCCCAATGCACGAGCGATGACGAGACGCAGCGCCCCGGGCGCGCGAAACTCCGGAGGCGCATCGAACCCGGGGAGAAGTGTGTCCAGCAGTTGTGCCGCCCGAGCGACGGATCTGCCCCCCGCGGCCACGGGGCCTTCGATGAATACCGCGCCGGACGGCGCCAGCCGAATGACATGCGCGGAGGGGACGCCGGGCGCCAGATCTCGCGCGACTTGCAGCGCGAGTTCGCGAACAATCGTGACGGCTTCAAATGGTCGCAACCGGATGCCCGCTGCGGCCAGATCAGCTAGAGAAACGGGAGCATCAGTTCTCGACATCTTGCTCCGCACTCCTTTGCCACTTCCCTGCCAGTTGCGGACGCGGACACACGTCGAGGAAAATCCCGTAACTATTCGCAGGATTACGAACTGATGAGCGTTGTGGAGGTCAGCGGGTCTACTAACTTACACAGCCGGACAATATGACTGTGGAGTTGGTTACCTCTTGCTCACGGTAATCTGAACCATCTTGCGGAATTTCACGGGGCGGCCACCGACGGTCGCGGGTAGATACTTCCAGTCGCGTGCGGCCGCCATGAGCTGTGCGTCGTAGATCGGATGAACGGACATGCGCAGCATGACCGTCACCACACGCCCCTGTTCGTCGATGATGAGCTCGAGGAGGCCGCGATCGCGCGCTTGCGACGTGATCGTGTTCGGCACTCGCGGCACTTCCTGTTTGATCGGCACGGCTACCGAGACGCCTTCGTCTTCAGCGACGTAGACGCGACCGGGGGTTGGAAGGATCGCGGGCGTCGGGGCTGCCGGCTGCGGCGCTGCGGGTTTCGGATCCGGCGGTGGCGCGGCCGCGCGAGCACTGAGATCCAGAAAACCGGCGACGAGCACGCGCAGATCAGGAAGACGGCCGCCCATCTGTGGATCGTCCAGCAGAGACATCACCTGCTGAAATTGCTGCTCGGCGAGCGCGTACTCCTTTCGATCGAAGCTGGCTTTTGCCTCGCCATAACGCGAAGACACGATATCGGGCAGCAGACGCTGCCGCACTTCCGTGAATGCGGCGCGAACGCGCGGTGACGCCTCGGCTTCGCTCGGCTGATACAGCGGATCGGCTGTCACGACCGCCGCGATTGCGCCTTCGGCCTCCGTTCCACGACCGAGAGCCAGGAGACACAGGGATCGATATTGTTCGACGGACTTGCGGTCGGTCGATTCGGCAGGACGCATCGCGTTGAGGACGGCAAGCGCCTCGTCATATCGAGCGGACGCATACAGATCGCGTGCGGCCGCCAGCGGATTCGAATCCGACTGCGCGGCTGCGGGGGCGGCCATCACGACCACGATCGCCAGCGCTGCAGAGATTCGTTGCATCGCAACACCTTTCGCTGTGAGCTTCCAGCTACCCGCTGCCCGGCTCCGGCTTTCTGGATTCGAGTCGGTTCTCATTTCATGTCCACGCTGAGGCGGACGGGCGCCGAGAGCGTGACCGAGATGGCGTGGCGCTTCTCGCCGAATTGCGGATGCTTGAAGACGACCTCGTGCGGACCAATAGGGACGTTGAGGTTCCCAATCGGCGTTTCGCCGACGCGGTGGCCGTCAATCCAGACTTCGGCCCACGGCATGGCGTTGAGGTTCACCGAGCCGTTCGGCAGATCCAGCGTGAGCGGGGCAACCTTCCCCGGCGGCACCTGCACCGATCGTGTCGCTCGGTACGCCAATGCTTCGTTCACCAATTCGAGATCGTGCCGCCCGGCGGCCATCATGATGCGATCGGTATCCGTCGTCCCGAGCAGACGGCCCTGTTCACGAATCTCGACGGTGAACGGCGCTCGAACGGCAAGCCAACCCGACACCGGGCCGCTTGCCGGAGCCGCTCCAATCGGTGCGACCAGCGAGGCAGTGGCGCCCGCTTGAATCGTGACGACGTGCCGCGCGGAACCCAGGTCGTTCTGCAGGATGATCTCGTGATCGCCGGGCGTGAGATCGCCGACGGTCAGCGGCGTGACGCCCTTGGGCACTCCATCAATCGAGATCTTCGCGCCCGGGGGGTCGGACTGCACCTGCAACCGACCGGTGGTGGGCGTGTCGGCGAATTCGAGGTATTGCGAGACTTGCGCGCCTGCCGCGACCTGGAGCGGGATCACGCGCGGTACACCGCGTCCACGAAGCTCGAGGATGTGCGAACCGGCCTCGACGGACAACCGCGCCGGGGTCATGCCGCGATCGATTCCGTCGACGAATACCTGCACCCCGGCCGGATTCGACTGCACGATGAGCGTTCCGGTCGTGGCCGTCGCCTCTGACCCTGCTGACGCGCCGAAATAGAGGTACGCGTACGCCCCGCCGCCGATGAGCGCCAGGAGACCGACCGTGAGCGCGGCGATTCGGACGAACGAACCACCACGCGTTCTGCGTTTTGGCTCTGGCTCGAACGGGTCCGACCGCACGCTGAACGGCGCGTCGGGGTTGAAGAGCGGTTTTGGCAACGACGAGGACAGCACCTCGAGTTCTTTCTGCGGAATGAGGTCCGTGAGGTCCTTCGTCCCGGGCGCGGACGCCGCCGCGGCTGCCGGCGTGGCCTGCTGCCGCGCGTGCGGCGCCGCTGGCGCCGGCGATGCTGCAGGTTTCTGTGCTGCCGCAGCCTTCACCGGTGCAGGAGCCGGTGCGCTCGCCGCGGAAACTTCAGTCGGCACGGGTGCCTCGAGCAGCGCCGCGACGTAGCGCGACAGGAACGTTTCGAGCGCGACTGGCGCGGCCACGTACACCGAATCGTCCGCGATGACTTCTTCGAGCGCCGCCATCGCTTCTGGCGCTGAGGCGAACGCCCTGCGGGTATCGAGCTGGAGCGCGCGAGCGAGCCAGGCGCGAAGCGGTGTGGAGAGCGGCTGCTCGTCGCCGAGCGGCGAGCGCTCTCGCGCTTCGCTCAGAAGTCCCGGAATGCCGTTCGGAAACTCCGTGGCGCCAATTGGACGTCCCAGCACCAGCGCCAGGGCGACCAGGCCGACTCCGGTGACGTCGGCGCGGTGATCGAATCTCGCGACGCCAGCGGCCGGAGGCATCGCGATGCGGAACTCCTGCCACAGACGTTCACGGCCGAATTGCAGCTGTTCGATCGCCGCCGCCAGCACGTGTTCGACAATCACCAGCCGCGTGTGCGGCGTGACGATGATGCGTTCCGGCGCGATGAGGCCGTGCGCGGCGTCACGCGCGTTCTCGTGCAGCATCGCCACAGCCGGCACGAGTTGGCGAATCAAGCAGATCGCCGCGTTGATATCGAGCTGCAGCCGTTTTTGCTGCGCGACGCGCAGAATGTCCGAGAGGCGCGTGCCTTCGACGTGGTCGGAGACAATCGCGAGGCCCGCGGTCTGCTGAACGCGGTCGATGCGGCGCACGCGCGCATAGTAGGCGTGGCGAAAATTTGCGAGACGCGCCGCACGTTCGCGCAACGCGAACTCGAAAGACGGAACTGCCGTCAGGGCCGGACGCAGGCGAAGAATCTGCAACAGCTCGCCGGTCGCACCATCTGCGGCAACCACGCGGTCGCCAAGTCCATCGGAAAACAGGGGGGCTTCGTGGCGATCGGTCGGCTGGGGTACGAGGCTCATTTGATTAGTACGCTCCGCCCGCGCGGAGTGCAACCGCCAGACCACAGCGGATTTGCGGCCGCAGCGCGGCTGCAAGTGCTCTGAAGTCAGCGAGTCAGGAGCGATCCGGACGTGTGCGGCGGAAGGGGGGTTTTTACAGGTCTGTCTCGTCGAATGCGATTCTGTAACTGACCTCCGCGCGCTGGTGGATTATGCTTGCGGACGTTTCGAACGAAAGACCGGTCGCCCTTTTGCACATTCTTGCCAGGGGAGAGGACACGATGAGATTTCGCACGACCCGGCTGTCACTGGTGGCCGGCGCCGCGCTGACCGCGGCGATCGCGCTCGCGCCGGTATCAGCCCAGCAACCGACAGAGAAAGTTGACCTCGAAGCCATCTACAAGATCAAGGAGGAAGGGTTCCAGCGCTCGAAAGTGATGGAGATCACCAGCTGGCTGACCGACGTCTACGGCCCGCGCGTCACGAACTCGCCTGGCTTTCGCAAGGCCGGAGAGTGGGCCGTAAAGGAGATGACCGGTTGGGGATTGTCCAACGTGAAGCTGGAACCGTGGGGGCCATTCGGACGTGGATGGTCGAACGAGAAGTTCTACGCCATGGCCACGACTCCGGGCGGCAGATTTCCGCTGATCGGCATGTCGCAAGTGTGGACTCCGGGAACGGATGGACCCGTCTCGGGTAACGCGATCCTTGCCGTCATTGAAACAGCCGAGGACTTCGCCAAATTCAAGGGACAGCTCAAGGGAAAGATCGTCCTCACGACGGCGATGCGAGAGGTGCTGCCGTTGTGGACAGCGCCCGCGTCGCGCTACACCGACGACCAACTCAAGGATCTGCAGCGCGAAACGGACGCGACGCCGCGCGGCAATGTGTTTGGACGCGCAGGTGGACCGGGCCGGCAGGGGGGCCCGGCAGGCGGCCGTGGCGCAGCACAGAGCTTTGCCGCCGACCGTACGAAGTTCTTCATCGCCGAGGGGGTCGCCGCACTGCTCGTTCCCGGCCGCGGAGATGGCGGGACCGTGTTCGTGCAAGGCGGCGGGTCGCGCGAAGCAAACGCGCCGGCCAGCCTTCCCACCATCAGCGTCGCCATCGAGCATTACGGACGGATCGTCCGCACGCTCGAGAAGCAGATGCCCGTCACGATCGACCTCGACATCAAGAACACGTTTCACGACGACCCCATGTCATTCAACGTCGTCGCCGAAATTCCAGGTGCGGACAAGGCGGCCGAAATCGTCATGCTCGGCGCGCATTTCGACTCGTGGCAGGGCGGCACCGGCGCGACCGACAACGCCGCCGGATCTGCCGTCATGATGGAAGCCATGCGGATTCTGAAGCTGAGTGGCCTCCGCCTGCGCCGGACCGTACGTCTGGGGCTTTGGGGCGGAGAGGAACAGGGGCTGATCGGATCCCGCGAATACGTCAAGGCGCATTTTGCCGACCGTGCGGACATGGTGCTCAAGCCAGAGCACGCCCGGCTGTCCGGCTATTTCAACGTCGACAACGGGACCGGCGCGATTCGCGGCGTGTATCTGCAGGGCAACGAAGCGGTCGCGCCGATTTTCGAAGCCTGGATGAAACCGTTCAACAACCTCGGCATGGCAACCTTGACGATCCGGGATACTGGCGGCACCGACCATCAGGCGTTCGACGCAGTGGGCCTTCCCGGCTTCCAGTTCATCCAGGATCCACTCGAGTATGGTTCGCGCACGCACCACTCGAACATGGACGTGTACGAACGGATTCAGGAAGAAGACATGCGGAAGAATGCCGTGATTGTCGCGTCGTTCGTCTACAACGCGGCCAACCGTGAGGAGAAGCTTCCACGCAAGCCGCTGCCACGACCGCAGGGCGCGGGCCGCGGAACCACCACGTCGGCCGGCCGATAGCGTGTCTTCACGGTGACCGAGAAGACGAGGAGCGCTCAGCACGCAGCTGCGTTCCTCCTCTTCTCCGCACTGGCGTTGGTCTGGACCTGGCCGCTTGGTTCGTACTTCTTTTCGCGCATTCCGCACGATCCCGGCGATCCCATCCTCAACACCTATTTGATCTGGTGGAACGCGCAGACGCTGCCGTTTACCGAGCAGTGGTGGAACCCGCCGTTCTTCTTTCCGATGCGTGGTGCGCTGGCGCTCTCGGAGCATCTCGCCGGGCTCGCGATCATCAGTTCGCCGATTCAGTGGCTGGGCGGAAGTCCAATCCTCGCGTACAACGTCTGTCTCCTGGCGTCGTACGCGCTGTCGGCATGGTTTGCCTACCTGCTGGTGTATCGGCTGACGGGATCTCTGATCGGCGCCGCCTGCGCAGGACTTGCCTACGGGTTCGCACCGGTTCGGGCCGGTCAGGTCGCGCACCTGCAGGTGCTCACGTCACAGTGGCTGCCGCTGCAACTGCTTGGCATGCATGCCTACATCGACAACGGTGGAAGAAAATGGCTGTGGCTCGCTGGCGCAGCCTGGCTGCTCCAAGGCCTGTCGAACGGGTACTACCTGCTCTTTGCACCGGTGGTCATTGCGCTGTGGCTTCTCTGGCTCCCCGATTGGCGGCGCAGTTCACGCCGTGGATTGGCGCTCGCAGGAACGCTGATCGTGGCGTCTCTGCCCTTCGTTCCCACCCTTCTCAAGTACCGCGAAGTGCAAGGCGCACTCGGGTTGTCGCGGGGCACCGAAGAGATTGCAGCGCTCGGCGCTCCGCCCTCATCCTTTCTGAGCCCGCCTGCCCTTCTTGCCTTCTGGCCCTCGCGCGCCGGCTGGACCACCGAACACGATCTCTTTCCGGGCGCAACCGTCCTTGTGGCGATGGCTGCTTTGATGATGGCGGCCGTCGTGCGGCCCTCGCGACTACGAGCGATCGCAAGTCGATCGCCGCTGGCGTTCTATGCCGTCGCAACTGTGCTGATGGCGAGCTTTGCGCTCGGTCCTGGTGACCCGACCAGCGGGTGGCGCGTCGTGCGGCCGTACTACTGGCTGACGCTGTTGCCAGGGTATGGGGCCTTACGCGTACCGGCCCGGTTCGCGATGCTCAGTATCCTGTGCTGTAGCGTCGTGCTTGGTCTGCTGGTCGCGTACCTCACAAAGCGGCGTCCGACATGGCGTCCGCTAGTCGGTGGGTTGGTGATCGCCGGGCTCCTCGTGGACGGATGGACCGAGCCGCTGCCGCTCATTCCGCCGCCGGGTCGCTTGACACTCACCGGCGTTCCCGAGAATGCGGCGATTCTCGAACTACCGCCCGACGACCGGCTTCTGAGTCTGTATGCGATGTATCGCGCGCTCTCGCATCACCATCCGCTCGTCAACGGCTACAGCGGGTACGTCCCGCCGCATTACGAAATCCTGAGCCTCTCGATCCGGCGTGACGATCCAACGGCGGTTCTGGAATTGGCCCGCGGCCGGCCGCTGCTGGCCGTCGTCAGCGAGCAGTTCGACCCTGGCGGGTACATTCAGGATCTCGTCAAGTCCCTGCCCGGCGTCGCGCGGATCGGCAGCGGGAATGCCGGCGCGCTGTACTTGATCCCGCCGCAACCGCGCGAACGCGTCACATCCTCGGGGGTCGAATTGGCCGTCGCGTCGACATCGCTGCCACGCGCGCATGCGTTGCTGGATTTGGGATCCCCGCGGGCTGTCAGGACAATTGAATTCCGTCTTGGGCGCCGCTACCGCGAGCTCGGCGGCCGGGTCGCCATCGAGAAGTCATTTGACGGGACGACCTGGGAGACCGTCTCCGAAGACTGGACCGGCGGCCGTGCACTGGCTGCGATGCTCGAGGACCCTCGAACCGTGCCGTTCAGAATCCCATTGCCGGACATCTCTGCACGCTACCTGCGTTTGCATCCGATTGAGCCCTGGATGTTGAACGACATGCGAGTCGTAGGTCCGTGAGTGCCATCCACGACCGAATAGCGAGTCGTGTGTCATGATTCAGCGTTGGGAGCTTCACGGATTGCCTTGACGTCTAATTGGCCTATGCGCACGAACACAGTTCAGTTAGCCATCCGACTCATTCTCGCGCTGCTGCTCGCCCCGTCTTTCGCCAGCGCCCAGACTCCGACAGCCACGGTTCGCGGCGTCGTCATCGACCAGACCGACGCGCGGCTGCCCGACGTCCGCATCACGATTACTCGTGACGGGACGAATGAAGAGCGAAGGACGGTCTCGGATGCGTCGGGACGATTTGCCATGGCCGAGCTTCCGTCTGGCGGATACACGATTCAGGCAGAGCGCTCCGGGTTCAGTGTGTTCCGCCAACGCGTGCAGCTCGCGGTTGGCTCCAATGTGTGGATCCAGGCACAGCTTGCGGTCAGCGCATCAACCGTTGTGACGACGGGCGCTGGTGAAACCCGGGTTCCGCTCATCGAACGGAGCCCAGCGATGACGACGCTCGTGGACGAGCAACAGGTGAGGGATCTTCCACTCGATGGCCGGAACTTTCTGGAGCTTGCGTTGCTCGCACCCGGGACGGCGCCGGCGCCCCAGGGTTCTGCGAGCTCGGTTCGAGGCGACTTCGCGCTGACCGTCAACGGCGCGCGAGAAGACTTCAACAACTACATTCTGGACGGCGTCTACAACGTCGATCCGAAACTCGGCACTCCGGCGGTTCGACCGCCGGTCGATGCGATCGCAGAGTTCGAGGTATCCACGGCCAACTACGACGCGTCGTTCGGGCGCAATGCCGGCGGACAAATCAACGTGCTCACCCGATCCGGCGCGAACCGGGCCGCCGCCACCGCGTACGAATTCCTGCGCAATGGCGCGCTGGACGCGAGGAACCATTTCGCTCCGGAAGGGGAACCCGCGCCCGACTACAGCCGGCATCAGTTTGGCGGCTCAATCGGCGGTCCGGTCGTTCGCAACCGGACGTTTTTCTTCGGCGATTACGAAGGCACTCGCCTCCGCGAAGGCATCACCCGCGTCTCGAACGTTCCCACCGCGGCGGAACGTGTCGGCGACTTCTCACAGTCAGCGTTTGGCGCTCCGGTCGATCCGTTCTCACGGCAGCCTTTACCGGGCGGACGGGTCCCGCCATTTTTCATTCATCCGGTCGGCGCCGCGATCGCAGGGCTCTACCCGCTGCCCAACCGGAATACGCCGCTCGCCAACTACGTGTCGTCGCCGACGCTGCGCGACGATGTGGATCAGTTTGATGTGAAGGTGGAGCATCTTTTCAGCAACACGAGTCGTGCTGCGGCGCGGTACAGCTTCAGCGATCGTCGCTTGCTGGAACCGTTCGCGGGTCCGGCATTCGCGGCGATTCCCGGTTTCGGCAACGACGTCGATCGCCGCGGGCAGAACCTCCTGTTCTCCCTGACGCACGCGACTTCGGCGCTCGTCAACGACGTCCGGGTCGGCTACAACCGTGTTGCGATTGCGGTCGGGCCGGAGAACCCTCAGATCGACAACGCGTCCGTCGGATTGCCGTCGCTTGCGACGAATCCTCGTGACGCGGGCCTGAGCCTGATTACGATCGCCGGCTATTCGCCCATCGGTCACGAATACAACAACCCGCAGAAGAGCGCCGCCAACACTCTCCAGATCGCAGACACCGCGACCTGGGCTCGCGGAGCTCACCTCGTCAAGTTTGGCGGCGAGTGGTACGGTGTGTCGCAGTCGGCGTTTCGTGATGTCCAGGCCCGCGGGTTTCTGACGTTCGTTCAGCAGGCATTCACCGGCAATGCGCTGGCGGATCTGCTGCTCGGCCTTCCGGTTGTGACGGGTGGCGCTCGCCTCGACAATCCGCAGCAGCTGCGCGCGCGCAGCTGGAGCGTCTTTGCGCACGACGAGTGGCGCGCATCGAACGCGCTGACGGTCTCCGCCGGACTGCGCTACGACTACGTCGCCCCACCCTTCGACGCGGACAACCGTGCGAACTTGTACGACATCGCGCAGGGGACCGTGGTTCCGGTCGGGAGCAACGGGATGCCGCGCGGCGGCTACGATCCGGACCGGAATAACATCGCGCCTCGCGCCGGCTTTTCCTGGGCGCTCGATCGGGAGTCCCGTCAGGTCATTCGCGGAGGCTACGGCATCTATTTCAACCAGGGGGCCCTCGCGACGTCCGAGGGACTCTATTTCAACCCGCCGTACTTCAATCTCAACGTGAACATCGCCTCGACGACCCTGACAAACCCGTTCCCGGTGAACCCGGGCTTCTTTCCGCAGTCCGCAACCGCGTATCAACGCGATCTGCAGACACCCTGGATGGAGCATTGGAACCTGGGCTTCCAGCGCCAACTGGGACGATCGCGCATGTTCGAGGTCGCATACGTGGGATCACGGGGGCACGATCTGATTTCCGCACGCGATGCCAATCAGCCCGCGCCGAGCACCATCCGGCCGAACCTTCGTCCGAACCCGCTGTTTGCTGACGTGACCCTGATCGAATCGCGCGGCTCGTCGCGTTACAACGCGATGCAGATCAAGTTTCAGCAGCGCTCCGACGTCGGTCTCACGGCGCTCATCGCGTACACCTACGGCAAATCCACGGACAACGCCTCGGGCTTTTTCACGAGCGCCGGCGATCCCAACTTCCCGCAGGACAGCATGAGCCCGGACGCCGAGGAGGGACGATCGAGTTTCGACCTGCGGCACCGGCTGTCGATGGGCATTTCGTATACCTTGCCCTTCAGCGGCAACGTCTGGCTCAACGACTGGCAGGCCAACGTTATCGTCACGATCAACAGCGGACGGCCGTTCACGGTCGCGCTGCACCCGGACATCGACCAGAGCAACACCGGGCGGTCGAACCTCGGCTTCGGGAACAACGATCGGCCGAACGTCAGCGGCAATGCGTCGCTGCCCGCCGGAGAGCGGTCAGAGGATCAGTGGTTCAACGTCGCGGCATTCACGATGCCGGCATTCGGGACGTTCGGCAACGCGCGTCGCAACATGCTGGAAGGTCCCGGCTATCGCAACCTCAATCTGGGAATTACAAAGCTCGTGCCGGTTGCCGACACTCGATTGCAGCTTCGATTCGAGATCTTCAACGTCCTCAATCGAGCCAATCTCGATCTGCCCGACGGCTTCCTCGGCTCGCCGACGTTCGGCAGGATCCTGTCGGCAGGTTCGCCGCGGCGGATGCAATTCGGGGTCAAGGCGTTCTTCTGACTTTCACCCCGATGTGGCGAACCAACCGGTTTGGGATCTGGAAGTTGACGGTCATCGCTCGCCGATCGCGAACAGATGCCGCTCCCCCCGAATGTAGATCCGCCCGTTCGAAATGGCTGGCGATGAGTAGACCGGTTCAGCAACAGCGTTGGTCCGGACGATTTCGTGAGTGGGGCCAGCCTTGAGCATGAACGTGTCCCCCTCTTCGCTCGTCATCGCGATGAAACCGCCGAACGCGACCGGCGATCCCATGAAGCGCGCGGGCACCGGCACTCGGCCGCCTTCGTACTTCACCTCGCCGCTCCGCGGGTCGAGGCACGTGACAGTTCCGTTGTCGCTGAGCAGATAGAGATAGTCGCCGTAGAGAATGTTCGAGAGTACGTAGCCGGTACCCTTCGCGTATTCCCACGCCACTCGCTTGTCCTCCGCCACGGCGCCAGAGCGAAGCGCGATCACTCTCTTCGCTGGGTAACCTGCCGTCACGATCACCAGGCCGTGGCCGACGAGCGGCGTGTGGATCGCGTTGCTCTCCACACCCTTGGTCCGCCACAGTTCCTGACCCGACGCGGGATCGTAGGCAATGATCAACTCCGTGCCGTTGGTCACGAGTTCGGTGCGACTGCCAGCCGCCATGAGGACAGGAGTTGCCCAGCTGATTTGCACGGGACGCTTCGTCCGCCATCGCTCCTTCCCCGTGCGCTTGTCGTAGGCGACGATCGACGAGTTGTCGCCGTTGTTCTCGTCGCGCTGCACGATGACCAGATCCTGGTAGAGCACAGGCGATGTGCCGGTCCCGAGACCGAGCGTGGGAAACTTCTCGATCGACTTCCACACCAGCGCGCCCGACATGTCGAAGGCATAAAGTCCTTCGGGACCGAAGTAGGCGAACACCCGCGTCCCATCCGTCGCGGGCGTCGGTCCGGCAAAACTGCTGCGGCGATGACGCGCGTCATGAACCCCGCCTTCGTATGCGGTGCGATCCCACAAGACCTTGCCGCTCCTGGCGTCCACCGCCAGCACTTTCAACGTATGTTTCCGGTCCCCGGCCACGCTGTCCGGGTGCACGAATGGTTTTCCGTCCATCACGTGTTCGACCGGCTTGGCGCCCGGTATGACTTCGCCTTCGATCGACGCCGTGACGAAAATGCGATCGCCCCAGACGACGGGAGAAGAGTGTCCTGGCGGCAGGCTCACCTTCCAGACAACATTCCGATCGGGCTGCCACTCCGTGGGAAGGCCCCTCTCACTCGAAATGCCCTGCCCCTGCGGCCCGCGCCATTGCGGCCAGTTCTCGGCGGCGCGGACCAGGTCGCCGGCGAGCAACAGGGAGCCGAACAACAGCGCGGACATTCGATACATGGAAACTCCCGGAAACGGAGGATTCATTGCTACGGGTGTGGAAGCGAAATTATACGCAGCGACTCGCTTGGTTCCTGCCGAGACGGGACGACCTGCGTCTCGGCGGTCATGAGCAGCCCGGGTGCAGTGACAAGGCGCAGCGCCTGCGGCCCGCCCGGGCGGCCGGAGGGAAGCGCCGCGCGACGGCGCCCGCGAGGGCGAGCGAACGGGGGAGGGGCCCGCGAGCACTGAGAAATGCAGACGGCCCGCTCGAATGGCAAATGCACCTCGGAGCCGCGGAAGTAAGATTGAAAGCGGCCCGGAGGCCGACCTATTCTTAAGAGACATTGCCATGCTGATTTCCAACTCTACAGCTTCGTCGCGCGCACCCGCCTCAGTTGAAGCTCCGGCGGGCAAGCACCGGGCATTCGTCTGGGTTTCATTGGCGCTGATGGTCCTCGCGCTCACCATCCCGGCCGACGCGATTCTGAGCGAAACGGACTGGCCCGAGTGGCGCGGTCCTGATCGCACAGGGGTATCGAAGGCGACAGGATTGCCATCTTCGTGGTCACTGGACGGCGACAACCTCGCGTGGAAGGCGCCATACGGAGGAAGGTCCGCGCCGGTTGTGTTTGGCAATCGACTTTACCTGCAGAACACGTCGGGCGCTGGCGCGGCCATGCAGGAACGTCTGATGTGCTTGAACGCCGATACGGGCGACCTGCTGTGGGAACGCAAATACAACCTCTTCACGAGCGACGTTCCCCCCCATCGCATCGCCTGGGCGTCACCCGCCGTGGATCCCGAGACCGGTAATGTCTTCGCGTTCAGCGGCAACGGTCTCCTGATGGCTTTCTCCCCTGCCGGCAAGCTGCTCTGGGAGCGGTCCCTCGCGGAAGAATTCGGGATGTGGACGACGCACGGAGGCCGCGTGTCGTCTCCGGTTGTCGACGGCCATCAACTGATCGTCAGCGGTTTGACTTTTCTCTGGGGCCAGCACGCCGGCGGCGCGCACCGATTCGTCTCATTCGACAAGTCCACGGGGCAGGCAATCTGGCTGAGCGCTCCTGAAGGCCGACCGACTGACACCATCTATGCGAATCCTTTCATCGCCGACGTCGATGGCACGCGCATGTTCTTTACCGGTGGCAGCGACGGCGCGATGCACGGTCTCAAGGTCGCGACGGGTGAGAGCGTATGGAACTGGCTCGTCAGCAAGCGCGGCTTGAACACAGCTGCCCTGGTGCTCGGCCCCGACCTCATCGTCAGCCATAGCGAAGAGAACGTCGACACCAACGAGATGGGCATGCTCGCGGCGGTGCCCGCCAACTCGAAGGGCATGTTGACCGACAAGGCTGCCCGCTGGCTGATTCGCGGGGTACAGGCCGGGTATGCGTCGCCTGTCAGTGACGGCGAACGGATTTATGTCCTCGACAACGGCGGGGTTCTGCTCGCATTTGATGCGAAAACGGGCAAACAGGCCTGGCACCAGACGCTTGGGACGATCGCCAAGGCGTCGCCGGTGCTCGCCGACGGAAAACTCTATATTGGGACGGAGAACACGGGAGACGCGGGCGGGAAGTTCTTCATCGTTCGGCCCCACGCTGATCGGGCAGAGATTCTCGATCAGGATTGGCTTGGGACGCCGCAGAAGTCGGAACAGATCATCGCGTCGCCGATCGTGGCGCGCGGACGCCTTTACGTCACCTCGATGGATGCGATCTACGCCATCGGACCAAAAGGCGCGCCGACTTCTACGCGCGCGACTGGATCGAATGGATCGTCTACAGCGGCAACGACCGGCGCGGCGGGGCCTCCCACGACGCTGCTCGTGACACCGACTGAATTGATCGTCAAGCCCGGCCAGCCGATGGCGTTTTCAGTCAAGGCTTTCGACGCGAACGGCAAGCCGATGTCGAACGCGGGCGCGGCAACGTGGACGCTCGAGGGACTGAAGGGGACGCTCGACAACGGCCGCTTCACGCCGGATGCCTCTGCTGGCGCGCAGGCAGGGACCGTGAAAGCCACTATGGGCTCGTTGTCGGGCGCTAGCCGCATTCGGGTGATCCCCGACTTGCCGTGGACCTTCGATTTCGAAGGCTCGGGTGACGCCCCGCCGGCGCATTGGGTCAATGCGACCGGCAAGTTCACGGTCAGAGCAGTGGAAGGAAATCGTGTACTCGTCAAGCTGGCCGAGAATCCGTTCGCGTTCGCGAAGCGCACGCGTCCCTTCTTCGGTCCGCCGGATTTGAGTAACTACACGATCGAAGCCGATGTGCGTTCTCAGGAGAAACGCCGTCAGATTGCGGATGTCGGCATCGTCGCGCAACGCTACGAGATGGTGCTCTTCGGCAACCATCAGCGTCTCGAGCTGCAGCCGTGGCAGCCGGAAACCCAGCGAACGCAGCGCGTAGACTATAAGTGGAAGCCGGACACGTGGTACGTCATGAAACTCGAGGTCCAGACGCTTGCCAAAGGACAGGTCCGCGCGCGCGGAAAGGTGTGGCCGAAGGGTGAACCGGAGCCGGCGAAGTGGACGCTCGAACGCATCGATCCCATCGGGAGCGTGAAAGGCAGTCCCGGAATCTACGCCGATGCGATGAACTCGCAGGCGAAAAACCCGGACGGCAGCGGCGGTGGATCGGAGATTTATTACGACAACATCAAGGTGTATCGGAATAAGAACTGAGATCGGGAGCCATGAAAAACACTTTGTCTACGCTACTTCTCTCCGCGGCGGCGGGATCGATCGTCCTCCTGGCGTCTGATCCTGGCAACAGCGACTGGCCGATGTGGGGTGGCACGCCCGATCGCAACATGGTCTCAACCATGAAGGGACTGCCGACCAACTGGGACGTCAAGACCAAGAAGAACGTCAAGTGGGTGGCCGAGCTTGGGTCGCAGACCTACGGCAACCCGGTTGTCGCAGGTGGAATGGTCTTCGTCGGCACGAATAACGAAGCGCCCAGAGATCCGAACGTCAAGGGAGACAAGGGCATCCTGATGGCGTTTCGCGAGACGGACGGCGAGTTCATGTGGCAGGCGGTGCACGACAAGCTTGCCGCCGGTCGCGCGAACGACTGGCCGTATCAGGGCGTATGTTCCAGCCCGCTCGTGGAAAACGGCGTTGTCTATTACGTCTCGAACCGCGGCGAGCTGATGGCGGTAGACGTGCAAGGCTTCAGGGACAAGGAAAACGACGGCCTGGTCAAGAACGAAAAGCTGACGCGCGATGTCGATGCCGACATCATCTGGCGCTTCGACATGATGGAGGAACTCGGCGTTCAACAACACAACATGGCGAATTCATCGCCGGTCGTGTTCGAGAACCTGATCTTCGTCAGCACATCCAATGGGCAGGACGAAAGCCACGTGAACGTGCCGTCGCCGAGAGCGCCGGCCATCATCGCGGTTGACAAGACCACGGGAAAACTCGCGTGGGAAGACAATCCGGTGGGCGAGAAGATTCTGCACGGACAGTGGTCGTCTCCGGCGGTGGGCCGTATTGGTGACACGGTGCAGGTCGTCGTCGGACAAGGCGACGGCTGGGTGCGGGGCTACGAGGCCAAGACTGGCAAGCGGTTGTGGGAGTTCGATCTCAACCCGAAAGACTCGGTCTGGCCGAAAACCCGCAATGAAGTGATCAGTACCCCGGTGATCTACGAGAACGTCGTCTACATCGCGAACGGACAGGATCCCGAACACGGCGAAGGTATCGGTCATCTCTACGCGATCGACGCCACGAAGCGCGGAGACATCACGAAAGCCGGGCAAATCTGGCACTACGACAAGATCCGCCGATCGATATCCACCGGCGCCCTGCACAACGGCATCCTCTTCTACTCGGATTTCAGCGGATTTCTCCACGCCCTCGACGCGAAGACGGGAAAGCCGTTCTGGACGCATGACATGTTTGCAGCCATCTGGGGGTCGCCGATGGTGATCGACGGCAAGGTGTATCTCGGCGACGAGGATGGCGACGTGACGATACTCAATGCCGACAAGGCCATGAAGGTCATCACCGAGAACAACATGGGCAGCTCGGTCTACTCGACCGTGGTCCCAGCGAATGGTGCGCTGTTCATCACGAACCGCAACCAGTTGTTCGCACTGGCCGAACCCAAATAGATGCGACCGAGTGTTGCAAGGGCGAGGCTCTCTCCAGTCCTGATCGGTTGCGCGCTGCTCGCGGGTCCCGAATCGCTGGCTCAGGCTCCCTTCGCGGCGCCCGCCGATCGGTGGCCGCAGTTTCGCGGCACGCCGGCGCTTCACGGTGCCTCGGCGGCGATACTGCCGGCGACGTTGAAGCTGCTCTGGACCTACGAAGCCGGCGATGCGATCGAGTCCTCGGCCGCGATTGCCGACGGCGTTGTCTTCGTCGGCTCACAGACCGGCGAGCTGCACGCCGTCAATCTGTCTGACGGTTCACCAAAGTGGAAATATAAAGCGTCCGAAGACGGCATCGGCGAGTCGTCTCCAGCCGTCGCGAACGGCACCGTCTACATCGGCGACCTTGCGGGCGTGTTGCACGCGGTCGATGCCGGAAGCGGAAAGGCGGTCTGGACGTTCAAGACCGGCACGGAAATCAAGTCGTCTCCCGTGGTGAGCGGAGACAAGGTGCTCATCGGGTCCTACGACGCGTATTTGTACGCGGTCGCCACAAAGGATGGCAGCCTGGCCTGGAAGGTCAGAACGAACGGGTACGTGCATGGCACACCGGCCGTGGTGGATGGCGTGGCGTACGTCGCGGGTTGCGACGAAATCCTTCGAGCCATCCGTGTCAGCGACGGCAAGGAACTCTTCACGATCTCGTCTGGCGCCTACACCGGCGCATCCCCGGCGATTCTCGACGGCCGCGCCTACTACGGCACCTACGACAACGAAGTCCTGGCCGTCGATCTCAAAACACACAGAGTCGTCTGGCGCTACAAGGATCTTCAGCGCCACTTTCCGTTTTACTCTTCCGCCGCACTGGCCGATGGCCGCGTGATCGTCGGCGGCCGCGACAAGATGATCCACGCCATCGACAGAAAAACGGGAAAGCGGGCATGGGCGTTCACGACACGCGCGCGCGTTGATTCATCCCCGGCCGTGGCCGGCGGGCGCGTCTACGTTGGCGGAAATGACGGAAAACTCTACGTGCTCGATGCCGCGTCGGGAAAGAGCGTGTTTGAATTCGAAGCGGGCGGGCCGCTCTCGGCATCTCCGGCCCTTGCGTCCGGACGACTCGTCATCGGCTCGCAGGACGGGAAGTTATTCTGTCTTGGATAGGGTTCAGAACCCTTTTCACCCCAGCTCTTCTTCGGCCCTGGGTTCCGGCAGCCAGAAACTCGCGATGAATCCCACCAAATACACCGAGAACCCCACCGCCCCGGCAACCATCGCGACTTTCGTCGGGGCGTAGGCACGATTGCTGGTGACGGCGAGCGTGGCGGTCAGCCACGCGAATGACGTTCCGATCAAGCGCCCGCCGATGTTCGCCGCAAAGCTTTCCCCGGTTCCGCGCAAGTGTACCGGATACGCACGCGGGAGATAGTTGCCCCAGAAACTGAACTGCGCGACGGTGACGAGACCCGCAACGAAGATGCCGACGTACAGCGCCGACAGACTCGACACGGCAGCCCACCAGAATACGAGCGGCATCACGATCAGCCCTGGAATCTGAAACACCCGCACGAGCCGTCGGCGGCTGACGACGACGACGGCAAGAACGGCGAGCAGCACTCGACCGGCAAGCCCGCCGACTTCCTGAACCTTCGTGACGTCTGAGGCGACGCGCTGTTCGATAGCGCGTGCTTCGGGCACCGGACGTCCCTGTACCATCGTGTGCACTTCGGGGAGCCCGGGCACAATCTGCGGCACCTGCTGGATTGCACCGAACGCTGCGCCGTACGCCATGGCAAACATCACGGTCGTCACGATCGTCGTCCTCCGCAACGCCGGCGCAAAGAGGGCGGCGATTGAGGGGCGCTTCAACGTGCCGGCCAGCTTCTTCTGCTGCCAGATCGGCGATTCCGGAAGGAAGGGTCGAATGATGATCAGTGGGATCGCGGGGATGACCCCGGACATTAACGTGTACCGCCACGGCGCGTGCGGATTCTGCGCCACGATGCCGAACGCCGCGATGGCGGGAAGGCTTGCCGCGAATGAAACCGCCAAACCGTTGGCGGTCGCCACCAGGAGACCGCCCACCGAGGAGAACGCCTGCGTGTAGCCGAGCACTTTCTCGCGCCGTTTGGGTTCCGGGAAAAGCTCCGCGAGCCACGCGACCGCCGCGACGAATTCGACGCATACGCCGACGAACACAAAACAGCGCAGCACGAGCAGCATCTCGACGGACGTTGAAAAGCCGGACAGAAAGGCGGCCAACGCGTAGATGAGGATGCTGTAAGTCAGAATGCGGCGGCGTCCAAAGCGATCCGTCAGATACCCGCCCAGCAAGCCAAAAATGCCGCCCGCAAACGCCGGGATGTAGAACAGCCGGCCAACCCACATCTGAAACTCGGGCGACCCGGGCACCGCGCCCGTCAGTTCGAGCAGCGCCGGCCGGACGATGAGCGGCAGCATCAGGATTTCGTAGATGTCGAATGCGAAGCCGATCGCGGCAATCGCGCAAATCAGCCACTGGATGAACGTCAACCCTCGAGTGGCAGTCGAAGTCGTCGGCATGGTGTGGGTGATAAAGTTTACTGCACGATGGTGCCGTTCGAGTTCAACCCTCGGACGCGCGCAATCTTCGGTCCCGGATGTGTCGAGCGGGTGGGGGCGGCCGCACGGGAGCTGAGGTTTCAGCGCGTGCTCCTCGTCGCCGACCGCGGACTCGTGGATGCCGGACACGTGGCGAGAGTGCGCCGCTCGCTCGAGGCTGCGTCGATCGCGGTCTTTCAATTCCACGACTTCGGCGAGAATCCCGACAGCGCGATGGTCGAAGCCGGGCGAGCCTGGGCCGAGCCCCATGCGGTGGACGGTATCGTGGCGCTTGGCGGCGGCAGTTCGCTCGATGCAGCCAAGGGCATCAACTTTCTCCTGACCAATGGCGGTTCGATAGCGGCCTACCGCGGCTACGGTCGCGCGGCGCAGCCGTTGCTGCCGATGATTGGCATCCCGACGACGGCTGGCACCGGCAGCGAGGCGCAGAGCTACGCGGTCATTTCCGACGCCACGACGCACCTGAAGATGGCGTGCGGCGATCCGACAGCGGCATTCAAAATTGCGCTGCTCGATCCTGAGCTCACCGTCACGGCGCCGCGGCACGTGACGGCGCTGGCTGGCCTCGACGCGATCGCACACGCCGTCGAGACGGCGGTCACCGCCAAGCGCACGGCGTTGTCCGACATGTACTCACATGAAGCCTGGCGTCTGCTGTCCGGGGCGTTCGAGCGCGTGCTGCTGCACCCCACCGATATCGAGGCGAGAGCGGCGATGCTCGCGGGCGCGCACTTCGCCGGGGTGGCGATTGAGCAATCCATGCTCGGCGCGGCTCACGCCTGCGCCAACCCGCTCACGGCGAAATACAACATCGCGCACGGCCTCGCACTGGCCATGCTGCTGCCCACGGTCATCCGCTGGAACGCGAGTGTGGCGCAGGACGGCTACAGCGCGCTCCTGCGATCGCCGCGGCGACGGGTCCGCGACGAAGATGCTGCCGAGTCGCTGGCACGACGGCTCGAAGATCTGGCTACTACGGGCGGAATGGGACTGAAACTAAGCGATGCCGGGGTCGAGGCCGCGCACTTGCCGGAGCTCGCAGCCCAGGCTGCGCAGCAATGGACGGGGACGTTCAATCCGCGGCGACTCGACGCGGAGGGAGCGCTGGAGATCTATCGGGCGGCGTATTAGAGAGGGTTCAAAAGGGTTCAAAGGGGTTCCGAAAAGGTTCAGAAGGGTTCTGGGTTCAGAAAGGGTTCAAGGGTTCGGCGATTGGAAACCTCGGAGACGACTAAAAGAAGATCACATGAGGCGCGATGAAGTAGCTCTGTTGGGCGATTCTGATTCTAGTACTCGTTCCACTCGCCTGGATCCGTTGGCAGATTGACCGCTCGTCGATCGCCGCCACCAAACGGGTGTTCAAAAGCTGGCGCCAGACATGGAGACGGCTCGGTCGGTTGCAGAGGCGTCAATAAGATATTTTGGCATCCTAAGGAAATCGCATCGTGTCGTCGTCGTCGTGTCGTCGTGTCGTCGTGAACGCCGCTGGCCAATCTCGCGTTCACTCGTACCGCCGCAGCGTCGAAACAGACGGCGGACGCGTGACCAGCGACACCGCAACCATCAGCCCTCCCGCAATCAGCGTGATCGGCACCACCGGCATCAGGCCGCCCCAGGCGAGCGCGCCGGGGACTCGCGACGTGTAGATCACCGCAAATCCTGTCCACACCGCGACCGCCAGTGCTCCCCACTTCGTGCTGCGACGCCAGAAGAGCGCCGCAAACAGGAGCACCGAGAACGCCGCGTATCCCGAGAATGCGTACTGCACCGCGAGATCGAAGATGCTCTGCGGCGCGCGAAGCGCGACGATGTAAGCCAGGATTGTGAGGATGACGACGAACAGACGTCCCATCTGGACTTGGACCGTTTCTCCGAATCGCGCCGTGCCACCGTAAAACGTAAACACGTCCTCCGTAAACATCGTCGACAGCGCCAGAATCTGCGAGTCGCTCGCCATCACCGCCGCCATGATGCCAGCCCCGAGAATCCCGGCAATCCACAACGGCGCGAATCGCTCCAGCATCACGAGCACCACATCGTCGCCGGAGGCCTGGCGGCGCAAGGCGGCTCGATCTTCAGGCGAGAGATCGGCGGAAGCCGCGGCGAGTGCCTGGCGAGCCTCGAGTTTCTGTGCGATGCGTGGCGTGTCGCGCAACGAGTTTGCCGCGACGCCCAGGAACACGCAGGGTAACCAGATCGCGAGAATGCAGAGCGGGTACAGCACTACCGTCGGGCGAAATTGGGCCATCCGGCGCGCGGTCAGGCAAAAGATTGAAATGTGGGGGAACGCGATCGTCGAGAGCGGCACGAACGTGTAGCTCAAAAAGAACAATGGGGAAATACGCTCCCGGGTGAGGAGTTGAGCGGTCGTTGGTGAGGCCAGGAGCGACTCCATGCCCGCCGAGAATCCACCCATGCCGCGGCCAATCACGACGAGCGCAGTGGCCCCAAACGAGAGGAACATCGCCGCTTGAAAGGCGTTGACCCACGCGGTGCCGCGCATCCCACCAAAAAACACGTACCCCATGACGACGAGCGCGACGACCGCTCCGCCCAGCCAGTACGGAACGAAGCCACCGGTGATGGCTCGGATCGCCGTCCCGCCGCCCATCACGCCGATGATGATGTACGGCACGAGCATCGCGGCCTGAACGGCAAAGATCACCGTCCCGATGTGGCCGCACTCCCACCGGTCGCGGAACATCTGCACCGGCGTCATGAAGCCGTGGCGCTTGCCAAGCGCCCACAGCCGGGTGCCGACGAAGAACAACGTCAACGGAATGATGAACGCAGACGAGGAGGCCATCAGGCCGAAGGTGACGATCCCATTCGCAAACGCGTGGCCGGCCGAACCGAGAATGGTGAACGCCGTCATGTTCGTGCCGAACAGCGACAGCAGGAAGACGACCGGACCGAGCGATCGCCCGGCCAGGAAGTAGTCTTCAGCGCCGTGCGCGACGCCGCGCGATCGGCGAAACGCAAACACGCCGATATAGAACACGACGCACAGGTAGAGAAGGACGATGACGGCCGGAATCAACGCACGCGATCCTGATCGGGGGAGTCGAGGTGTGCCGGCCAGGCGTAGCTGGTGAGGGCCCACATCAGAAGCGCGGCGGCGAGGCAATAACCGGCGTGGTAGGTCAGGCCGACAGGCAGAAACCCGGCGAACAACGGGCGCGCTGAACGCCAGAACCAGACGTCCTGGTGGAGCGCATACAGCGCAAGAATGACGACGGTCCAGAGAATGCCGCTCTTCACGATTTCGTCTTTATCACACGAGGGGAGGTCGCTCGGCAAGCGGCTGCTACAATGGCGTTTTGGGCGTTCACGAGGAGTCTTTGTCGAATGCGTCCTCGCTCCCGGCTGTTCGTACTCCTGTTCCTGCTCGGCCCGCCGCTCGTCACCCTCACAGCGGCGCAGACGACCGGCAGCATCGCTGGCACGGTGCAAGACGCAAACGGGGGCGTGCTCCCTGGCGTCACCATCACCGCGCGCAACGTGCAGACCGAATTGGTCCGATCGGGCGTGACCGGCCCGGAAGGTCGCTTCGTGGTTGCCGCATTGCCACCGGGTGAATATCTGGTGCGTGCCGAACTCTCGGCTTTCAGACCGCACGTCCGCCGCGATCTGCACCTGACGATCGGCCAGACGCTGACATTGGCGATCAAATTGGATGTCGGCGCACTGGCCGAAGAAGTGACGGTCTCAGGCGACGCGTCGGCGATCAACACCTCGAGCGCGGAACTCAGTTATCTCGTCGGCTCGGAAGCCATCGAACAGTTGCCGCTGAACGGGCGCAATTACACCGACCTGGCGCTGATGCAACCGGGCGTGCTCGCCTATCCACACCGCGATGGGGGCTCGGTGGTCGCTCACGGGCTCGGCATGAGCATCAACGGTCAGGATCCCCGCGCCAACGTCTATCTGCTCGACGGCACGCTGCAAAACGATTTTACGAACGGTCCGGCCGGAAGCGCCGCAGGGACCGCGCTGGGAACGGAAACCATTCGAGAATTTCGCGTCGAATCGAACGCCTATAGCGCGGAATTCGGCCGCAACTCCGGCGGCCAAATCAACGTGCTCACCAAATCAGGCACGAACGATTTCGCGGGGACGGCCTATCTCTTCCACCGGAATGATGCGCTCGATGGGCGCAGTTATTTCGACGTCGGTGATAAGCCGGACTTTCACCGGAATCAGTTCGGCGCAACCTTCGGCGGACCGCTACAGGAGAATCGCGCGTTCTTCTTTCTCGGCTACGAGGCGCTGATCGAACGACTCGGGAGATCGATCTCCACCGTGGTGCCGGACGATCTCGCGCGTCAGGGGATCCTTCCGTCTGGGAACGTCGTGGTCAACGCGGCGGTGGCGCCCTACCTCGCGGAGTTTCCGCGGCCGAACGGACCCTCGCTCGGCCAGGGACTCGCCGCCTACACCTTCCCATTCGATCAGCGGGTCGATGAGCATTTCCTGCAGGGCCGCATCGACTACAACCTCGGGAACGGCACCCAGCTCTTCGCGCGCTACACCCTGGACGACACGGATCAATTCCTGCCGACCGACTATCCGCAGTTTCCGCGCAACTTCATTTCGCGCAATCAATTCTTCACCGCTGAGTACCGACGGGTGCTGTCGCTGAAGACGTTGAACACCACGCGCCTGGGCATCAGCCGCACCCGGATCGGACAGAACGTTCAGGCAAACACCTCGCAACCGCTCGGCACCTTCATCCCCGGTCGCGACAGCATGGGGGACATCGATATCGGCGGGTTGAAGCGGTTCGGCCCCCAGAGCTCGGGCAACTTGAGGCTGGTGCAGAACGTGTTCAGCGTTCAGAACGACCTGGTGCACACTCGCGGACGTCACGTACTCAAGGCCGGTGCGCTCGCGGAACATTACCAGGACAACATGGTGAATCCGACATTCAGCCTCGGAATCTTCACCTTTGCCGATCTGAACGCATTCCTGACGAATCGGCCGGCAAGCTTCATCGGTCTGACCCCCGAAGCCCAGTTCGATCGCTACTGGAGATTCACGCTGATTGGCCTGTACGCTCAGGACAATTTCCAGATCTCGCGGGGCGTCACGCTGAATGCGGGACTGCGTTACGAGTTTTCGACCTTGCCCGAAGAGAAGTACGGCCGCGACTCCGCGCTCCCGGATCTGACGGGGTCCGCAGCTGTCGTCGGGCCTCTCTATCGCAACCCGACCCTGAAGAATTTTTCTCCGCGTGGTGGCGTCGCCTGGGATCTTTTTGGCGATGGCAAGACCGCTCTGCGCGCTGGTTACGGCCTCTACTTCAATACCAACAACCACCAGAATCTGATCGTGACGGTGACGAACCCGCCTTTCACGCCGCGTCCGGTCATCGTCAATCCAACGTTCCCGGTGCCGCCGTTCAACCGCGCCGGCGCCATTTCGATTCGCCCGGTGCAATTCGACCTGGAGAATCCGCGCGTGCACGTATTCAACGTGAACCTGCAGCGTGAGGTATGGGGAAGGACGGCGGTCACCGTCGGCTATGCGGGCTCCCGCGGCCGGCACTTGCTGCGCAGCGGCGATGTCAACCTTGCGCAGCCAACCGGCACGACGGCTGATGGCCGCCCGTTCATCGCAGCTGGCACGCCACGGATCAATCCCGCGTTCTCGACGATCGAGTTGAAGAGCAGCGACGGCGAGTCCTGGTACAACGCCTTCATCTTTGAAGTTCGACGTCATTGGGCTGACGGGTTTGCTCTGCAGTCCTCCTACACGCTATCGAAAAGCGTCGACACGACACAGGCTTCGACGTTCTTTTCCGACGCCACCAACGGCACCACGTCCGCGCTGCCCGAGTTCATACCGGACTACAACAAGGGGCTGTCTGACTTCGACGTGCGGCACAACTGGGTGCTCAACTTCACATGGGAGCTGCCGCTGGCGCGGGATTCCTCCGGTGCAGCCGCAGCGCTCCTTCGTGGCTGGCATCTGTCGGGCATCTGGACGATGCGAAGTGGAAACCCGTTGACGGTGTTCGTCCAGACCAACCGATCGCGCTCGCAGTGGAATCCGTCGCGGGGTCCGGGCATCGGACAGGACCGCCCCAGCTACGCGCCAGGATACGGGCCCGACAACGCGGTCCTTGGCCGCCCGGAGCAGTGGTTCGATCCCGCCGCCTTCGTCCTTCAACCGGCGGGAACGTTCGGCAATACGGGCCGCGGCGACTTCATCGGTCCAAATCTGCGAACGCTTGATGTATCGCTCGCCAAAATGACCCCCTGGGGGCGGCTGGGCAATGGTGGACGCCTCGAGTTCCGACTCGAAGCGTTCAATGTTCTCAACAGGACGAACTTTGGACCGCCGGAATTGCGCGTGTTCTCGGGCACCGACGGGCAACCGCCGCTCTCGACGTTCGGACGAATCACAACGACGGTCACTGCGGCGCGGCAGATCCAGCTGGGAGTGCGGGTGACGTTCTGACGGGGGGATCGGGAGGTCGGGGGATGGGAACTGAATCACGGGCGGCGCCTCGCCGTTGGCGTCGCCGACACGCGACCAGCGACTGACGAGCGTCAGCCGGACCAGCGACTCTAGCCACCAGCGACCCGCCATCGCCCTTCGGGCTACGGCGAGGCGGGCTGACAAGCGTCAGCCGTGATCACGACTGCGGCTTGAAATACAGCACCATCGCCGCTCCGATGGCGGTCACGGCAAATCCGATGTAGAGCATCGGGTGCGGAGCCGTTTTCGGCGGATGGATGTACATCGTGTAGAGCACGTTGACGAGAGGCGCGCCGCCGAACACCAGCGGCATGACGTAGGTCGGCGTGCCACCGGATCGAAATGAGTAGATGATGCACACGGCGCCGAGTGCGCCCAGCGCGCCGGCCACGGTGGCTGCCGTTGTGCCGGCACGGTTGAATCCGCCGAGGCCTTGCCCCTGCGCCGTCAGGACCATGACGGGCACCAGCACACCGATCAAGAAATACGCCACGCCAACGCAAAGCAGCGCGCGCATCGGGCTTCCGAGCTTGACCTGCCCTTGATGCAACATCGCCCCATACACACCCCACGACAACACCGCGCCTGCCACAAACGTCAGCCAATTCATCATTCAGCTCCAGATTGACTTCCAGCCCCGACCACCCGACCCCCCGTCCTCCCCGCCTCCGCCAAGGCTCCGGCGGGCCTCGCCGTAGCTGTCGCCTGCATTCCGCGCGACAGCGAAGGCGGGCCGTCCTCCCGTCCCAAACCCACTACTTCTTTCGCTGCCCAATCGCCCACAGGTGCCCCGTCGTCCGGATGAAGATCTGGCCTTCGGACATCGCAGGGGAGCTCAGGCAGTAGTCGTTGAGCGGGTTCTGCGCCAGCAGCTCGAACGTGGGCCCGGCCTTGTACACCGACGTCACCCCTTCGTTCTCGCTCGTGATGTAGATTCGACCCTCCGCGAGTACCGGCGAGGCGCTGTAACTGTCGCTCTTCAGACGTTCGGGACCGTAGACCACTTTTCCCGTCTGCAGGTCGAGCGCGAACGCAATCCCGCGATCGTTGACGGTGTAGACGAGCTTTCCATCACTCACGGGCGTCGGCACGTCCGGTCCGTTGTCGAACGTCCATATCTTGTGCGTCGTCGTCACGTCGCCGCGTCCGCCGGCCTTGATCGCGAGCATCGGCCGCTCGCGCGTCGGAGCGATCACCAGGTCACCGGCGACGAGGGGAGATGCGATGATGCGGAAGTTCGGATTGTTCGTCGGATTCAGTCCGTCGACTCTCCACAGCTCCTTGCCACTGGCCGGATCGTGGCCCGTAACGACGTCGCCGCCGGTGATGACGATCTCCTTCGTGTTGCCGTAACGAAGCAGCGCCGGCGTGGTGTACGAATCCGGAGATTCGCGGATGGCCTTGGTCGGGCGCTCGACGCGCCACAACGTTTTGCCGGTCTCACCGTCGATTCGGAGAATGTATGAAGGGTCGTCGGTCTTCATCCCGTGCAAAACCTGGACGAAGAGATCGCCGTCCTCGAGGAGCGGCGACGAGGCGTAGCCCCAGTTGAGGCCGAACCTGCCGTAGTCCTTCTGGATGTCGCGCGCCCACAGCTCCTTGCCTTTGAAGTCGAACGCCTTGAGCACACCAACGCCAGTCATGACCCAGACGGTCCGGCCGTCCGTGCCTGGTGAGGGTGATGACATGTTCTGCTTTCGTTCGATGTGGTTGCCGCCCGCTATCGCGCCTTTCCACAGAGTCTTGCCGTCGTTGCGGTTGAGCGCCCACAACTCGAGGTCGCCGCTGCCGTCGGCGGTGCCAATGTTTAGAAAGATCATTTCGTTCCAAATGATTGGCGTGGATCCGCTGCGGCCCGGCATTGGCAGCTTCCAGGCGATGTTCTCTTCAGTGGACCATTTGAGCGGCAGTCCTCTTTCGGCGCTGATGCCGTTCATCGCTGGCCCGCGCCATTGAGGCCAGTTTTCAGCCGACAGCGTGGCAATGGCTATGGAGCTGAAGAATCCTGCGGTAATCACACGATTGAACACGCGCACCCTCCTGAACATCCGATGATCCTAAAACAAACTGCATGTTACTCGGCCCGGAGGGCCGGCAACACGTCTCCGCGCAGAGCCGCCCGCGTCGCGGCAAGGGCAGAGGCGAGTCCGACCAGCAAAATGGCGAGGAGGAGTGCGAGAAGACCGGGGCCCGGCATAGAGCCACCTCGTCCGAACCACGCCGGGGCAATGGCTATCAACGCGGATACCACGCCCGTGCCGAGCCCTGCCAGGAGAAGCATGGCCGTCTCCCCGGCCATCATCGTCGAGACATGCCGTCGATTGAAGCCGACGGCCCGCAGCAACGCCAACTCTCGCCGCCGCTCGAGCACGTTGCGAAACATGACCGTCGCAAGGCCGATCGTGCCGAGCAGCAGCCCGAGTCCTCCGAGGGCCTGAAACGTCGAGAGATACGTGTTCTCGACCCGATGAAATGCGTCCAGCCGTTCGGTCGTGCTCACCGCGTCGAACCCGAACGGCGCCAGTTGCCGCTCGGCAGCTTCCGCCAGCGCATTGGCCTGCTGAACCGTCCTGACGGACGGGGCATCGATCAGGAAATACCGAAACCCCTGCTGAGAGGGGAAGAGTCGTTGGAATGCGTCCGCGCCGATGACGATCTCGGACTGCAGCACGCTGTCCTTCAGGGCGGCGACGAATCGAAGCACGAGCGGCGCGCGGCCACCGATGTCGATGGTCATGTCTTTACCGACCGACGCGTGCAGCACGTATTGAAGCGATGTGGCATCGGCTATGGCCGGCACGGCGCCATCGTCGAATCTCTTGCTCAGCAGCAACCATGGATTCCGATGTTCCTCTTCTGTGGTCGCCAGCGCCGCGCTGAACGAAAAGCGGTTCGCCTCAATGAACTCCCGCTCGGGCGCGATCAGCGTTGGCGTGGACGGCCGATACAAGTTGAGGCAACTCGCATCGTCTCCAGGCCTCAGTCGAAAACGCATGAACCGGGCATCGTGCAGCGCCGGCACGTCTACGAGCTGGAGCGCGTCTCGGCCAACGGGGTCGTTCGGGTTGTGGACCACCGGAACCTCAGTTCGTGCAATGAGCGCGAATCCGCCAGTACCCGATCGGGGATCGGTCGTGAGCTCACCGCCGCCGCGCCTGAATGCGTCAACGGCAACGATGATGAACGCTGCCGATGCAATCAGGGCCGCTGACATGACGCTTCGTACGGGCCGGAACGATGCCCCCCGAAATCCGAGCCGAAGGACGCCTGCTCTGCCGCGACCCAGGACCAATTGGCGATCGCGCGTTCGAAGCCACGAGGCGAAAAAAAACAGGCTGCCGATCAACAGCAACGCCCCGGCGCCGAAGAACGTGCCGGCTTGCATCGAGGGCCGCGCAAATCCGATACCCAGAAAGATCGCCGCGACCGCCACGCACACGACGGCATTTCGACGTCCTCGAAAGGCTCGACGCGAATCGGCCGCGACTGGCGCGTCAAGTGAGTGCGCCGAGAG
Source organism: Vicinamibacterales bacterium (assembly GCA_049642465.1). GTDB lineage: Bacteria > Acidobacteriota > Vicinamibacteria > Vicinamibacterales > 2-12-FULL-66-21 > CAWDPQ01. Next base: position 82,131 of record JBAROV010000247.1, read on the forward strand.
AAGAGCGCGCGGCGACCGCCGGCCGACGGTGCGGAGCGCGACGCCAATACAGATCGCGGCCGTCAGCATGCCACCGAGTGCGCCAAAGACGAGTGAGAGCGGCTGCACATGTACATCCAATAGCGTTGTACCGACTGCTCCAACCCACCATGTGCGCAAGCCGTACACGATCGCGTGCGCGTAACCGACCGCCCCAAGCGTCCCGACCACTGTTCCTAGAATGACGAGCGCCGCGGTCTCGAGGAGCAACAAACGGCGGACGTGCGCGATCGTGAAACCGGAGGCGCGCAGAATGCCAATCTGCCTCAAGCGCTGTTCGACGCCAAGGCGAAAGAACATCACCGCGAGCAGCAGCGCGGAGATCACCAAAAAGAAACTGAAATACGTGAAGTACTCGCCAAAATCGGTGGCCCCACCCGAAGCCTGCAGCGCAAGCTGCCGGATCGGCATGAGGGAAACGCCCATAGTTGCCGGGTCGAGGGATTTCTGGAGTTCATTCTGAATCGAGGAGATGGCTCCATCGATCGGCGTCCCCTCGGGCACGGCCAGCCGGATTGATGTCGCGCGCCCATACTGCGTGCTCCAGAGATCGCGTCCGCGTTCATACGGAATGAACGCCTTCGGCGTTGTCCTCCACTCCTTCCAATATTGCTCATCCTGACGGCGCACGCGCGACAGATCGATTGGGAATGGAGGATCCCAGTCTGCGAAACTCTCCGCGGCGGTGATGCCTGGATACTCCGGTGCGAGGCGCCGATCCGCAGCAGTTCCCTCCATGGGAACGATACGATCGACGATGAACTGGGCGGTGCGGGTCTGCAGACCTGAGGTTGGATCCCAGAGGTAGTACTCGAGCTCGGCCCGGTCGCCAGGCTTGGCAGTCAACTCTCGGGCCGCCCAGGTGTTCAGGACAATTGGCATCGAGGAGGCGGGCTCGGGAGGCGGCGACGGGCCTTTGGGAAGCCTGGCCAGATCGAGTGCGGTCACGAGCGAATACGGGATCCGTCGATCTCCGACCCTTATCGTGTTCGCGAGATACGTGAACACTCGTGAAGGGACGAGCCCGATCCGCGTGGCTGCCTGAACCGTCGCGGTTTCCAGCGGTTCGCCGACGATCCCACTCGCGCTTCCCACGGCGATGGTCCGGTGGTCGGCAGTCTCCGCAATGACGAGGCCGAGATCCTCGAGACGAAGGGCCTGACGAATCGATTCTGTGCGTAACGGCTGACCGTCACCCGCAACCAAAATGGTGTTGGCTCGCCCTACGACATCGAGGTCTCGCTGAACACGTCGGATTGGGGCAAACACGGCGCGCACTTCACCCTGTTGCGGACGCAACGAAAACTCCCCCAGCTCCTCGCGCGAGAGTGCCGCGTCCAGCGTGAGCCGAATGGTTCTGGCGACATCCTCCTTCTGCGAAAACAGTGACTCGAGAGGTATGGCCGAGGGCTTCTGCAGGCGCGTCAGCAAGACGTCGCCAGCGCGGGCATTCAACTCCGCCGCCAGCGCCGGTGACACAAACACTCCAGTCCGCGGGTTTCTCCCGTGAAAGCGCCAGAACCGTTCGTCAACGCCGTACACGAGGACGGAAGAGGCGCGTCGGCCAGACCTCTCGTGGGTCACGATCGCGGTAGAGGCAATGAGCGGTGTGGTGTCCCTCCCGGCTTGCTTCGAGATCGCCGCCGCGAGATCGTCACCAAAGAAACCGGCCGACGTCACCACGCTATCGGTGCGGCCCAGGCGTCCCATTGCGAGATCGCGCAAGCTGCCGCGGACGGAGTCCCCCACAATCAACGCACCACTCAGGACCGACACGGCGGCCGCGATGCCGAGGCACACCGCCAGATTCGTGCGCCAGTGGAACATGGCGCTCCGGCGGGCGAGTTCCACGAACGTCACCGCTGCGCTCCTGCGGTCATCACTCGCGTTTCGCCGCGACGCTGCCGCGGCGAAGCCTGCCGCCATCCATCTCATACTGCACGGGAAAACGCTGGGCGAGCTGCTGGTTGTGAGTTACCACGATGAGGATCGTCTGCGCCGCGGAATGGAGTTCGAGGAGAAGCGTTGCGACAGCGTCGGCCGAACTGCGATCGAGGTTCCCGGTCGGTTCGTCGCAGAGCAGGAGGGCTGGTTTCCTGATCAAGGCGCGAGCCACGGCCGCCCGCTGCTGCTCACCGCCTGACAGCTCGCCAGGCCGATGATCCAGGCGATCGCCGAGCCCGACGCGCGTCAGAAGTTCGCGCGCGTGCGCGAGGTCCGATTGTGGCTGGTTGCTGCCCGGAGGAGCCACGAGGGTCGGCGCAAGCACGTTCTCCAGTACGGAGCATTGCGGCAGGAGCGAGTGATCCTGAAACACGAACCCGATGCGATTGTTGCGGAAAGCAGCCTGGGCGGATTCGTTCAACGCGTAAGGATCAACGCCGTCCAAACTCAGGCGTCCAGACGAGGGGGGTTCGAGCGCACCCAGGATGTAAAGCAGCGTGCTCTTGCCGCTACCGGAAGGCCCCATGATTGCGACGGCGTCGCCACGATTGAGCGTGAGAGAAATGCCGGCCAGGATGCGGAGGTCGCCCCGAGGCGTTGGATAGGACTTGGTGATCTCCGAAACAGTCAGCACGAATGGAACCTACGAGACCTGGCGGCTCGCGTTGCCGGCTCTCCCGGCAACCGAGGCATAAACTTCCTCGGCCATCTCTGCGACGCGTTCGACGCTGTAGTGCTGCCGCACACCCGCAGCGCCTGCCCTGCCCAGATCGGCCGCCTTCGACGGATCGCGCCACAACCCCAGGATGCCGTGTGCCAACGCCTGCGGATCGTCCGGGTTCACAATCACGCCGCCGTTGGTTTTGGCCACGATTTCCGGGAACGCACCTCGTCTGGGCTGCACAACCGGGACCCCGCAGGCCATGGCTTCGAGCAGGAACATCCCCTTCGGTTCTTCGTACACCGTCGGAACCGACAACACGTGCACGCTCTGGAGAAACCGGATCTTCTCACCGCGATCGACTTCGCCGCGATACTCGAATTCATGTTCGAGTCCCGCCTTGCGCAGTATCGATCGTGCTTCATCCAGGTAACCGTGATGTTCGGGGGGCAGATAGCCAGCGGCAGCGAGCCGGGCTTTCTGTGCGGTGGATTGCGAACGAAGTTGCGCGTAGGCCTCGCAGAGCATGTGCAGGCCCTTCTCTGGCGCAATGCGGGCCAGGTATCCGACCGTGAAAACACCTGCAGTCTGCTCGCGAAGCCTGTAGCCGTCCAGATTGATGGCTATTGGAATCACGAACATGCGGTCTCGCGGAATGCCCAGGTATCGCGGCATGTAATCGCGGTAATACTCGCTCACGGGGAAGAACGCATCCACGTGCCGGCTTGCCTGACGGATGAGATCGAGTGACTGCGCCTTGTACGATGAGCCCAGGCCGTCCAGAAAGAGATCGTCTCCCTGCAACGTGCAGCCGACTGGCACCTTCAGTTCGCGTTTGAGCGGCTCGGCCAGCCCGAGCAGAAGTGAATACGGAATGATGATGAGGTCGAACCGAGGCTCGCGGCGCAGCCAGTCGAGCAGTTTTTCGATCTCCTTCGCCTGGAACCCTCCCTCCCCTTTGAGCATCGACACCGTCATCTCGCCGAGACTCTTCGGATCGACTTTGATCTGTCGTTTCGATGCGAGCCGCAACGCCCACGAGGAATCCCACAAACGATCGAGCGACCGAGGCGAGTGGCGGAACACCGGGACGTACTGTTCGAGAAACACGCTAATGCCGCCAAAGAAGACGTGCTCGGCGCTGACATTGCGTTCGTCCGTGCGCGTCGGCGTGTAAACGGGGGTCAAGACGACATCGTGGCCGCGGGCGAGCAGGGCGGCCGCGAGCGCGTTGTCGCGCAGGCAGCTGCCGCAGTACATGTTGCCCGCGCCTCCCGTAAACGACAGAATCCTCAACGCGCGCTCAAGCCCCAGACGGCGATGGACTCGGCATCGCGCACGACGATGGCGTCGCGAAGGAGAACAGGGTGCGCCCAGATTGGAGAAGACGAGAGCTGATAGCGTCGCAATTCTTCGTACTTGGCCGTGCTGCGCCGCACCACGATCAGCTCGCCGTCAGTCGTCAGCACGACGAGGTTGGGTCCGGCGCTCAGCAAAGATGCGTTTGTCGCCACCCGACCTTCGCTCGTCCACGCCGCCCTGCCGGTTTTAGCATCGAGGCAGAAGAGTTGGCCTTTGCGCTTGTTGGAGAAACCAAAGAGCATCGAACCATCTGCCACGGGCGTGCTGAGGTACATCGGGAGCTCGGCGTTGTGCCACACCTGTACCGGCGTCCACTTACCGGCCGCGTGCTCGAGTCGATACCCAAACGTGCCCTTCCGTGTGCCTGAAATCACGAGCACGTTCCCAGCCATCACCGGAGTGACGACGTTCTCATGCCATTCGTCGGGAAACGGCAGGGACCACAGAAGCTTTCCCGTTTTGATGTCCACGCCGACGACGGCGCTGTCGGTGAGCGTGGCGAACTGTGACGCCGCCGAGCCTATCAGGACAGGCGATGAGTAGCCGGGACCATGCCCCGGAAGCGACCACTTCTCGACACCAGTCTCGAGATCGAAGGCGCGAAACGCACCGGCGCGGTCATCGCCCAGGTGAACCACTAGCAGACCACTGGCGATGATCGGCGACATCGCGGTGCCGGTAAAGAGTTTTGCGGTATCAACGGACTTGGAGAAATCCTTCCGCCACTTGAGTGCACCGGTTGCGGCATCAAAGGATGACACCACAGCGGTGACGCCCAGGGTGAACAGCCGTCCGTTCGCCACAATCGGCGTCGAAAACGGGCCCTTGGACATCTGCGAGGCGTAGGGGTTTTTCGCGAACGGCGCCGGATACGTCGCGCTCCACACGGTCTTCCCCGAACCAAGATCGAACGCGGTCACGATCTCCTGGGGGTCCTGACGGCTGTGCACGAACACGAGCCCGTTTTCCACGACAGGCGACGAATACCCTTCGCCGATCGGCTGCTTCCACTTGAGGGTCGGCTCTTTTGGCCAGACCGCCGGGACGTTGACCGCGGGAACGATGCCGTCGCGGTTGGGCCCGCGCCACTGGGCCCACTGCGCGCTGGCCGCATGCGATGTGCAGACGAACGCGAGGCAGACGAGTGCTCGGCGCATTGGTCTATTTTATGCTCCGGGGCCCCGCCCCCGGCTCGCTCGCCGCAGGCGCTTTACGCAGCCTGAAAGGCACGCGCGCGAAACAGGAAATCGACGATGTTGCCCTCGTGGGGCTGCAGCCAGTTGAGTTGAATCGTCGGCACTGCGCCGAAATTCAGACGATCGATGTGGACCGCGTCCAGCAGACTGCGCCGGAACTCCGGTTTATTCGTGATAGCGGTGCACACGAGCGTGGGACCGATCGCCTCCAGCATTTTTGCTTCCGGGCATTCGACGACCGTCACGAACGGAAACATGTATTCCTTCTTCACCGCCGGCGCGTCCGGAGATGACGCGTGCACCACGGTTGGTAGCAGATAGTCCGCCTTGCCTTGTTTGACGACTCGCGGTCCGGGCCGGTATTTCGCCGTGACGTCGGTCACACCGGGCGTCTGGAGATCGGCGTCAATGGCGTGCGAGATGGCATCGGCGACACCAGGAACGGTGAAGGCCGCAAGCGTCGCGTCGGGGTGTTCAGGCGGCAGCGCCTCCACTTCCGCCAGACGCTTCGCCATCGCATCCGCAATCTCGCGCGTGTGGCGGCTCGCCCAGATGCCTGAGCAGTTGATGCAGCCGCGGCCGCTGTTGGCAAACACGCTCTCGACCATGAGATCGAGATAGTGTTCCCACTGATCGACCTGGTCGTCTCCGAAAATGATTTTCGAAAAGCCCGGGCCGTGCGCCTGCACCCGCGGATTGCCGCGATACCGATCGACCGTGGCGGTGCCGCCGAAGATCAAACTGCGACCGCAGCTCTCGAGCACCGCAGCGCCAACGTCCCCTTCTCCCGGATAGATCGAAATGGCCTCGCGCGGGATACCGGCCTCGAAGAACGCCGCGGCCATCCGATATGGCGTCCACGGCTCTTGCGGCCCGGGCTTCAGCACCAGGCCGATCTGCATCGGGATGATTGGCAGCCAGAGAGTATGGACGCCCGGGGAATTCGATGGCAGGACCAGACCCAACACGGGGCTCTGGGCCTGATAACTGATCGCGACCCCTCGTTCTTCGCCGTAGCCCTTCGACAGCACGTTGAGATCCAGGCCGCGTGTGAGCGACGTCAGGATCTGGCGCATTTCGCCGAGCACGAACCTGTTCTTCTTCATGTTCGCGCGGCACAACCGTTCGGGCAGTCCCGTGCTGGCCGACTGGGCCCTCACGAACTGATCGGGCGTTTGCGTTCCGTCGCCCATCGGCAGGTCGGCGTCCATATAGAGTTCGCCGGCTTTCCCCACGCGCGCGATCAAATCGTCGATGGACATCTCGCGCAGCACGTCGCGCGCGCGCTGGGCCTTGCGCATGTCACGCTGGATGAGCCCGCCGTTCGCGCGACTCACTTTGGCAATGGGTTCGCCGGTCGCAAAGTGCACGACCTCGTCCACGTCCATGCTGGTGTAGGGCTGGCCCCAACGGAGAACCGGAATCTGAAGCATCATTGTCAGTCGCTGGTCGCTCGTCGCTAGTCCGTCTTACGCGTGTCAGTCGCTCGTCGCTGGTTGACTGTCAATAGACGCCGACGGTCGTGGTCGCGGCGAGCCCACGGAATGGTCGCACCCCACTTACCCCGTCCCACGGGTATTGTTCGCACGGCTCCTCGCGCTCGCCTTCGTCGCGCTCCAAAAAGCCGGGCATGAAAAATTCTTTCGTCAACGTCGTCAGGCGCACGCGGCCGGTCTGACCGTACTCAACCAGGCTGGTCGGATCGTCGAGGTTCACGACTTCCAGCACCGCCCGCGGTTGTGGCGCATAGTACGTGATCTTGTAATTGTTGTGCGGCCCCGACGGGGCGCTCGCGGCAAGGCCCATGAGCGTATTGCCGTACGTGGGCGTCATGTACGCTTCGTCGAGCAGCTCCTCGTGAGCAAAGCGGTTCCACTGGGGAGTGAACTCCGTTCCCCCGGAAAAAATTCCCGTGATGCCCGCCTTGCGAATCGACGTCCCCATCGATTCGAGCCTCAGCGCCAGCGCTTCGAGCAGCTTCGGCGTGGTGAAGAGGCACTTGATGTTGTGACCGGCCTGCAGCAGCGTGACCGCCTGGTCAATCACGTGATCCTTGTACGCTTGCAGGTGTTCCGACCAGCCCTTCTTGATCAGCTTGATCACCCAGCGAGGATCGAGATCGACCATGAAACAGATCCCGCCGCGATACTGCGCGAGATGCTCGACGGCCAGGCGCAGTCGTCGAGGACCACTTGGTCCGACCATGAGCCAGTCCGAACCAGGCGGAAACTTGTCATCGGGCAGCGTCGCGCTGAAGTTCGAGTAGTCGATCCGGAAGTCCTCGTGGTTGATGCGGGACTTGGGGATGCCGGTGCTGCCGCCCGTTTCAAAGACGTAAATCGGCTTGTCGGCGATGGCTTTCGGGACCCAACGTCGCACCGGCCCGCCGCGCAGCCACTCGTCCTCGAACAGCCCGAACTTCTGCAGGTCGCCAAATCCCTGGACGTCTCTCCGTGGATCGAAATTCAGGTGCTTCGCGCGCTCCAGCCAGAACGGGCACCCGGTGTCGGGATCGAAGTGAAACCGAACGATGTCCCGGACGTGGGCATCCAGCTGTTCTCGAGCGGCGGCCGGAGTGATCTGAAGCATGGGATTCCGATCTTACCGATCAACCCGCCGTCTGGACAATCCGTGAAATGCCCTCATCGAAAACGGCTGGGTGCGGCAGGAGGCTGACGACGAGAAACGCTTCATGCGCGAAGTCGAAGAAGAACCCGGGATGGGCGATGACCCCTTCTCTCTCGATCAGCTCGATCACGAGCGCTTCCTCGCCGGTTCGCGCCGGGACGCGCAGAACCGCCGACCATCCCGCATCTGCCGCAAGCACCTCGATCGAGGGATGTGCCGCCATACGCTCAATCAGGCGGTGATAATTCGCTCGCACCCGCGATTGGATCTGCGCGCGTACGGCCGCGCCCTGCTGGAGGAGCGCGCCCGCGGCCATTTGAACCGGAGTCGAAACCGAGAGGTACGCATCGCAAATGAACTCGAGCCGCTCCAGCGCCGCATTCACCTCGTTGCCAGGTCCCTCGATGGCCATCCATCCCAGCTTGACCTGGGGAAGGCCCACGGATTTCGACAATCCGCCCAGACGAAACGTCAGGCAGGCCGACTCTACGTGGCTGTCCTCGAGGGCCGCCTCCCTCAGCGGGTAGTCGGCGAAGACTTCGTCGAGGATCAACGCCGCTCCACGCGACATACAGAGAGCGGACAGCGCGGCGAGTTCTGCTGGCGAGAAACAGGAACCCGTGGGATTGTTTGGACTCACCCCGAGGACAGCACGCGTTCGAGGGGTCCAGTGTTTCTCAACGCTGTCCACGCCGAGCGTCCAGCGGCCGTGATATTCGAGCGAGTACTGCACGGGGCTGACCCCGTCGAGTCGCGTCAGGTGCTCGAAGAGCGGATAACTCGGTACGGGCACCAGCACGTTGTCGCCAGAGGCGTCGCAGAGGAGCTTGAAGAGGATCGAATACGCCTCGCTCGTGCTCGAGGTGAGAACGATGTGAGCCGGATCGATCTGAAGGCCACGCCGCGAGTAGTCCTTGGCGACCGCTTCGCGTGCGCGCCGGATGCCAAGTGGCGACGGCGCGTACACGAGGGCTTCTGCACTGTGCAGCGAGGCGAGGAGCGTGTCCGGATAGTCGAAATCCGCTTTCGTCGGATTCGTGAGTGTCAAATCGAGCAGCACTCGCCCGGCCTCGCTCGCCCCACGCAACGCGCGCGACATCGCATTGGGCTCCATCGTCTCCGGCACGCGGGATGAAAACATGGCTTGGTAGACTATAGCGTTGAGAGCGGAGGCTCACGTGGCACTGACGATCGCCTACGACGAACTCCTGCGGTACACGAATGCGGAACGCGACAAGTGGCGAACGTGGTTCGGCCTACACCCGCAGGCGATGGAAGCCGCGGTGCAACCCGGCGGTCGCTTTCCGACCGTTGGCAAGCTCATCGATCATATTTTTCTCGTGGAACGACGGCACCTGCAGCGAATCACCGGAGATCGGCTGTCGCAGGAGACCGGATTGAGCGGGAGCAACGCGTCGCCGCTGTTCGACTACGGCGCGTCGGTCCGGCGCGAACTCGAGCACCTCGCGCGAACGCTGACAGACGAGGCCGCTGAGGAGCTCCGCGCGATCGATGTGCGCGATCGGAAGTGGCCGATGACCACCCGCAAGCTGCTGTTCCACATCCTTCTACACGAGATGCGGCACTGGGCGCAGATTGCGCTGGCCGTCAGGCTGGCAGGTTTTGACCCCCCAGGCGATCACGACCTGTTCTACAGCCAAGCTCTGCAGTGAAAAAGGGGACAGTCCCCCTTTTCCGCATTACGAGAAAAGGGGGACTGTCCCCTTTTTCCGGTAGCCCGCTAAGCACTGATCCATGACCCAGGATGTCCTGGCGCCGCTCTCACCGGTGGACTCGCATCGGCCTCGGCCGAGCAATTCGTCGACGATGGTCTGAATCAGCGGCTGGTGGACGTGAGCGGGGTTCCTGACTGAGTGGACGTCCTCGCGCTCCCCGCGCGTGAGGACGACGTCGGTGTCAGCAAAGATCGGCGTGACGAGGTGGCCCTCGGACCCGACGAAGCGGATGCGATCCTGTGGCGCATCGGCATTGAAATTCCAGATGCCAGTGCCCGGCACGCCGCGTTCGACCAGAAACGATGCAGCGGTAACGTCTTCCGCCCCATATGTCCCGCCAGTGTTGGCCGCAAATCCCGACACCCGCCCGATCGGACCGGCAAGAAAGTCCACGAGATCGAGGCTGTGCGAGCCGAGATCGAAAAAGAGACCGGCACCGGCGATGGTTGGATCAAAACGCCAGGTGGACGCCCTTGCGCCGTTCGCCAGACGCTCGGCCACTTCGACGTGCACGGAAGTCAGGCGTCCGAGGGCACCGGCCCGCAGAAGATCCCGGACCAGCAGAAAACGCGGGAGCGCGCGCCGATAGTAGGCCACCCAGAGTGGCACGCCGCGCCCGCGGAATGCGGCGACCATTCGTTCGCATTCCTCGTGATTGAGCGCCATCGGCTTCTCGACGAGGCAGGGCTTTCGCGCCTCGGCGACGCGCAGCGCGAGGTCGCAGTGCGATGAAGGAGGCGTGGCGATGTAGACAGCATCGACGACGGGATCCGAAATGAGATCGTCCGCGTGCCGATGGACGCTTGGCACACCGTGGCGCCGCGCGTAGTCTTCCGCCTTCGCAAAGTCGCGGCGCATCACGGCTGCCAGCATCGACCCGTTCGCCTTCTGGAAGGCTGGCCCGCTCTTGACCTCAGTCACGTCGCCGCAGCCGATGATTCCCCATCGCACCATAAAGCTCCCAGCTCCGGCTCCCAGCTTCCGGCTATTTGTACTGCTTGCGGATCATAAGTACGACCACGTCAAACGGTGTGAACGTTCGAGTATAGGTTGGACCCTCCGCTGACGCGACGAAATTGACCGCCGCACCGGTCTCCATGTTTTGCCAGATTGCTTCCGGGAACTCGCTTGAAAACTTGAGCGTCACACGGTGGACGTCGGACGTCTGATTGGCGACGATCAGCACAAAGGCCGCGTTCGATTCGAGAAAACGCGCGTCGATGGTCGCCGCTGGCGCATCCACTCTGACGTCGGCTGTAGACTCGCGGGGCCGAAGCGGCGCAAAGAGTGCCGCATTACGCGTCACGTTGTCCGCGAACTCGGACGCGGCATCAAGCGCATCCTCGTTGTGCATGAGCGCCACCAGGGGTTCGAAGACAATTCCTCGTGCCCCCTTGGCGATGGCCTGCCACGCGTGAAGCCGCAGTTCCTTGCCGCTCGTGGACGCCGAAACCGCGACGACGCCATTTGCCGGAATGGCCGCTGGTTTGTCATCCGCTCCCGGTTCGAGCCATGTAACGAGCCTCGATAGGCGCAACTCACCTGTCGCGCGATCCCGCACCCCGATGACGTTGAACCGCCTTTTCGCCAGCGTCAGGAAATCTCGCCTGTCGCCTGTGACTCCTCCCGCTCCGTGTACGACCACGCCGATCGGGATGAAGGGCTCGAGCCGTTGCGCGGCGACCGGGACGGCCGCCGCGACGACAAGCGCCGTCGCAACCACGCTGCGCATCGGCTAGATTCTACGCTGCGCTCCTCCAGCGTCGCACTCCCGCCGCCAATGCGACGCCGGCAGCGACATACGGCAACACACGCGCAACGTCCGACATCACGGCGGTCGTATACGCGCTCGACTTCATCACGTGCCCGGAGTACGGACCATGCGCCAGACCGTCGCGGGCAGGGGCAAAGAGATTATCCGGCCGATCCGGCGCCCGCTCGGGATCCCGCTGCTGGTCGAACATCATCCGCTCCATATACCGATCCATTGTTCGGGGTGCGATGCGACCCATGGCGGTGAGGAAACGCCCGCCGCCCCCAACCGTGATCTCGCGCATTGGCCGCTCAGCGCATTTCAAAATGGCTTCGGCCACGACGTCCGGGTCGTACACCGGAGGAGGAAAGTTCGGCGCCTCGGTCATGTAGTTGCGAGCGTGATCGAGAAATGGCGTGTCGATGGCCGAGGGCTTCACCAGCGTGACCGAAATCGGTATGCGGTCGTGTTCGAGTTCCATCCTCAACGCGTCGGTGTATCCCATGACGGCATGTTTGGAAGCCGAGTACGCGCCCTGCAGCGGCACCGCCCGGTCCGACACGATGCTGCCGATGTTGATGATGGCGCCGCCGCTGTTCCGTAGGTGCTTGATGGCTGTCCGGCACCCGTGGACGACGCCCCAGAAGTTGGTTTCAAACATCCGGCGCTTGTCTTCAAGCGGCACCTCGGTCAGTTTTCCGTAGATCGACACGCCGGCGTTGTTGATCCAGGTGTCAAACCCACCGAATTCCCGGATTGCCGCCTCGGCAACGCGATCCACCGCGTCAGGATCGGCAACGTCAGCCACGATGAATCCGGCACGGCCGCCGCGCCCGCAGATCTCGCGCGTCACTCTCTGCAGATCGTGTTCGTTGCGCGACGTCAGCAGGACGCGAGCGCCGCGCGCGGCCGCCATGCGAGCGGTCGCGAGGCCAATGCCGCTCGACGCACCAGTAACCACAACCGTTTGATCCCGAAGCTTCTTCAGCCTGATACGACTCATCTGTGTCTCCTAAAGGTATGGCCGGCCGCAGCCGAGTTTTCATGCTGGACTCGTGTCTGGCCGGCGACGTGGGTAGTGCAACCCATACGCCATGTGCCGCGGTGTAGAATCGGGCTCTTTCTGAAAGGATGACCGTGTCCGCGAAACAGCTGCGTTTGATGTCCCGTCACTCGTGAACGGCTGGATTGACGTGATCCGCCACCAGACTCGCGCCGATACCCGCCTCGTGACGCTGGACGAGATTGCGGCCGCGCGCAGCCGCATCAAACGCCTGGCGCGCGTGACACCGCTCCTCGACGTCTCGGCGCCGGCCGGCCGCCCGTTCTTCCTGAAATGCGAAAACATGCAACCAGCCGGCGCATTCAAGATCCGGGGCGCGTTCAACATGGTCGCGCAGCTCACGGACGAGCAGCGCAGGCGCGGCGTCATCACGTATTCCTCAGGCAATCACGGGCAGGCCATGGCGCTTGCCGCGCGCGAGCTCGGCTCTCCAGCGGTGGTCGTCATGCCGACGACCGCGCCCGCGATCAAAATCGAAGGAGCCCGCGCGTTCGGCGCCGAAGTCATCCTCGCAGGCACCACGTCTGCCGACCGAAAGACCCGCGCGGAGGCAGAGGCCAGTGCTCGCGGCCTGACGATGGTGCCTCCCTTCGATCATGCATGGATCATCGCCGGGCAGGGAACGGCTGGACTGGAAATCCTGGAGCAGCGGCCCGATGTCGCGGCCGTCGTGGTTCCGATTGGCGGCGGCGGACTCGTAGCAGGCGTGGCTGCCGCACTCAAACAGTCGAATCCCGCTATCCGTGTCGTTGGTGTTGAACCGTCAGGCGCTGCGGCCATGAAAGCATCGGTCGATGCAGGTGAGCCTGTGACGCTGGCAAAGACGCAAAGCGTCGCGGACGGTCTCATGCCCGTCCGACCGGGGGATCTCACATTCGCGCACGTCCAGGCTTTCGTCGATGCGGTCATCACGGTCGAGGATCCAGACATCGTGAAGGCCGTGCTCTGGATGTTCAGGGAAGCCAAGCTCGTCGCGGAGCCGAGCGGCGCGGCAGGTGTTGCCGCGGTGCTCACCGGCGCCGTCGATTCCGTCATTTCCCTCGACCGCAACGCTCCCGTCGTCGCGATCGTCAGCGGCGGCAACATCGCCATCGAAAGGCTCCACGCCCTGTGCCCTTAGAGGCGTTCGCCATGGAACGGATGCAGTCAACGTGGGAGAACCTCGTTGACTACGACATGAGCGAGAGCGGCGTCACGCCGCTCACGCTGCGGGAACTCGTGGACATGGGCTTCGATCTCGAGACTTTCCTCGAGCAACCGCTTGGCTACAGCCAGTCGAACGGCACGATTCAGCTGCGCGAACGGATCCGCGCGCTCTATCCAGGATCCTCGATTGACTCCATCGAAGTGACCAACGGCACCTCCGAGGCGAACTATGTGGTGGCGCTCAGCCTGCTCGAGACGGGTGATGCGCTGGCGATGGAAGTTCCCAATTACATGCAGATGCCGGGAGTCGGGCGGAGCCTGGGCGCAACAATCCGAACATTTCGCCTGCAGCAGGACACAGCGTGGGAACCTGACTGGGACGAGTTCGACCGGGCGGTCGGACCCGATACGAAGTTGCTCTATCTCTCGAATCCGAACAATCCGACCGGAGCCGTGCTCTCTCACGAAGCCATGCGGCGCATCGTGGAGCGTTGCGAGCGCAGCGGGACGTGGATACTCGCCGACGAAGTGTATCTCGGCGCAGAGATCGACCGTCCGCGGACCAGGAGCTTCTGGGGCATGAGCGAACGCGTGATCGTCACCAGTGGATTGTCAAAGGCGTACGGCATCCCTGGCGTTCGCATTGGGTGGCTCGTCGCGCCGCCCGCCGTCGTGGCCAGTTGCTGGTCGCAGCACGACTACCTCACCATCGGTCCGAACAAACTCTCAGACCGCGTCGCGCAAACGGCCGTCGAGCCGCGGAATCGCGAACGCTGCTACGCGCGTACGCGAGCCATTCTTCAACATAACCTGAAGATCGCAAGAGAATGGATCGCTGGCTTCGGTGGCCGGTTGACGTGGCGCGAGCCGCAGGCGGGCGCGATAGCCCTCGTCCAATACGATTCAGAGGTTCCCAGCATCCAGATCGCAGACCTCATCCGGACGCGTCAAAACACATTGATCGTCCCCGGCACCCACGTCGGGCTGGAAGGCTACCTGCGCATCTGGCTGGGCGGGCGAGAACCGTTTCTACGGGAAGGACTTCGGCGGATTGGCCTCGAACTGAAACCCCTCTTCGACTGACTCCCTGTTAACCCGGGCGGCTTTTCCGCGTATCTACAGGCAAGGAGCCACGTTCCAATGCCGCAACGCCGCCATTTTCCCGTCCCCCGTCGGTTCGCGCTTGCCCTGTGCGTCGTGGCGTTGAGTAGCAGCGCGCTCGTTGCGGCTGCCGGAGCCCAGCCCGCCCCGGCCGAACGCCAGGCGACACGTTCGCAGGCGCAAACCCCGCCAGCGCGCGCAACAACCAACCCGGACGCGGACGCAACGACGACGCGCGCGCGGCTGGTCGAACTGCTCCAGAAACATCCGCCGGCGGTCGCCCGGGTGCTGAAGCTCGATCCGAGCCTGATGCGCGACGAGAGCTATCTCAATACCTATCCGATGTTGCGAGATTTCCTGGCGGAGCATCCCGAGATTCCGCAGAATGCATCGTATTACTTCGATCAAGTGTACGAAGGTTCCTGGGAGCCGAGAAATCCGCGCATGGAAATGATCTCGGGGACGCTCGCGGGGCTCGCCGGATTTACGGCGCTCATCATCGTGCTGAGCACGCTGGTCTGGCTGATTCGGACGGTGCTGGAGCAGCGGCGCTGGAGCCGGTTGTCCAAGATCCAAGCCGAAGTGCACTCGAAACTGATGGATCGTTTCTCATCGAATGACGAGCTGCTGACCTACGTCCAGACACCATCCGGCCGCCGGTTCCTCGAATCCGGACCCAGCCCGCTCCAGCAGGAGGGGCCGCGCACGATCTCCGCACCATTTTCGCGAATCCTGTGGTCGGTACAGCTCGGGATCGTGCTGCTCGTGGCCGGCGCAGGACTCCTCTACGTGAGCAGTGAGACAGTCGAAGAGGCGCGAGAGTTCTTCTTCATCTTTGGATCGCTGACGGTTGCCCTCGGCGCGGGGTTTGCGGTCTCCGCCGCCGCCTCGTACGCTTTGTCACGAAAGCTCGGTCTGTTCGAGCCGCCAGCCTCCGACCATGCGTGATCTGACACTCGCCGACATCGAACAGCGCCGCGCCCAGCCGAGCGAGTCCGACGTCGCACTCGAGATGGACGAGGAAGCGTTCCGGGCGTTTTACGATCGGACGGCGCGAGTCCTCCACGCCTATCTGTCGCGAGTCACCGGTGATTCGCAGCTGGCCGACGACCTGTTGCAGGACACCTATTACCGCTTCCTTCGCGCCCGGACCGAGTACGAGAGCGAAGCGCACCGGCGCAACGCGTTGTTTCACATAGCCTCGAATCTCGTGCGCGATACATTCAGACGACGACGGACGAGCCCTGCTGTCGTGGATGCGGCGGGGGTGGAATTGGGCGATGCCGCGTCCGGCCTCCGCACTGAACGGCGCACCGACGTTCGCCGGGCATTTGAACGGTTGCGCCCTCGCGATCGCGAACTGCTCTGGCTCGCGTACGCGCAGGGTTCCTCTCATCAGGAAATAGCGGACACACTTGGCCTGCAAACAGCCAGTATCAAGCTGCTGCTCTTCCGCGCCCGGCGCCGGCTTGCCGATCTGCTGCGAGGACATCGCCATGAATACTGAATGCCTCCGCGAGCAGGACGTGATGGACGCCGTGGCGTCCGGTCGATGGCCGGAACGAAGCGACGCCGAGCTTCGACACCACGTCGAGGGTTGCGGCATCTGCCAGGACGTGGCAGCCGTTTTCTCCGCGCTCTCCACCGAGCGGGACGAGGCCTGGGAGGCCGTCTCGGTGCCGGCGTCGAGTGTCGTGTGGTGGCGAGCCCAGATCCGCGCCCGCGAGGAAGCCGCTCGGGCGGCGGAACGGCCAATTGCCGTCACGCAAGGCATCGCAGTCGCGTGTCTCGTGGCTGCGGCGGTGGTGCTGATCCCGTTGGCATGGCCGTCGATGAAATACAGCGCGGCAGCCGTGACCGGTACGATCGAGTGGATCGTGCCGCGTGCGGCGGCCGTGTCGAATGCATTTGCGCTCGTGACCGGGACGGCCTTGCCGATCCTACCGTTTGCGGCCGCGTCGCTCCTGCTCGCGCCGATCCTCTTGTATTACGCGCTCACCGAAGAATAGCCGGCGACTGTGGTCTGTTCGCCTTCGGCGTCTTCTCGTCACCGTGACGCAGGACCTGCCCGGGTTTGGCGCCGGTATGTTCTCCGTTGCGCACGACGAGCGCACCGTTCACGAATACGTAGGGAATGCCTTGCGCGAATCCGTGAGGACGCTCGAAGGTGGCCGTGTCCTGAACCGTCGCCGGATCGAAGACCGTGATGTCTGCGTAATTTCCCACCGCCAGCTTGCCGCGCTGCGGAAATCCGAAGTGCTCCGCTGGAAGCGACGTCATCTTCCGAATCGCCTCCGCAAGTGAGATCACCCTGCGACGTCGGACGTACTCGCCGAGAACCCGCGCCGCATTGCCGTAGCCTCGTGGATGTGGCGTTCCCTCTCCGGGAGACAAGATTCCGCTGTCAGATGCAAAAGCCACCAGAGGGTGCCGCATGATTCGCTCAACGTCGGAATCCGACATGAAGTGATAGACCATGCCCGCCCCGCCATTCAACATGATGCGCCGTGCAGCTTCGAACTGCGCGTCAACAGAATCCGATCCTTCCAGCTTCGCCGCAACCAGCTTCATGGATAGACCGTTGAGCGACGGGTCCGCCCGATGTGAAGCCACGACTGCAAATGACAGATCCGACAGACCGCGCTCCGCGAGCAAGCCGCGTATTTCCTGCTTGATTTTGGCCCATGTCGGAGGGTCGTTCAGCCGCGCAGCCATCTGATCGCGACCGCCTTCGAGAACCCAGGCCGGAAATCGGATGCCGAGCGTGGAACTTGCCGCGGTATACGCATATTGATCCGCGGCAATGACAGTTCCCTTTTTGCGCGCTGCGTCGATGAGGGCCAGCGCCTTTTCGCTCGCTCCCCAACGATTGGGACTATCCACCTTGAGATGCGACACCTGAATGCGACAGCCAGCGGCCTCGCCAACGCGGATCGTCTCGTCGACGGATTGTTCGAGGGCCGTCCCTTCGTTGCGCATGTGCGAAGCGTACACACCGCCGGCATTGCCGGCGATCCTGGCGAGAATGATCAGTTCCGGCGTTGCGGCGTATGTGCCGGGCACGTACTGGAGTCCCGTCGAGAATCCCACGGCACCATCCGTCATCCCCCGCCAGACCAGCGACCGCATTTTCTCGAGTTCTGAAATCGCCGGCAGCCGGTTCGCGGTACCCATCACGGCGCCTCGAACCGTGTTGTGGCCGATGAAGGTGGCGAAGTTCACCGACGCGCCGGTCTGCTCGATTTCCGCGAGTGCCTCGCCAACGTCGAGCGCAGACGTTCCACAATTGCCCGCCACAATCGTCGTGACACCCATGCGGACGAAGTTCTCCGCGCGTGGCTGCTTCGCGAGGTCGTCGGCATGCGTATGGACGTCGATGAAGCCCGGAGCCACCGTCAATCCGGTAGCTTGAATTGACTCCTGCGCATCACCGGGACGGATCTTGCCGATTGCGGCAATGCGTCCGCTTCTGATCCCCACGTCAGCGCGTCTTGCCGGCGATCCGGTTCCGTCGATCACCATGCCGCCAACGAT
>JBAROV010000253.1:0-2308 GCA_049642465.1 Vicinamibacterales bacterium
CCGCTGGCGCAGGTCGAGGTGATTGCCGCCGGCCAGCTGGTCGACCGCGAGGTCATTCCGCAGGCGTTGCGGCTCAACCCGGCATTTTTCAAGACGGTCTACACTGATCTGCTCAATTCGTCGAAGACGCGAGACGGCGTCCAAGCCGCGCTGAAGGCGGCCGAGAGCTACATCGCGACGCGTGCGTCAACGGTGTTCGCTCCGATCCTCGAATACCTGCGGGACATCGGCGAGCCGCGATCCTGCCGCGAGATCGACGACCATTTCGAAAAGAACTTCGGCGTGGACAGCGTGACGATAGCCTGTGAATACCTCGCGGATCGGGGGCTGCTCGGTAAGGTATCGAGCCCGGCCCGACTAACCAGGAAGAGCAACATCGAGGTCGAGGAACTCGCGTTCTTTCACGTGGGTCAGCCCTCGAGCGCCGGGTGATGCGGACGTGAGTTCAGGCTCGAAGCACCCCATGAAAGCGGACACCAGAAAAGCCCGCACCACGATTGCCGTGCAAGGCGCGCGGGTGCACAACCTCAAGAACATCTCCGTCGAAGTCCCGCGGAACAGCCTGACGGTCGTAACTGGTCTCTCCGGATCGGGCAAGTCGAGTCTCGCGTTCGACACCATCTACGCAGAGGGGCAGCGCCGGTACATGGAGTCGCTGTCGAGCTTCGCCAAGCGATTCATGGCGCATGTGGCCAAGCCGGACGTCGACTTCGTCTTCGGGCTGTCGCCAGTCATTTCGATCGAGCAGAAGACCCTCACGAGCAACCCGCGATCGACGGTTGGGACGATGACCGACATCGCCAGCTACCTGAACCTGCTCTACGCGACGATCGGTCACGCGCACTGCCCGCGAACAGGCGAGCCAACGCCCAGCAGGTCATCCAGCCAGATCCTCGAAGCCATTCTCTCGCTGCCAGAGGGTAGCGAGATCGAACTGCGGGCGCCGGTGTTCAAGGTCTACGGCGAGGAACTGGATTTCGTCCTGACCGACCTTCGCAAGAAAGGCTGCAGGCGAGTCATCGCAGACGGGCGGCTGATCGACATCTCGGCCGAAACGCCGATGGACGAAGACACGGTCGAAAACATCGACGCCGTCGTCGATCGTTTCATCGTCAGCCGCAAGCACGAAAAGGCGATCAAGGCCGGCATCGCCAGCACGCTGCTGGTCGGCGACGGTTTGCTGCAGCTCCATATTGTCAAGGGCGCGAGCAAGGCCGAGGCCGCGCGCTTCTACGGGAGCGCGTGCAGTGCGAAGCATCATTTCGTGTACGGCGACATTGGTCCCGACTACTTCGTCTTCAACAATCCGGAAAGCGCGTGCCGCACCTGCGGCGGGTTGGGCGTCGACAAGCTGACGCACCCGGAACTGCTGATCCCCGATCCTCAGCGAAGCATTCTGGGCGGCTGTTTCGTCCGCGAGGCGTTCAAGTACAACCCCGACACCTGGGACGGCCGCATGATGTACAGCCTGTCGCTTGCGCTGGGGTTCCCCCTCGACCTGCCGTGGAAAGAGCTGCCGCAATCTGCGCGTGACGCGATCCTCAACGGCATCGATCCCCATCGGATTGCGATGCGGACGCCGCCCGACGCGAAGGTCAAACGTGACGAGCACGAAGGCCGGGAAGTGGGGTTCCACGGCATCGCCCGCCGCATCGAGCGGCACTACCGGCGATACCGGCAGCGCGGGGAAGCGAACTCGCGGATGGAAGAGTGGCTCGACAAAGTGATGGTCGAGCGGACCTGTCCTGACTGCAACGGGGCACGACTGCGCGCGACGAGATTGCTGTTTTCCGTCGCCGGCAAGACGATTTACGAGCTCGGCCAGCTGCACTTCGACGAGCTGCACGCATTCCTGGGCACGCTCAAGCCAACCGGTCGCGGCGCGGATGCCGGACGGCAAGTACTGAAAGAGATCCGGACCCGCCTCGAGTTGCTGCTCGGGATCGGACTCGACTATCTGAATTTCAATCGCCGCGCCGGCACACTCTCCGGCGGCGAGTCGCAGCGGATCCGCCTCTCCACCCAGATTGGATCGGGCCTGATGGGCATGCTCTACGTGCTCGACGAACCGAGCATCGGACTGCATCCCAAAGACAACGTCAAGATGATCGCGACGCTCGCCAGCCTGCGCGACATCGGCAACACGGTCATCGTGGTCGAGCACGACGAGGACACGATTCGCGCGGCCGACCACATCGTCGAGATGGGACCCGGCCCTGGCGTTCACGGCGGAACGGTCGTCGTGCAGGGGACGATTGACGATCTCCTCAAGTGCAAGGCGTCCCCAACCGGGCAGTTCTTCTCCGGA
>JBAROV010000254.1:0-30716 GCA_049642465.1 Vicinamibacterales bacterium
GCCCTTGGGCACGTCGATGTTGTCCCGGAATTCGTGCCGCGGGAACGTGTAGGTCGGCGCCGACGGGTCGTCCGCATCGAAGTATTCAATGGGCTGAATCGAGAACCCGTGGAGGTGGAACGGGTGATGGGCGCTCGTCGCGTTCGTGGTCGTCAACTCCAGGACGTCTCCGAGCTGGCCGTAACGTGAGGAGCCGTTGTGTGGAAAGTCGGTAAAGTCGCCCACGAAATCGTGCTGACCCTGCACGCCGTTTATCCCCAGTGCGGCGCCTCCGGGAGGATTGGGAGCGGGCAAATTGTTTGACAGGATAATGTCTTGATTGGGCATTCCGGCCAGCGCCGGCGTGAACGTGGCCGGATCGAGGAGCACGCCGCTAGCGGGACCGAGTACCTCCACGGGATCGCCAGTGGCGAGACGCAAGTCGGTTCCGTCTCCAATGGTGTAGGCGGGATTCACAGCCGCTCCGGTCACGTTGAAGTGCGCGACCGGAACCGTCGGAATGTTCGACTCGTTCCCACCCGTGCGAGCGAAATCAAGCGTCCACAAAGTCAGCACACCGGTCGCGGTAGCAGGAATCGCCGCGACGACGTCCTGACGATCGCCGGGATCGAGCAGGATTTCACCCTGCGTGTATTTCGTGTCGTAGCCGTTGATGACTCCCCCTTCGATGATCGCTTCGTCCAGCAACCCGCCTTGTCCGCCGATCCTGACGAGCGGAATCAGGGCTCCGGTGCCATCGGTCAATCGAAGACGAAAGAAGCGCGTCGTCGCGGTATTGCCAAGCTGCAGACGCAGTCCCTGGCCTGGCTGAACGTTGAACAATTCCGCGGTGGCGACCGGCGCTCCCAGCGGTTTCGCGGGATCGGCGATCGTACCCGGACGACCGCCAACGTTTCGGCCGTTCGTCAGTACGGTTTGCCCTTCGATGACAGGAGTGCCACCCGCGGATTGCTTGGTCTGGATGTTTGGGATATCTCCCGCCACGAAATCCCCTCGAGGATCTCCATCTTCGTTGATTGGATGCGGCAAGGAGTCGCCAGTGCTGTCATCGCAGAGATCATCGGGATCCGGTCCTGACTGCGCCGGCAATGGCCCCTGCGTTCCGTCGAGCCACGGCTGTGTGGCGACATCGTAGGTTTCCGTGTCGTTTGATCCGAGTGCCTTGCACACCGTGACATCGCTGAGCGCGAGCGTCAGCGTCGCCGACTGAGGTGGCAGCACACCACTCGCCTGAAGTGGGGCTTCGTTCGGATCGGTGATGATGATGGTCCCATACATCCCTTTGAACACCTGATTCGTCGAAGAATGGTGATGCGGGTGGTACCAATAAATGCCCGGGCGCGTGACCACGAAGTCGTACTCAAATGAATCACCTGGCTCGACCATGTTCTGGGTCAGAGGCGTACCGTCGCTGGCGTTGTGCAGCTCGATGCCGTGCCAGTGGATGCCCGTGGCGTGTCCGGCATTGTTCTGAAAATGGACGATGACCCGATCGCCGACCTTGAGCCGGAATTGTGGGCCGGGTAGCTGCCCGTTGAAAGTCAGCGCGCTCGCCATGACGCCCTGGCCGAGATCGACCATTGCGCCTTGTGCCGTGATCGTGGTCTCGACAACGTCCGGGTCCGGATTTGTATCGGTGACGGCCGGTACGGCATAGGCGCTCCCTCCCGATGTCGCCGTCGAGCGCTCCTGAATGAATGCGATAAAAGCGCCGACGAACACCAACGCGGCCAGCGTGAGATGACCCCGTCGCTGCCAGATGAAAGTCGCCATCAATTTTTCTCCTGCGCGGCAGATAGGTGCAAAGGAACAGAGAGACGGAACTCCCGAGAGGTAAGGGTTACCCGACTACGAGACGGCACGCCTGAGGGAATGGACTGTCTTATACGCTCGTGATGCGAGCACCGTCAAGATCAAATGAGCGGTTCAATGCGGAATGTTGAGATCAACACCGGTCCGCGTACGGGTGCCATCGGCGGAGCGAGCGATGATGACAATTCTGTTATAGGCGGGTTGAAGCCTGACGTCGGCCACGAACCGGTTTCGATCCAGGCGTCGGACTGGTGCTTGTACCACCGGACCTCGTTCGGCGGCCATCGTGACAACCACGTCTTCGATTGAGCGAGGTTCAAAGAGCACATCGAAACAGGTCACGAACGCCTTGCTGGGCCCTGCGCGCTCAGGCTCGAGGACCACTCGCACATGTCCGATCTGCGGGACTTCCACCGTGTATTGCGCCGGCTTACCGGGAATTCGCACCGTGGAGACCATCAGTGCCGAACCTAATATCTCTAATTCCAGCGGAACGTCAACGGAATCACTCGTTCGCTCGATCAGCGCCGTCACTCGCCAGCGGCCATCAAATGCCAGGTTGACGCCCTCTCCCACATAGGACGCGTCGGGACCGGGCTCGAGCGGAAGCGTTGTCGCGGGGACGCCGGGATCGTCCAGCGGAACAAACCTCAGTGTCACGCGCCTCGCCGAGACGGGCTTGCCAGAGTCGTAATCACGCGCACGAACGGTGAAGCGATTCGGCCCCGGTTGATCGGAAGCGGCCGTCAATTCGACTCGCACCGTCGTGCCAAAATCGGCACCGGCGACGTGCAGTTCCCGCGCCGCCTCAAAGCCTGCGGCGGGTGGTGGCAGAGCGCCGAGGGCCGCAGCGGCGCCAAGGGCAACCAGGCTGAGAACGAGCTCGCCACTCCCGACGCGGCGCAGCGGACGAAGCGTGATCGCCGCCCGCGGTACGCTGCTCCACCGGTTCAGCGCAGCGGCTGCAACGATCGCGATCGTGAGCGCGATCTTTATTGATACCGCGCGACCGTATCCGGTCGAGACCAGATCCCTCCACGCCAGAAGCTCGTTCCAGCTTCGAATCGCGCCGGTGGCCGCTACGACCAGCAAGCCAGCCGCAGCGATTCTCGAGAAGCGGCGCACCGCCTCCGCCTTTGAATTTGAGGGCGCGCCCCGAACGCCAAGAAGAAGGGCGCCCAGTCCGCCGAGCCAGACGCCGGCAGCCGCGAAGTGCGCCCACTGGGCCACGATGGTCGTCGCCAGCCGCCAGCCACGGCCGTCAGCCGCGTGCCCGGACGCGACGTGGACCGCCATCGCAACCATCGAGGCGACCATGGCAACCTGCATGGCGCCACGACGATTAGCCGCCCGCATCAGCGCGATGGCCATCGCACCGCCAGCGACGGCAATCGCCGCGACCCTTCCAAGGAAGGCTCGGCCGATTGATGTCGTTAGAAGGTCCGTGAGTGACGCGCCCGCGCTCTGCGTTTGTGCCACCACCAGAAGAGCGAGACCAATGACCGCGACGATCCACCCGCACGCCCCGAGCATGGGATCCGTCGAGCCGCCGAAGCGCGCAGCGGTAGCAGCGGCAGCGCCGAGGAGCACGATGAGACCGCCGATGAAGAGCCAGCGCGCCAGCAACTCGAGCCATGACGTCTCCGCATTCGTCGGAGCGTTCACCGCCACACCCGTCGGAACCATGAGTACGCCAAAGGCATACGCTCCCGCTGTGGCATGTCCGTCCACTGCCGACACGATGCGCCAGTTCACGATGTAGACGCCGCGAGCGAGAGGCCGGATTGGTACGACGAGTGAAAGCGGGTCGCCGGGTGTGTTTTCGGGCCGACCGGTTTGGTAGGCCTGGCCGCTCGTATCCACCACACGGATTTCTGAGAGCGATCCTTCAGGCCGTTCCGAAAAAAACAGCTGGACCGCCTTCGGGGTGGCACCAAGCGTTGCGCCGGCAGCGGGATTCGATCGCCGCAGTCCGCCGTGCGCGATGAGCGCCTGCTCTGTGAGGCCGATGCTTATCGCAAGAACGGCAAGGCCGACGATCCTGAATCGGTGCACTCGTGCGTCCTAGCGTTTTCGCACGCCAAGACCGATCGCCGCCACAAGAGCCACACCCGCAACACCGATGGCGGCCAGAGCGACAGTCCGGGCGCTGGCGGCCATCGCGACGGCCTGTTCAGCCCGGGGAAGCCCTCGGGTCACTCTATCCGCGAGTTGACTGGTGGAGGGATCCTTCGCGGGAAACTGGAGCTCCGAGACGTCTACGACACACTCGAAGGTCGCGTCCGAGCAGGTGGATGTTGTATCGATCGCCTGGTTCTTCACTTTGCCGGTGATGCGGAACGTGTACGTTCCCGGTCGATTAGGCACGAGCCACGCCACGAACCTTCCCGGCGGCCGCGACGGCCGGAGCGGCAGTGTGATTCGTTGGTCACCGAACGCGATCTCCACCGCCAGCGACCCGCCCCCGAGATCCGCGATCGGCGCTCCCCTGGCATCCGCGACGTCCACCTCCACGGCATTTCGCGAGCCACTGAGCGCAGGCTCCTCCCACCAGCCGATCGTCAGACGAACCTGCCCCAGAGTCTTCCTCTCGTGCGCGATTACTGGCGGCATCAGCAAGACGAGCAGCACGACAGTCGCGATGAGCGTGACCGCTGGCGTGCGCATTGTCAGATTGGACGCGCTACAACAAGAAATCCATCGTCGGCCCGCATCCAGAACCGCGATCGCAGAACTCTTTGATGGCCCGTCGCATCGACCGTAGCGTTTTGATGTCGAGCGTGTTGGGCCTGCCCCCACCTCGCCGGACGAGCGCGCGTTCCACCAGCGCGAGTTGTGCGTTGATCGATCGCAGGTCGACCTTCTTCCTGCGGGTGCGGGTTCGCGTCGTCCGTTTCTTGACCATTTGGTCCTCCTGGTGCGCGGTACCGATTTGATGCCGCGGATTATAGTTCGTACCGTGTGGTCCCGAGCCGATTCCTTGACCGAAGCGCATCCTCCGCCGACGGCTGAGCGATCGGAGAGAGACGGAGTTTTGCCGGCCGTGGCGGCCGATGCGGCTGTTCAATTCTGAACATCGCCCCTTCGGGACCCTGTGGGATCGTTGCGCCGGCGAAGCGTGTGAGATCGCCTTGCTGGAGAACAATATGAAAAATCTGGATTTCTCTTCGAGCGTGCCTGGCATCGGATGGACGCGGCAATCGGCTCTTCAATCCGCGAAATTACCAGCCCGCATCAAGAGGTCTTGCCTCGTCGCCTGCGCACTGTTGCTCTGCGCGAGCGCGGCGGGTGCCGACGTCATCTCGGACTGGAACATTCGCACGGGCCAGACAATCGCGGCGTCGACGCCGCCCCGGCGAGGACCATCGGCCGTGCTCGATTGGGCGATGGTGCATCTCGCGATGCACGACGCAGTCCAGGCCTTTGAGCGGCGGTACGAACCCTATTGCGCCGCCATCTCAGACGCGTCCGGCTCTCCAGTCGCTGCGGCGTCAAAGGCCGCGCGGGACGTGCTGGTGGGTCTCTTCCCGGCACAGACGGCCGCCCTCGACACCGCCTACAACGCCTTGAACGCCACCTACATCAGCCAGGGACTCATGGTGGCAGGAGACGCCGGAGAGGACGCGGGCGCCCAGGCCGCCGCGTGCATCCTCAACCGCCGCCTGGCAGATGACAACGCGAACCGCAACACCCCGGATTCGTTCATGGGAGGGACCGGCATCGGTCAGTGGCGCCCGACGGTCCCCCCTGTGAACAACCAGCCAGTCCCCATGGCCGCGGACTTCCTCGCGAGGACTACCCCATTTGGGTTGAAGGAGCCGGACCAGTTCAGGACGGCGAACCCCGCGCCACATCTCACCAGCGGTGCCTATGCCAGGGCCTACAACGAGGTAAAGGAGAAGGGAGCATCAGAGGCCACTGGGCACACCCGCACTCCTGAGGAAACTGCTACCGGCCGTTTCTTCTCCGATGCGCCCGCGAACTACTGGAACCGCCTCATGCGCGACTTCGTTGCCAGTCAATCACTGAACCTCGGGGACAGTGCGCGCATGTTCGCGCTCGTGACCATGGCGACGGCGGACACGATCATCTCGTGCTGGACTACGAAGATCCATTACAACGTCTGGCGTCCCATCACCGCGATCCGCGAGGGAGACAACGACGGCAACCCGGAAACGGCCGGCAATCCCACTTGGACGTCCCTGTTCAATTCACCGAACTATCCCGACTACACGTCCGGCGCGAACAACGTATCCGGCGCCACGACGACGATTCTGGAACATCTGTTCGGCGACCAGGTCGAGTTCACGCTCTTCAGCAACGCTGCAGGCGCCGTTCCGCGAACCTACACGAGGTTTTCAGACGTCGCCCGTGACGTTGTGGAAGCCCGGATCTTCATGGGCATCCACTTCCGCTTCGCCGACACGACCGCGCTGCGGCAGGGACGTCAAGTCGCGAACTGGACGTTCAGTCACTTTCTCCGACCGATCGGCGGCGGCCGCAACTAATCAGCGCATGCGGGCTCCTTCTCGGGGCCGCCTGCGTCGTGCTTCGCCGGGTATAGTGCTCGACGGAATACCTGAAGCTACCGCGTCACGAGCTGTTTCTCGGGCAGGCCACGAGCACGAGCAGAATCCCGTTCAGGCAGGTGCGACCGGCCGGCGATTGAGGTAGGATGCATCCTCTGCGAAGACTCACGAGGAGGACTGGATGAGGCATATCGTGCTCGGAGCGCTCGCCATCGCGCTGACAATGGGCTCCGGCCCGTCGGTGCGTGCCCAGGCGGGAGTGGACGCGGAGTTCAAGAAGCTGGTGGACGCCTTCGTGCAGGCGTGGAACAAGGCGGACGCAAAGGGGGTTGCTGCCCTGCACACGACCGACGCGATCCGGCTGAACACGGACGGAACAGTGATCGTCGGCCGCGCCGAAATCGAGAAATGGATGGCGACGGCGTTCGCCGGGCCCATGAAGGGCGCCAAGCTGGCGGTTACCGAAGGCAAGCGGAGTCAGGTGACCGCCGACGTCTACGTCGGAGAGGGGACGTACGAAGTCACCGGCGGCGCGCCCCCGCCCCCGGGGATGACTAACAACGGCCATTACGTCAACACCCTCGTGCGTCAGGGCGGGCGACTCCTGGTCGCCAGCAGCGCCGTGCAGGCGACGATGGGTCCAGCGAAGTAGTGGGAGCCGTCGCCGGTCCAACTCGGCCTTAGTTGCGTTCCTGTATCGTCTCGAGATACTTCACGAGCGCATCGATCCTGGCTTTCACTTCCTCGGGGCCCGTGGTGGTCTGCGATTTCGAGAACACATCGCCCCAGACGGGCATGTCCGCCTTGGAATGCGCTCTGTCAGTGGTCCGTCCGTCGATGATTTTGGCGACCGCCTCTGCCGGGAACTGCCCCTGGTTTTTCTTGGCCAGTTGCGTGAGGTCGGCGGGACGTGCTCGTAGCGACTTGCCGAGCTTGCCGTCGCCCTTGCCCTCGGCGCCGTGACAGGCCGCGCAGTAGGTGCCGTACTTCTGCTTGCCATCGGCGATTTGCGCCGTTTGCGGTGCAGCTGCAATGATCGCGGCGACCGCAGACGTCGCGATCATGAAGCCGCCGATCAGGATTCTCACGACTCTCATGACACTCTCCTTGCGGACGTCCGTTCCCAGGTCGAGCCCGCACGCAGCAACCTGAGCAAGCGAGAATCATACAGCGTTCAGTGGTGGGCCAATGAGCCACGCATGGCTGCGGACGTTAGAACCTCACCGTGACCGCGCCGCCTCGACGTCCGTGGCCGAACAGGGGTGAAACGCTGACTCTGTTCTCGCTGGCGGTCTTCTGGTAGATCACCTGTTTCCGAGTAATCAGCGCGTCTATCCCCACTCCCGCTGCCGCGCCCAACCCCGCGAACAACACACCCCCGGCAATCGCGGTGCTCACGATCACATCGCCGCCGTCGCTGTCCCGGAGGAGTGCCAGCGCGGTCACGACGTAGGCCGTCCCGGCCACCGCACCAATGATGGCCCCGTTCAGCAACGAGTCGTCTCGGCGCTGGCGGATCTTCTCGATTTCGAGTTCGCCGAATTGCCGAGGCCCGGCCTCGGTGACCAGGATCAGCGTATCGCGTGACAACTTTCCGATGCGCCCGTTGGCTTCTCTGCCGATGACATCGACAACGCTGATCTTGTCGCCCGGCTTGACCAGAACGCCGAGCTGATCGAACGTCGAGGCGATATTCTGCGCCTCGACCCGAGTCCCGGCGCCGCAGAGCAGGAAAAAGATCGCGCCTGTGATTGTCAGTGATTTCATGAGTGCCCTTTGTAGGGTAAGGCGCAGATCGCGAGAATTGGGGCTCACGTGATTCAACGCGCGAACGCGCCTAACCCTGGGGATGTGCCCGACGATCCCGCTCCGCGGCCCACGCAAAGCTGCGCAGCGCCGCGGCTTCATTCTCGAGTCGTTCGAACACGATGAACAGCTTCAGCATGCCGAACAGGCTTTCGGCACGTGGATTGAGATTCACCAGCTTCATGTCGCCGCCTCGCTCCTTCACCGTTTTCAGCTTGGCGGCAAGCATGCCCACCCCCGAGCTGTCGATGTAAGTGACGGCGCCGAGATCGACCACGATCTTCACGAACCCTCGCTCGACGAGATCGCGAATCCATCTTCCGAATGCGAGGTCGCCGTCATCGAGCAGCATCTGTCCCGTCAGGACGAGAATCGTCACGTCGCCGGCGTGGCGTTCCTCGATCGTCAGCTTCGATTCGGCCATGGCGCCCTATCTTATCGTTGGTAGCCCGGCAGCCGTGTCCTTCCCCTTCTGCAATTTCCGGATCGCAGATTCAATCTCGTCACCCGCGCCTGAAACAGAATGGAACACTTCGCTCGAAAGCCTTGCGTTTTCGCTACTGGGTCTTCACCACGGCGAGGAGGCGCAGGGATTGCACTTCCAGCGGATCACCCAACCCACAATGAAAACGAAGGTGATCCTGGCGCTCGCGGCGGGGTGCTTGACGATTCCTGTGGCCGCATCGAACGTCATCATCGGCCGCTTCAGCGCGCAGGCCGCGGCGACCAACGCCGCAAGCCGTGCACCAGAAACAGCGGCCGACGTCGCCCAGGCCCGGCTGCGCGAAGACGTCGCGGCGATGCAGACGTTCAGGCCATGGTATCGGTTCTGGCGCCACGTTTTCACGATTCCCGACGGCTCAATCGCGTTTGGCAGCTCGGTTGACGGACGGCTGCTCGCGACGTTCCCCGCGCGAGGCGATTGGTCGCAGCGGGCCGTCTGGCATGATGCGACAATCGCCGGCATTCTCGACGGCGAATCACTCGCGCGCAAACTGGTCGAGCGGCGGCAGCAGGTGGCGCTTCTCATGGAACAGGCCGCCGGACCTGTCCTGCACAACTCCACGCGCGGCGATGCCCTCCTCATGAACGTGCCGCGATACGGTCCATTCCTCGCGGAGTGGGGGGCCATCTACGAACGATTCGGCGTCCCCGCCGACATCGGTCTGGCTCAGGTGATCTTCGAATCGGGCCTGAGCGGCACGAGGCGCTCGCACGCGAATGCCGTCGGCTTCTGCCAATGGCAACGAACGAACTGGAGGCGACTGAGTTACTTCTCGCCGTTCCCGATCGAGGATCGGAACCAGACGACCCAGGCGCCCTACTGCGCAGCGTACTTGTCGGTGCTTGCCGCGAAGTACGGATCGTTCATCCCCGCCCTTTCCGAGCACAACGCCGGCGGCACCAACGTCGGACGCACGCTGATCACCGGCGAGCAACTTGGTGGAGCCGACGTCCGCACGCGATACCTCAGGGGCTCGCAGTTCGCCCGCGACCTGCGAACGCTACCGGACAGGGAGTACGAACAACTTTACGGCAGCTATGGCGTGCGGTCGTATCTCTACGCGGAGATGGTCTTCGGCAACACGCTGAATGTCAGGCAGCTGATCGCCTCGACACCCCGGATCCCGATTCACGCGATGCGCACGCCTCGTGCGATTTCGCTCGCCGAGATCGTCAAACGCACCGGTCTGGCTGTCGACGAAGTGCGCCGTTTCAATCCGGCGATAGTCGAGCGGGTCCCAGCCCGCGCCACTCTCTACCTTCCGTTGTACGTCAGCGAGTTTGGTCCCGACGTCGCGTTCTGGCGCCAGGCGGCTGGCGCTTCGTACCTCGCCGTGCTCGATGACTTCATGCGTCTCTCCCCGGGCGCCGAACGATGGGACGATCCGGCCTTCGCCCCGGCACTGATGGACTTCAGGCGCCGCTTCAAGGAAACGAACACTGAAGAAGGCGCGGTGATGGAGACCGTGCTCGCATATGTCATGGACCAGGCGTACACCAGCAGCCGTCGCATGCTGCTCGCGCAGTACCGGAGTAACCCGAAGACTCAGGTCCTGATCGAGCGCGGCGCCTTCGAGCTCGATGTCGTACGGCAGGCTGCGCGCCTCCGTGCCGCTCCGGCAGCCTTCTGAGATTCGTCGAGAACGCCGGCGCAGGATGTCAACGCCTCAGCGCCGCCGGTATCTGAAACTCACCGTCGTCTCTTCGTCGATCACGAGTGGCTTCACGAACCGATGCGAAGTGCCGGCTCGCGGAACGTCGATCCGCACCGGCAGGACGCCTGCGGCCTTGCGCTGCAGGTTCTGCACGTTCAGCGACGGAGTCTGACTGGCCTGGTTCCGATTCGCCGGCGATTGAGATTGGATTCCTCCAGCCGTTCCCTGAGTCGTGCCGAACGCTGACCCGCTCGCGGTCTGCGATCGCTCCGAAGAACGCATGTCAATGAACGGCGCCTCCGCCGTCACCGTCACGGTTTCCGTGAGCGCCGACGCTTCCAGTGTGAAGTCCACCTGGCGCGGGCGCTGGTCGAACACCAGCGGTCGCCGCACGCCGCGGAACCCCGCGATCTGCGCCGTGATGTTCACCGGCCCTGACGGTACCGCCGTCAGGACAAACACTCCATTCGCATCCGTCGTCGCCGCCTGCCGGCGTCCGCCCGCTTCGGCGATGATCGACACGCCGGGCACGACGGCTCCTGCGGCGTCCGTCACGCGACCGACGATTTGCCCGGAACTCCCGGCCATGATGGCTGGCGGCAAGGAATCCTCTCGTCCTGCGCCCTTGTCGGTAACGAACTGCTCGACCAGACCTGCCTTCATCGCGTTGCCGTCGAAACGATCGACGCGATACCGGTCCGGCACGAACAGTTCCCACTCGACGATGTTGACGGGCATGTCCATCCTGGGAAGCAGCATCTGCATGTCCCCCTTGCGCGCGAATGGAGGCGCCGTGTGCAGATAGACGAACGAGACGGCGTAGGGTCCATCCGGCCGGAAGCCCGGACGCAGCAGTGGCACGCGAGTGCCGTCCTTCGCTTCTGCTGGCTTCGCCGGCTCGCCGGCGACTT
The DNA here is from genome assembly GCA_049642465.1 of Vicinamibacterales bacterium. Lineage (GTDB taxonomy): Bacteria > Acidobacteriota > Vicinamibacteria > Vicinamibacterales > 2-12-FULL-66-21 > CAWDPQ01. Next base: position 11,218 of record JBAROV010000254.1, read on the forward strand.
CTACCGACAACATCGAGGCACCGGCCGGCAAACCCACCTTCAAGAATGCCTGGGCGCGGTTGCGTACCCACAGCGTCACCTCGGTCAGCGCCCGGCCCTCTGACGTCAGCAACGTCGTGGCGATCGCGCGTTCGGCGACTGCTGCCAGTACCGGCGCATCCGGGAAGCGCCGGACGTCGAGGGTCAGGAGGGTCGGGATGTCTGCGGCGCTTTGATATCTGAAAGCGGCGAGCAGCGAGTGACGCGCGACGCCGGCGAGCGTGCGATCTACCTCACGGATATCGATCCGGTGCATGCCGGGAATATCCGACCCGGCAACCTCCAGTGTCCCCACACCTTCAACAGCCACTTCACCGGTTTCCCGCTGAGCCGCGACGACCGAGGGAAGGCCGGTTTTGAGCTTGAAGGAGCTGCCTGGCTTTTCGCGTTCCAGGCCTATCAGAAACTGGTGGCGGCGCATTGCCGGGTCGATGATGAGGATCCTGATTCGACCCGTCAGCATTTCGGTGCGATCGATCGAGGGCCCAGTCACACTAGCGACTTCGTAGCCGGGCGGAAGATCGATCTCGAGTTGCGCGGGCTCTCCCTGGAGAACGTTGATGTCGACGAGAGACAGCAGCCGCACATCCGCGTCCCCGATCGTGACCAGCGTCTTGATGTCGGACAGCAGCCGTACGTCTCGCGCGGCAACCGTTGGCGCGCTATCGCGCGTCGACCATGACACTTGCGTTGATGCTCCAGGGTCGAGCGTCGCCTCGACGATGGTGCGACCAGCGAAGGATCTCCGGCGCAGGATGAGACCCGTGGACAGCCGGACATCGGTCTGATCGCCGGCGACATCGATGGTCACCGTCGCGCTTCCCGCTTCAGGAACCGGAAGCGTGAACGTTCCTCGCCCAGGAGACGTCGTCACGGTCGTGCCGACTTCGAGCGTCGCGGAGAACGTGGAAGGGCCAGACAGCAAGGCGAAGTGGTTGCCGCCTTCCGCGAGGAGCGGCAGCGGTCGATCCCCCATCCTCGCCTCGAGCACCGTGGCACCCTTGATCAAAGGAACCCTGGCAACGCCCGCGCGGAAGACTTCGCCATCCAGTTGCATCGATGCGCGCACGGTCAAGCCATCGACGCGGGCACGGATCTCTGCGCGCGTCAGCGCCGCGGGAACGGGCAGCGGGTCTGGCGGGCGCACGGGCCGGCTGGCCAGATCGATCAAGCGGTCATAGTCGGTCCGCGTCATCGTCACTGTTCCGGGTCCGCCGCGAGGACCATCCTGCGCGACAGCGAGCGAAGGCAGGCCGAGCAACGCGATGGCGGCGAGCAATCGTCCTTGACGAATCATGTGACACCAGGCCCTTTCGGCTATTCCGAGTCCTTGCGGTATTTCAGGTCGAGCGACGCCGGGCGCATTTCGGCGGTCAATTCGGCGGCGAGAAAAATCGATGGCCCGAGCTCGGGAAATTCGACGCGAATCGGGATCGTCCCGGTACGCGTGCGGCCAGCCTCCTTCTTGAACCGATCGAGGAGGCCTTCGAGGTCCTTCGAGGCATCGTTCTCCGCTGCGCCACGAGGTGCGGGCCCGGTTTCCGCGACGGCGAACGGCGCCCCCCCAGAACGCAGCACGGCATGCCAGGGACCGCGATCCTGTTCCGTTCGAAACGCACCGGGACGCGCATCTATCCGAAACCGCGGGGAGTGATGCAGGCTGAGGCCGGTACGAGACACCGGGAGATCCAGCGCCGGCAGTTCGAGGTGCGCTTCCCCTTCGTTGCGCCAGGCGGGAATGTTATGCAGGTACACGAGCTCGAGTCGAAACGTCGGCGCCTCTGTGCTCGAGCGTCCTTTCTCGAGCGGCAGCAGCAGCGCGCCATCGGCCGACAGTCCCGGACGAACAGGACGATCCGAGAGCAGCGCGCTCCAGAGAGTGGCCCGTGCCGGAAGCACGACTGCGAGGAAAGCCCGCTGATTGTTTCTGACGGCATAGCGCGCACGCACGAGCACCTTACCGTCTTCTCCGACGAGTGCGTCGTATCTGGCCTCTTCCACGTTGGCGACGAGCACGGCCTGCGAGGTGTATCGCGAGACATCGACCGAGAGCGCACGCGGCGCGGCGCCGCTCATCGCCGTGTACTTGAACGCGACCATGGAGGCAGACTCCTTCCCGGCGATGATGTCGCCCAGGTCGGCGGGATCGGAAGGCTCCAACGCCCGCGGTTGATGTCGCGCAATCTCACCGGCGCCAACGACGTCGACGGCGATCCCGCCCGTCTCGCGTTCCGCGGCCGGAACCCGCACGAGCGGGATCGCGATCGTCCCTTCACGCGGCGTCCGAATCTCGGCACTGACGACGAACTGCACTTCCGCGGTTACCGGCTCCAGGAACACGATGCGAAGGGAGCCCGGTGACACCGTCCAGTCGGCGACTTCGCCGCCCGCCACCTGGTTGACGATGAGACCCTCCGGCAGCGAAACGGTTGCATCCCGCGCGGCGCCCTGAGTCACTTCCAGCCGAACGCTTGCGGTCACCTGCGAGGCGTCCTCGCCGAGCGCGACCAGTTCAGTGATCCGAGCGCGCGTGCGGAGCGGAAGCGTTGAGCGGCGATCGTCGGCGCGCCGCTTCCATGAGAAAGTCAGACCGCGACCGGCATTGCCGTACACCACCCAGCGCGTCTCGCCGGCGTTTTCCGCGTGCTCCGCAATGAAGCCGCCGGCGACCGTCAAATCGACGCTCGTTCGGGGAATCACCAGCGTGACCGCGGACACCGCGGAACCACTCGGGGGAAGTGCGATCGACTCAGTACCTGCCGCAGCGGCGAGCGGGACGACAATGTCGAGGGTCAACGTCGATCGGCCGGTTCGCGACAACAGCACGCGCGGAGGATTACCGTCGACCAGAGTGATCGGCCGACCCTCGATGCGTGCGTCACGAACCAGCACGCCCGCGGGAGCCTGAACGCTGACCCATCCTTGCTTGAGGACGTCGAACGCGAGTCGCGCCTGCCCCGTGACCGTGTCGCCACCGACGCGGAGCTCGTAATCGACACGCGTCAGCGTGGCGTCGACGGGAGGAGGAGACGGATCGGCGGGAGTCGGAAACGCGCGGGCACGCAACGCGCGGTATTCGTCGAGCGACAACACCACCCAGCCATCCGCCCGAGGCGGTTCCTGTGCAGCCAGGGCAGTCGCAGTTAACAGAACCGTAAGCACACCGATAACGAAGCGGGACATGCCCCCTCCTTCGCGATTGCTCGCTCGATCCTTGAACGATCAGACGGACTGTTCTTGCGACGTCGACTATTCAGACGCGGTTAGCAATCGGCCGGCCGAACGCCGACGCCGTTGGCCCGGGCGGAATCTGACGAATTCAGGGCTGGGGACCGCGTACGGAACCAACAAACCGTCGTGGGGATCGCTTTTCTTGGATTGTTTCTCGAGACGCGAGCGGACTATTGCACGTTTGGTGGTTACTCGATCCTCTCCGGCTCGAGTACCTTTTCCACGACCCGGCCGGCGATAACACTGACGTAATACACCTTCGCACCGGCCCTCGTGGAAACGACGCGCTTGACTTCGTTATCTTCGAAGTAAATGCCGGCGTCGTTATCACATGCGTATCCGGGCTTCATGGCTCCCGAGCCGATTAGCTTCTGATACAACGGTCTGCGGTCCGGCTCACGATCGTAGTGAGGACAGTGGCTGCCCCTCAGGAAGCCGAGGCATTTGACCGTCGTGAGCTCCTTCGGCCTCGAATCCGTGGTCCCCTCTTCGAACCAGCAGAGCGAGCCCGCGCTCGCACCGCCGAGGATGATGCCGCGGTCCCATGCCTGTCTGAGGATGACATCGATGCCTTGTGCCTTCCAGATCGCCTGCTGATTGAGCGTGTTGCCCCCGGAGGCGACGATGCCGTTCACTGATAGCAGCACGTCTTCCCAGCTCCTCGTCTGTCGAGAGCTCGCAATGAAGCTCTCCTGAACGAGGGGCTGCACGTCGAGCGGCGCACAGCTCCTGAACCAGGAAATGATGGTGCTCTGGCTATCCGCAGCGGCGGTGGGAAGGTACAAAAGCTTCGGCCGCTTCACGCCAGTGAGCGCCGCCATGTAACGGATGAAGGCGGTGTCGAACCCTCCGCCGGCGATGAGGATCTTGCGAGTCGCGGGCTGGGCGGCGCCTCTGACAGGCGACCTCGTGGCGGCGGCGCCAAAGGCAGCCGCCAGTGATTTCAGGAAATCTCGTCGCTCCATGGCAATGTGGCGCGATTATGGACCAGTGGACCGGCAAGTCAACGATTTCCGTTTCCCTGGCACTGTGCTTGCGGTGTGATCCGTGGGCGTCTCTTTGTTGAAGGCTGGAGGTGGTGTGTGCGCAGCACGATTGCCCTGATTGTCGCCGCCGTAGTCGCGGGCGCGGCCCTCGTGACGACGCAGGATCCGCCCGGGCGCGCGACGCTCCAAATCGTCGCGCCGATCCTTCTGGAGATCTCCGAGGACGGGAAACCCATCGGTTCGACGAAGGAGCCCAGGCTTTCGCTCAGTCCTGGCAGACACGTGCTGATGTTTGCGAACGCGGAACTCGAGTACGCGTATTCCCACACGGTGGAGCTCGCGGCGGGGGATGTGAGGACGATTACGCTCGATCCCCGCGTGCCGGTGAATCTGCGCGCAACGCCGTGGGCCGAGGTGTGGATGAACGGCGAGAAGATCGGCCAGACGCCGATGGTGCGCGAGTTACCGCTCGGCACCCACGAGCTTGTCTTCAGGCACCCGCGGTTTGGCGAGCGGCGGATCACTGCTACCATCCGCGCGACTGTGACGGCGCCGATCAGCGTGGACATGCGGAAGTCGAAGTAGCTGAACTCGTTCCGGAACAGGCGCGATTCTTGCGGGACGCGAGTCACCTGCTACTCCAGGCGCGGGCGCCGCATCATGCCGATGGCGACGAGCAACCAGGCCACTGCAAGCAGGCCAAAGTTGAAGAACGGCGGCACCAACGCCTCTGACAGGCCGGCATAGACGTTCGGCACGTGGACTGGTCGCGGCAACGTTACGGCGATACCCGTTGTAACGGCGATCAGTCCAGCGACCCAGCCGCAGATGCCCGCGAAGACGGCGGCGAGTGACACGGGACGCATGATGGCCAGCGTCTGTTCAGTCGGGCGGAGAACGTAAACCATCGCGAGTCCCAGCGGCCCGAATCCCACCAGCAGGCTCAGCTTCGCAAAAACACCAGACTGATTGAATGCCTCGACGAGATTCATTCGACACCCTCCTGGTCGAGTACAACTCACGGGAAGCGTTTCCGTGACAGTGGTCACGCCCGGGGCTTTCGCGAGTTATGTCAGAGATGGAATCGGAGGATGAAGCCGCCGTCGTGGCAGGCCTCCGCTCCGGGGACACCGCGGTGTTCGATCGCGTCTACGAGCTGTACCGCCCGCGTCTGTTTGCGTTTCTCCTGCGCCTCAGCCGACGGCGGACCGTCGCGGAGGATCTGCTCGACGAAACGTGGCTCCGACTCGTAACCCACGCGCGATCGCTCCGGGCGGACACCCGGCTGGCGGCATGGCTGTTTACCGTCGCCCGGAATCTTTACTGGACCTATCGGCGCTCCAGCCTCCTGGAGGAAGCCGCGGCGGTGGAACTGCTGACGCTGTGGCCGGCCCGCGAGAACTGGCCATCTCCGTTCGACCTTGCCTCCATGGGTGAACTGGGGCGAAGGGTGGAGCGGGCGGTCGCGACGCTACCGCCGCTGTACCGGGAAGCCCTGCTGCTGGTTGCTTATGAGGGCTTGACGCCAACCGAAGCGGCCGCCGTGTGTCGAGTCACGCCGGAGACGTTGCGCCAGCGGCTGGCACGCGCACGTGCTGCGCTTGCGGAAAGGCTCGATCTACCCCCTCGTCAGATAGCGCTTAAGAGGAGCAACAGAACATGAAGCCGAACGACTTTCAGGAGGACCCGGTAATTGCCGCCTTGCTCGAGCTGTGTACCTACGACGTCAGCCCCGCCCGCGCGGAGCGCCTGCGCACTCGATGCCACAATCGCCTCCCGACCCAGGACTCTTCCAGGCATTTGCCAGGAAGCAGCGACGGAGGCGCGTGGCCGCGAGCGGTGCGAGTGATCGTGGGCGCATGGTGCGCTGTTTACCTGTTCGAAACCATTCGGCGGGCCGCTGCAGTGTATGGGTTCTGATCACGTCCTGGCGATAAAAACGACGGTGCATTTCGCCGCCCTAAAACGCACGATCCTACTGAACGACGACGTTGACCGTCGCAGTGCCGAATCGTCCCACCGGGTTGTATTGGATGACGTTCAGACCTGGAACAAGATACGGCGACAGGTCGACGCTGACGAAGCCGCTCGCAAGCTCCGCCTCGTCGAACACCAGGTCGTAGGTCTCGTTGATATGGACTCGCAAACCCGCGAGATCCACGGCCCGAATCTGGAGCACGCCGCTCGAGGATGGCGCGACGAATTGCTGACGCAGCGTCGGCGGGCCCGTTCCAGGCTCGCGGCCGACGTCGATCGGATAGGAACCGATGTCGGCGCCCGTGTAATACGCCTGCAGGATGTCGATGAATCCCTGACCGAACTTTCCGCGTCCGTGGGCGCCGTACTGGCTCATCCCGAGGTTGTGGCCCCAGCCCCCGCCATGGACCGTCACGAGGCTGACGCTGCCGTCGAGGTTCTTGGTCTGATCCAGCGAGCTCGGGTTGTTCAACACGAAATTTGCCGGAAGCGCGGTCGGGGGCAGAGCGGGGTTTGCGTTGCACGCCCGCAGGGCATTCGACGGCGAGGATGTCTGGCCGATGACCCGGCGGATGCCTTCCCATCCCCGGACTTCCGCAATCGCGGACGGATTGATCAACGTGATCCGAACGATCGCGGCGCGCTGGGATGCGCCCGTGCGCTGCGTGATCGAGACGTCCGTGATCGTTCCCGCGACGGACGTGCCGCTGACCAGTACGGTGTTCGGGTTCGTGCCGGAAATCGTCAGCCGGCTCCGAATCGCAGCGGGCGTCAGGCTGAAACGCCAGCGGGCGAACGTGTTCCCGGTCCACGCGCAGTCGTCATAGATTTGCGGCACGGGCGGTTGGGTGCGCCAGAACGCGTCGATACCCGCGGCCGTGGTCAGATCGGGCGCGGGTTCCAGACCATCGTAAATACCCCGCAGATAGGACAGCGGCGAACCTCCCATTGCAGTCCGGAACGAGAACGCGATCCACTCGTTGTGCTCGCTGTGGCCGCCAAAAGACGAGGAGTACATCGCAGAGATGATCCGGCCGTTGACCGAGGCGACAAGGCCCTGAGTATCGGCCGCCGCGCGGACGGCGTTCACGTGTTCAGAGATCACGCCGCGGTACACCTGCGACGAACTGGAGTCGACGATATCGAACGGAAAGCCGCGGGCAACATAGTTGCCGACGTTGGCGATGGCGTAGCCACGCGCCGCGACCGCCTGCGCCTTGAGCGCCTCGATGGCGAAGCTGGCGATCGACTCGTTGGCGACCACACCGGGCACGTAGCTCTCCACCTCGACGATGTTCACGAGGTTCACCCGCTGCGCCAGCGTCGCCGTGCTGCGCGCGACTTCCATGGCGCCGCGATACAGCGGCACCTTCGTGCCGCTGAAGATCCGCCGGATGTGCTCGACTCGAAACAGGTTGTCCCGGCTGCTCGGGCGGAAGAACACAGGACCGTCAAACGATCCCAGGTGCACACCATCCTGCGCCACGAGGAACGCGGTTCCATCGTGCTGCACTTCGATGAGGGACCCGGCCGTCATGATCGTGATCGCCTTGCCGGTCGATCGGTCGATCACCTTCACGTCGCCGTCTGTGTTCGTCAATTGCACGAGCGGGTGATGCAATGACGCGAACTCCGTGGCCACCGCACCAGTCGACGTGAACGTGGTCGCATAGAGCCCAACCCGCAGGACCGCGATCGCGGTGGTGGGATTGCCCAGGACCACGGGGCCGAGTTCCGGCCTCGCGCCGGACGCATGGGACTCGCCGTTCTCCGCCCGCGATCGAATGAACTCCTCTTCGAGTTGTTCGTGCTCCGACTGAGCCTGGCCGGGAGGTTGCGCCGGAATGGGCGAGGGCGGTTCTTGTGTGAAGGCGGCAGAGCCGATGGTCATGAGAAGAGCGGTGACTGAAGCGATCTGCCGCACGAAGCCTCCTCTGTCGCTCGGGATCCCGGAAAGCCGGCCGAGAGACGGAGAGGATACTTCAAAGAGGGGTCATCTGCGTGCCAGCACGTAACGCTATCCTCGTTTGACGGGTTCGCCGGAACCGCGCGGCGGCGGCAATGGTCAGTGCTGTAGCGTTGCCGCACAGACGCACGCGTGCGCTGTTCGCAGCATCATCGGCCCTGATAGCAACATCAGCATCAGCACGCAGCGAGGGGCAATGCGTCGTACCATGTTCATCTTTCGAAGAAGCGGGACAACTCGCCAACCGGGTGATCGCGGACTGTTGGGCACCGCTGAAACCGCCGCCAGTCGCGAAGGCAGCCTGTCTCGTCCGTAGCTCGCTCGAGTTCTCACGCGAGCGGAGGGCGGAGCCGATACACTCCGGTTGCCAGCATGGTGGCGCAGCCTTCGGCCACCAGCGCGCGGTTGCCCCGGCCGGCTTCCGGCCGGGACAAGCCCGTGACTCGGGCGAGCTCACCGCGAACGGTCATGCCAGCGCCGGTGAGAAAGCACCGCGCGATCTCGCGGATCGCGACCTGGCGATTGACACGGCGCCGGAGCGCGGCGGGGAATCGGCCGACTGCAAGCGTCCAGATGTAAGTGAACTTTGGCTGATAAAACACCGCGCTCGGGACGACGATCATCGCGGCCTGCACTTCGTCCATGGCGCGCGCGAAGCAGCCGCGATCCTTCACACCGGACTCGTTGCGCAGATCGGCCGTGCTCATCTCCCATTCCCTGCGGAGCACTCTCAGGATCGCCTGCGCGCTGCGGCTGAGGCGGCGCGCTTCCTCCGCGCGGCGGATACCCCAGACGGCGTGAAAGTATGCAATCATGCGCGGCGCAAGGAACATCGCCTTGCCCCTCCCCAGTTTCGCGTAGTAAACCTCACCGCGCCGGACGAGCTCGTCCTTCAGGGTCCAGGTCAGCGACGCTTCTTCATCCTTCTGTACATTGCGTGGCATCACGGCGTCGCGCCGCCCGCACACCGCGATGTAGAGGGAGGGACCGGGCCGCCTCGAATCGGTCATGCAGGCCGCGAACCCAACCTGATCGATGAAGCGCTCCGCCTCGAAGGCGCTCTCCACCTGGCGTACTCCTTCCCGGCGCCACCGTACGTCGCGGTACTCTTCGATGTCAGGCGGGATGTCTGGCTGGCGTGTCGATCTGGATGGACGAACCTCGTCGCGCTCGAAGGTCACCGCGGTCATACTATCAATCTGACGCTCGTTCCACGGTGCGAGCGAGCGGAAGCGCGCTGGCGAAGCGGCGCGCACAGACAACGACCTCGTGAAAGGTTCAGCGGGGCGGTTGGGTCGAAGGCGCGTCTGTCGAACGCGAGGGCGGCGATTCAGGGAAGCGGTGCACTTCGAGAAGGCCACGACCCCGCCCGCGCAGCAGAGCGGATTCGGATCGGTCGCTTCGTATTACGAGTTGCAGCGAATGAAGCAGTAAGCTTCGCCCTCGGATGAGGACCGCGTCAGTTCGATCGATTAGACACCGAATTCAGAGGACAAGCCTGGGCGTCTTCAACCGGAGCCGCTGCGATCATTGCCAGGTCGTGCAGACCTCCTGCGCGGCGGACGCACTCGCAGTTGACGTCGGCTCACGCCTCGGCGTCGCCGGGGTGAGGGGCGGGGTTGCGGCCGCGGCGCGGCCTCCGAGCCGGATCGAGTAACTGGTCAGGAAGACGTGCCGCGGGAACGTCGCATCGCCGGGGCTGCCCGTGATCGGATTCACATGGCGCTTGTAGTAGTACGCCAGCGGGACGTTGAACGAGACGGTGTGATGTCCGCGCGAATAGCTGACACCGGGCTCGATGAAGCGAGACGTCCCGGGACGCCGGAAACCGTGACTCTCACCGAACAGGTCGTAGCGCCTCAGACCCTCCGTCCGCCAGGCCAACGAGGCGCTGAAGCCTTGCCACAGGGAGACGCTTGCGCCGAACCGCGCGAGGTACTGATCGGGAATCGAGTTCTCCCCCGTGCGCGCCAACGCGTTCGGAGTGCCCGGCGCAGGCGCCACGCCAAGAATGGCGCCGATTGAGGGCGTGCCGTTCGTGTCCTGCGGGTTCGCGAGATAGCTGCCGGACGCGAACACGAATGCCCGCTTGACGCGCCAGAACGCCTGCGTCTCCATGATCAGTCCCCATCCGCCGTCGCCGGGCTGCACGGACTGGTCGACGTACTGGCTTTCACGGCGCTCCACGAAATTCGGAATGGTGTTGCCCAGAATGCCCTGGACGGCACCCCGCACGATGAGGAACTCGTCCTGGTAGCCTTCATTTCCCGTCGGAAACTTGAGCCCGCCGCCGGCGGACACATTCCAGTCCGGATGTGTGTCCGGTTTGAAAATCCATGCACGCCCGGTCGCACTGATGTCGCCGATGCCGCGTCCCCACTGCGGTTCCTCGATGCGGGGTCCTGGTAACGGCGAGGCAGGGCTGCGGAACGCCCACGCGGAATACACGAACGGCAGCCCCACGGAGACGCTCACGCGTGGCGTGAGCACCCGAGTGAGCCCGACGTCGAACAGGTTCTGGCGGTTGGTGATGTAGTTCTGGCGCTCCTGGCGTTCGTGCTGCTCGGCCGTGCCGTTGTAATGATCGTTCGACACCAGGTTGCGCGACGACAGATTGAGCTGCCAGTCACCCGCGGTCGCATACGGAGAAGCATTCGCGCCAAACACGGGCGCGTTGTTTCTGATGAGCACTCAACCCTGCGCCCAGGCGCTGGGCGCGAAGGTGTGCAGTAAAGCGACAGTTGCGAGGACGTAGATTGGAATGCGCAGCCCGGGCGACATGGCCGTGCAGTCTACGCACAACTGCACTCGCCGCCAATAATGCGAACACACTAGCGAGCCACGGTCGCTTCCCTCTTTCGACAGCCGCTCCCGTACCCTCAATGCGGCTCTTCAGCGCGGGAACGGGTCGCAGCCAAAGTTTCGAGCCGAAACTTTTGCTCCGCTTTCCGGAACTCCGGCACGATTGTGGCAGCGCGCGAGGCCACCATGCCGGATGCTGTCTCTTGCACCGTCAAATGTCCGTCCAGAAGTGAACAGCGGGGGCGACGGGAACCGCGTATGCTTCCGTCATGGGATCCGCTCACATAAGCGCGCCGCCCTGCCCTCAATGCCGCGGTACGACACTGCGGAACACGCGACCCAGCCGATCGGGCTGTTATCGCATTTGTACGGGCTGCAATCACATGTGGCACGTGACAGCGGAGGCGCTGCGCGCAGAAAGGGCACCCCTTCCTTCTCGTCGCCGCAACGCCTCTGGTATTCCAACAGGTTAAGCCGTACGCCGGCCCACGCGTTCACCGGTCGGTGGATCTAACAAAGAGGGGACGAGCAAGGACAGACCCGCGAAATACGATCCCGCGAGGTGTGACGATGACGGGAAAAATTCGAACGTTACGAGTCGACAAGGGATTTGGGTTCATCAAGGGCGATGGAGGAAGCGAATACTTTTTCCACAAGAGTGCGGTGTATGGCGAGGGTCTCGAGGATCTGCGTGAGGGTGACAGCGTCGAGTTCGACGTTGGCCAAGGACCAAAAGGCCCACGTGCGGAGAACGTGCGGCGCACGTCTACCTGAAGGACCGACGCGCGTTGGCGATCTGGATGGTCCGCGAATTCGAAATGGTGAATCTGACAGCAGCTCGGTTAGGTTCTGTCGCGGTGTTCGCGCTGTCGCTCGCTCTCAACGGCGGGCCGGAGGCGGCTCAGTCTCCGTCTGGTAGGCAGTCGCTCCCTGGAACGTCGGCGGCTTCAGTCGCCATCATTAACGTGACAGTGATCGACGTGCTGAGCGGCGCGAAGGAGGCCCCCGTCACGGTCGTGACAAAGGGTGGCGAGATCGCCGCAGTCGGTCGAGGAGTTCCCGTTCCGCGTGGAGCCGTGCGCGTCGACGGCGCCGGCAAGTTCCTCATTCCCGGGCTCTGGGACATGCACTCGCACAATCAGGCTTCGGGTGCCGAGTCGCTGGACCTCTACCTGGCCCATGGCGTGGTTGGCACGCGCGACATGGGCTCGGATCTCGACTTCATCCTGCCGCTGCGCGATCGCATCCACCGCGGCGAGGCCACCGGACCCGAGATTGTCGCGGCAGGTCCGATGCTGGACAATGCTCCGGCCGATTGGCCATTCCGGCGCAGGGTCACGAACGCGCAGGAAGCCCGCGAGGCGGTCAGAGATCTCAAACGGCGCGGCGTGGACTTCATCAAGGTGCACAACAACACCCCGCGCGAAGTGTTCTTCGCGATTGCGGAGGAGGCGCCGAAGCTCGGATTGCCGTTTGCCGGGCACATTCCATTCGCCGTGACGATCGCCGAAGGCGCCGCATCCGGCATGCGCAGCATCGAGCACTTCTCGGAGTCGCGCGTCTTCCGTGAATGCGCGGGTACGCCGCAGCCCTACGACGCGAGTCGCTGCCAGCCATTGTTCGACGAGCTCGCCAAGAGAGGCATCTGGCAGACCCCGACGCTGGCCTTCTTTCGCGCGCTGCCCGACGTGTTCTCCGGCAAGCCGATGCCCCACGCTGACTACGCCACCGACAGCCTGCTCGAACTGACGCGCAAGAACATCGAAGTCTCGAAGCTGGATGAACGGGCGTTGGCCCTGATTCGATCGTTGAGCCGCACCAGCCTCACTGTCGTACGGGACATGCTGCCCCGCGGCGGCAACGCGTTCCTGGCTGGCTGTGACGGCAGTGTGCCCGGCTTCTGCCTGCACGACGAAATGCAGACGCTGACCGAAGCAGGTCTGTCGCCGCTGCAGGCCATTCAGGCGGCCACGATCAATCCGGCCAGACTGCTCGGACGCGAAGCAACGCAGGGCTCCATCGCCAAGGGCAAACGCGCCGATCTGGTCCTGCTGGAAGCCGATCCGACCGCGGATATCCTCAACTCGCGCCGGATCGCGGCCGTCGTGGTGCGCGGCCGTCTCCTATCGAAGGCGGATATCGATCGCACGATGGCGATGCGCCGGCGCGCGAGCCGATAAGCCAGGCCGCCGAAGGCTGCGCGGCACCTCGTGGTGCGATGGCAGGTCTGATCGGCCGAACGCGTGTGGCACCCGCACGGACGGCTTATTCGGGCTCTCCTCTATCAGAATCCCCACATCACCCGAACACCCGAATACAACTGCGCGTAGAGACCATCGCCATAGATCCCGTCGGAAGTGAAGTAAAAGCCCACGCGCAACTCGGGAGCGACCGACCACCGCCGACCGAGCGTGATCGGCAGCAGGAACCCGCCGGTGGGACCGCCTGCCTGTGTGGTGCCCGTCTCATCCTGCAAGAGCGGGTCATCCGGAGGCAGGTTCACCGGTCGGTCGATGCCGATCGTCCGCTTCCTCCGGAACCGGCGTTCAGAAAGCCCCATCGAGGCAGCAAACGCGACGCGGCCGAACGGGCGCGAGTTCCAGATCGCCAGCACGGCGTAACCCACGCTGGCGCGATCCTGAAGGGTATCGACGCCGAAGTGCCCAAGGCGGCCGTGCGGCTCGCCTTCCGCGAACCCGCGGTCCAGATGGAACTCCATCGACTAGGCATCGGAGAATCGCCATCCGACAAGCCCTCCAGCCGCAGGGAACGTCCGGAGATCCATCGACCCGCGCTCCGCCGAATCTGCAGCGGCGGTCCCGCCAACGTAGAACCCAGACTGGGCCGCTGCCGGATCGCACAACAGGACGAGACTCAGGAGCGGGAGGAGTCCTGTGATTGTCCGAAGTCGGGTGACAGTCTCACCTAAACCCCGAGCGCCACAACGCGAAAGAGCAATTCTCAACATCAGCCCTCACGCCCTGAAAGGCGTCATATGAAAGCAACAGAGCTCACCATGGAACTTCGAACTTCGAGCCGGTCCTCCTGGGCGTGCCAGTCCAGGTGCCTCGTCGCGCCCTCTTCAGCAGGCGTCTCTCAAAACTCGGAGATACGGAGTTGCTAGAGACGGCGATTTCAAACGGCTCCTCACAGCATGAAGCGGGGATGACAAGGAGCCGCGCTCTGCTTATACTGCTCTGAGTTCCCCGCCCAGCAAGGACTCCTCGTGATCACAATCTGGCAATCCGTTGTACTTGGAATCGTCCTTTGTGTCTCGAGTGCCGGCACGCTCGCGCAAGATCGAGATAAAGACTACGAGGCCCTCGTGAAGGTCCTCGCCGCGGGCGATCCGAACGTGGAAGCGCTCGCGATGCACCGTCTGACTGTCCGAAACGTCCGACAACTGTTCGCCGTGGACCGCGAGCTGCTCGAGCTCAGGAAGATGATCCCTGACCTGGACACGCGCGTCGCCGAGCAGCGCAGGCGCTTCGACCCTCAAGGTCGCACGGGGAGCGCCGCCGTCGACGGCGACGCGAAGGCGTACGAGGCCATTCCGGAGATTGCACAGATCCTCCAGAGACAGAAAATGAGCGGCCGCGAGTACTGGCTCACGAAAATGCAAGCGGCGGTCGCCGCGCTGTGGGACGAGGCTCTGACGCCCGAGGCTCTCCAGACCGACGCGGGCCGCGAATTCGCGAAAGACATGATGAGTCCGGCGCTGAAGTTCTGGAAATCGATGGCGCCCGGCCTCAAGGCCGAAGCAGACGAATGGAAGAAAGCACAGGGACTCGCCGGTCGAGGCCGCGATGGCATCATGCGATGACGCGCCGAAAGGCGCAGATCTCCAGCCGGACTCCACTCGACGTCGTGTGACATTTCCGTCCGTTGACTTATCGCTTGGTCACCGTGTAACCCGCGGGGATTTCGAATAGCGCATCAGGGATGGGATCCGTCGAGACGGAGTTGACCTCGGTCGTGTGGGTGCCGATCGTGTGCATCGCGGCCCCAGGTAGATTAGCGCCCAGACTGAACGTCAGCTCTGTAGCATACGGGACACCGAGTTCCGCGATCTGCCGCAGGATCGCCGACTGTGGATTGGCAGCCACCGCGCGTTCCGCCATCGCTCGAGAAAGCCGGGCGAAGTCGGCCTGACCAGGCGCGTTCTTGACGAGACACATCGAGCCTTCCATCACCATCGCGATTGGCTCGGCCATTTCCATCATCCGATCCTTCATCCGTAGCGACGATCTCACGTTGTAGACGGTGCACGTCGACCCGGCGATCTGACGTGACTGCGTCGTCGGCGTAATCGACTGGGTGACCTCGTTCTTTCCGAGCGGCGCCGCCATCCTGCTGACATCGATTACGTCAGCGCGCTTGCCGTCGTGCCACAGCATGATGACGAGGCCCGTCTCCAGGTTCAGAATCATCGAGTTGCTGGTAATCGCATCGCCTGAGGAATCCGTCCGCATCTTCAGGCCTTTGCGATACTCGGTGACACTGGTGACCCTGCCGATTTCGCTCTCGACCATAGTCATTCGCAGCGTGACGTCGGCAGAGACCGGTGCGGCGACGGCCGCACAGATGACGGCGGGCGCGATCAGACGCATCACGCTCATGGGAAGCTCCAGCGGGACGCCGGGAGCGCTGAGGGGAAGCGCCGACATTTTACCGCACGTGGGTGAGAATCCCAATCCAATGCGCCGCGCGCCAGCGAGCAGTTCACTTGGAGTCCGACGCGGAATCGGCCATTCAGCCAGTCGCTCCACGTGAGGCTGCTGCGAGGAGCGCGTCAGCGATCTCGCTCGCTGCGCCAGGCCGTCCCAGTCGCCGGGCCCGTTCCTGCATGGTCGAGAGGCGCGCGGGATCGTCGAGAAGGCGATCGATCTTCCATGCGATGACGGGCAGGTTGTTACAGCGAATCGCCGCGCCCTGCTCCAGGAGGTGATCCGCGTTGCGCTCCTCCTGGCCGGGGATCGGGTTGACGACGACCAGCGCGAGTCCCCGTGCGAGGGCCTCGGAGGTCGTCAGCCCGCCAGGCTTCCCCACCAGCAGGTCCGCCGCCGCCATCAGTTCGTGCATCTCTGAGGTGAATCCGATCACCTTGATCGTGACGTGGCCGCCGCCTGGCACTGTGGCCACTTTCTCGACGCGGCGCCTGAGGTCCTCGCTACGCCCGCAGATTACGACTACTTGAGCCGGGTGCGTGAGCTGCAGCATGCTGCTGACGATATGTTCGACCGGGCCGACGCCGAAGCCTCCGGCGGCAATCAGGATCGTCGTGCGGTCCGGCGCCAGCCCGTGCTTCCGCCGCAGCGCCCGCTTGTCGAACGGCTCGGCGAACCGCGGGTCGATCGGAATGCCGGAAACCGTGATCCTCTCGGCGGGAATCCCCAGACGCGCGAGATGCACGCGCGTCTCCTCGAGGGCCACGAAGTAGCGGTCGACCTGGCGGTACAGCCACATTCCATGAACATCGAAGTCGGTGACCACAACCGCCAGCCGCGCGCGGAGCCGCCGCCGGGCCTTCAGCCAGGAGACGATTTCGGCCGGCAGGAAGTGCGTGCATACCGCCCAGACAGGATCGTAGCTCTTGATCAGCTCGACGAACGGTCGGGTGTTGAGCTGATCCCACGCCAGCCGTCGCCGCTCGTACTTCCAGGGCTTGTCCAGGTGATCGTAGAGCAGGCCCAGCGCTTGGGGCGCGTGGTTCACCAGGTCGATATAGGCCTTCTGATACAAGCGGCGAAACATCTTCGTGGTGTGGTCGAGCGCGTCGACGTGGCGAACGTCGCAGGTGCTTTTCGCACAAACGGCTTGCTCGATTGCCTGCGCAGCGCGGAGGTGGCCGGCGCCCGCTGATGCGGAAAGGATCAGGATTCGTGAAGGCTCGTCCATGCTAATGCGTCTGGTGCGTTGATCTGGGGACTTGACCAACGACAGTCGCGTCGGTTCTGCGGAGATGGCACTCAACGCGTCTTTAGGTCGACGTGCGCCGGACGTTCTCGGCACGCGGGCCTTTTGGTCCTTGACCCACGTCGAACTCGACGCTGTCACCCTCACGCAGATCCTCGAGCCCCTCTCCATACACCGCACTGCGGTGGAAAAAGTATTCGTTTCCTCCATCGCCCTTGATGAACCCAAACCCCTTGTCGACTCGTAACGTTCGAATCTTTCCAGTCATCATCACACCTCGCAGGATCGTAGATTGTCGACGGATCGGTGAACGCGTGGACCGGCGCGCAGGTCACGCTATTGGATTGGCAGAGGCCGCGCGGCGGCGAGAAGGCAGCGGTGCCTTTTCTGCTCGCAGCGTTTCCCCTGTCACGTGCCACATGTGATTGCAGCCGCTACAGATGCGGTAACAGCCCGATCGGCTGGGTCGCGTGTTCCGCAGTGTCGTGCCGCGGCAATGAGGGCAGGACGGCGGGTTTATGCGAGCTGATCCCATGAGGGCAGGATACGCGGTTCCCGTCGCCCTCGCTGTTCATTTCTGGACGGACATTGGACGGGGGCAAGAGTCCGCATCCAGCGCCCCGTGGAAGACCGGGACAAGACTCGACCGCCACTGCAGTGTTCATCGACGGGGCCGGAACGAAGAACCCGCCTTCTGACACCCTCGTGGGCCGCCTCAGGTAGCCGATTTCACGACCAGTGCTCTTTAGAACAGCCAGCGCCTCGCGGTCGATGGTACGACAGAGCAGACGCGGAGTGTAGGCCACAGAAAATGACGACAGAGAACCAAGCACCGTGGTGGATCGGCTTTACGTGTAAGCAGTGCAACGCGCCTCTAGCGGTCCAGCGATCAAATGATGCATCGAAGTCTGCCAAACACGCGGCAAGAGGCTGGCGTGTGACCTGCACAAGCTGTGGAGTGACCGAGTACTACGAGCCAGGCACCCCGATGCTGAGGATGGCGGTCTCAAACTGAACCTCGCGTGAGCCGGTGCGCGGGGGCAGGTCAGCCAGATCGGCTCAGGCCCTTGAGAGCTCGGTTAGGATGACCGGCGCCTATCACCTCGGCATTCTTATTGCGCTCAGTCACGGGGTTGGGGCGACTTGGTCGCCATTTCGTGACGTTTTTATCTCCTCCTATCCTGTTTTCGTCAGAGGTCAAGGCCCGGTGAGATTTCATCGTTACATGTTTGTCGTCTTGCTCGTGACGGCTGCGTGCAACAGAAGCGCCGAATCACCGACAACGCCTGGTGAGCCTCCGGCACCGCAGCCGCCGGATAATCTTCAAGGGAGGTGGACAGGTACGCTTACTGACAGTGGGGTCGAGAGTAGCACCACGACGTACCTGACCCGAAACTACGATTCGTTTACGGCGAACCCCGAGCGATACGATAAGCCGCGGACGAGCAGGGCTCGAACAGTCCTCTTGGCAACAGCCAAAAGGACTGTTCGAGGAAGAGATCATGAACGGTCGTCAGGAGCGACAGCCAGAGTGGTGCCGCTCGGAAGCCAGCCCACGACGGCCCGCTGGGCAGACGGTTTCGTCTGTCTGGTCTTACCAGAACTGCCACCACGGCTTCAGGTGTCTTCCGATCGCCTCATTAATCATGACCAAGACGTAGTGGTCGCCTCGACTCAAGGCAGACAACGCAGTGCCCCACACTTCTTTCGCGGCCGGATCGACAGCAGCGTCTCGCTTGAAGCTGCTCCTCAGCAGGGCGACAATCTTCGATTCATAAGCAGCATCCGAGATCTTTGCCGCAAGTCGTTCAGCCAGTGCTGGGTCCGCAACCGAATCTGGGGCGGATTCCGACCACAAGAGCATCAGACGTTCGTCCTCAGACAGCGGAACGCCCTCTCTCTGCGCCTCCTGAACGATTTTCTCAACGAAGAACTGTCTTGCTTCCGTCTGTGTCGCGAATGACCTCATACGCGGGCCGAATCATTGCACAGGTCGTGAACACGAGGGCGGGGCGCAGCATGCCGCGAAGCGGGGTTAGACATCTCAACGCCACCCGGACGTGCCCTGAACTGTTACCGTTGGTATGGCGTTCCCAACGGGGACCGCGCTGCTTGACCGGCGTGGTCACGTGTGCCGAGGATAGGCACAGGCGAGGAAGCGTGCCTTCTTCCTCGGGGTGGAGGAATTTTCTGGATTGGCCTCAGGCGGTGGAGACGTCGTCGGGCTGCGCCATGAGAGAGACTGATGGCTGACCTTCATCGCGTGCTCGCGTGCCTGACGGCGGTTCTGGTCGCCTTCCCGGCTGTTTCGACTCACCAGAAGCGATCTCTCGACGCGGCCAGGTGGAGCTGGGGGCTTTCCGCCGCGGGGTCCAGATAAACTGCTGGATAGACTTCAAGCTGGACGACGAAGCGTGGCGCCGTTGATCACAGTGGGTGAAGAATTTATTGCGAACCGAGATGCGCTTCTTTAGGAGACAGCCTTCGTCCGTCACTCCGCTCGCTTCGGAGCCAGTATCCCCGGCGGCGAAGGTTTCCGTTACTGACGTCCTGCTCGCATATCGCCTCATCCTCAAGCGTGA
>JBAROV010000001.1:0-1709 GCA_049642465.1 Vicinamibacterales bacterium
GACGTATGGAGATGCGCTTGGTCGTTGAGCCAGTTACGAACCGCCAGCACAAGTTCTTCCGGTTCGTCGCCGTGGGCCGCGATGTCCGACTCCCGACACGTCCGAAACGCGGCTTGGTATCGATAGCCGCCAAAACGCTGCGACATTCTTGGAAAGTTTCGGTTAGCACTACAGCGCTACATTCTTCAGCCACTTCGGGGAGTGGATTGCGCGGCGCAGGTCGTCGCCAGCTCGGCGCAGCTGCTTCCGGCGACGCCGTCGGTGCGCTTGTGACGCCTTCTCAGCCCGACGTTGCCAGTACGCGATCTTGGCCGCCATCCGTTCCAATCGGCGCATCCTTACTGACCTCGGTGCGGTCGAGTCGAGTTGCGCCTCCACGACCTTGCGCACCTGACAGGGGCTCCACCAGGAGGTTTTTTTTTCGCAGCTCGGTCGTCCGATCCGCCAGGAAGGCGATGCTGAGTTGCGAGAGAATCAGGTGGCGACGAAGCGAGCGGTGCTTCCGCACTTCGAAGTGATCCAGTCCCACCTCGCCCTTGCTGTCCTCGAACAGGCGCTCGATGTGCCAGCGCGAGAAGGCCACGCACAGGATCTCCTTCGTCGGCTTCCCCGGGGCATGCGCCAGGAAGTACTTCATCTCACCCGTGAGTACATCTCGGGCAATCAGCAGCCGAACCTCCTCTCCCGGCACTCCGTCTCGGTTCGGGAAAAAGCGGGTCTCGCGTACCTCCCACACCACCAGTCCCTTCTGCGTTTCCTTCACCTGGTACAGCTGCCACGACGGTCCCCCTCGGTGCCACAAGTCCGAGACCGCGCGCGCCTCGCGCTCGTCCTCGGCCACGCGACTGCGCTTCAAGGTACGACCCGATGCCCGCACGCTTCCCGCCGGCTCTACCTGCGGGGCTCGCGTCCAGCCCGTCAGGTTCGAGGGGATCTCCACCACGTAGTTGTATCCCATGGCGGCGACGCCCTCGCGGAACTCCCGAGCTCGTCCGTAAAACTCGTCCGCAGTGATCCACCGCAGCAAGACTCCCTCGGCGCGTGAGTTCTCCATGAGATCGAGTGCGATGCGCCACTTCGGTCTGAACACGACGTCCTCGGGAATACCGGCTGCGCGACGTCGCTGCGGGTCTTCGGTCCAGCTCTTGGGGAGGTACAGATCGCCATCGAGTATGGCGTGGAAATCCTCGGTCACGTAGCCCAAATGCACCGACACCAGGCAGTTGTCCGTCTTCCCGGTGCTCCCGCAGTATTGCCGTTGCACTCCCGTGGTCTTGTCGCCCTTCTTCGCGAACCCGGTCTCGTCGATGACCCCGATGGCGTTCGGATCTGGATGCGTGCGCTTCACCCAGGCTCGCAGTCGCCGGCCCACTCGTGTTTCATCCCAGCGATGAAACGACAAAAACTCCTGCAGCGTGCGTGGAGCAACTCCCGCCTCGAGCGCCATCGGCTCGATGCTCTTGCGCTCCAATGACCCCAATTGCCCGGTCACATACGTCCGCAGGTGAGCCCGGCTTTGCTTGGTCTTGATGCACGCGCTGAACTTGCTCACGAATCGACTCAGGTCTCGACGGACCTCGCGCAGTTCTTGGACGTCCATACACCGCCTCCTCCACTTCCCATCCCGCTGGACGAAACCGTGCAAGTATAGGCGGGTATGCCCTTTGGTCAATTCCTGACTTCAGGCCGGTAGCGCTGTAGTGTTAGGC
>JBAROV010000012.1:0-6730 GCA_049642465.1 Vicinamibacterales bacterium
AGCCCGCCAGACGGGGCTCGCCCTGGTCCTCCTGGCCGTTGGCGTTCAGGTCATTGAACTTGTGACCGACCTTGGTGGCGGCGCGCCAGTTTCCAAAGTTGTTGCCTGTCGATGAGCCACCGGATGCGAGAGTGACGTCGTACTTGCAGCCCGAACCACTCGCCGGGAACGAGCAGATGTAGCCGCCTGAGGGGTCCTCGCGCACGGTGTAGTTGCCGGGCGCCAGGTTCGTGAAGCTGAAGTTGCCGTTCACGTCGGTGGTCGTGCTGGTTTCCCCTCCCTGCCGCGTGCCGTCTGCCGGATTGCCGTTCGAGCCGTCCAGGTAGATCGTGATTCCGGCGATCGCGGGCTCGCCCGGCTCGCGTGCGGCGCCGTCGGAGTCGAGGTCCTCGAACTTCGTGCCGCTGATCCCCGCTTCCTTCCAGTTGCCGAATACGTTGGGATCGGAGGTCTGGCCAGACGTGAGCGTGTCAGTGTGCTCGCAGTCGTCCTCGTCGCCGGCGTTGTTGCCCGGCGTCGAGCAGTGCCAGTTGGTCTGCTGGACCTCGCGGAAGGTGTAAGTGCCAGGCTTCAGGCCTTCGAACTTGAAGTCGCCGTTCTGGTCTGTGGTGGTCGAGGGCTCGTTGTTGTTGAGCGTGTTGGAGCCGTCGGCGTCGATGTAGATCGTCCAACCCGCCAGACGGGGCTCGCCCTGGTCCTCCTGGCCGTTGGCGTTCAGGTCATTGAACTTGTGACCGACCTTGGTGGCTTCCTTCCAGTTGCCGAAGTCCTTGCCTGTCGCGACCTGATTGGAGGCCAAGGTGACATCGTACTTGCAGCCCGCGCCACTCGCAGGGTACGAACAGACATAACCGCCCGTTAGCTCCTCGCGAACGACGTAGTTGCCGGGCGTCAGGTTGGTGAAGCTGAAGTTGCCGTTTTGGTCGGTGGTGGTGGCGGTTTCCCCCGCCTGCTTCGTGCCGTCGGCCGGATTGCCGTTCGAGCCGTCCAGGTAGATCGTGATTCCGGCGATCGCGGGCTCGCCCTGTTCGCGTGCGGCGCCGTCGGCATCGAGGTCCTCGAACTTGGTGCCCGAGATCGAGCCCTTGCGGTAGTTGCCGAAGTCGTTGCCCGTGTTCGTCGTGTCGGACTGGAACAGCTCGTTCTTGTAGTAACAGTTGGGCTCTGCCGTGGGATACGAGCACGTCCAACCCTCTTGCTGAACCTCGCGAACGTCGTACGTACCCGGATTGATCGGTGAGATCGTGTAGGTCCCATCAGCAGCGGTGACGGCCGATGGTTCCTTGGCCGCGCTGCCGTTGCCATCGTCATAGACGCCGTTGCCGTTGTAGTCGACGAAGATCTGCCATCCGGGTAGGCCTGGCTCACCGGCATCCTTGTGACCGTCGCCGTCGAGGTCCTCGAATTTCATGCCGCTCTTCTTGGCCGCGCCTCGCAGGTGAAGAACCGTGTTTAGGTCGCTCGCGATCGTGCGGGCCCAGAAGCGACCGAACAGGTCACCGTTGTGACCGAGCGCCAGATGTCCATTGGGGAGATAGACCTGACCGTGGAAGGTGGTGTTGCGACCGAAGCTCATGCTCGGGTCGCTCGGACTTATGCCGTCGGAGCGGCCCCAGAACTTGGCGCCGTCGGCTGGTCCGACTGTGCTCCCGTCGCCCACATCCAGAAGCCCCGTGGCCAGCACCCAGGTTCCGTCCTCCGTCAGCACGTGGATGTTGGGGTGGCCGTCGAAGCTGCGAACGTAGTAGTTGCCCGTCTTGAGTTTGATCCAGGCGCCGTCGCGCACCACGACGTCACAGTAGATACCTGGGTCGAGTACGTAGGGATTGACGGCCGAGGAGTTGGACGTGTTGACCTCGACCGACCCGGACGGACACGGAAGCACGGGCATCACAGGAAACTGAGGCAGGTTCTGTGTCGCTACGATCGGCAACCGGTTGTCGATCGGACCCGATGGATCGTCGAGCGGCGTCGCACCTTTCAAGGAAGTGTTGACGGTGGCCGGGTTCGGATGCCGGATCACATTCGGATCCATGCTGTTACTCACCTCGTTGGTGTACAGCTCCCAGACTTTGGAATCCGGATAGGGATCGCCGATCGTCGCCCGGTTCGCCACAACCTGCGTGCTGTCGCTCAACTTGGTTGGTCCCCCGAAGCTCAGCTCACGGTTGTTCAGCTCCCCGTTCGGGTAGTTCACGCCGACATTGCCGTCGAGGATGTTGTCCGATGTCGTCGTCTGCTCGCCCTTGAAGCTCAGGTCGTAGAGCGCGAACAGCACGTACGTATTGATGTCCCTGGAAATCTGGAAGTCGTCGGCCTGGGCATTCGCGGGCAGCGCCAAGCTCCCCGCGACCAGGCAACTGCCGGTGCAGAATGCGATCAAGAACCCGAGAAGCGCACGCCGCCATGCGTGGCCTGAGTGCGCACTGCTATCCATGTGCTGCCGAAACCTCCACTGCCGCGAAAAAGCGGCGCCCAGACAAGCGCCATCCACAGGGCCAATGTACCAAGGAAAATCCGACCCCGCCAGCGATTGTCGGCACTTGCAGGGCGGGTTCCGCGCCCTCGGTGCCCGTTCTGTGATCCCGCCCAGGAAGCAGCTTCGGCTAGTTCGGCGTCCAGTTCGTTAGTGGTCTCCCGGTGTGTCTCCCGTTGCCGCTTCGATTGCCACCTTCAACTCGTCCGACAGACTGAGCGCGTCGTCCTATCTGACGCGGATCGACCCACTGCCAGCACTGAAAGCCGACCAACCGCTCCTCCCAGCCGAAACACATTTTCCGCGCCTTTTTCAGCCAGAGCTGATACGGATAGCTGTTGCGCGTCACGGCGCATTTCGATGATTTGCCGTACGCTTGCTCGCTCGTATCCCTTTATCCACCTAACGGACCCCCAACAGGAGGCTCCCAGATGAAGTATCTCTTGGCCAAGCGCGCGATTCTGCCCGCTTTTGCACTAACTCTCGTGGCGTTCGTCGCGCTTCCAGCGGGCTCGGCATCCGCCGGTCGATTCATCGGGACCGGTCACGATTCCGACCTCCACTGTGCATTCGGCGATCAGTGTCACTTCGTGAAAATCGCGACCGACTACGTGAGAGCAACGGCTCCGGACCCGTCGAAGCCCGTGCTGGTGTTGGACCAGGATGACCTGGACTTCCCTGCGTCGCTCGACAACGTAACGACCATGTTCGGCGGGTCCTACCCGAGAACTGTGATGGACCCAAGCTCGGCGGAGTTCGCGGCCGCGCCACTCACGACCGACCTCTACAGCGCGATCCTGGTTGCGTCCGACGACAGCTGCGGCGGCTGCGACCTCAACCAGGGCGACACGGCCGACTCGGAGGGGATCAACGCCCGCGCCGGGGACATCGCCAACTTCTTCAACGCCGGCGGAGGGCTGTTCTTCAACGCCGGGGCTGATCACGGCAACGGCGAGCCCAGCGACGGCGCCGACATTTTCTACAACGCGGTGCCGTTGCCGGTTGGCGGAGTGCAGGTCACCCCGCCCTTCACGCTGACGGCAGAAGGCATCGCGCTCGGGTTCGAGGACTCGGACAACGCGATCGGGACGAACGATGACATCAACTGCTGCATGACGCACAACTCCTTCTCGGAGCCGCCCCCGGGCACCGAACTGAAGGTATCGGAGCGTGACAGTGAGAACTTCCCCGAGACGCTCTTTGCCGAGGGTGTGATCATCGGGGGCGCGTTCGTGAAGCCGCCGCCTCCTCCTGCGGCCGTAGCCGGACCCGCGGCCGCAGCCCCGGTCACCAAGAAGGCGACCGCCAAGGCGAGTATTCGCTCGCGCGCGAAGGGCTGCACTCGCACGACCGCATCGGCCAGCGTGAGCGGCCAGAACATCTCGCAAGTCGTCTACTCACTGGACGGCAAGCGCGTCAAGAAGGCCAAGGGCAACAAGTCCTCCGTGAGGGTGAGCGCCAAGCGGCTGAAGTCCGGCTCGCATACGATCTCGGCGAGGATCACGTTCACCAAGGCCACCGCCGCCAAGGCGCAGACCAAGCGTGTCACGTTCGTGCGCTGCGCTCGCCAGGCGGCCAAGCCGAAATTCACCGGCTAGGACCGGACCAGGATCGACGCAGAAAGGGCCCCCTCATGCGGGGGCCCTTTCTATTTGATCGTTACCGACACCCGACCCGGCACCGGCTGCAGAGCGGCGACGCTTGAACGACGCCACCGAGTTGCCACTTCACTTCAGTTGCCGCCCCCGCGGTTTCGCGCCACGCGACTGCTTGCTTCATCGGACAGACAGCAGCGTCGGGGGCGATCAAGTGGCGCGTCTCGGGCTCCGTTTCGGGGAACTACGCGAACGATCACGGCTGGACCGAAGGCAAGCTCGTTCTAGCCCCGCGCGGCAAGTTCCTCGTCGGGCGGTTCATCAGCTTTGTCGGGGCAACCGAGAGCGCCGTGTTGAAACCATCGTCCGAGCAATCGATCTGCGGTGGGGCAGATCCGCCGAGCACCACCGTACCGCTCTTCGGTCTCGGCTCGACCGACATCGACAGCGACGCCTACCTGGAAACCGTACGTGTCAAAGCCTCGCGCTTCCTGCGCCGCAAGGCCTTTACGATGACGATGCCCGCGAGCCGCCCCAACGGGTGCGAGCGCGGTTACTACCAGCCGTGCAACGAATCGGGCGGTATGACGATGAAACTCACCTTCGCCCCGGTCCGGCGCAAATAGGCAGCCGGCCTCGGAGGCGACCTACGCAGGTAGCTGGGATGTCATGGGCGCAACTGGGCTCGAACCAGTGACCTCCAGCTTGTCGAGCTGGCGCTCTCCCAACTGAGCTATGCGCCCCGCGGTGATTCTAGGTGTAATCAACCCTCTTCGGAGAACCCGGACGCATAGTCCTCGACGCAGCCCTTGGCGCCACCGTCGAAACCGTCGGAGAACGCTTGCAGACGTTCGTCGGCCACGCCGTGTGCATCGGGGTCATTCCAGGGAACGCCCTCGGGGTCCGAGATCGCGACGACCGCATCAACAGCCTGGTCGGCGTCGTCCTCGGTCAACAGCCCCTGCTCGTCGGCCCGCTGGGCCCACGCTCCGGCGAAGCAGTCGGCCTGGAGCTCCGCCTCGATCGTGTGCTTGAACTTGTCGCTCAATTCAAGGCGTGCCTGCACGCCGTGGCCGAACTCGTGGGCCAAGACCACCGCGTTGGCCATGCCGCCACTCTCGGCGTAGAAGGGCAGCATCAGTCCGGGCTCGTCCCACGCTATGAAGTCCGAGTCACCTTCGAAACAGTAGACCGCGTTCTCGGGACCCACCGGCTCACCGCCGCAGGACGGACCCTCCTGCTCCGGCGGGTAGTAGGCGATGAACTCGTCCGGCTCGACCCATTCGACACCGAACTCGTTGGGCAAGGTCTCCGCCCAGTACTCGTTGATCGCGCCAAGCGCGTCGTTCATCGTTTCGTCGTAGGCGTTGAAGTCGATCCCGCCATCGTCGCCCTGCGCGCCGTGCAGCGTGAACGGCTGCTCGGCCCGGATCCCCTTCGGCACCGCTCCCCTACGCTCGCCACCCTGGGGCACCGTGTAGCCGGCTTCGGTCGAGATGGCAGTCGAGGTCTGCTTGCCCCCGCCGCCGCAACCCACAGCGAGCGCTGCCATCGCGAGCGCAGCGATCAGTTCAGCCAAGGTCCTCTTCATCACGCGGCCCTCGAGTCTAGCCGTTGACCCATTGGGCAGAACACAATTTCTGCCCGGATCCACGTGCATCGACCGTAATCCGCGCATATCCGCGTCGGCGCCCGAACGACGTGACCGCGCTTCCTGCGCGTCACGAGCGGGATCGACGCGAAGGCGTGCTCGCGCTTGTCGAGCTGGCGCTCTCCCAACTGAGCTATGCGCCCCAGAGGGGCGATTGTATCGGTGCCTTCACGAACAGCAAGCAGAGGAAATGAATAAGGGCGGCACGGATTTCTCGCGACGGCAGGAGAAGCGCCGTGGTGGAAAATTGCCAGCAAGAGGTGCGGACGCACCCGCTCAGGAGCTCGATCTGGTTAGGATCTCCCGACCAGCGACGTGATCACAACGGAGGTGACCGAATGGCATTCATCCTGGCCGTATTTCAGACCGAGGACTACGACACCTGGAAGCAGATGTTCGACTCCGACCCCGCAGGTCGTAAACAATCCGGCAAGGGACATCGGGTCTTTCGCGGCGTCGACAACCCAAACGAGGTGTTTGTCGGGGTGGACTTTGCCTCGGGCGCTTTGGACAACGTCACCATCACCAAGGAACCGACCGTCACCGAGCTAGCCGACGAAACGAGGTACTAGATGTACCGCCCACACACCTTGTGAACGCCTGAGAAGCCACCCGGGCCTCTCCTAAGGCTTGGGGTCTGCGACGACCTCAGCCCCCAGAAGGAGGCCCGCTTACCAGGAAGCTACCCTCTTGGCCCTTCGCGGCGATGCCCTGTCCCTGTCGTTTCTCATGATGGGCGTTCCGTTTCGATTCCGAAGGCCCCGCGCGTGCGCGTAGTGCCACAAATCATCGAATTCCTAATGGGACAGGCTTCGATGCCGGCGAACCTCATGATGAAGTTCGTCGAGAGTCGCACCAGCCTGATCCAGCGCGTCCAAGCGCAGACGAACCATGTGCTTACGATTATCCACAGCACTCCTCTCATAGCCAATCGGTCACGCAGGTGGCGAGAGAAGTCAATGCATCCCACACGGGCCAGACTCGTCAAGAGCAACCACTTCTTGGACT
>JBAROV010000017.1:0-1739 GCA_049642465.1 Vicinamibacterales bacterium
GAGATCGTAGTCAGCCGCGGCGTGCTCCGCTGGATCAACTCCGCCGGCCTCGACAAGCGCGCTGCGCCGGAACATGGCCATCGCCGGCATCCAGATGTAGTTATGGCGCAGAAGCTCGGTGTAGGCGTCGCAAGTGAGACGAGGATATGCCGGCGTAGGCTGCAACCGACCGTATGCATCCGTCATCAGGCAGCGGCCGGTGGCAAATGCGCAGTGCGGATTGGCTTCAAGTGCCACCGCGCCAGTTTCGAGCGCATCAGGCGTGAGCATGTCATCGGCGTCGAGAAACACGACGAACTCGGCGTGGCTTTCGGCCAGACCGAGGTTTCTGGCCGGGGCAAGGCCGGCGTGTGACTGTCGCCGATACGTCACGTGTGGAAACTGCTTCGCGACGGCCGCGGTTTCATCCGTTGAGCCATCGTCCACGACGACAATCTCTACCGCGTCCCGTCCCGTTACCCGGACGCTGCGAATGGCGTCAGCGAGAAAACGCCCCTGGTTGAAGCAGGGGATCACGACGGCGATCAGCGGTGCAGCCATGCGCAGCGCTCGCGGCAGAATCCAGTAGCGAACCACAAACGTGTTTCATGCGCGAACGCGCCGGCGGGATCTCGCGCCAGCGTCAACGAGACCCACGCAGCCGCGTCGAGAACGGCCGAGCGAAGCAGATGGACCGGTACATCGAGAATCCGAGCGCGCGACTGTTCCATTTCCGGCAATCGCATGCGCGCATGAAATCGTCCGTGACCCTCGTGCCAGCGGCGGTGATATTGACGGGTGAGGCGATCCGGAGAAATCCTGCTCCAGACGACGAGTTCTGGCACATACAGCGCGCGCTCGCCAGCCCCGTAGAGGCGCACGAGCAGCTCATGATCCTCCGTTGAGCCGATCGAGTCTCCCACCCGCTGGACATCGGGGGAGAACATCCCGATTCGATCGAACACATTCGCCCTGAACGCGACATTCGCGCCGACCAGACAGAGAGGTGCGTGCGAGTCGAAGAGTCGCCGCGCCTCGCCGTGATCCTGCAGCGCAAGTGGTGCCCAGTGTGCCGCGGACAACCAGTTGGGAGGTCGCGTGTCGGTCCATCGCGGCAGCACGCGTCCGCCCACGCAGGAGACGTCGGGGTGCGCCATGAGTTCCCGGCCGATTACCGTCAACCAGTCGTTCGCGACCTCCACATCGTCATCGGTAAAAGCAATGACATGATCCGGCGTCCTCAGGTCCACGGGGACGGCCATGATGCCGGCGTTTCGCGCGTGTGACAGTCCCTGGCGGCCCTCGAACAAATAGCGGACGTCGCTGGCAAACCTCCCGGCCACGCCGCGGGTCGTGTCGGTCGAGTTGTTGTCGACAACGAGAATCTCGCAGGGACCCGGAGCAGAGGCGGCCGCTCTGACAAGGTGCGACAGCGCGTTTTCGAGTTGCGCCGCACGGTTATACGTGGGGACGACGATGGTGAAGCGCATTGAGACCTGCTGCCGCCGGTTCCTGAACGTCTGGCACGACGCGCCAGTAGTGCGGCTCGTAGAAGTACCCGCGAACCGCCTTCCCTGGTTCGACATACAGCAGCGTCGCCCGGTAGAACCAATCCAGCGAATCCGCTGAAACCCGATGACGAATCAGCGCCCCTACTGAGTAGATTCCGGGTTGCAGACCGAGTTCCGGCACCACGAACTCGAGCGCGCCGCTGCCACGGGGAAGGTCGAGCGTGCCGCCACTGAGCGCTGTGGTGCACT
>JBAROV010000027.1:0-6214 GCA_049642465.1 Vicinamibacterales bacterium
CGCTGCACGCGTATCTCGTCAACGAGATCCAGGAGGTCTACCGGCTGCAGGGCGTCAACATCAACGACAAGCACATCGAGGTCATCGTCCGGCAGATGATGCGGTGGGTGAAGATCGAGGAGGTGGGGGACACCGAGTTCCTCATCGAGGAGCAGGTGGATCGGTACCGCTTCATGGAGGAGAACGAGCGCGTGATCGCGAGCGGCGGTCGGCCGGCGACGGGTCGCCCGCTGCTGCTCGGGATCACGAAGGCGTCGCTCTCGACCGATTCGTTCATCTCCGCGGCGTCGTTCCAGGAGACGACGCGCGTCCTTACCGAAGCGTCGATTTCAGGCAAGGTCGATCATCTGCGCGGCCTGAAGGAGAACGTGACGATGGGCCGGCTGATTCCGGCGGGCACGGGCTTCGAATATTACCGGCACGTGCGGATCCCGGCGGACGAGCCGCCGCCACCGCCGCCACCGACGCCGGAGGAGCTGGAGTTGGAGCGGGAGATGGAATATTTCGTTGAGCCGGAGGAGGCTTTTACGAGGGACGAAATCGAGTAGACGTGTGATGCCGGTCAGCTAGCCCGCCGTAGCCCGAAGGGCGTAGGTGGGTCGCTAGTCGCTGGTCGTTAGTCCGGCTGACGCTCGTCAGTCGTTGGTCGCTGGTCAGTCGCTGGCACTACAGTCAGTCATGTGGCTTCCGCCTTTAGGGGCACTGTCTCAGTTTGACGGCGATCCGGCAGATGCCCATACTGCGAGTATGACTCGACCAAAGCGTCCGCGCGATCCAAATCAACTCGCCAAGTTAATCGCGGATCTGACGACGCGGACGACGACAGAGGTCGATCCAGATGCTGGTAAAGACGCGAGCGCCATCGCGCGCGGCAGGCGTGGCGGAGCGAAGGGCGGGACAGCTCGCGCAGCGGCGTTATCTCCACGACGTAGAGCGCAGATTGCACGGAAGGCTGCTGCAACGCGTTGGAAGAACCGAAAGAAGGAAGCATGAAGGTCTTTTGGTGGCAGGGCGGCCTCCACGCTGAACCGGAGAGTCCCGTGGAGACGGAAGCGTTGCTCGTCTTGATGGAAAACCTGCGGTACGAGAGGCCGCCAGAGAACGACGACCCCCGTACCGCCGGAACGAACGTGCTAGGAGAGGCCCAAGGCGACCTTGATGTCGGTCTTTAGGGTGCCACTCCAAGCCCAACGACCAGCGCTCGTGTCATACACGAGCAACCTGTCGTTCGCGTCGATGTGCTGTCGGAGGTCATCCCGCAGCGCATCCGCCGTGTATGTGCCCTTCAGAATCCAGTAGGACTCCAAGGGGCGCACTCCGCCAAGCGCGCGGAGTCGCGCCAAGAGAGACGAGTAATCACGTCCCGGCTTGCACAGGTCGTAGCTAACAATGAACATTTTCACGACGCACCGAACTTTCTGATAGTCTTGCTGTTGAACCAAGGGTTAGTCGTTCACCACGGCCTCTTGCCCGTCCGGCCCTAGGAAGCGTTCGGGGGAGCACCTTTCGGTTCAGGCCCTCTCCATCGGTGAACACCGACGAATGGAGGGGGCTATTGTTTTCAGAGATCGATTCGACTCCTGATTAGTAGTTCCTAAATTCCTCGAAGTACCGCTTGGCTATCTCCACGGCCTTGCTGCGGTCATCGACGTCACCGTGTTGCGCGATCAGCCTGAGCAACGTGGCGTGAGCCAAGAGATCGAATGACGAGGACACGCCGGCTATATTGTCTGCCAACGCCTCGACCTGATACCTCACGTTCGAGTCGTCGCCGTGTGCTTCAATTGCCTTGGCGACCATATACAGTCCTTGTCCAATGTCGGTTCCCGGCGCCTCCGTGTTTGCGGTCTTCGTCGTCTTCGTAGCATTCTTCGCCATTACCCTCTCCTTCACGTGGTTACTTCGCGACGAAACCGTTCTGGCTTTCGTATTCTTCGAGCTTGTCGATCAGATCGAACACAAACTTGCGATCCGCCGCGCTGAGCGCCATAAACTTCGTCGTCGCGGAGAGTGTCAGGGTGCCGCCGCTCCGCAGTTCCACGGAACGCGATTCGGCGGCGGGCGTGGACAGCGTTTCCTCGCTCTCGCCATCGGCGTCATCGTCATCATCGGTTCTCGTTCTGGCCACGCGGCGCCTGCGTGTCGATGTCCCGTTCGTCGTCACCTTCGTTCTGTCCCGAAGCAGCAGGGGTGACACTTGGATGCCGAGATACTCGGCCGCCGCGAGAAAGAATCGGGTCGCCTTGAGACGCGTGTCGCCCGACACTTTGTAAACCTCAGTCATCTTCTCGGCGAATTCGGCAGGTGTCGTCTTCGTGAGGTTCAACGCAATCAGCGATGCATACTTCTGTTCAATGAGCTTGCGCAGTGCGTTCTTCCGCGCCGCTTCATCCGTGACGGCGACCGCGAGCAATGCTGGCGTCGGCTTCCCGTCGTCGCCCATGAACCCGAAGAACTTGAACGCAGTCAGCAACTGGTTGATGCCGCCGCCAGACTGACCAGGAAAGGCGCTTCGGTCGATCCGATTCGGCATGTTGCGAGCGAGCGCGTCCAGCGTGTTGGTGAAGGTCTTCCACGGCGGATACGCTGGCGTGGCGGAGGACGTTTCGTTGGTAGGCGTCATTGCTGTCCTTTCGATAACTGGTAACACGAAGTATATACCAACTCTCATACCGGCGCGCAATACCAAATGGCCACGATCTGAGGATTCCGCAAGAATTTTCCTTGCGGTATGGCTTCGAAGAAGCGACTATGCTCGGCATGTTCACGCAAAATCTTGTAAATCATGTAGTTACCGTCTCGTCAGCGCGCGGGCCTATCACGCGCACCGTTGTAGCAGACCTAGGAGACGTCTTGGTGCTGGCTGAACCGGAGGCCGCAGACGCCGAAAAGCGCGCCGGAATTTCGCAGTTCTCCATCGGGTTTAGGCGCTCAGATGTGATCGCCATAATAGAAGTTGACAACTCGGTATGGCTCAAGCATAATGTTCAGTATGAACAGGCTGAGCACGGCGGAACGGGTACGGATCGTCGCGGCGTTGGTGGAGGGGAACAGCCTGCGCAGCGTGACGCGCATGACGGGCGTGAGCATCAACACGGTCACGAAACTGCTCGTGGATCTCGGCAACGCAGCCGTCGCGTATCACGATGAGTACGTGCGAAACGTCACCACCAAGCGCATAGAAGCCGATGAGGTGTGGACGTTTTGCTACGCGCGCCGCGAAAACGTGCCTGAAAAGAAGAAGGGTCAGCTTGGGTACGGCGATGTTTGGACGTGGGTCGGCATCGACAGCGATTCAAAGCTCGTACTGTCGTGGGCAGTTGGGCGCCGCGATGCGGAAACGGCGTACGAGTTCATGCACGATCTCGCTTCCAGGCTGTCCAATCGTGTGCAGCTCACCACCGATGGTTTGCACGCGTACCTCGTGGCCGTTGACTCGGCGTTCGGTAACGACATCGACTATGCGAGGTTGATAAAAGTGTACGGCAGCGACCCGAACGCGGAGCGGAGATACGCCCCGCCAGTGTGCCTGAGTGTAAAGGAGGAAATCGTGTCGGGCGCTCCCGATCCGGGATACATCAGCACGAGCTACATCGAGAGACAGAATCTGACGATGCGCATGAGCATGCGCCGATTCACGAGACTGACCAACGGGCATTCAAAGAAGCTGGCGAACCACTGTCACGCAATCGCGGTTCATTACCTGCACTACAACTTCGCGCGGAAGCAGACCGCTTTGAAGGGTACTCCGGCGATGGCGGCAGGTTTGTCTGATCACGTCTGGACGATTGAGGAAATCGTTGGCGTGCTCGATGCGGTCGAGCGGAAAGTAGCCTAGTGTATGTCTCCGCTCGCTCGAACGCGACCGGCATTGCAGGCGTTTGGACGGCAACTCCGTCGTCTACGCACTAGCGCGAAAATGTCGCAGGGCGAGTTAAGCCGTCGCTCTAGGGTTGGCCGTCAATTCATCAGCGAGATGGAATTGGGTCACGAGAATCCGTCATTGGAAACAATCGTGCTGCTGGCTGAAGGCCTCCAATGCACGTTGTCGGATTTCTTTCCAAGATGATCGCTGTGTCGTGTTTTCGGCCGAATGTCGGCAAACTGAGACAGTGCCCCTTTAGGCGGAAGAACGGGCGATGGTCGAAAGGCCATCGCCCTTTTTGTCGTACGCGCGAATCAGCCGGCAAGGGCAAGCTTCGCTCGAACATCCAGAAGCTGCGCGTCGCTCAAGCTGCGAACCTGTCCCGGCGTCAGGCCGGTGTGACTCCAAAGTGCATCGGATAGGTTGTGATAGCTGCTGTAGCCCGCATCGGCCGCGAGTTCGGCGCAACTGCGGGTCGACCCTGGTGCGGCGTCAGTGAACCACAACAGCCGGAGCCTTGCGACGTACTCGCCGGGCGTCATGCCGTAGCACTGGCGGAAGCTTCGCGTCAGCACGCTCTTCGAGCACCCGACCGCAGCGGCGAGTACGTCGACGGATGGCGGCGTCCTGAAGCGCGAGCGGAGGATTGCCGCGGCGCGCTCGCAGGGGCACGGCGGGTGCGTGCGGTTGAAGGTCGAGAGAAAGGCCGTCGCCCACGAGGCCAGGCGTCCATGAGGATCCAGGGTGGCGGTGGTCCAGGCGTCCAACGTGAGATCCACTGAGGACTCCCTGCAGCGTTTCTCGCCGAATCGGCGGTGGTATCTCGCGTGGAATGTGCGCGCCGCTTCAATCGCCCAGAGTTTCAGCAGGCTGTTCATCTCATCCAGTTCCTGACTCGATTCGGCTTCCGGTAGGCCCTCGCTCAGCCAGCCGAGCGCCTCGGCGAACTCGAGGCGCTCTGCAGCCCACGTCCTGCAGATGAACGACTGACCGATCGATCTCAACTCGTACATCCACTCCGGCCGAATTGGTCCCTTCGAATTCAATTCCATGGATCGGCGCTCCCGAATCGAGTCATTTTTCGACGAAAAAAGCTCCCCTGAGGAATTGCGTTGGATGCACGGTGCGCGGAGAATGCGACCCGCTTCACAGAACGCGACCGGCCCTCGAAAACTTTTCGGGACCGGCACTTGACCTAATTCTCGCTGCGAGGTCGCTATGGCTCGCGCCGTCCGCCCCGTGCTGCTCGTACTGGGAGTACTAACGTTGGCAGCCACCCTGACCGCACAAAATCCCATTCGCTACGTCTACGACGAGCTCGGCCGTTTGGTGGGCGTCATCGATGCGAACGGCGATGCGGCGGTGTACCAGTACGACGCCGTCGGCAACCTCCTGAGCATCACCCGGACCTCCGCGACACAGGTCTCGATCATCGATTTCACGCCGAACGACGGGCCGATCGGCCAGACGGTCACCATCTACGGCACGGGATTCAGCGCCACGGCCGGCTCGAACACCGTGACGTTCAACGGGACGTCGGCCTCGATTACGTCCGCCTCGACGACGGCACTTACGGTTACCGTCCCCTCTGGGGCGACGACGGGCACCATCGGCGTCACGAGTCCGAATGGCTCGGCGACCAGTGGATCGTCATTTACCGTGACGGTAGCCGCAACGCCCACCATTACCAGCTTCAGCCCCACGACCGGCGTCGCTGGAACGTCTGTGACCATCACCGGCACCAATTTCCAGACGACCGCTGCCAACAATCAGACACGCTTCAACAACAGTTTCACGTCGCCGACGGGATCGAGTGCGACGACGGTGACGGCTCCGGTGCCGAGCAGCACGGCGTCCGGGCGCCTGATCGTCAAGACCCCCATGGGGACTGCGGTGTCAACGGATGACTTCATCATTCCCCCGCCGCCGCATACGACCAGCGACATCGCCAATGCCAGCCGGATTTCCCTGGCCACGGCGACGACCGTGACCGTGTCGACGTCGGGCAAGATTGCGCTCCGCCTCTTCGATGCGACCGTCGGCGAGCGCGTGTCGCTCCTTGGCACCAACGGGATGAGCGGCCAGGTGCTGGGGTGCGATGTGAACGCCAGCATCCTCAATCCGTACGGCGGTCTGCTCGGACCCATCGGTTGTCTGGAGGGGACCGGGTTCCTGGATGTCAAGCCAGTCGGCGGCACGGGCACGCACACGATCCTGCTCGACCCACAAAGCACCGCAACCGGCAGCGTGACGCTGACGGTCTACTCGGTGCCCGCCGATTACGCGTCGACCATCACGGCCGGAGGCTCCGCGGTGACCGCGACCATGTCGACGCCGGGGCAGAACGGC
>JBAROV010000031.1:0-4385 GCA_049642465.1 Vicinamibacterales bacterium
GGTCATCATTGACTCCTCTTGCCACCGTTCGTCTCGTCGTTCATCCCGAGCGGTGAGGCGTCTTCCGCTCTCCGCCCGATCGTACTTGAATAAGACCCTCTGACGGCTGCTGAAGATCACGGCGGCGGAATAATCCGTGGACCCTGGTCGGCCGGGACGACCGGAAGCGCGGTTCGATCGCTCAGAACGTCGAGAATCGATGCGGCAATGGCGAAGATCACCGGGCCGAGGACGATTCCCAGCACGCCGAAGACCTGGAGGCCGCCGAGCAGCGCAAAAAACATCACCAGCTCGCTCAATCCGACCCGACCTCCGACGAGTCGCGGTCTCACGAAGTTATCGACTCCGCTGATCACGAGAGTTCCCCAGATGGCGAGAATGATTGCCTTGACCCAGTGTCCGGTGAGGATCAAGTACACCGTTCCGGGCACCCAGACGGCTGCGGCGCCCACGAGCGGGAGGATGCTCGTGAGCACCGTCACGGTGCCCCACAACGCGGCCGACGGGATGCCGAGGATCGAGAACATCACGCCGCACAGCAGTCCCTGAAGGACTGCGATCACGACTACCCCGTACACGCTCCCGTAGATCACCTCGCGAATATGCAGCAGCATCGCTTCGCTGTGGGCGCGTTCGAACGGAAGCAGATCCTCGATCCGCGCGACGACGCGATGGCCGTCGCGAAACAGCAGAAACATCGCAAACATCGTGAAGATGAACGACACCACGAGGCTGGTGATGTTTGCGGCAATCGCGAGTGAGTACTCGGCGGTCGCGCGTCCGAGCTCGCTCGCATGCTGCTCGATCCAGGTCATCACCGCGGCGGCATCGATCCCGAAACGATGGTTGAGCCATTCGGAGACACGGCGCAGCGGCTCGATGGCGGCGATCCCGCTGGCGTCCGCGGCGGTTTCCTGCAAATAGGCCCTCAACGCGAGGAACTCGTTGATCGCCACCCCGATTATGAACAAGAGCGGAAGGACGATGGTGACCGCGACGATGACCGTGCAGATGAACGCGCTCAGCGCCACATGCCCGGTTTTTCGCGCCAGGTACTGATGCAGCGGATAGAAGGCGATGGCGAGAACGGAGGCCCAGGCGAGCACGCTGACGAACGGGCCAAGAATGAGCAAGCACACGTACACCACCAACGCGGTGGCGCCGAGAAAGATCGCCCACCTGAGGGCTCGCTGGGTGTAGGTGGACGGTGCGGCTGCGTGATTGGGCATGTGTCCAGTCAAACTACAGGTGCATCCCACCGAAACGATTCGCTGGAAGTGGCAGGCAGTGCGGCCAGCTGAGTGCTCCGGATCTGATGCCGGCGCCACATCGCGTACGCCGCTGGCAACACCAACAGCGTCAGTACCATACACGACCAGAGGCCGCCAACGACCGGCGCAGCCGTTCGAGCCGACACGTCGGCTCCCACCCCCGACTCCCACAGCAGCGGGAGCAGGCCGAGGACCGTGGTTGCCACGGTCATCACCAAGGGCCGGACTCTCGCGCTCGCGCCCTCGACGACGGCAGCATCCACGTCCTCGGGTGTCCGGATTCGTCCCTCGCGCAGATAGCGTGTGAACGCCTCGTCCAGATACACGACCATGACGATGCCCGTTTCAGCAGCGACGCCGGCGACTGCAATGAGGCCGACCCACACTGCGGTCGAGAGGTTGTAGTCCATGAATGACAGGAGCCAGACACTCCCGGCTACCGCAAACGGCAGGCTCGCCAGCACCAGAAACGTCTGCGGCCATCCCCGCACGGACAGATAGAGCAGCCCAACGACGATGACGAGCGTCAGCGGGATGATGTAGCGGAGACGCGCCTCCATCTCGGCGAGGAATTCATACTGGCCGGTCCACTGCAGGCGATAGCCGGCCGGCAGCTTCACGTGGGCAGCCACCAGAGCCTTCGCATCATCGACCCAGCCACCAAGGTCGCGCTGCGTCTGATCGATGTCCGCGAAGACATAGCCGACGAGCACGCCGTTCTCGTCCTTGATCATTGGTGGGCCCGTGACGACCCGCACATCGGCAAGCTCTCCGAGAGGAACTGCCGCGCCCGGTTGGCCCCATTGCTCGAGGAGATCCGGCGGCGTCTGGGTGACTCCCATCGGCGCCCCCTGGACACCGGACAAGTCCCCGGGGGATCGCACCGGCACGAGAATTCGTCGGAGCGCCTGTGGATCGGAACGTCGATCCGCCCCGTATCTGAGGTTGATCGAGAAGCGCGCGCGGCCCGCGATGGCCGTCGAGACAGGCATGCCACCAACTGCTGCTTCGATGATGTCTTGCACGTCCCGAACGCTCAGCCCGTATCGGGCAATCGCCTCCCGATTCGGGACGATATCCACGTACTCACGGCCCGTCTGGCGTTCGGCAAACGTGCTGCGCGTGCCCGGCACCTGACGGAGCAGGCCCTCGAGCGCAATGCTGACGCGCTCGATCTCGTTCAGATCCTCCCCGAACACCTTGACGCCCACCGGCGTCCGGACTCCGGTCGTCAACATGTCGATACGGGTCCGAATCGGCGGTGCGATCGCCATCTGGTATCCGGGTGTCTGCAGCGCCGCATTCAAGTCCCTCGACAGCTCGGCGAGCGTGCGGCGACGCTTTTCGGGCCAGATCGTGCGAAGCAGAGGTTTGAGCGAGTCGGGCGACGAGTCGCTATACCACCGGAGAGTCGGCCGCGTCGGCCACTGCTCACGCGGCCGCAACGTGACGACCGACTCGATCATGTCGAGTTGCGCCGGATCTGTTGCGGTTTCCGCCCGTCCCGCCTTGCCGTGCACGCTGGCGACCTCGGCAAAAGCCATGATCGTCTGGTGCTGCCGCTGCATCGCCTGTCGTGCTTCCTCGATCGAGATGCCTGGGAACGTGGTCGGCATGACCAGCAACGAGCCTTCGTCGAGCGGGGGCATGAACTCGGAGCCGAGTCCTTCGAACACCGGGATGGTGGCGATCATCATCGCCAACGCGCCGGCCACCACGAAAGCGCGGTATCGAACGACGGCAACGGCAACCGGACGATAGAGGAGGTGCAGCAAGCGGCTCACCGGGTTGGTCGCTTCGGTTCGAAATCGTCCCTTGAGCAGCAATACCATGAGCGGTGGCGCCAGCGTGATCGAGAGAATCGCCGCCGCGAACATCGCGAATGTCTTCGTGTAGGCGAGCGGCGTGAAGAGTCGTCCGGCCTGCCCGGCCAGAGTGAAAATCGGCAGGAAGCTGATCGTGATGAGGAGCAGCGAGAAGAAGATCGGGCGGCCGACTTCTTTGCAGGCTTCGACGATGATGCGCCTTCGATCGGCACCGGGCGGTGCTGCGGCAAGGCGAACATGGGCATTCTCGATGAGAACGATCGCGGCATCGGCCAGCTCTCCCATCGCAATCGCAATGCCGCCGAGCGACATGATGTTCGAAGACAGGCCGAGGTAGCGGATCGCGATGAATGAGAACAGCACAGAGAGTGGCAGCACGAACATGACCACCAGCGCCGAGCGGAGGTGGAACAGGAAGATGACGCAGATGATCGTGACGATCACCGCCTGCTGAAACAGCGTGTCCCTCAGGGTAGCAATGGACCCGAGGATTAGCTCCGATCGGTCGTAGGTCGGGATCAACTGAACCCCTTCTGGCAGCCGCAGCGTGGCGATCTCGCGCTCGATCGCTGAGATCACTTGAAGGGCGTTGGACCCGATGCGCATGACGACGATGCCACCGACGGCCTCGCCGGTGCCGTTGAAGTCCGCGGCACCCCGGCGAATCTCCGGGCCGAAGCGGACCGTTGCGACGTCACCCAGACGGACGGGCGTACCCCCCGCTCCCACCGTGACGACGCTCTGTTCGAGATCGTCGAGATCCTTGACGTAGCCGCGGCCGCGAAGCACGTACTCACGGCCGGCAAACTCCAGTACCCGGGCACCGACCTCGGCGTTCGCGTCACGGACGGAACGGGTGAGATCCATCATGGTGAGCCCGAATCCGACGAGACGGTCCGGATCGACGACGATTTGGTACTGCCGCTCGAATCCGCCGAGCGACGCTACCTCCGCCACGCCGGCAACCGCCTGAAGCGCCGGACGGACGGTGAAGTCCTGCAGGGCGCGGAGCTCCGCCAGGTCACGGCGGCCGGTGGTGTCCTTGAGCACGTATTGATAGACCCAGCCGATGCCGCTCGCGTCGGGTCCGAGCGTGGGAGTGACACCCTGCGGAAGTTGCTGCTGCACGCGTCCGAGCTGCTCGAGGACTCGCGTGCGCGCCCAATACAGGTCGGTGCTCTCTCCGAACAGCGCATATATGAAGCTCATGCCGAACATCGAGTAGCCGCGGACCGTCTTGACGCCCGGCGTGCTTTGGAGTGCGCGCACAAGTGGGTAGGTAATCTGG
>JBAROV010000040.1:0-3936 GCA_049642465.1 Vicinamibacterales bacterium
GATTCGCAACTCGGAATGTGTAAGTGAGAGGGACTCCGAGATCAGCTTCGCCGGGCGTGGGCGGTCCGAAGCTGGCGACCGTGAGATCGGCCTTGTCGTTCGGATCGTCGAAGATTCTGGCCACGAAGGCGCCGAAATAGCCGGCCTTTTCCGCCTGCAGAGGCGCTGCCGTGGGAAAGTCCACGGAATCTGTATAACCGGCCACGTACATCGAGGTGCCGGGCTCGGAAGAATGGACGGCCAGCGCCGGTCCCAGCCGTTCGCCCCACATCCCTTCGGTCTCGCGGCCGCTGCCGCCGAGATACGTCGAGAACAGGAGCTCCGTGCCCTGCGGATTGATCGTCGCGATGAAGATATCCAGATCGCCGCCGGGACCTTGCAGCGGGTTCACGGTGGGGAAGTCGGCGGAGGCCGTGATTCCGGCGATGACGGAGCTGCCATCAGGCCCGATCGCGATCGCCGTTCCACTGTCAAAGTCGCTGCCACCGAGGTACGTCGCGTAAACAGATCGTCCACTCGGATCGAGCTTGGCGACGAACGCCTCATTCCCGCCACGCGGAAACGGCTGCAGCGCGCCAACCGGCTCCAATCCGTACGCGATCGTGCCGGTGACGTACGTGTAGCCTCCGTCGGCTGCGATCCCGCGTCCTGCGCCGACGCCGAAGGTTCTGTAATAGACGGAGTGCGAGCCTGCGGCATCCAGCTTCGCGGCGAAGGCGTGGCTCGCCCAGCCGGCCTCCGGCACGATTGTCTCGCCAGCGATGGCCACGCCCTGCCAATCGACAGCAATCGCGTTGCCCGTGTCCGTGCTCTGTCTGCCGAGGTAGGTCGAGTACACGAGCGCCGAACCGTCCGGCGTCAGCTTGGTGATGTACGCATCGCTTGGCCCGTTGAGCCACGATTGAATGGGCGCGGCCGTCGGGAAGTTCTGCGATGACGTCGACCCCGTGACGTACGCGCTCCCTTCGAGATCGATCTCAATCGCATTCCCGTAATCGTTGTCAGCGCCGCCCAGATAGGTGGAGTACATCAGCGCGGCACCGTCCGGACTCAGCTTCGCGACGAAAGTTTCCCAGAAATATTGCGCGCCGCCGCGATTCATTGGTTGAACGGCATTGACGGTTGGAAAATCCACGGACCGCGTGGACCCGGTGATGTACGCGCTGCCGGTCGAGTCCACGGCGATGCCGTTGCCGATGTCTTCCCAGAGGCCGCCCAGGTACGTCGAGTAGACGATGGACGCCCCGTCTGGGCTCAACTTCGTGACGAACACTTCGTCGCAGTACGTGCCGGTCTCATCGCTAAAGGCCGAACAGGATGGCTGGACGGAAGGCGTGGTCGGAAAATCAAGCGACACCGTGTGCCCGACCACGTAGGTGGAGCCGTCCTGGTCCACGGCGATGCCGGAGGCGAAGTCGGCGATGCTGCCGCCGAGGTAGGTGGAGTACACGAGCACAGGATCGACAACGAGCGGCTGTTCGCGATCGTAGGAGCCCAGTTGGAAAGCTATCGTCCGATCGCCTTTGAGAACGTATCCACCCTGGATCTCGTTCCGCGTGCCCGCCACTTCCTGGTAAATCAACGGGCGTCGCAGCCGGATGTCACCCGACTCCGTTTCCAGCACTGCAGCCCCATCATTTTCGATACGCAGCTTCTTCGCGCCGTCGAAAGTAAGGGCAATCTGTTCGGGATTCGCGCCGGGCGCGATCACGAAATCAAACTCGAGCTGCTGCTGGTTCCCGTAGTAGATCAGGTTCACCCCTGGGTACACCTCGAGGTACTCGACCTTCGCGTAGTGCGGCACACGGGGGCGCCAGCTTCGCTGGTCGCTCCCGACGAAGTAGTTGCTCACCGCAGACGTCTCATCGCGCCCGATGATCTGCGGCGAAGGGTTCGCGCCGATGAGCGCCATCCGGACGTTGGTCGCGGGTCCGCGCCCCTTCGACCCGCGTGAATTCAGCCGCTCGCTCAGGACAGGCTCCGCGGATTTGCGCAGGGCAAGAACCGCTTCCGTGGGCGTCAGAAAAAGCGTGTATCCAGGCCCGCGGGACACGAATTTCACGGCGGTGTCCGTCTGTCCGCGGTTGGCCTCGAAACCAAGTGGAATCTTTCCGTAGCTCCTCGACACTCGCAGCGTGCTCGACGAGACATCGACGCGTGGCGCAACGGTCGCTACCCGCTCGCGGGAAGGAAACGACGTCGTTGCGGCAAGCGTCAACGCAATTGCCATGGCTGCGCGGAATTTCACCTTAGATCTCCTTGGTGATCAGGAAGGGGACGAGGCGCCGCTACACAAAATGCGGACCATGCGATGAGGGGCGGTTGCCGGTAGCTAAGGTGTGGGAAAGGTCAGGGATTAATCGCCAAACACCGAAGGGGCGCGGATTGCTTATGCAGTCGGGATTACGAATGCGTCACGTCAAAGGCGAGGGTTGTACGACGGCGAAGAGACGCGCTCCTAACGCGAGCGGGCGGCTTGCCTGAGTAAGGTTGCAAACGCTCGCTCGTCGATTTCGGACGGTGTCCGGACTTTTGTATGGCGCACGTAGCGCCCCTTGCCCTCGAGCAATCCCTTCGGATCCTTCAAGGACGATCCGTTGAAGAAGCCGAATTGCACGCATCCGGTGTCGGAATAGACGTACGCGACGGGCCCGTTCCTGCCGATCCAGCACCCGTTTCCCCACTTCACGGTCTCGCTCAGCCCTGGCTCAACCCGTTTGACGAACCTCCGAAGCGCGCGGATGATTTCCCGGTTTTTCGAGCCTTGGTCCTCAAGGTAATCATCGAAGCTCACGTATACCTTCATCTTCTTCATCAAAGGCTCCTCGGCGGACTCGGTGCGATCGTTCGTTGTGGCGCTGAGCGATCACACGGAGTTTTCGGCGCGGGATTGCACCAGGCGTGGATCACCGGCGGTTCTTCGTCACGCAACCGGTTGCCGCCTGGCTCGAGCGTCAACTCGACTTCCCCAACTGGCGCGAATCAGATAAAGCCTGTATCGACGTTCTAGGCCGCTACGATCATCGCCGTGTCGCTCTCAGGAAGTGCGCGCGCCCTTCGGGAAGGGCGCCACGTGCAGGATGATTCGTCCTAATCCTCGTTCTCGAAGATCTCCTCGATCCGCCTGCCAAATAATCGCGCAATCTTGAAGGCAAGTGGAAGGCTCGGATCGTACTTGTTGCGTTCCAGCGCGTTGATAGTTTGTCGCGACACGCCAAGCCGGTCGGCAAGATCGGACTGCGACCAGTTGCGCTCGGCTCGCAGGAGGGGCAGCACGTTTTTCACCGGTACCGGCGGCTCGAAAACGCAATCCCGATAGCAGCAAGCAGGGCAGGCGTCATCAGGATGTCTGGAGGATCGAGGCGCGGCATCCAGATTCCTGCCGTCCGCAGATTGATGTACATGGCGGCGAGCGGCACGTAGACGACGAGCGCGAATGCGAGCCCTTCGAGGACGATGCGCTGCAGCATCTCATCGAGCTCGCTTCGCATGAGCCGCCAGAAGAGCACAGCCGAAACGACCAGAGGCGCTGTGCCGATGACGGCGAGCGCCAGCCGGCCCCAATCCGGCAGCCAACCACCTTGAGCGCCGACGCGGATCAGCAGGTTGCTGCCCAGAGATGTGGCAAGTGCCACGACATAGAGGCCGTAGAGGGTTCTACCGGGTGCATCCGGTTTCGCGGGTGCGGAGGAAGCAGCAAGCATGCCCCGCACTGTAAAGCAAACTTGACATCACTGTCAAGTCTCCTTTACTTACTGTTTCCACACATTAGAGTGTGTAATATAATGTGTAAATGGCAACGAATCTCGACCTCGACCCTGCGTTGGTGGAAGAAGCCGTCGCCGTCGGCGGCCGTCGGACCAAGAAAGAAGCCGTGACGGAAGCCCTGCGTGAATATATCGCGCGCCGGAAACAGGCTCAGATCACCAGGATCTT
>JBAROV010000049.1:0-182529 GCA_049642465.1 Vicinamibacterales bacterium
GCGCTGGAGATGCTGAACGTCGCACGCACGCGGTGTCAGAGAGCCTCTGCGCTGATGCCGGTTTCTCCAACGTCACTGCCAGACCGCTGTCTTATGCTTCCGGGGAGATCGAGGTCGATCTGGATCAGCTTTCACGGTGGAGAAAGTGGACTCGAACGAAGCGTCCTCTTCGTGCAATCACGAAGCTGCGTCGCGGCCTGCTGGAACTTGTCGGCTTAGGCAAACACGGTCCCTTGCTGGAGGATGCGCTCTCAGTGTGGACCTCACGCGTCCTGATGCGACACA
This sequence comes from Vicinamibacterales bacterium, assembly GCA_049642465.1. GTDB lineage: Bacteria > Acidobacteriota > Vicinamibacteria > Vicinamibacterales > 2-12-FULL-66-21 > CAWDPQ01. Next base: position 286 of record JBAROV010000049.1, read on the forward strand.
TGGCGGAACAACCGGTTGTGGTTGCGAGCAAGCACGCATACGAGCCAGCTGTGAGCGAGCTCCGAGCCGCGATTCAACAACGGGGCCGCACTCAGATAACAGACGGCGCCCTACGCTGTGAGTTATCGCTCAAAAACGTGGGATCTGCATCGTGGCGAGCAAATGGGTCGGGACGGATCGAAATCGGCCTGCAGCGAGCGGACCGTAACCAGGTCGTCCTGCAGCGGGACTGGATCCGCGTGCGGCTGCCTCGCGATGTTGACCCTGGTCAAGAGTGTACTGTGCAAGTCGATGTTGCCGCGGCCGGCGTTCGAGCCGGCGATTTGATCAGAGTCGATTTGGTGGCGGAAGGTGTGACTTGGTTCGAATCAGCCGGATCTTCACCGTTGATTCTCCGTACTCCTCTCGACTTGGGCGGACCTCTATACTAAGGGCCTCAAAAGGAGGTCCTGGAATGCTCGTTCGTCTTCTGCTGCTGCTCTCCGTAGTTGCAGCGGCCCAGGCTGCACCGCCGCAAGCGACCCGTCCCGCTCGTTCCCCCGTCCAGATCGACGAATCCCGCGCGCGGGAGTTGTACGTCAGCACGGACCCCAAGGACCACCCGCTCGGCAACTTCGAGCGAGACATCAAAGCCAAAGCGGAGGTCGATCGGCGGTACGCCGAAGCCAGCAAAGGGGTGATGGACTTCCAGAAGGTCACCTACCGGAGCAGCGTCGGCGACATGGACATTCCGGCGTATCTGTTTCAACCGCTCCCGCGACGGGGAACGAAAGGGCATGCCGCAATGGTTTGGGTGCACGGTGGAGTGCATGGCAATTGGGGCATCAATATGTTTCCCTTTGTGCGCGACGCGGTCGAGCGTGGCTACGTGATCATCTGTCCTGAATACCGTGGCAGCACGGGTTACGGCGAAAAGCACCACAATGCGATCGACTACGGCGGCTACGAAATAGACGATGTGATGAGCGCGGTCGGGTATTTGAAGACGCTGCCGTACGTGGACGAGGACCGGCTGGGTATCATGGGGTGGAGCCACGGCGGCTACATCACGCTCTTCACCGTGTTCCGCGAGCAAACGCCGTTCAAAGCGGCCGCGGCGATGGTGCCGGTCACCAACCTGGTGTTCCGCCTGTCGTACAAGGGACCCAACTACCAGCGCAGCTTCGCGACTCAGGCGCGCATCGGCGGTCTGCCATTCGAAAAGCGCAGCATCTATATCGAGCGTTCGCCGTTGTATCACGTTGACAAGCTCAATACTCCGCTCCTTGTCCATGTCGCGACCAACGACACGGACGTGGACTTTGTCGAGGATCAACAGATCGTCGATGCACTTCGCTCACGGAAGCCGCACCTTGCGGAGACGAAGATCTATGTCGATCCGACACCTGGTCCCGTCAGTGTGGGCCACACTTTCAATCGACGCACCAACCTCGAGACGCTCGAGCGAGACGACTCGCCGGAGCAGCGGGACTCGTGGAATCGCACGTGGGCGTTTTTCGAGTGGCACTTGGGGCCGCACGAGGCAAAAAGGGAAAAGGGGGAAGGGAAAAGGGAAAAAGCTGGAAGCTGACGATCGTCAGAACCTTACCAACAGCGACGCGTACGGACCCACAGCCTCGATGTCCGGGTTGCGGTCACGCCCGGCGAGGCCATTGTTCGAGACGTGAACCCACTTGAGGCCGGTCAGCAAGTGCACGCCGGGACGCAGCCGGATCGTGGTGCCCGCGCCGCCCATTGCGAGGTAGTTGAATCGCGTACCACGCGGCGGCACCGGCGTATCGGACTCTGATACTCCCAATTCGAATTCGAGGAACCCGGAAAAACGGCCGTGGCGGTAGACGCGGCCGCGCAGGCCGCACGTCGCCCCGAACAGATATCCGTCCAGGCCCCGCTGGGAAACAAAGTACAGCGGCCACCCGGCGATGAAAGTGATGCCATTCCCAAGGCCGTATGTAAAGCCCGCGCGCAGGCCTGACATCTCTTCGTGCGAGCCGTTGTAGTTCCACGTCTCGAGAGCGCCGTGGCCGCCAAGTTCGAGATTCCAGGCCCGGCGTTCGAAAGGATCGTCTGGCGTCATCTGTGCCGTCGCCGTCGTGGACAACCCGAGACCAACGACCATGGTCATGACAATCCGGCACACGGCCTGGACTATCGTAAAGCGCATGCTCCGCACATCGCGGCGTTCGATCGCTGGAATCATCCTGGGGCTGGCAGGTTCGTTGGCCCCAATCGTCACACTGGAGGGGCAAGAGGATCTTACGCTGCGAACCGACCTGATGCTCTATGGGGACAATACGGAGTTCCGCAATCCGTTTCGTGAGGGGGAGACGATCTTCGGCGCGGCCATCCGGCCCACCGTGGAGATCGCGATGAGTTCAAGAGTGACGGTGAGCCTGGGTGCACTGGCAAATCAACGGTTTGGCGGCGACGAGGCGTTCGAGGCCGTGCGTCCGGTCGTGTCAGTGCGCTTCCACGGAGCACACTCGTCATTTCTCATCGGCACGTTGCCGATGCGCCGGTTCGGAGCGCCGGAGGGTCCCGATCGTTCGGGTCCGCACGGCCTCCTCCCGTCGCTGCAGCGGGAGACCCTCACCTTCGAACGTCCCTATGAGGCCGGTCTGCACTGGACAGTTTCCGCCTCGAGCTGGCGTCATGAGGCCTGGATCAACTGGCAACGCATCAACACGGCGGCCCATCGCGAGCGGTTCGACGCGGGGTTTTCCGGAGAGTTTGTCGCCGGCCGCCTGCTCGCGGTCCCCGTGCAACTGCACGTGGTGCACGAAGGGGGACAGCTCTTTGCGTCCGGCCCCGTGGCCGACAGCGTGGGGGCCGCGCTCGGGGCTCGGCTGATGACGCGCCCCTGGGACGCGGGGGAGCTCTCGCTCGAGGCCTACGGTCTCGCGTCACATCACGTGCCCGATCGCGAGGCGGCCCAGCGAACGCGCAGCGGCGCCGGGTTTTTCGGCCGGATTGCCGCGGTCCGCAACCGCTGGCGTGGACACCTGCTCTTCTGGCGCGGAAACGACTTCATCAAGGACGAAGGAGACCCGAATTACCAGTCAATCACCCGCAGTGGGATGCGCTACCGCGGCATCCGGGACTACGCCGAAGCCGGGGTGACGCGCGCATTCGTCCCCGCTCGTGGCGTGACGTTCGAGGCCTCGGCACGACTGCATCGCATCGAGCACCACTACGAGTATTCCTATCGGCTCCTGTGCACCACTCGTTTGGAGTGGAAGCTGCGATGAATCGCCGATTCTCCTTCAACCTGAGCTTCAGGAATGTAATCGAGCGGCGCGAATCGTGACGGAAGATGAGGCGCGAAGGGCGACGATTGCTTTGAATCGCCGCCTTTCTTGATCTTCAAGGTGGGAACGCCGTTTGCGCTGCACGCGGGCCTTACCAAACTTCAGCCTTACCAGTTTTGATTCGAGGGAGGACCCATGGAACGGCCGACGGAAATTGGCGCATCGACGGTGATTCGCGGCGAGCTGACCGCTCGCGAGGATATTGTGGTCAGCGGTCGCGTGGAAGGCAGCATCCAGAGCGAAGGGCACCGCGTGACGGTGAACGATGGCGCCAACGTCACGGCGGACATCCTCGCACGGGAGATCGTCGTTGCCGGACACGTCGAAGGCGCTCTGTCGGCGAAGGATCGGATTGCGCTGTCGGCGACGGCCGAGGTTCAGGGAGAACTCTCGGCGCCGGCGGTCACGATCGCAGACGGCGCGTCGTTCCGGGGCAAGGTCGAGACGACGGGCGAGCGGAAGGCCAAGCTGCAACTGGCGTCGTAGGCGACCCGCCTCAATATTTGAAAACGACGCCCACGGCGGCGGTCCAGAAGTGGACGCGTACGCGTTCGTTGCCGTTTGTCAGTATTTCGTCGGACGGTTCCCGCCCGTGGGGAGTCGTGCTGAAATACCGAAGCTCGAAACGCAGGCCGACGCGATCCGACAGAAATCCCACTGCTCCGCCGCCGACGTTGTAGGCGGGAAGATTCGCTCGTGCCGGAACCTTCGGTTCATTGTGATACACCTGCAAGAGTCCCATTCCTCCAGAGAGATATGGGCGCAGGCCATATTCATTCCAGGCCCGGGGCGTCGTCAGCACGACGTTCCCCATCAAAGCGAATGCATGGCTCTTTGTGATCGTTTCACTCTGCTGTCCGCTATCGAGAAACAGCGGATCGACATCGACAGACTGGAATGTGCCTGGGATGTAGATGAAAAGCGATTCGACACCAAGTGGTCCTGCTCCAACGACGCGTACAGTTCCGCCGAACGTCCAATGGCTTTTGGGTAGCTCGGTCAGAAAGATATTCGTCTCACCGCCAAAGCTGAAACCAACAAATGGAGCAAACTGCCACTCCGCCAGCGCAGGAGCCGGGACGAGTCCGGTGAGAAACCCGGCCAGCAGCAATACCCTGGGAACGCGCCTCACTTCTACAGAATGAACAATCGCAGGAGCAGCGTTGCGAAGAGCGAACGCGTGACGTCACCTTCGGACAGATTGAACGGGACGGCGAGCCCATCGCTGTTGGCGAGCAGGACAATCGTGACGTGCCGGTTCGGCAGCTTGAGGATCATCGAAGAATAGGCGTTGGGGATGTGGCCGTACTGCCAGACGACCGGTTCGCCGCGATACTGCTGAACGAACCAGCCAAGTCCGGTCGGCATCGGGCTGCCGTCAGCCGCCGCGCGAGCGGACCAGGCCTCGGCGCGCGTCTCCTCGAGCAGCAGCAATGCTGATTCGAGCGCGCGATCGAACTCGGCGAGGTCGCGAACGGTCGAGATGAGTCCCGTCGCCCCATTGATGCCTTCCGGCGAGGGAAGGTCCACCCGCACCGCTCGATTGCGGCCTTCGACCCGGTACGGCACCGCCACACGATCGAGCACGTGTGCGTAGCGTTCGAGCGCGTCCGAGGTGAACAGTCCCTCCGGCACAACTTCGGGATCTTTCAGATCTGACCCGGGAACCGAGTCCCGCATCGCGAGGCGCTCCAGGATACGGTGCGCCACGCTCTTCCGGTACGGCTGTGGCGCGCACCATTCCATCACCTTGGAGAGATCAGCGTAGCGCTCCGGAGTGAAGCGGTATGTCGCTCCAGGTGTTCCCGAAGACGAGTGGCTGAGCACGTGCCGCAGCGTCGCGTTCTGTTCGGGTAATTCAAGCCCATACTGCCGGACGGGCTCGTCCAGTCCGAAACGCTTCTGTTCCACGCACTGCAGGAGCAGTACGGCCGCGAGGCTCTGACTGAGCCCACCGACGTAGTACGGCGTGTCGGGTGTTGCGCGGATTCGCGACTCGACATTCTGGAATCCGAAGCCGCGCTCCCAGACGATTTCTCCGTCCTGCACGACAGCAGCCGACAACCCGGGAATTCCAGCCTGTTGCCTGAGGGCCTCGAGATAGTGCTCGATCGGGGGCGCCGCCAGAAGCGCGAGTCGCTGGTCCTGTCCCGCATGCACGGCAACGCGCATCGCGGTGGTGGCAGCGACAAGGGACAACACGACTGCGGCGACGGTTCGGGGTCGCATACTCGGAAGGTTTAGTGTAACTCAGCCGGGAAGCCCCGAGGGTGAAGATCCGGCGAAAACGGGCGTCTTACCCCAGGGCGGGCGTGCATTTGCACGTTACGGCGCGTCAGTGCCCGGCGCTTCGCGATCGAAAAGCGCGGCCGGACCGAGCGATTCGATCCGTTTGACGATGGCGTCGCGGCGGGCGAGCAGGGCTCGGATCTGCCAGTTGTCCAAGTACGAACCGAGCTCGCGCTTGAGGGTGTCGTTGTCGAGATCTTTGAGCCGCTGAAACACCTGTCGATCGCAGCGGCTGACGTTTTCAGGCGATTTGAGTTGATCGTGGGTGCGAAACGCGCGGGTGTGATCGATCGCCCAGACGTGCCAGTCTCTGGTAATCAGCAGATTTCCCATATTGCGATCGACGTTGTAGATCAACTGGTCGAACAGCCGCACGAGCTGCATTTGCTGGTTCCACGTCTTGTAGTCCGGCGGCGTGATCTTCTTCTTCAGGCGGTCGCCCTCATCCATCGCCACATTGTCCACCCACCATGTGAACGCCGAGGGTTTCGATCGATATCGACGCGACACGCTGACCGGCACCATGTTCAGGCCGAGCAGCCGATCGAGCTTGTAGCCGGCGACATTGAACGTCCACGAGTCGCGGAAGTTGAATTCGGTTCCCCTCATGCTCTGGAACTCGCGCTTCGATTCGTCGATGTTCTGGATGTGTGCGTCGTGCGTGATGGTGCCGTCGCTGAGCGTCGCTTGCAGCGACCCGGTGATGCCTTTGGAAGTCGATTTCGTTTTGACGACATCCGCCTTGAGCAAGAACGCTTCTATTTCCGCATCGGAGAGTGCGGCGGGCGCGGGCGCCTGTGGAGCCGGCGCCTGGGCGCGAAGGGATGCGGCCTGATACGCGCCGGTCAGGGCGATGCCAAGCCAAACGGAGAGGAGCCAGGATTGTCGCGCCCTCGATACCGCCATGTAACCTCCGATGTGTGGCCTGATTCTGACTCAGAAAAGGGAAAAGGGAGAAGGGAAAAGGGAAAAGGGCTACCGTGGCCGCAAGATGAGCGTGTGAACGGCGTGAGAGTCGACCGCTTTTCTTGAAAACGCCAGCGGGAAATAGCGATTGTCGGCCCAGAGCGACAGGAGATTTCCGTAGTACGGACTCCCCGGTTGGCCCGACTGGCCCGGAACATTGGTTGCGAGCGACCGATCCCAGTCCGCCACGTCGAGGATTTCGCGATACGAGGCGCCGTCGGCGGCCACGGTTCCTGCGCCACCAGGCCGTTCGACGGTCTCGAGATCGAACCGGCTGACGAACGGGTGCGAAAACGCGCGCGTGTGCATGCGTCCCCATCGCCACTGGCGCCAATCGCGTCCCTGGGTTTTCGTCAGGGCAGCGATCGCCTGACGCAGTCCTGCTTCAGGGGAGACGGAAGTGGGTGAGCGCCGATCCTGTGCTCGGCCGCGTTCACCGCGATCCGCAAGCCGTCGCCAGGTTTCGTAGAGGGCGGCTTCGGCGCTCGCCTTCGTAAACACGCCATCCCATTCCGCGAGCATTTTGCGCGCGCGCTCAACCAGCGTGTCGCGCGAAGTCCAACCGGCGAAGAGTTTCAGCTCGGACGCCGCGCGGAGCGAATAGGCATCGTGCTGCAGGCGCTGATGATCGTCGAGCGAGTATTTTCGGCCCGGCTGGATCAGCTGCAGCAGCCTCGTGATCCGGTCGAAGCGCGTATCGGCGGTCTTGAACATGAAGGGGGGCGAGTATCCCTTCGGCTGAACATTGTGGTTTGCCGTGGCGATGAACCCGCGCTCCGGATTGATCTCGCGCGGAAGATCCTTGCGGAACCCATCCCATTCGTACGCTCCGGTACCAGACACCGGAAGTCGTCCTGTCCATCCTTTGCGCCGTGGCGTCAGCGCGGATGCCTGCCACGCGATGTTCCCGTCTACATCTCCGCAAATCAGGTTCTCGGATGGAGCGTGCCAGTACATGGCGGCGTCGAGGAACTCACGGCAGTTCGCCGTCGACGCAAGTCGAAGGCCAGCCAGATACGGCGCGGTTCCGGGGTCGTGGAGCACGGTCCGCAGCGCGTACGCGCGGTGCCGTGCCGCGTCGATGTAGAAGATCGGCCCGTGGCGTGTGAACTGCAACTCGACTTTCTGAGTCGCCTGCCCCTTGACGCGCATGTCTTCGACCACGAGACGAACAGGTTCCCAGCCATCACGCCAGCGCACCTCTTTAGGATTCGATGGATTCAACTCCTCGACGTACACGTCGTGCTGATCGGTGCCGACAATCGTCAGGCCCCAGGCCACGCGATCGTTGTGACCGAGCGCCACGCCGAAAAACGGCGGCTCCGTCGCCCCGATGACGTTCCACCCGGGTGCATTGAGATGGACGATGTATCTGAGCGAAGGAAGCGTCACCTCGCGATGCGGATCGTTGGAGACGACCGGCTTGCCGGTTTCCGACAGCGATCCGCTCAGCACCCAGTTGTTGCTGCCATGTTCCACCATCGCTTCGGCTTCGACATCGCGGCGCGTGGATATCATCGAGCGGAACTGTGGAAGGATCTCGGGTCTCAGCGGCCCGGTTGTGGTGCGCATGGCTTCAGTGAGCCCGTTGTACGATCCGGCAATCGCGGCAACGTCAATTCGATCCGGAACCGTCAAATCGTCCGGAGGGTCCGGATTGCGTCTGCGATTGGCCTCGGCGGCACCCAACTCCGCCACGCTCCGCGCGAGCTGCAGTTCTGCGGTCGCATCGCCGAACGTGATCTGTCGAAGGAGCAGCGTCTCGATTGTCCACGGCTCCGGCCGTATTCCCGTGAGGACGAACTCGACTGGCAATTTCGCCTGCTGCGATGAGATGAACGCGTTGACACCCGCGACGTACGCGGTCATCAGTCGCCGGGCGTCGGGGTGGTATGGCGTCAGTTCCCGATCGTCTGCAGGTCCACGGTACTTGAGCAGCCGTGCCACGCGATCTCGCGCAGCGGCAGAAGGCCCGAGGATTTCTGCCAGTCGGCCTTCGGCTGCGCGCCGCCACATCTCCATTTGCCAGAGACGATCCTGGGCCATCACGAAACCTTGCGCGAAGAACAGATCGTCTGCCGACTGCGCGTAGAGGTGCGGAATGCCCCACCTGTCGCGGACGACGCGGACGTCGGCCCGCAAGCCTGGAAGGGCGATGGTGCCGTCGATTGTCGCGAGGTTGGCTGTGGCGAGTCCAATGACCGCCGAGGACTGGCGGCCACCGCCCATGCCGACTGCCAGTGTGATCAGGAGCGAGACGCGCAGCGCGAGTGACATGGCGCTGCCTATCCTACGACGAGCGAAGCGCTCCCCGCGTCCTTTCCGCGCGCCGCCAGCGGCACGCGTGTCGTGTAATCCCTGCCGAGGTGCATTCGCCGGCTACGAAATCAATTCCCCCGATCGACTCCTGACCCCGCTGACGATCAGCTCGACCAGCTCGGAGGATGGCATGCGGTTGAGCTCATCCACACTGATCGAACTGAGCTCGTGGGCGCGAATGATGTTCACCAGGTGCCAGCTCGAGAACGCGCGAAGCTGCTGTCGCAGCAGCCCTTCCCCTTTCCGATACACCGAAAACGGATTCAGGATGCTGTCCGGCGCCGGCACGGATGTCACGTCCGGTGCCGGTTCGCCGTACGCGGGCGATCCGAGTGGCTTCGGCGCCCGGACCACGAGCGGGTTGAGTGCACGCTGCAGCGCGCCCTCCAGGTAGACGTGTGTCAGGCCAGTGGCCCAGTACAGGGTGTCGGTCCGGTTTGGTTGCGTCGTTTCCCGCCCGGATCGAATGGGCTCTCCACCGTCCAGTGGCGTGAATTCGATCCACCCCTGCCAATGTCCGTTATCGGATTCCGAACCGCAGGCCCGGGCCATGTAGGTGATACCATCCGAGTCAGTGATCGGATCGCTGAACTCAACGAGCACTTCGGCCATCGCTACCTCCTGACGGGCCTGTTTGCCGCGAACCCCCGAATCACTGCAAAATCATCACCAGACGCATGGCTGAGGTACCGATTGATTCGCGATACCTTCAGGTCTGCGGGATCATGAAGTATGGGGAAGCGCATCGATCCTCGAGTTGACATCGGTCACGTGCACCTGAAGGTCGCCGATCTTGATCGTGCGGTCGCGTTCTACAGCGGGGTGCTGGGCTTCGACGTGATCACGCGCTGGCCGGGCGCGGCGTTTCTGAGTGCCGGCGGATACCACCACCACATCGGGTTGAACACCTGGGAGAGCGCCGGCGGCAGTCCACCGCCCCCGGGGACAACGGGCCTCTATCACATGGCGATCCGTTACCCGGACCGTGCGGCCCTCGGCGATGCGCTGCGCCGCCTCACTGAGCAGGGCGTACGGCTCGAAGGCGCGAGCGATCACGGCGTCAGCGAGGCGCTCTATCTCCACGACCCCGACGGAAACGGTATCGAACTCTATTGGGATCGTCCGCAGGAGCAATGGCCGCGGACGGGCGATGGCGGTATCGAAATGATCAGTGCGCCGCTCGATCTCGGCGCCTTGCGCGCGGCGGCCGATGAAGCCGCAAAAGCAGGACGGGAACACCCGGTTGCCTCATCTCTCAGCGAAAGCATGCGGACGCGGTTGCGCGATCTGCGCACGCGCCTGCTGAATCTTCACAAGGTGCTGCTCGACGATGCCCGCGCGGCGTACGAAATGGATCGCGGGCGCATCGGGTCCAGCGCGAACCTGCTGCAGCTGGTGATCAACGACCCCTGGTTCGCGTGGCTTCATCCCTTGTCGGAACTCGTCGTCCGCATCGACGAAACCATCGAACCGGACTCGCCAGCCACCGAAGGGGACGGCGCGGCCCTCGTCGATCAGGTGGAGCGGCTGCTCGCGCCGGCCGAACACGGCGAACCATTCGCGCGCCGCTACTTCGAGGCTCTCCAGCGCCAGCCCTCCGTGGTCCTCGCACACGCAGACGTCAGGCGCGCACTCAAAACGATGCGCTGAACGACTGTTGTTATCATTCGTTAATTGAACACACCCGCCTCTTCCACCGCACCGGCTGCTGCTGAAGCTGGGACGGGCTCCGCGACCGAACTGACCCCGGGCGCCCCAGCGGCGACGTCGGTTGCGCCGCCAGGCACGGCACGGTCGCGCCGCTTCGATCGGTCCATCGTTGAAGGGCCGATCGCGCGCGCAGTCTGGAAACTCGCCTGGCCCACGGTGCTCCAGAATGCCATCGGCGGATTGCAGGGCATCATCGACCACGCGATGGTCGGGCACTTCGTAGGCTACACGGCGAATGCCGCGATTGGCGTGTCCTGGCAGATCTTCCTCGTTGTCATTGTCTTTATTGCTTCACTCTTTACGGGCATGGGCGTGCTGGTCGCGCGATTTGCGGGCGCCAACGATCACGAACGCGTCGATCGCACCGTGTACCAAGCGTTCCTGGTCGCCGTTGTCCTCGCGGTGGGGATCATGGCGCCGATTGGGTATTTTGCCGCGCCCGCCTTGTTACGCCTCGTCAATGCCACTCCGGAGGTGAGCGCGCAGGCCCTGCCTTACCTCCGCACGATGTTCCTCTTCAGCATCGGCATGTTGTTGTTCTTCATGCTCGGCGGTGCGTTGAGAGCGGCGGGTGATGCGCGAACGCCTTTACGACTCGGCGTGTGCCTGACGGCGCTGAACCTGACGCTGAACATCATTCTGATCCGTGGACTGGGACCGATTCCTGCGCTGGGTACGCTCGGTTCGGCGCTCGGGACAGTGATCGCGAGCGCTGCCGTTGCGGGAGCCGCGCTGTGGATGATTCTGTCGGACCGGATGGTCATTCATTTCCCACGGAACAAGTCCTGGGGACCTGATTGGACGATCATTCGTCAGCTTTTCAAGTTTGGTCTGCCAGCCGGTTTGCAGGGCGTCGCGATGAATGTGGCCGGCGTCATGCTGCTTCGCTTCATCGGATCGCTCGAACACAGCGCCGAAGCACAGGCGGCGTATGCCGTTGGCTACGCGGAGTTGTTTTCGCTAATCACGTGGACATCCGTCGGCCTGATGGGCGCCGCCGCTGCCGTTGCCGGGCAAAACCTTGGCGCCGGCCATCCGGAGCGCAGCGAGCGCGCCGTCGCGATCGCCGCTCGTATCGGGCTCGGAGTCGCGGCCTTCGTAGGGACATGGTTCGTGCTGGCTCCGGAGTTGCTCCTGGCCATCTTTGGCCTTGACGATCCGATCGTGGTCTCGATCGGGTCGCAGCTGCTCAGGTACCTGAGCGTCTCCGGGTTTTTCATTACGGTGGCGCTGACCTACAACGGCGGTCTGCAGGGCACTGGTGATACACGCAGTCCACTCTTCATCACGCTGATTTCACAGGTGGCGTTGCCGCTTGGCATCTGTTTGTTTCTCGAGCAGTCTGGTCGCCTGACGCCCTCCGGCGTGTGGACGGCGATCGTCCTGGGACATTTCACACGCTGCGTACTCACCGTCGCGCGCTTCAAACAGGGAAAGTGGAAGCAGATTAAAGTCGAGTGACGTATCGAGCCCCGAGCCCCGAGCCCGTGGCGCTGGCTTTGCAGTTCACGCTGGCAGGAGCAAGCCGATGAGATGGACACCTGGCGATCGAAGCAACATCGAAGACCGACGTGGGATGTCGGGAATGGGTATCGGCGGGCTCGGCGTGGGCGGCCTGCTGATCGTCCTGCTGTTGAGCTGGTTCACGGGCGTTGATTTTCTCTCTTTACTCAGTAGTGGTGCGAATTCGCCACCCGCGGACTCAACAGCCACCACCGGGCGTGTGAACGCCACCCCCGAGGAAGAACGCCTCGTGGAGATGGTCGATGCCGTTGTGGGGGATGCCCAGGATACGTGGCGGCAGTTGCTTGGGGGCCGCTATCAGGAGACGCGTGCCGTGTTGTTCAGGGACGCGATCCAGTCCGCATGCGGGTTTGCGCAGGCCGCGACCGGTCCGTTCTATTGCCCGGCCGATCGCAAGCTTTATCTCGATCTGGGGTTCTTCGAGGAACTCCACACGAAACTCGGTGCGCCTGGCGATTTCGCGCAAGCCTATGTGTTGGCTCATGAGATCGGCCACCACGTCCAGACACTCATGGGCATCGAATCACAGGTGCGCGAACGCCAGGCCATGGATCCGTCGTCGCGTAATCCTCTGTCGGTCCGCATGGAATTGCAGGCGGATTGTTTTGCGGGTGTCTGGGGATATCACGCGAACCAGGGCTCCGGTCGCGTCCAGCTCGATCCGGGCGATGTCGAGGAAGGACTCCGCGCCGCCGCCGCCATCGGCGACGATCGATTGCAGCGGATGCAAGGTGGCCGCGTCGCACCGGACCGCTTTACGCACGGCACATCCGAGCAGCGGGCGGAGTGGCTCCGGCGTGGTCTCACGAGCGGCGATCCGAAGCAGTGCGAGACTTTTAATCGGTGATGCTTGTTAGTCGCTAGTCGCTAGTCGCTAGTCGCAAATCGCAAATCGCTCGTCCGGTCTGACGAGCCCCGAGCCCCGAGCCCCGAGCCCCGGACCCCGAGCCCCGAGTCCCGGCTCGCGACTAGTGCTACTCTCCCCTGATGCCCCCGGCAATCGGCCGTTCCGTTCCCCGCAAGGAAGGGCGCGCCAAGGTTACCGGCAGCGCACGGTACGTCGATGACGTGACGCTGCCCGGGATGATGCACGGGGCGACGGTGCGGAGCACGGTCCCCCGAGGCATCATCCGAAACATCCAATACGATCCGGCCATTCCGTGGGATGAATTTGTCATCGTCACCGCGGCGGACATCCCTGGTGAGAACCGAGTCGCACTCATCCTGGACGATCAGCCGTATTTGGCGGTCGATCGCATCAACCACCCTGAAGAACCCGTGGTGCTGCTCGCGCATCGCGATCGGCAGATGGCGGAGCTTGCACGCCGCCACGTCACAATCGACGTGGATCCGCTTGCGTCCGTGTTCGATCTCGACGAGGCATTGGCAGCTCGCGAGGTCATCTGGGGTAGCGACAACGTCTTCAAGTCGTATCTGGTCTCTCGCGGCGATGTCGAGGCGGCGTTCCGCCATGCCCACGCCATCGTCGAAGGTGACTACGAGACGGGTGCGCAAGAACAGCTGTACATCGAGCCCAACGGCATGCTTGCTCTTGCCAGTGCCGAAACCGGCATTACCGTCTGGGGTTCGATGCAGTGTCCCTACTACATCCACAAAGCGCTGGTCGAACTGTTTGGCGTCGGCCCCGAGAAAGTGCGCGTGGTGCAGATGGAGACGGGTGGCGGGTTCGGCGGCAAAGAAGAATACCCGTCGATGCTAGCCGGCCACGCGGCGCTGCTTGCCTGGAAATCCGGCCGTCCGGTGAAGCTGTTGTACGACCGTGCCGAGGACATGGTCGCGACGACGAAGCGCCATCCGTCGCGTACACGTCACCGAACGGCTATTGATCGCGACGGCCGATTGCTTGCGATGGACATCGACTTCGTGATCGATGGTGGCGCGTACTGCACGCTGTCTCCTGTCGTCCTCTCGCGAGGCACGATCCATGCGGCCGGGCCATATTTCTGTCCCAACATTCGCATCCGAGGCCGAGCGGTCGCGACATCCGCGCCGCCGCACGGCGCTTTCAGGGGCTTCGGCGCACCGCAAAGCCTGTTTGCGCTCGAGCGTCAGATGGACCGCGCCGCCGCCGCAGCCGCACTCACGCCTGAGGAATTCAGAAGCCGGAACTTCATCCGATCGGGTCAAACGAATGCTGTCGGGCAGGTCATTCGCGAACCCGTGGACATGAACAGTTTGCTGAAGCGGGCGCTCGCGATGTCTGATTACGCCAGCAAGCGCGAGCGGTTTGCTCTGGAGAATCGGACGTCGGCGATCAAGCGCGGCATCGGATTTGCCACGTTCATGCACGGCGCGGGCTTCACCGGGTCGGGCGAGGTGCACCTTGGATCGCACGTCGTCGTGGAAGCCGCCGCGGACGGCCAGATTCGAGTGCTCACCGCCAACACGGAGATCGGACAGGGCACCAATACGATCTTCGCGCAGATTGCGGCCGACGCACTCGGGATCGATCTGGAGAGCGTGGAAATCGTGCAGCCCGACACGTCACTTGTGCCGAACAGTGGGCCGACGGTCGCGTCGCGCACCTGCATGGTCGTGGGAAAACTCGTGGAGTCGGCCGCGCGTGGCATCAGGCTGACGCTGGTTGACGCCGAACTTCTGGGCGAGACGTTCGACACGGCGCAGTTTCGAGCCGCCGCCTCGTCCTACGTCGCTCAACACGGCGGCCTCCGCGCGGTTTCGGAGTATCAGCCGCCACCCAACCTGCGATGGGACGATGAGACGTATCAGGGGGATGCGTATGGCACGTACGCGTGGGCTGCGTACGTTGCCGACGTGAGCGTTGATCCCGCGACCTGTGAGGTCCATGTGGAGGATTTTGTTGCGGTGCAGGAAGTCGGACGCGTCATCAATCCGGTGCTCGCGACAGGCCAGATCGAGGGTGGTGTCGCCCAGGCGATCGGGTGGGCGCTGTACGAACGCGTCGTCTGGCGTGAAGGACGTATGGCGAACGGCCAGATGACGAACTACATCATGCCGACGTCCATGGACCTGCCGCCGATTCGTGTGGCCTTCGAAGAACGTCCGTATCCCTACGGTCCCGGTGGGGCCAAAGGGATCGGCGAATTGCCGATGGATGGAGCGGCGCCGGCCATCCTGAACGCCGTCGAGCATGCGACGGGCATCAGCGCGCAGCGCATCCCGCTGACGCCCGAAGCGATGATGGAACTCATGGAGGCGCCAGCGCGTGTCTGATGTCAGCGTCACGTGTACGGTAAACGGTGAGAGCGTCACATTCGAAGGTCATCCGATGGCGCGGTTGCTCGACGCATTACGCGGCCAACTTCGTCTGACCGGCACCAAGGAAGGCTGCGGAGAAGGCGAATGTGGCGCGTGTTCGGTGATCGTCAACGGCGAACTCGTCAATAGCTGCCTGATGCCGTTGCTGCATGCCGAAGGCGCGACCATCCAGACGATCGAGGGCATCGATCAATCAGGCAGGCTCCATCGAGTACAGGAAGCCTTCATTGCTCAAGGTGGGGCACAGTGCGGCATCTGTACACCGGGGATGATTCTCGCGTCGATCAATCTGCTCGAACGGTGTCCCCATCCAACCGACGCCCAGATCCGAGAAGGCCTCGCGGGCAACCTCTGCCGCTGTACCGGCTACATGCGCATCTTCGAGGCCGTAAAGACGGCCGCAGCAATGACCGACTAGCGACCAGCGACTAGCGACTGACGATGCGCTCGTTTCTCCCCTCTTACGACTTACATCGACCTGCCAATCTCAACGATGCGTTGACACTCCTCGCGCAGGAGCCAGGGGTGTGGCGGCCATTCGCCGGCGGGACCGATCTGATGGTGCTCCTCGAGTCGGGCATGCTGGCGCATCACAAGTTCATCAGCTTCTGGGGACTTCCGGAACTCCGAGGTATCGAGACGCGCCCAGACTCGCTGTCGCTTGGCGCGCTCACGACTTACACGGACGTGTTGAAGCATTCCGTTATCCGAGCGGAGTTTCCGCTGTTGTGCGAAGCGGCATCGCAAACCGGCGGCGTGGCCACGCAGAACCGGGGAACACTGGGGGGCAACATCGGAAACGCATCCCCGGCAGCCGATACTCCGCCTGCATTGATCGTGTACGACGCGGAGCTCGAACTGACGTCAGCCAGCGGCACTCGAAGAGTTCCCTACGATCGATTCCACACTGGATACAAGAGGTCACTTCTTGCTCCGGAGGAGATCATCGCCCGCATTCATTTGCCGCGGCGGCGCGGTTGGACGACGACTTACCGGAAAGTCGGCACTCGAAAGGCGCAGGCGATTGCAAAAATCTGTTTTGCGGCCGCGGCGCAGATGGACGGTTCCATCGTCCGGGATGTCCGGTTCGCATTTGGGAGCGTTGCGTCGACCGTTGTGCGCGCCACTGCGGCCGAGAGCGCGATGCGCGACAAGGAGGCCAGTGAGGGGGCCATCGCCGAAGCAGTCGACGCGCTCACTGCCGACATCACGCCGATCGATGACATCCGTTCGACAGCGCGATATCGGCAGTTTGTCTCACGTCAGCTGCTCGCGGGCTTTCTCTCTTCGCTCTCGGGAGACGAACGACGATAAGATTGCCTTGATATGCAGAAAACCTACGCCGTCCAGAAAACGGAAGAAGAGTGGCGAAAGATTCTTACGCCGGAGCAGTATCAGGTGCTGCGGGGACATGGCACCGAGCGGCCAGGCTCGTGCGCGTTGCTGGTCGAGCACCGGCCCGGCGTCTTCAAGTGCGCAGGCTGCGGTCAGCCGCTCTTCGTTTCGGATCGAAAGTTCGAGAGCGGGACGGGGTGGCCGAGCTTTTTTGCTCCGCTGGAAGGCGCGATCGACACGTCAACCGATCGAAGCTTCTTCATGACGCGGACGGAAGTGCACTGCAACCGATGCGGCGGGCATCTGGGCCATGTCTTCCCTGACGGTCCGCCGCCAACCGGTCAGCGTTACTGCATCAATGGTGTGGCGCTCACGTTCGAGCCCAGGACCGAGTAGTCTCTGGTCTTAGACCAGCGACTAGCGACCAGCGACTAAGTTACTCCTTGGGGCCGATGTCCAGTTGTGTAATGAAATGCAGAAAGGAATGATCGTTCCAGCCTGACCCGCTGGTATTCATGGCGTCACGCGCACGAACGCGCCATTCGAGCGCCTGAAGTTTCTGTTGCTCCTGCCGCAACTCGTCGAGCTGGTGCTGGCGCGCCCGCTCCATACCCCCACCTCGGATGAACGTCACGATTTGATGGAGTTCGCCGGTGTCCAGATAGGTCCCGTGACCCCGGCAGACGTCCACGATCGTTCCTGAGAGCCGGCCGAAATTCACCCGGTTCATCATCTTTCCGCAATGGAGACACCGACGGTACTTGACTGCGGTCTTCGCGACCTCTCCTCGGCCGGCATAACGGTGCAGCACGGCTGCCTGGGCCTCCCCGTCTGCGCAAAGTGCCTCGAAGGCCTTCGCGTCGAGCCACGCGCCGTCGCACTTCGCGCATTCGACAAGCGTCGTTTTGCCGACATCGACCTTCCGCAGGTCCCCGCCGCAACCGGGACATCTGGCGGTCGCATCGCCAGCCTCCTGACGCGAGCGCGGCGCCCCGCATTGTGGACAGTAGACCGAGCCGTCGAACATCAATGCGAAGCACGATGGACAGGAGACCGTCGCGAGCCGTGCCTGGCAGTACGGGCAGCGGCCAGCATCGGGGTCCGCTGCGGCGCCGCAGTTCGGACAATGTAATCCGCGGGCGTCAGGCATGAGGTTTGGAGATTAGAATAGCGGACTTCGGAGCAAGGATTAACAGGAAAGGCAGCCACAGAATGGGAATCATGGATTTCATCAAGGGCGAACTGATCGAGATCATCGAGTGGACCGATGATTCGAGAGATACGCTCTCCTATCGCTTTCCAGACGAGGACAAGGCCATCAAGAACGGCGCGCAGCTCATCGTTCGCGAGTCGCAGCGCGTTCAGTTTGTCTATGTGGGCGAATTCGGAGACACCTTCGGTCCCGGCAAGCACACCTTGACGACCGACAACATTCCGATCCTCACGCGCCTGAAATCCTGGAAGTACGGTTTCAACTCTCCTTTCAAAGCTGACGTTTACTACCTGAACACGCGCCTCTTCACCGGCAACAAGTGGGGAACAGCCAATCCCGTGATGATGCGCGACAACGATCTCGGCATCGTCCGCGTGCGTGCCTTCGGCACCTACGACTTCAAGATCACCGAGCCGAAACTGTTCCTCAAGGAAGTGGCCGGATCGGACCACAACTTTCGCCTCGACGAGTTCTCCGACACGATGCGCTCACGAATCGTCAGCGTGTTTGGCGACGCGCTCGCGTCGGCGTCAATTCCGGTATTTGACGTCGCCAGTCGCTACACCGAGCTTGGCGAGGCGTTGCTCCCCCTCATCAATCCGGTGGTGGCCGCGAAATACGGGATCGAGATTGCGAGTTTCATCGTGGAGAACGTGTCGGTCCCGCCTGAAGTCGAGCAGGCCGTGGATAAACGTTCGAGCATGGCCGCAATCGGAAACTTGAATGACTACGTGAAGTTCCAGATGGCACAGGGCATGGAAAAGGGGGGCAGCTCCGGCGGCATGGCCACCGAGCTTGCTGTTGGCTTGTCAATCGCGCAGCAAATCATGCAGCAGCAGGGTGGCGTTACCGGTGCAACCGCTGCCAAACCGATTGCAGAGAGTTCGCTCGGCCTCGATCTGCTGTCACCCGCGGACGCGGCCAAGGCGCTTGGTGTCGCCGAGGCGGACGTCATCGCCGTGATCGAGAGCGGTGAGCTGGCGGCCAAGAAAATTGGATCCTCATATCGAATCAAACGCAGCGCACTGAACGAATACTTGGCGAAATGAGTGAGTCGCTGGTCGCTGGTCGCTAGTCGCTAGTCGGTAGTCTCTGGTCTAAGACCAAAGACCGACGCTCTCTGCCCACATGGCCGACGTCACCGCCCTCCAAAAGTACCCGTGCGCGGCATGCGGCGCGCAGGCGGCGTGGAATCCTGCCCGCCAGCTCCTCGTCTGCTCGTTCTGTGGGACTTCAGCTCCCTTTGAGATCAAAGCGGACGGGACGATCGTCGAGCACGATCTCGCGAAAGCCCTTCGTGAGACGCCCGAAGCCGACCGCGGTTGGCTGACGGCCAAACGAACCGTCAGGTGCCAGAGCTGTCAGGCGGTCTCGGTTTTCGATCCTGAACGTGTCGGGCAGAACTGTGACTTTTGCGGATCGCCGGCCCTCGTGGACTATCAGGAAATAAAGGCGCCCATCCGGCCGCAGAGTCTGTTGCCCTTCAAAGTCACCGAGGGCCAGGTGCGCGAGCAGATTCGACGGTGGTATGCGAGCAAGTGGTTGGCGCCAAACAGTCTGAAGCGGATGGCGCTCGTCGATCGTGTCCACGGCGTCTACATCCCCTATTGGACCTTCGACGCCCATGTCATGTGCCCCTGGCAGGCAGACGCCGGTCACTACTACTACACGACGGAAACGTATCGCGACAACCAGGGACGCAGCCAGACACGTCAGGTCCGGCACGTGCGATGGGAACCTGCATCGGGCGAGGTCCGACACTTTTTCGACGATGAGCCGGTGCCGGGGACGAGAGGGGTGTCGCACAATCTGCTTGCGCAGGTGCTCCCTTTCCCGACGGCCGAGCTGGTCCCTTACGAGACCGCATTTCTCTCAGGTTTCGTCGTGGAGCAGTATCAACTCGTGCTCCTCGAGGCTTCGCAGCAATCCGAAGCCTCGATGACCAAACAGCTCTACGAGATGTGCGCCGCGGAGGTACCCGGGGACACCTATCGCAACCTGAACATCCAGCCTGTCTTCAGTGCCAGAACGTTCAAGCACATCCTCGTTCCCGTCTGGCTGCTTAGCTATACCTACGGGAACCGACCCTGGCAGGTTGTAGTCAATGGTTATACGGGGAGGATGGCGGGGGACTACCCGAAGAGTCCCTGGAAGATTGCCCTTCTCGTTCTACTCGCCCTAATCGTACTGTTGATCATCGTGATGTCGCAGGAGTAACCACGTATGTTTTTCGATAAACGACGGATGCCGCTGCCAGACGAGGCGTTGCCGGGACGGTCGGATGAGATGCCGGTCCCCGAGACGCACTTTGTGAACGGGGAGCGCATCAAGGCACCGTTTCCCCTTGGTCTCGAGCGCGCCCTCTTCGGCATGGGGTGTTTCTGGGGGGCGGAGAAGAAATTCTGGCAGCTCCCGGGCGTGTATTCGACGGCGGTTGGCTACGCGGCCGGCTTCACGCCAAATCCGACCTACCGCGAAGTTTGCAGCGGGATGACCGGCCACAACGAAGTCGTCCTCGTTGTCTACGATCCGCGTCAGGTTTCATACGACACGCTGCTGAAGACGTTCTGGGAGAACCACGATCCCACGCAGGGCATGCGACAAGGTAACGACGCCGGCACGCAGTATCGGTCAGGCATTTACTTCTACACCGACGCACAGCGGGACGCTGCCGAGCGGTCGCGCGAGCTGTATCAGGAACGGTTACGAGCCGGCGGTTATGGCCGCATCACCACTGAGATCATTGCTGCCCCGGCGTTCTACTACGCAGAGGATTACCACCAGCAATATCTGGCGAAGAATCCGGACGGGTACTGTGGATTAGGCGGTACCGGCGTCCGCTGCCCGGTAGGAGTAGAAGTGCACTAGCTGGAAGCTGCCTTACAATGTCCCCCGAATGGAGTGGTGGCACTGGCTCGCGCTGGGGCTCATTCTCGTCGCACTCGAGATGGCGGCCTCGGGCGGCTTTTACGTGATCTTCTTCGGCATCGCGGCCCTTGTCATCGGCACGCTCCACCTGTTCAACCTGTCCGGACCGATCTGGTTTCAGTTCCTCCTCTTTGCGCTCATCGCGATTGTTTCTTTGCTGGTGTTTCGTAACCCGCTGCTCCGCATCCTGAAGCTTGATGGAACGGGGGAGGACGTGGACTCGATGGTCGGAGAAACGGCGGTTCCGCTCGAAGACATCGCGCCAGGGGCCGTCGGCCGGGCGGAGTTGCGCGGCAGCGCCTGGTCGGCGCGTAACAGTAGCAGCGGTGTGCTGGTCCGCGGCCAGCGGTGCCGCGTCGTCCGCGTTGATCGCTTGATGATCTTTCTGGAACCGGAAGGAGCGCGTCCATGACCGGAGGGCTGATCCTCGCGTTCATTTTTGCCGTCCTCGTGCTGATCGTCATCGCCCGCACGGCTATCGTCGTTCCCCAGCAGAGCGCCTATGTGGTCGAACGGCTCGGACGCTATCACGCGACGCTTGGCGCGGGCTTTCACATCCTGCTTCCGTTTGTGGACACGATCCGCTACCGCCATTCGTTGAAGGAAATGGCCGTTGATATCCCTGCGCAGGTGTGCATTACGCGCGACAACGTGCAGGTTGGTGTGGACGGCGTGCTCTATCTGAAGGTGCTCAACCCGGAGCGGGCGTCGTACGGGATTTCGGACTTCATGTTTGCCATCAGCCAGCTCGCGCAGACCACACTGCGAAGCGAGGTGGGGAAGATCGATCTGGACAAGACATTCGAGGAGCGGACGAACATCAACACGGCGGTTGTCAGCGAACTGGACAAGGCGTCCGAGGCGTGGGGCGTGAAAGTGCTCCGCTACGAAATCAAGAACATCACACCGCCGCACGATGTGCTGGCCGCGATGGAAAAACAGATGCGGGCCGAGCGTGAGAAGCGTGCGGTGATCCTGACGTCCGAAGGCACACGCGACGCCGCGATCAACACCGCGGATGGGGTCAAGCAGGAAGTCATCAAGGCGTCAGAGGCGCGGAAACAGCAGCAGATCAACGAGGCGGAAGGCCAGGCGGCAGCGATTATGGCCGTTGCCACCGCCACCGCTGAAGGGATCAGGCGTGTGGCAGAAGCGATCAAGTTGCCGGGCGGCTACGAGGCCGTGCAGTTACGTGTCGCCGAGCAATATATCGGACAGTTCGGCGAGTTGGCGAAGGAGAGCAACACGCTCGTTCTGCCCGCGAACGTCGCGGACGTTGGCTCGATGATCGCGCTCGCGATGCAGGCGATCCGAACGGGACAACCGGAAGCGCCGAGAGCGCGCTGACTATCGCATCAGCGGCACGACCTGAAACGCCTGACTGTCACCGATGGGCGTGAACTTGTCGCCCTCGAGTTTCCCAACCGCGGCACGATACCGGCCGGCGGGGACCGGCGGCCCTTGCTGCTGACCGCCGCGGCCACCGAACCCGAACGCCTGCGGTTCTTGATCGTCACCACCACCAGTGGCGGCTCCAGCACCGCGCCCGCCACGCCCCGCCGCTGCCGGATCGGTGGTCTGTCTCGAGGCTGGCGGCTCCCCGCGGAGATCCCACGCGATCCGGCTGACACCGGCTTCTGACGGCAGCTGCAGCCGCCTGATCTGCTTCCCCTCGTTGTCGGTAATGTTCAGCACCAGCTTGGCTGCGCTGTCGGCTCGACCGACGCTGTACGTGAAGACCGCACCGTAGGGCGGATTCGACGTCGCGGTGTTGCCCCAGGCAGCCTGTTCATGGGTCAGGATGTCGAACATGTATGCGTCGCGCAGCGGGTAGAGGTGAGCTTCTTCGGTGAGCGATTGTGGTGTCAATGCCCGAAGCGGGGAGTAGTCGTCCAGAATGAATGCTCCCCGCCCGAACGTCCCGACAACCAGATCTCCTTCTCGTCGTTGAATGTGGAGATCGCGTGCCTGCGTTGTGGGGATTCCGCCCTTCAGCTGTACCCAGCTCGATCCGCCGTCCACGGTCATCCAGACGCCGAATTCCATCCCGGCAAAGAGCAAATTGCCATCGAGATGGTCCTGGACGATGCTCCAGGCCCCGGAGCGCTGCGGGAGATTTCCCGCGATTGACGTCCAGGAGCGTCCGCGGTCCGTACTCTGCATCACGTACGGTTTGAAGTCGCCGCGCTGATAGTTGTTGAACGTCGCAAATACCGTGTTGACATCCCGCGGCGACGCGTACACGTCTGTCACGTACGAGTACTCGGCGACGCCAGGCAATTTCTCGACCTTCCGCCAATTCGCTCCGCCATCTTCCGTGATCTGCACCAGGCCGTCATCAGTGCCGACGTAGATCAGCCCCTCGAGCAACGGAGACTCGTCAATGGTCGTGATCGTGCTCAGCTGTGTAGTTGCCTGATTGAACGCGACAGAATCGCGCGGCCACACTTTCCCCATGATCGGGATAGTGGTTGCGTCGAGCTGCCGCGTCAGATCGCCGCTGATGGCGACCCACGAATTGCCGCGGTCGTCGCTGTGATACAACCGATCGCCGCCGAAGTAGATGCGGCGAGGCACATGTGCGCTCGTAATCAGCGGTGCATCCCAATGCCATCGTCCAAATCGTGCAAAGCCGCGTCCCCCGCGTCCCCCCGCTCCTTCACCGCCTGCCGGAGGGGCTGGCGGCGGGGGACCGCCGGTCGTGTTCTGCGCGGTCGGCCGGATCTGCACGCGCTGCCCGGTTCGTAGATCCAGCCGGCTCAGATTTCCTTCCTGCGACTGCGCGTAGACGATACTCACATCGTCGGGATCGACGCGCGCCTGGAAGCCGTCGCCTCCGCCAACCGTGTACCAGTCACTCGTACGGATACCGACACGATTGACAGTGCGCGACGGCCCGCAGATGCTCCCGTTGTCCTGCATTCCGCCGCAAACCCTGTAGAACGGCCGCGAGTTGTCGACGTTGACGCGATAGAACTGCGAAAGCGGCAGGTTCGTGAAGTGCCGCCAGGTTTTCAGGCCGTCGTAGGTCTCATACAGGCCGCCGTCGTTCCCGAGGAGAACGTGGTTCTTATCTGCCGGATCGAAGACGATGTCGTGGTGATCGACGTGGACCCCAGGCAAGGACACCTGGATCCATGTTTTGCCGCCGTCGGTACTACGATCCACGTTCGTCTGGAGCGACCAGATGGTTTCGGGGTCGTGGCCGTCCACGAAGATCTCGTTGTAGTAGCCAGGGTCACCGCCACGGTACCAATCGTCCGCCGGAGCGCCGCGGCCTCCACCTCCACCACCTCCGCCCCCTTCCCGTCCGCCGCGACCGGGCGTCGGCACGCGCTTGCCAATCCGCGTCCAATTCGCGCCTCCATCGTCGGAGCGGAAGAATCCGCCCTCGGTTCGCTGTGCGGTGACCAGTGCGTAGACGATCCGCGGATTTCGCCAGTTGATGCCGAGGCCAATCCGTCCGATCTCGACGGTCGGCAGGCCTTTCGTCAGCTTGGTCCAGCTCTGCCCCCCGTTCGTGGATTTGTAGAGACCGCTTTCCGGACCGCCACCGATCAGTTGTCCTACGGCGCGGCGCCGTTGATAAGCCGCCGCGTAGAGCACGTCCGGGTTTTTCGGATCCATGACGAGGTCGGTCACTCCCGTGTCTGGACTAATCGTCAGCACGGCTTTCCAGGTCTGTCCGCCGTCCGTCGTCTTGTAGAGTCCCCGATCGCCTCCTGAGCCCCAAAGCGGCCCGATCGCCGTCACGTAGGCCACGTTGGAATTTCGAGGGTCGACGATGATGTTCTGAATGTGCTCGGAATTCTCCAGCCCCATCCTCTTCCATGTCTTGCCGGCGTCGGTGGATTTGTAGACGCCGTCACCAAAGCTCACGCTGCGCTGATTGTTGTTCTCGCCGGTACCGAGCCAGACGACGCTGGAATCCTTTGGATCGACGGTTACCGCTCCCAACGAGTACGAGCCGTACTCGTCGAAGATTGGCGTCCATGTGTTGCCCCGGTTCTCGGTCTTCCACAGGTTCCCGGCCGCGGCCGCAACGTACCAGACGTTCGGGTTCTTCGGATCGACAGCGATGTCAGAGATTCGTCCTGTCGTGAGGCTCGGGCCGATGCTTCGGAATTCCAGCTTGCGCAGGACGGCGGAGTCGAAGCCAGACGCACTCTGGAACCCAAGGATCGCGGTCGAACCCGCAGCGACGAGCAACACAGTGCGAGCAATCAAATCAGCTCTCTTCATCCATTCCCTCTGGTGTTAATCCACGCCCTCGATGTCACCGAGATCCTTCGCGCGCCCGTTGCACGTTTGTTCCGGATGAAACGCCCCGCGGCAGTCGCGCACATTCGTTGACTGGCGACAGGCGGTGCGAAGCGACTATACCTTTCGCAGCCGCTCCGCCGCACGCTCGAGCGTCTCGTCCTTCTTGGCAAAACAGAAGCGCAGGATCTTTGGCGCCGGGAGATGATACAGAAACGGCGACGTGGGAATCGAGGCGACGCCATGCTCCTTCGTCAGCCGAATCGCGAAGTCAGCGTCCGGTTCGTCAGTGATCGCGGAGTAGTCCATCAACTGGAAGTAGCTGCCGCGGCAACGCAGAGGCTTGAAGCGCGACTCCTTCATCAAGTCGAGAAACAGATCGCGCTTGCATTGGTAGAACGGCGCCAGCTCCGTCAGTCGTCCGTGATCCGCGAGGAAGTCTGCGATCCCGTACTGGACGGGCGTGATCGTTGAAAACGTCACGAACTGGTGCACCTTGCGGAACTCTGTGGTCAGTGCCGCGGGAGCAACGGCGTAGCCAATCTTCCAGCCCGTCGTGTGAAACGTCTTGCCAAAGGATCCGATCACGAACGTGTGCGCCGCGAGGTCCTCGTAACGCGCCATGCTTTCGTGGCGAATGCCGTCAAAAATGATGTGTTCGTAAACCTCGTCGCTGACGATGTGGATGCCGGTGTCGTGGACGAGGGACTGAAGTTCTCGGATGTCGGCAGCGGTAATCACCGCGCCCGTCGGGTTGTGCGGTGAGTTGATCATCAGCAGCCGCGTTCGACCGGTAACCGCCGTTCGCACCGCATCCCAGTCAATCTCGTAGGTGCGAGGTCGCATTGAAACGATTCTGGGCACGCCGCCATTCAGCACGGTCGCCGGGACGTAGGAGTCGTAGCACGGCTCGAGCATGATGACTTCGTCGCCGGGGTGGACCATCGCCGCAACGGCGTCGAAGATCGCTTCGGTTCCCCCCGACGTCACCGTCACTTCTGTTTCCGGGTCGTAACGACGTCCGTAGAGGGCTTCGTATTTTGCCGAGATCGCCTCGCGAAGCGGCAGCACGCCCTGCATCGGCGCGTACTGATTGCGTCCCGCGCGCATGTGCCGGGCCACGGCATCGACCAATTCGGGATCGCAATCGAAGTCAGGAAAGCCCTGGGAGAGGTTGATCGCGCCGAGGTCCGCGGCCAGCCGTGACATCACCGTGAAAATCGTCGTCCCAACGTCGGGAAGTCTCGATCGGAGTGTCATCGCACCGCCGCTTCGAATACGCCGGTGGTCTTGTTCTTGCGAACCAAATCCCAGCGGAAATGTTGACCGTTCATGGCGATGTACACGCCGGGTGGAAGCACCTGGACGAATGACAACGCACTGCCAAGATTGAACAATCCATCGGAGCTGCCAAACGCGTACGGCACCATCGCACCGGTCAACACGATGGTCTTGCCGGCGATGCCGGCCGCTGCCAGTGCGGCCGCCGTTTCCACCATCGTGTCCGTTCCGTGCGTGACGAGGACCGCTCGTTCCGGCGCAGCCGTGCAGCGCGCGACAATCGCCTGCCGGTCGGCGTCATTCATGTCGAGGCTGTCCATCATCATCACGGTTTCCACGTGGACAGCCAGCCGGCTCCGGCCCAGCCGAAGCATTTCGGGGACGTGTGTCTCGCGAAAGAACAGCCTTCCGGTCAGCTCATCGTATTGCTTGTCGAACGTACCGCCGGTCACCAGGATTCGAATCATGACGAATGTGCAAGTCCGCTCACCAAAAGTGTGCGAAGCGGCCAATTCATTCTAGCCTCGACTCATCGTGCAGTGGCGTGCAACCCCCCGCTGTAACTGCCACACCTGCCTGGTCTTACTGGATCGCCCCCGCCTGAATGGAGCGTGGCGGCACCGCGCTTGCCCCTCGCTCGTGTCCCGGGAGGTTACTGAATGTTCGCTATTTCCGCGATTCTGATCGGCGTCATCGGCATCTTCTACGTGCGCCGTCGCAGCGCTCGGAAGAAGTCCGCTCCGGCTCGATAAGCCAAGCTGCAACGCGATGTTCGGAGGCGCGCCGTAAGGCGCGCCCGCCGGCCCGCGCGCCTCACACCACCCGTTTCACCCGTAGCGCGTACAACGCGGCAATCACGATTAGGAAGCAGATCGTGACGCTCGACCACGACATGAACGTGGCGTAGGTGCGGCGCCCCATCAGATCGAACACACTGAACGCGGCTATCGCGACGGCGGCCGCAGTGGGGACCTTCAGTGCGCTCGGCAGACGGTCTCCATAATTCACGAGGAAGGCGATCGCTGGCGTTGCCAGCAGCAGCACGTAGTCCCATCCCTGCGGCGACAGTAACGGCATCATCGTCAACAGCAGCGCCACCTCGAGACCCATCGGCTCGGTCACTCCGCTCCTGCGCCGCAACACATCAACGGCCAGTCCAAGTACGGCGATCGACGTCAGCATCGCGAGCCATTCGGCACTCGTTCCCGGCCCGATCCATTTCGCATACATCGCTGCGAACGACACGTTATCGGTATTGAGGAGATTGGGAGCCGTGGAGGTCGTTACCGTTCGCCACCATTCACCGTGCAGAGACAAGCTTGCGGAGAAGCCGTAAACGGCGGCCGGGGCTGCGATCGCGATCAGCATCGCGACCACGGCACTGGCAAATGCGCGTCCGTATCCGATGACCAGCAGCCACGGAAGAAAAATCACCGCGTACGGCTTGACGATGATCGCGAGTGAGAGCAGGAGGCCGGCGAGTGTCTCTCGGTCCGTGCGAAGCGACAGGGCCGCGGCGGTCACGAGCGCGCCGAGCAGGAGGTTGACTTGTCCGAGCACGAGCTCGTGGCCGTAGAATTTTGCCATCGCCAGCACGATGCAGAGGACGAGCACCCAGATTGTTCTTCTTCTGTCGGGCAGAAGGTCGATGCTCATCGCCACGAAAGCCCCGAGGACGCCTGCAGAGAGTGCAAACCACACGGCCTTCGCAGCCTGCAGCGGGAGCCAGGCCAGCGGAACGGCGAGCAGCGCGAAGGCTGGCAAATACTTCAGTTGATAGTGCCCGTCATCGGGCGAGTACAGCGGCTGTGCGTGCGCGGCGCGGGACCCCGCGCGCCAGTAGACCTCGAAGTCCGGCATCTTCTGCGCGGCGCGGAAAGCGTAAACCGCGCCGAGAAGGGCGAGTGCCGCGCAGAGGAGCGCGGCGCGCTTCACGGATTGCGTTCGAGACCGACGAGCATCCAGCCGTCGGCGGAGCGACGGAAGTAGGCCATCAGCGGTTGAGACCAGGCGGGAAAATCCGCGTGATGCGCGCGAAGACGCGCGGCCACGTAGTCCGGTCGCGGCGCCAGCAACTCGGCAGGTGCCTGGATGCGCGGCGTCGTCGAAGTCACCTCAGTGCCGTAGGGTTCGTGCTGGTTGGCGTCGTTGTCGAATCGCGACCACTGAACGCTGTAGCGTTCCGCCGCCTTCGCGACGCCAGCTTTTTCTGCGGCGTTTTCGAAGGTCAGTTCACCTGAAGGGCTCATCGTGACGTTGACGAGCGGGTTCGTGGCATTCAGCCACGTGCTGAGGACCTTGGTCCGGCGCTCGAGCACGATCCTCGTCAGATACTCCGACGCGGCGGGATCGCTGTACTTGGCTGTGGACAGGACCGCTTTGATCGCGTCCTCGTTCAGCGCGGCGACAATGCGCGCCGCCCAGAAACGGTCCTCTTCCGCGGCATTCTTGAACGCTGGATTCGGGTAATCGGCCTTCCACTCATCCGGCCGGAAATACGTGGACTCGATTCGTCCGACGGCAGGGATATCGGGATAAGGCACCTTGAGCCACGGCCGCACGTAGAGGCCAAGCGTCAGCATGGTAATGAAGGTTGGACGCGACTCCCAGACGAACTCGTTGCCTGCCCGCCGGCTCTGAGCCTTCACGCTGCCGCTGCCGAGTGTTGAGCCAAAATCGAGGAGATGGTGGCGGACGAGTCTGCGGCCGCTCGTCTCGATCACTGTGTCGAGCGAGTTCGTGCTGCGCACCTCGTCGTGGTTCAGCCATGCGGAAAACACCATGAGCCCGCGCAGCTCACGCCGGTGTTCGTGGGGAAAAATGTCGTTCGGATCATCCGGCCGCGTGGAGTAGTAACGGAACGGCCCGACCGGCCGGCCCGGCAGATTGCGGCTGGCCAGCACTCGATACGAGCCGTCCGCGCCCTGCGCCGCGTTCTCGAGGATGTCGTCGATATCATCGCGCGTGAGCGGCCGCGGCCGACCGTCTTCGTCTTTCATGGTCGCCCCTGCACGGATGGCGAGTTGCTCCGGCCTGAACGTCGCGAGGTAGTTCTCAGGAACGTGATAGCCGAAGGCATGAAAGAATTTTGTGGAGACGACCTCAGCGCCGCTCGCCATCTCCGGGTTCGATTTCGGATCGAACTTGATCCAGTAGACCTCTCCCGTGCCGTCCTGGATCGTGAAGCCGGGAGTCACGCCTTCGGATTTTCTCGCCAGGATCGTCCAGGTTCCCGGTGCCGGACCAGTGCCCGTGTCGGGTCCCCTGGCGAGATCCGCGACCGCCATGGGCTGGCGCCCGATTCGATTCGTAAACCAGCTCGAATCGGGAACTTCGCCAATCGTGTTGATATTCTCGGCACGCTTCGGCGTGCGATCGCCGGCGCCAAGAAACGAATTTTCGATCAAGTCGTACTGACCGCTGACATCGACTTCCGGAACGTTCGAGGCGTCCTGTGTCTCGGGATCGTGCCAGATTGGATCGTCCGGGTAGAACTTCGGCGATGCAGTCCGACCGACGCTGCCAGCCGTCCAGACGCCCACCAGGAGTACGCTCGCCGCGGCAAGTCGCCGCATCGACTGATCAGAACGCATTGCTGAATTTGAAGAAATAGTGGAGACCTTCGCCGGCACCGGTTGCGACGTCAATCCGGAAGAACACGGCGCTCGGCGTATTGAACCGCAGCCCAATCCCGTACGAACGCTTCAAGTCACCAAAGTCGAGGTCAGATACCCGCGGAGCGACAGTCCCGAAGTCGGTGAAGAGCGCCATGTCGAGGGCAGCGAACGCTTCCCAGCGATACTCGACGTTGAAGTTGAACATGGCGCGATCGCGGAAACGATAATCGTTCACACCTCGCAGCGTGTGACCGCCGCCAAGTGTTGGCTGCATGAAGAATGGCACCCGATGCCCCGACTGCGGAGTTGCTGATACGAGTTCCGTCTTGAGCGCGAACACGCGCTTCTTGTCGAAGATCGGAAAGAACTGACGCGCCTGCGCATCGAGCAGGCGAAAGCTGTAGCGATCCAAATCCGAGTCGTTGTACGCCCGCCACGCGACCGCGTAGTAGCCACCCGATCGCGCGTTGCCCGGTTCATCACGGTAATCAACTTCGGCAAACGCCTCGCCGTATCGATAATCAGGCTGTGCCAGGAGAGCGGGAGCGAGACTATCGTCGAAGGTGGCTTCAATCGACGGGAATCGCGTGTCTTTTCCCGAGTCAATCGACGGACTGAGCACTCCGACGCGCGTGCCGAAGTGAAACCACGTCCGCGGCTTCACCATCGCACGCCCCTGGAACTCGCGTCCCTCGAAGAGGTAGCTGACACGCATCGCCTCCTGGGTGTTGGGACCGAGGCCGTAGAAATCATCCTGCGGCTGACGACGGTACACGCCCTCGACGCCCACCTCGAGGCGTTCATCCGCCAGTCGGGGCAGGGAAAAGTCCGCGCGGAACATCTGATACCGCCGGAACGTCGCCCCCGCTTCGAGCACCACGCGCGCCTGGCGATCGAACAGATCGTGTCGCCAACCGCCACCGAACCCGATGCCCGCGCCAACTGGTCGATGGGTATAGCCGTATTCGGCAAAAAACCCGTTGTGCGGCGCGATCATGCGCCTGAGACGACCCTCTTCGGCCCTCATCACCCAGGTTTCGAGCTTCTTGGGTTCGTACGGTTTCAGCCGCTTCGCCTTGTCCGCGCGCTCGCGTTCGAGCTGAGCGGAGCGCGTATTTTGCGCGGCGGCAGGGAGGGGGTGGAGGACGAGACAGATGAGCAGCCAGCCGGCCGCGCGCAGGAACATGATCGACCGACATTATTACAGGACGCCGTCGTCAGTCGCTAGTCGCTAGTCGGTAGTCCGTCTTACGCTCGTCAGTCGCTAGTCGCTCGTCAGTCGTTTGCTTGGGAGACTAACGACAAGCGACTGACGCGCGAAGCGCACGACTTCACTCAGCGCGGAGCGCGACCAGGGGGTCCAGCCTCGTGGCCCGGCGTGCCGGGATCAGGCACGCGGCGATCGTGACCGCGACCAGAATGCCGGCGATCGCCGTGAACGTCACCGGATCCTTGGTGGGAATCTGGATCACCAGGGTCTGGAGCACACCGCTTAGGGGGAGCGCGCCTGCCAGTCCAATCGCGAGTCCAATCGCGAGCTGAACCAGTCCCTGGCGGAGGATCAGCCACGATACCTGCCCGCCGCGCGCGCCGAGGGCCATCCGAACGCCAATCTCCTGTGTTCGCTGCGTGACCGAGTAGGCGGTGACTGCGTAGATTCCCACTGCTGAGAGCACCAGCGCGATTACCGCAAAGATCGCGAACATGCTGCCGAATACGCGGTACGGCCACCGAGCCTGCGAGAGAAACTGATCCATCGTCTGAACGCCGAAGACTGGCAGCTCCGGATCGATCGCCTGAACCGTCTGACGCACTTGCATCGTGAGCGCTCCGGGCTCGACCTGGCTTCGCGTCAGGATGTTCATGAAGGAATACGATTCCAGTCGATAGGGAACGTACACCACAGCGTCTGGCTCGAGCGCCTGACGGTCGCCTTGCCGGATGGTAGGACTGATTCCGACGATCGTCAGCCACTTCGGCTCGGGTGGCGGCGGAGTCGAAGGACTCGCCGGCGGTGGCGTTCGCCCGTCGCCCGTCAACAGCCGGATGCGTCGTCCGACGGGATCTTCGTTGGGGAAGTGCTGCGCCGCAAATCGTTCGTTGACGAGGGCGACTTCCGCGCCAGCGCCACCGTCGGTCTCGGTAAAGCCGCGGCCGCGTCGGACGGGTGCAGCCACCACGTCAAAGTATCGCGGGCTGATCGCGATATACGCGACGCTCGGCTTTTGTGTTTCCGCGGCCACGGGTTTGCCGTCGATCTCGAGCCGCCGTCGATCGCTTCCGCCAAACGGAATCGCGGAGGCGATCGCTGCCGCCTGCATTCCTGGAATCGTCTGGAGCCTGGTCAGCACCGACTCGTAAAAAATCTGGCGCTGTTCCGCCTTCGGGTATTTCTGATCGGGTAAGCCGGTCGACATCGTCAAGAGATGGTCGGTTCGCGCCCCGATGTCGAGCGAGTAGAGCTTGAGGAAGCTGCGGATCATCAAACCCGCGCCGACGAGCAAGACGATCGTGAGCGCCAATTCGACGACGACCATCGTTGACGTCAGCCACCGCGCTCGTCGTCCGCCAGCGCTTCCGCGGCCGCCTTCCTTGAGGATCTCGTTCACATTCGTCTTGGATACCTGGAGCGCGGGTGCGAGGCCGAAGAGGATGCCGGTGGTCAGGCAAATCAGCGCCAGGTAGCCGAAGACGATCGGATCAAACGTGAACTGGATCCAGTAAGGCTTGCCCGAGCCTTCGACCGCGCGGTCGAACAGCCTGACGCCAATCGTCGAGAGCCCGAGGCCCAGGACACCCCCGATGCACGCGAGCAGTGTGCTTTCGACGAGCAGTTGCCTCACGACCCGGGCGCGGCTCGCGCCGAGTGCGACGCGGACGGCGACCTCACGCGCGCGTTGTGCGGATCGGGCGAGCTGCAAATTCGCGACGTTCGCGCAGGCGATGAGCAGGACGAATCCAACGGCTCCCAGCAGGGCGAGAAAGACGATTCGGATTGGTCCGCCATTGAATCGCTGATTGAACGTCATCACGAGCGCGTCGATGTTTTCGTTCGTGTCGGGAAACTGCTTGGCGAGCTGCTGGGCGATGCCGCTCATTTCGGCCTGCGCGCGCGCCTGAGTCACTCCCGGCGCCAGACGCCCGACGACCGTCATATTGCGCTGGTTGCGCCGCAGCGAATTCTCGTTCGGGACGAGCGGCTGCCACATGTCGGCGTTGCTCGGAAACCGGACGCCCTCAGGCATCACACCGACGATCGTGGCGGCGACGCCATTAACCTTGACTGCACGACCGAGAATGTTCGAATCGCCGCCGTATCGGGACTTCCAGACGCCGTAGCCGATGATGACCACCGGCTCGGCCCCTTTCTTGTCCTCTCCGGGGAGGAAGTCGCGTCCCAGGTGCATCGGCTGACCGAGCAGACCGAAGGTGTTGGCACAGACACGTGCGCCTGGCGTCCGCTCTGGCGGGTGACCGCTGTCGGTCACGTTCATCGAGGTCTGTTGAAAGCACGCGAGGCCGGTGAACGATTTGCTCTGCGCGCGCCAATCCTCCAGGTCCTGGTAGGACGCGACGCCCGGGTTCGATTGCGTGGTGTTGCGCGTCGTGACGATCATGATTCGCTCTGAATCGTCGTACGGCAGACCACGGATGAGCACGGCATTCACGAACGTGAAGACCGTGGTGTTCACACCGATGCCGAGGCCAAGTGCGAGCACCGCGACGAACGTGAACCAGCGGTCCTTGACGAGCATGCGTATGGCGAAACGCAGATCCTGCAACATGGGACCTCACGCTAACGGGTCAACGGGTCAATGGGGTCAACGGATCAGCGGGTCAATCACGAATTAGACAGAAATGGCGTGGTAAAGTTCCGCAAGGAGTATTGTCATTCTGTGTCGTGGCCGCTACTTCCCCCTTCATACGAACGGACCCTTGGACACGCCGTCCGGATCGAACTTGCAACCGATCGCAGGATTCGCGAGCGCAACAAAGCGAGTTACCGATTGGCGCATTGGCCGATCTGGATCTGGGTGTTCTTCATCGCGCCGGGACCATTGACCTTCGATCTGTTCGATCGGGGGTTCGATGCACGGATGGCGTTGTGGCTCGGCCTCGTCTTGATCGGCACCGGTCTCGCGGGATGGGCTGGCAAGCTGCCGGGCGTCGAGCCGAGACCCTACATCATTCGGTTCACGGAGGACCGGCCAAACCCGCTCTATCGCCGCGTGTGCTACACGCTCGCCTGGAGCGAAGTGATTGCCTTTGCGCTGTTGAATCTGACCGGGTTGATCGGCGCGATCGTCACCGGTCGGTGGAGGCTGCGCGAGTTCTACGACGTGGCCTATTTTTCGATCGTGATCCCGATCTGGATATTGGGTGCGGCCGGAGTTTTACCGCGCGTCAAACGTTCGACGCAGGGTGAGGGTCACGAGCGGCGGTATTTCTACGGGTCGGTCTGGGCCGTGTGCATAGCTCAACCGATTCTCTGGTTCCTCTGGAAAGCCGTCCCCTCTGGCCGCGCTGGAGACACGTTCAAACTCCTGGTATTCGTCGCCATTCTGGCGTGGGTCAGCAACCTGGCGCGCCGGGGCCTGCTCCCCCGAACCCGGCCAATCGTCCCTGGCGAACTAGCCGTCTCGGACTGAAAAAAGGGGACAGTCCCCCTTTTGCAAAAACGGACAGTCTGCGAAAAGGGGGACTGTCCCCTTTTCGCGTTTCGCGAAATGGGGTCTGTCCCCTTTTTCCGTACAATAGAGGCATGAGC
Organism: Vicinamibacterales bacterium; assembly: GCA_049642465.1. GTDB lineage: Bacteria > Acidobacteriota > Vicinamibacteria > Vicinamibacterales > 2-12-FULL-66-21 > CAWDPQ01. The sequence goes on from JBAROV010000049.1 coordinate 35,065, forward strand.
GCAACCCGGGTGGACGAACGCGGCCTGATTGCTTCCTGCCCCAACTGCGGCAAGCCGAACCGCGTGCCGTTCACTGCGAAGGAAGCCCGGTGCGCCGCCTGCAAGACCGATCTCCCGCCGGTCGGCGAGCCGGTCGAAATCCCAACTGTCTCGACCTTTGATGCCGTGATTTCGCGTTCCACTCTCCCGGTCATCGTCGACTTCTGGGCTCCCTGGTGCGGTCCGTGCCGCATGGTGGCACCCGAACTTCAGAAAGTGGCTGCGTCCAACGCCGGAAAATACCTCGTCGTCAAAGTGAACACCGACGCCCTCCCCGAACTTGGCGACCGCTTCACCATCAGGTCCATTCCGACGATGGCGGTGTTTTCCGGCGGAAGGGAAGTCGCCAGGACCGCGGGGGCGCGGCCGGCGGCTGACATCGAGGCGTTTGTCGCACGAGCTGCGGTTCCGGTGTGATTGCGGGCTAGCGCCGTCTCACAATCGTGAGGCTGTCGACTTGCTCCACCAGCTCGAAAGCTGGATCGGTCAACACGACTTCTGAAGTGGCGCGCACGCTGCCCGCCCCGTCGATGCGGCGCTCCGGGGTTGAACGGCTGTCGTGCAGGCAGATCACCCCGCCCGCGCGCACGAGAGGACTCCACGCCCGCCAATCGCTGACCAACCCCTCGTAGCTGTGATCGCCATCGATGAACACAAGGTCGACGGGCGGCTCGCCGGCCTGGCGATAGGTCGAAGCCGCCTGCTCTCCGGTCTCACGAACCCATCGAACGACCCCGTTCTGAACGCGCCGGACCTCCGAGCGAGCGATCGGTTGCTGCAGACTGAAGGAGAGACGGCCCGGAGGAAATGGATCGACGGCCCAGAGGACCCCGGTCGACGCCATGGCACGTCGCAGAACGGACGTCGTGACGCCGTGCCAGACGCCGATTTCGACCAGCCGGCTGCACCCGGCGGCGCGGCGCGCGAGTGCCGCCCGCTCGCGCTCCGTGGTTTGTGTCTCGGGCGACCGGAGCCCGAGAAGCCAGAACACGAAGTGCGGAAGGGGTCGCATCGGCGGTCCGCCTAATATAGCCGCCTGCGCTACGATGGTCGCATGTTGAAGCCAGCCAGCGACCCCGTTGACGATCTTCAACACCGATTTGCGGCGTTTGTCGCCGAGCAGGATCCGTTTGCCGCGGATCTGGCGGTCGAGGCGCTCGGCCTCGCGCTCGGCGAGTTCACGGCCTTCGATGCGACCCGTCCGGATCAGATCGATGCACTTCGCGTGAGGTTTGTCCCGGAGCTGCGCCGGCTGCTCAGGCATCGCGTCGTGCCGATGCCCGGCGAAACCATCCCCGGAGTCCCGGCGAACGCGAGATCCGACTTCGCGATTGACGATCTGGCCTATCGATGTGACGGATTCTTCCGCCGGTCTGCGATTCGCGCGTCGCTGACGCGTGAGGAACGCCGCGAGATCCTGCGCGGGATGATTCTGACGAGGGCCACCGATAATCGACTGAAAACGTTCTTCACCGGCGGTGAGGTGCGGTTTGCCGAGACCGCTTTCCAGGGGAAAGGCTTTCGCTCCCTCGGGCAGGAAGCCATCTATGCCGCAGGCGTTCGTTTGCGACGTGGCGAGGAATACAGGGACGGTACGACGTGGACCGGCGATGTCGTGGCGCCCGTGATTCGCGATCTCGGTGTGGCATTGGCGATGCGGCCAACCGCCGAGACCGTGCGCATGGTGCTGTCCGCGCAGATGGCCAAGGCGGGTCCCCCGATGGGCGGCAAAGATCTTCACATCGGGGATTTTGGCTGGGGGATTCTTCCCGCCGCGGCGCCGCTTGCCATCGGTTCGCTCACGATTGCCGGAATGGCGATGGCCTTCTGGCGTCAGGGACAGGGCCGAGTGGCGCTGTCGTTCATTGGCGAAGGGGGTTCTTCACTCGGCGAGTGGCACGAGGCGATCAACCTCTGCGCCGTGCGGCGGCTGCCTGCCGTCTTCTGCGTGCAGAACAATCAGACAGCGCTGTCCACGCCGGTTGTCGAACAGTCGGCCGTTCGCGTGTTTGCGGACAAGGCGATTGGTTACGGCATTGCTGGCGTCACGATCGACGGAACGGATCCCGATGACGTCGCTGCGACGTTTGCCTGGGCCGTCGAGCGGGCGCGCGCCGGTGAGGGTCCGTCGTTGATTGAGCTCGTCGCGATGCGAATGTGCGGGCACGCGCATCACGACGACATGCTGTACCTCGGGAAAGATCCTGCGGTGTCGTGGGACTATCCTCCTGTTTCGCCGCAGGGCTATGCCGACGCCGAGTTGTATCAGTATTGGACCTCGCGCGACCCGCTCATCACCTATTCGCACCGCCTGTTGGACGAGGGGCTGCTCGATTCGGGCGAGTTCGACCAGTGGAAGGAGCAGGCCACGTCTCTCGTCGAAGAGCAGGCGCAGGCCGTCATCCACGCGCCGTGGCCGGCAGCGGCAGAGGCGGGTATTGGAGTCTTCGCATCAGAACCACCGCGTCAGCGAAGGGATCCGCTCACGCAGCCGGACGAGAATCCTGCATCCGCAACGTTGGAGCCGGCGCTCCCCTTCGATCGCAAGGGACACACCTTTCTCGAAGGCGTCATGTTCGGCGTGCGGGATGCGCTCAGATCCGATCCGCGTGTGTTCGTCTACGGCGAAGACGTTGGCGGCAGGTATGGAAATGCGTTTCTGCTGCTGAAGCCCCTGCTCGACGAATTCGGCGATCGCATTTTGAATTCCCCGCTCGCAGAGGGAGCCGTGCTGGGGGTGTGCGTCGGTGCAGCGCTCACTGGCGAGCGCCCGATAGGCGAGATGCAGTTCAATGATTTCGTCGCGACCGGTTTCAACCAACTTGTCAACAATGCCGCGAAGATTCGCTACCGATGGGGAGGATCGGTCCCGATGGTGGTGCGGATGCCGTGGGGCGGACTGCGTCACGCGGGGCCGTATCACAGCCAGAACACCGAACCCTGGTTCTATCGCACGCCAGGGCTGAAGATCGTCGTCCCATCGACGCCGTACGATGCACGAGCGCTCCTCAGAAGTGCGGTGGCCGATCCCGATCCGGTCCTCTATTACGAGCACATCGCACTCTATCGCGATCCGCGGATCAAGCAGCTGCTCGACGAAGATCCGCCGCCGCCGCTTGCCATCGGGAAAGCCGCGCTTCGGCGCGAAGGGGCCGACCTCGCCATCGTGTCGTACGGCGCCTACGTGCATGTCGGCTTGCGTGTCGCCGAGCGATTGAGCGCGGATGGCATACAGGCGGCCGTGCTCGATTTGCGATCGCTCGCTCCTCTCGATCGCGCGGCCGTGCTGGCGCTTGCCCGCCAGTGCCACCGCGTGCTGATCGTCCATGAGGACTCGCGCACGGGCAGTATCGGTGAGAGTGTTGCGGCGATGATTCAGGAGGAGGCGTTCGAGTGGCTCGATGCGCCGGTGCGAATCATCGGCGCGCTCGACACGCCGGTGCCGTACTCGCCGCCGCTCGAGGCGTTTTTCCTGCCATCGGAAGAGGAGATCGAACGCGCCGCGCGCGTGCTGGTGAATTACTAGAACCAGTTTCGGAAGCTCGGCCGGCGCGACGCTTGAGTCGACCGATATCGTGCACGCGGCTCCGCCGCGGCCGTCGTAGACCAGGTGCAGGCGACCGCGACTTGACACAGCGCTCGGCGGCTTTGCGTGTCCCGCATGACCCCGCCCTTACGCGAGAAGAAGCGCCTTGTGTCGTTCACGCGCAAAAATGTGTATCGCTATTGACACAAAGCTCAGCAGAGGCGCACAATACTAACTCTCCCCAACAATTCAGCGGCCCCAACTCTGCCGATAAGGTGGTTTACACGTCCGCCGTGTGACCCAAGGGGCGGAGCTGTCCTCCCATGTCCCAATTCATCAATGGTTTACCCCATGAACTGACGGGCACGTCCCGCCAGATTCGGGACTGCCTCGCGCACCTCGAACAGGCCGCCGACGCCGACCGAGGAGCTCTCGTCGTGGCCGAGCGGGGATTAGACACCGAGGCCGTCGCGCGCGCGCTGCACGAGCGGTGCGCCCGCCGCACGCAGCCCTTTGTCGTCCTCACTTGTGCCGGTAGTCCGCAGGAAGTCGAGCGGGCGCTTTTCGGTGTGCCTGCGCGGCGTCGCGGGGACGAGCTCGAAGCGCTCTCAGGCGCCAGCGCGCTGGCGCGTGCGCATACCGGAGTTCTCTTTCTCGACGAGGTGACGGAACTGCCTGCCGCGGCGCAGCGCCGTCTCGCGCGCGTGCTTCGCGACGGCGAGGTCCTGCGCCAGCGGTCAGTGCACGCCTCGCGTGGAAATGGCGCATCCGCCCGTCCGCTCGGGCGACTCGCGCTGGACGTTCGCGTCGTTGCCGGAACCTCGAACAGTCTCGTCAGCGCGGTCGACGACGGGCGGTTGGTGGATGAACTGGCGAGACGTCTGCCGCTCGTCATCGACGTGCCGCCTCTTCGTCAGCGCCAGGAGGACGTCGGCGAGATCGCTGCTCGCATCCTCGCGGAACGTGCACCCGGCAGGCAATTCACAGCCGCGGCACTGACCGTGTTGGCGGCATTGCCATGGCGGCGGAATGTGACCGAGTTGCGAGCGCTCATCGATCGTCTCGCCGCGAACGGATCGGGGCCGACCATCCTGCAGGAGGAAGTGCTGGCCGAGGTGCAGCTGGATCGGCCGCCGCTTCGCCCCGCCAGCAACCTGCGCGAAGCGCGCCGCCAGTTCGAGCGCGATCACATCGCGGCGGTGCTCCGCGACTACGGGTGGCAGATGAGAGAAGCCGCTCGCGCCTTGGGCATCGAGCGGGCAAACCTCTATCGCAAGGCTCGGCAACTCGGAATTCCCCTCCGACGTGGGACCAATGTATCTGCAAGGATGACGCGATGACGAACACGCACAGGCGCACGCGGCGTCTACTCCGCGAATGCTTCACACGGATAGTACTGGTGACCGCGCTCGCGGGCCTGTATCCCGCGCCAGCACGCGCGCAAACGTATCCGGCACCGCCGGATCCGGAGGAAAACGCACGTATTCGCATGGGCCCCGTGTCGGTTCGCCCGACGTTCATCCTGCGCGACGTCGGCGTCGACTCCAACGTGTTCAACGAAAGCGGCAGCCCGCGGCAGGACTTCAGCGCCACCACCGGCGCCAAGGTGGATGTTGGGCTGCGCCTGAATCGAATCGTGGCGACATACGCCAGCACATTCGAGTACATCTACTTCCAGGAATTCAAGTCCGAACGCGGTTCAAACCGTGCGTCCACCGGTCGCGTCGATTTTCTGCTCGGCCGACTCCGTCCCTACGCGCTGGCCTCGATCGCGGATTCACACGAGCGCCCGAACACCGAAATCGACGCCCGAGCCCACCGCCGCGAAACACGATATGGCGGAGGGGCAGGTCTGCTGCTCTTTGCGCACACATCGCTCACGGCGGCGTACAAGCGGTCGAACGCCACGTATGCGGACGATGAACTGTTCGGTGGTGTGACGCTGGCCGACGCATTGAATACTGAAACCGAGACGGTGACTGGCGGTATCGAGCTGGAATTGACGCCGCTGACGTCGGTATCGTTCGATGTCGAGCAGACCAAGGATCGGTTCACACGATCGCCGGGCCGCGACGCCGACACGCGACGGTACGGCGCAACCGTCACATTTCAGCCAGCCGCGCTGATCTCGGGCCGTGCCCAGATCGCCTATCGAGATTTCCAGCCATTGACCAACGAAATTCCCGAGATGAGCGGTATCGCTGCCGCGGTTGCGCTGGCCTATTCGTTCCGCGATCAGATGCGAGTGGCGGTCACGCTCGATCACGACATCCGCTACTCGTTCGCGGATCTGACGCCCTACTATCTCTCCACCTCTGCACGCGTGACGCTCACGCAGCGCATTCATGGTCCGGTCGATGTCGAGTTGGTCGGCGGCGGAGATCGGCTTCGCTACGAGCCGCGTGTGGATGCGGAAACTGCCGCCCACAAGGACAAGCTCCGCATCGTCGGCGGTGGTATCGGCTATCGGCTCGGCAACAACTCACGACTCGCGGTGAATTACGAGCACACGGAACGATCCTCGCCCGTGGAGGAACGGCGCTACACCCGCCGTCGCATCTTTGGTTCTTTCACTTACGGATTCTGAACATGGCCGCCATTGCACTCCTCGCACTGTTGCTGCAAACGCAGACGCCAGCCTCGCCTGCCGGCGCCGCCACACCGCCCGCGATCGACGCGCGAACGCAGGCGCAGGCGCAGCCTGACTACGTCGTCGGCACGCAGGACGTCCTCAGCATCTCGATGCTGGGCGAAGCGGACCTCACGCGAACGGTCGCCGTGGATGCCGACGGCACCTTCGACTATCCATACGTCGGCCGGGTGAAGGCTGGTGGATTGACCCTGAGGTCCATCAAAACAGTGATCGAAAAACAACTCGTCCAGGGTGGTTACTTCGTCGCGCCACAGGTCACTGTCGAGGTGGCGAAATACCGCAGCCAGAATGTCTTTGTGCTCGGCGAAGTCCGGGTGCCCGGTCAGTATGCCCTCACCGGCAACATGTCGATCCTCCAGGTGCTTGCCGCGGCAGGCTCGCCAACCTCGACGGCCGCCGGCTACGTCGTCATCACCAGGCCGGTCGGCGTCGAACCCGCGCTGCCAGAGCCTGAGAGCGCGGGAGGCAGTTCGCTGCGCGTCAGCATGAACGAATTGCAGAACGGACAACTGCCTGAAGGCTTCTCGTTGAGGGACGGAGACAGCATCAACGTCCCGCGTGCGGAGAGCGTGTACGTCACCGGGTACGTCAAAGCGCCGGGTCCCTACGTGATCGAAGGGTCGCTCACTGTCATGCAGGTGATCGCGATGGCCGGTGGACCCACAGAACGAGGAGCCACCGGTCGCGTGAAGATCTTCCGTCGAGTGGGAGACAAGCTCGAAGAAGTCAAGAACGTTAGATTGAGCGACATGGTCAAGCCCGGCGACACGGTTCACGTTCCGCAGCGTTATTTCTGATCGACGTGCGGATCGTTCACGTTGCCGGCGGCGATCTATATGGCGGCATCGAGCGCATGCTGGCCACGTTTGCGGCGACGAAGAACGCCAGGATCCGGCAGCAGTTTGCGGTGTCACCCGCAGGCCGGCTCTACCGCGAGCTGCAGGACGTGCGAGCGGAAGTCGTCTCCTTGCCCCGCGCGCGGGCGTCACGGCCATGGACGGTCCTTGCGGCGCGAGGCGGATTCAAGCGGCTGCTCACGGATTTGAATCCCGACGTCGCGATCTTTCATGGCTCCTGGACACACGCGATCTTTGCGCCAGTCGCGCGAGCGCTCGGACGGATCGTGGCGTTCTGGCAGCACGCACCGATCACCAACCCGGCGTGGCCCGATCGGTGGGCATCCTGGACACGGCCAGACGTGCAGATTGCAAACAGCCGATTCACGGCGTCGGTTCCCGCGTTTTCCGGCCTCACCCCGCGCGTCGTCTACTGTCCTGTTCTGCCAGTTGAGACGCTATCGACCGCGGAGCGTGCCGCCGCGCGACACCAATTCGGATGCCGAGATACCGAGGTCGTCGTCCTGATGGCTGCGCGCCTTGAAGCGTGGAAGGGCCACTCCGTCCTGATTGAAGCAGCAAGGCATGTGGCTGTGGACGCCGTCAAGTTCTGGATTGCCGGTGGCGTACAGCGTCCCGTCGAACGGCCTTACCTCGAGCAACTCGAACGGGAGACGGCCTCCGTGCCATCTCGCAACGTCACGTTGCTCGGCCAACGAGACGACATGCACCGGCTGATGGCGCTGGCGGACGTGTACTGCCAGCCGAACATCGCACCGGAACCGTTCGGGCTCGCCATTGCAGAGGCGATGAGCGCCGGACTGCCTTGCGTGGTGTCCCGCGCCGGCGGAGCGTCGGAACTGGTCACCGACGACTGCGGGATCTTGACCTCACCGGGTGATGCGCTTGGCGTCGCCAACGCGCTGCAAACACTGATCACGGATCGCCCGCGCCGGATGGCTATGGGCGCTGCAGCAAAGCTTCGGGTGGCGACGTTGACCGACGCGGTTGCCCGTGTCGAAGAGCTCGCTGACGTCCTCAACCTGACGCCCGCCCACGCGACCGTGCAGCCGAGGGCGACGGTTGTCTGACGTCAGTTCCGTACAAGACAGCGTCGAGCATCTGGTTTGCGTGACAACGTCCGCCGAACTCGGCGGAGCGGAAACGAGTCTGCTGACGTTGCTGCGTGCGCTTCGCCGAATCGTACCTCGCTGGACAATCACGATCATCGCGCCGGACAAGGGCGCCTTTCTGGATCGCTGTCGAGACGACGGTTTCGGCGTGCGCGTCATTCCTTATCCGCAGACGGTGGCGACACTGGGTGAACCCAACGGAGCAAACACCGGAAGGCTCGCCAATGCGTGGAACCTGAGCCGCGCGGCCGTCTCGATGTGGCCGTATCTGCAGCGCCTTCGGAACGAACTGAAAGAACTGTGCGCGACCATCGTGCACAGCAACGGGATCAAGGCACACGTGGCGACCGCATTCACGACTGACAAGCGGGCGCGGCTGGTGTGGCACGTGCACGAATACGTCGGCGCGAGGAAGGTGACGACACGTCTGCTGCGCGAACTCTCGAGCGGGCCAGCCGCGGTTGTCGTCAATTCCGACTCCGTACGACAGGACGTCGAAAACGCGCTGGGACGCCAACGCCAAATTCGGCGGATCCACAATGCCGTGGACCTGGCGCTTTTCTGCCCGTCCGGGGATGCGCTCGATCTCGCTGAGTTGTCCGGCCTGACGTCGGACGCCGGCCTCGTTCGCATCGGTCTGGTCGCAACGTTCGGACGGTGGAAGGGGCACGACGTGTTCCTCGACGCACTCGCTCAGCTCTCGACGGATTTGCCCGTCCGCGGCTACGTGATCGGCGGTCCCGTCTACCAGACATCCGGCAGTCAACGAACGCTCGCGGAACTCCGAACGTACGCCGCCCAGCGAGGCCTCGGGGGCCGCGTGGGGTTTACCGGTCACATCGCCAATGTTCCTGCCGCGATGCGTGCGCTGGACGTCGTCGTTCACGCCAGCACCTGCCCCGAGCCGTTCGGGATGGTGATCGCCGAAGGCATGGCAACGGGCCGCGCCGTCGCCGCTGTGCGGAATGGAGGCGCGCAAGAGCTCTTTGAAGAAGAGGTCGACGCGTTGGGCCACGAAATGGGGAATGCCAGGGACCTGGCGCGTCAGCTCCGGCGGCTGGTGACTGACCCGATCCTCCGACGATCGCTGAGCGAGTCGGCGCGGCCGGCAGCCGAACGCCGTTTCTCCCCCGAGCGAATGGCGACCGAGTTCCTTCAGGTGTACACCGGATGATCTCGATAGCGTTGTGCGCCGCGAGCTTCGTCGCGTGCTTTCAGATAGCGCGCCGTTCGCTTGTCGGCGGCCTTTGCGCCGTCCTGAGCGTCGGCTATGTCTACGGGATCGTTCGCGCGAACCTTCCCGACGGCTTCTCGCACCTGCTCTTCGACTGTGGTGTGCTCGGCCTCTACGCCGCGCAGATCTGGCGCCGTCAGCCCGTGTGGCAGGGGATCCGCTCCGAAGACCTGCGAAACTGGATCGTCGTGCTGATCGCGTGGCCGGTGCTGTTGTTCTTTTCGCTCCGGCAGGACCCGCTCATTCAAATCGTCGGCCTTCGCGGCAATATCTTTCTGATTCCGTTCATCATCCTGGGCGCGAGACTGACTGGCGATGACATTTACAAGCTTGCGCTGTGGCTGTCGCTCAGTAACGTTGCGGCCGGCGTGTTCGGGCTCGTCCAATTCGCTGTGGGCGTCGAGCCGTTTTTTCCGCACAACGCCGTCACCGACATCATCTATCGCAGCAAAGACCTCGCTGATTACACGGCGTATCGCATCCCGTCCTCGTTCAGCAGCGCCCACGCCTACGCTGCGACGATGGTGATGACGATTCCGATTATCGCTGGCGCATGGGTACAGCCGCATTACGGGAAGTGGCAGGCACGCCTGATGAGCGCTGCCCTGCTCGTGTCCATGCTCGGCGTGTTCATGTCGGCCACGCGTCTCAATGCGCTGATTCTCTTCGTGTTGGTGATGACCACCGTCTTCAGTGGACGACTGCCTGGCGCGTATCGGTTCCGCTACTTGATCGTCGTGGCCGCCGTCGCCTACGTCGTCGCCGGCGAAGAGCGCTTCCAACGCTTTACGACGCTTCAGGATCCCGAATTCCTTTCCGAACGGCTGGTTGGCAGCGTGAACCTGACGTTCGTCGAACTCGCCAAGCGGTACCCCCTGGGCAACGGGCTGGGCGGGGGGGGAACGAGCGTCCCGTACTTCTTGCAGAACCGCATCCGGAACGTGGTCACGATGGAGAACGAATACGCACGCATCCTCCTGGAGTTGGGGTTGCCCGGGTTGTTGATGTGGGCGCTGTTCCTGGTCTGGGTGTTCACGAGGCCGCACGTACGAAAGACCGACATGTTCTACTTCGGCCGGCGTCTCGCCTACGTCGCGTGTGGATGTTCGTTCGCGCTGGGTTTGATTGGGGTGGGTCTCTTTACCTCGGTGCCGGCGACGACGCTGACGTTCCTGTTGACTGGATGGTTTGCGGTACGGGAAGTGAAGGTGCCTCCCCTTGCGCCGGAAAAGGGGACAGTCCCCGTTTCCGCGGTTCCGGCCACTTCCGGGAGCGTCAGTTGAGTCGCATCCCCTCGGAGTGGGTGATCGTCGCGGGCGGATTTCACGATCGTGGCGCGATGGATCGCGCCAATGCTGCGCTGGCGGCGCACCTGCTGCGGCAGGGCGCCCGCGTGCACCTCGTTGGGCACGACATTGACGACCGGTTTCGTCGTGACGCCTACGCGCAGTGTTACGACGTTCCGCGCCCGCGCTCCGCAGCCCCCATCGCTGAATCGCTCTTGTCCCGGCGAGGGTTTTCGGTGGCGCTCCGGGTGACGACGGCGTGCCCGGAAGCGCGGGTTGTGGTCAACGGCGGAAACTGCCCGTGGCCGGACGTCAACTGGGTGCACGCCGTTCACGCCGCCTGGCCAGTGTGCGATGAAGGCGCGCCGGCGTGGGTGAAGGTCAAGCACCGAGCCGTGAAAGCGTTGGCGCGACGCCAGGAACGGGCGGCGTTGCGCGGCGCGCGGGTGGTGATTGCCAACTCACGTTCGACAGAACGCACGATCGTCGCGGCGGGTCTCGCCGGCGCGTCCGCCGTGCACACGGTATATCTCGGATCGGACTCGTCGTGGTCGCGAGCCAGCGCCGGCGAGCGATGTAGCGCACGCGCATCATTCAACCTGACACAGCACGATCGAGTGGTGGTGTTTGTCGGCACGCTGGGATTCGACCTCAACAAAGGTTTCGACCTGTTGTGGGCTGCGTGGGAACGTCTGGTTGCGGCGGGCGATTGGAACGTTCGGTTGCTCGTTGCTGGCGCCGGCGGGCGACTGCCGTTCTGGCGTAGAGCCGCCGAACGGGCCGGTCTCGGTGGGCACGTGCACTTTCTCGGTCATACATCGCGAGTCCGCGAAGTGCTTGCTGCCGCCGATCTCCTCGTCAGCCCTGTTCGATACGAAGCCTACGGACTCAACGTGCAAGAGGCGCTCTGTCGAGGCACAGCGGTACTGGTCACGGGCAACGCGGGCATCGTCGAGCGTTTCGACGAAGAGCTCGAGGGCTCCGTGCTTCCAGTCGACGTCAGCAGCGATCAACTGGCCGAAACTCTTCGCGCCTGGGCCGGCGACGTCGAGGGTTGGCGTTTGCGTGCCGCTTCGACAGCAGCACGTCTTCAATCGCGCTCGTGGGATGACATGGCTGGGGAGATCGTGGCGTTTGCCGCCGATTCCACCGTGGTCCCGGCATGAGTTCGACTGGCATCCGGGCGATGACTCGAACTGAGCGATTCCTCGGCGGCTTCACGATCGGCTACCTCCACATGGCGGTTGCGACGGCGGTCGGATTGTGGCTCACGCCATTTCTGCTGACGCGGCTCGGCGCCGACGCCTACGGGCTGTGGCTCGTTGGGACGCAGGTCGTCGCCTATCTGCTGCTGATGGACCTTGGAATCGTTGCGCTGCTGCCCCGCGAGACCGCATACGTGACGGGACGCACCGGCCGGACTGATGCCCCGGAACTTGCCGCGCTCGTCGAACAGACGATGACGCTGGCGATCGCCCAGATGCCGCTGGTGCTCGCTGGCGCCATTGCGGTCGTGTGGTGGCTTCCAACGTCCTGGCAACCGCTTCGAGTTCCGCTCGCGTTCGTACTGGGGATATTTGTCGCGACGTTCCCGCTCCGGACCTTTCAGGCCGCGCTCACCGGTCTTCAGGATCTCGCGTTTGTCGCTCGGGTGCAGTTCGGCGCGTGGGCTGCGGGCACCGTGCTGACGATCGTTCTCGTCTTGAATGGTTTTGCACTGGCTGCCATGGCCGTCGGCTGGTGTGTCACTCAGCTCTGCGTCGTCGGCGCCTGTGCCACGCGCATCCTCGTTCGTTTTCCGGCCGCGCGTCCCAGGCGACTCTCATTCGGGGATTCCGGATCCGCACGAAACTACGTCGCGCGGTCGTTCTGGGTCGCGGTCAGTCAGACGGCGCAGGTCTTTCTCAACGGGACGGATCTGATCCTCATCGGCGGCCTCCTGGGACCGGCGGCCGTCGTTCCATACGCCTGCACGGGAAAGCTGATTGCCGTTCTCGCGAATCAACCGCAGTCAATCCTGCAGAGTGCGGCGCCCGCCCTGAGTGAGATCCGCCATTCGGGCGATCGCACTCGAATGTTTCAGGTGAGCGCCGCATTGTCACAAGCGACGCTTGCGCTCAGCGGCCTCGTCGCGTGCGTCGTGCTCAGCGTCAACCGCGGATTCGTCACCTGGTGGGTTGGCCCCGAACAGTTTGCCGGGGTCGGTCTCACGCTGCTCATGCTCGTCGCGATGATGGCCCGGCATTTCAACACGACGAACGTCTATGCGCTGTTTTGCTTCGGACACGAGCGCCGACTGGCACTGACCGCCCTGGCGGACGGACTCGTGACGATCTCCGCTGGTGTCGTGTTGATTGCAACTTTCGGAATGTCTGGCGGCCCACTGGCCGCGATCGTTGCCGCACTCGTTGTCAGCGTTCCCCTCAATCTTCGCGCGCTGTCGGCAGAAACCGGCGTGAGCCGATTCGACCTGCTGGCGTCGCTCGCTCCGTGGGCCGTGCGCTTCACTCTGGTTGCCGCGGTGCTCGCCGCGGCCGCTGCCCTGGTTCAGCCGGCGACATTTGCCACCCTGGCACTCGCCGTGGCGGCCTCGGGGGGGATTTACGCAGTCGCGGTGGCTGGTTCGGTGCTGCACTCGCCAGCCGGCGTGTACCTGCAGCCGCTCCTCGCGAGCGCTGGCCGCCGATTTAATCCTGCGCGGTTGAGGCCACGGTGGCTGAGCTGAGCGTCGCGCATCTGGTGCCCGCGCCGTTCGATCCCACCGATGGGATCGTTGGCGGGGCGGAACGCTACGCCTTTGAGCTGGCGCGCCACATGTCGGATCGTGTCATGACACGACTGGTGACGTTTGGACCGGTGGCGCGGAGCGAACGGGTTGGACACCTCGACATCACGGTGCTGGATGACGCGTACTACCTGCGGGGTCAGCGGACGAATCCGCTCGCGCTTGCGCTGCCGAATGCCCTGCGAAGGGCCTCGGTCATCCATTGCCATCAACAACACGTGATGGCCAGCAGCGTCGCGGCAGCGTTTGCGCGTCTCACCGGCCGCCGCGTGTTCGTCACCGATCTCGGCGGCGGTGGCTTCGACGTCTCGACCTTCGTGTCGACCGACCGCTGGTACCACGGACACCTGCACATCAGCGAGTACTCGCGGCAGGTCGCCGGACACGCCAACTCGCCCACGGCGCACGTGATCTTTGGCGGCGTCGATACGATGCGATTCTCGCCCAACGGGCACGTCTCGGATCGGACGTCCAGTGACGAGCGAGCCGTCCTGTTTGTCGGGCGGCTGCTGCCGCACAAAGGGATTCACGATCTGATCGACGCCATCGCTCCAAGCGTCCCTCTTCGTATCGTCGGGCACGCGTTGGATCCGGACTATCTGAAAACACTTCGGGCGAGGGCCGCCGGCAAGCGAGTGACGTTCGTTCACGATGCAGACGATGAGGCATTGGTCGAGGAGTACCGGCGGGCGGCCTGCGTCGTGCTGCCCAGTGTGTACACGACGCCGGACGGACAGACGACGAACGTGCCTGAGCTTCTCGGCCAGACGCTACTCGAAGCGATGGCGTGCGCCAGACCGGTCGTGTGCACGGCGGTTGCGAGCATGCCAGAGGTCGTGATCCACGGAGAAAACGGTTTCGTCGTGCCTCCGAACAATCCCCTCGCACTTGGTGCGTCGATTGACGCCATCGTCGCCGATCCGGTTCGAGGGGATGCGATGGGACGCGCCGGGCGTCAACGGGTCCTCGATCGATTCCGGTGGGAACAGGTTGTCGATCGCTGCCTCGAGGCGTATGGCGCTGCCTGATCGCCGGATGGTTCTTCTGGTGGTGCTGGGTGCCGGTGCGCTCGCCGCACGCATCGCGGTAGGAGCGCACATCACGGATGACGCCTACATCACGATGCGATACAGCCGCAATCTGTCGGCGGCCGGCATGATGTCGTACAACCCGCCGGATGCGGTTCTCGGAACGAGCAGTCCTCTCTGGACCGTGGTGCTCGTCGGTGGAGCTGCAGCCGGGGCGTCACTCGAGACCACGGCCGTTGTCGTCTCCTTTCTCGCGGATCTGACGTCGATCGCCCTCATCCTCACGTCGCCGGTTGGAGCCTCGTTGGCAGCGATCTCCGCGGCAGCAACGATTGCCGCGTGGCCGGCATACGTCACCTACGCCGTGTCGGGCATGGAAACATCTTTCTACGTCATGGCAATTGTCTGGTTTGTGACTGCCGCAAGCCGCAGCCGGATTGTCGCGGCCGCAATCGCGGCTTCACTCGCCAGTCTGGCGCGGCCCGATGGAGCACTGCTGGTGGTTCTCGGAGTGGCGTGGCTCTGGTCGGTCAACTCGAAGGCCGACGCTTTCACATTTGGCAGCGTCGCCGCCCTGACTTGCCTGCCGTGGACCGCATACGCGGTAGTCCGATTTGGTTCTCTCATTCCCGCTTCGGTCGTCGCCAAATCGGCGGCACGGGATCCCTGGATGCTCAGTCTCGAAAACCTTTACGCCTACTTCTTTTCCGGGATCTACGTCTGGTTGAGCGTCCTGGCGCTGGTTGGGTTCGTGACGCTCATCAGATCGGGCGCCGAGTTTTGGGGGATCTGGTCGATATGGGCATGGAGTTATCTGGCCAGCATGACGATCGCAAATGGGTTTACCCACTTCCCCTGGTATTTCGTCCCTCTTCTTCCGATTTACACCGCCGCCGCCACCCTTGGAGTCGAACGGCTGATCGCGCGCGCTGGCTCGGTGAAGAGGATCATGGATGCGCCGTTGGCCCGTGCGGCATTCGCCACGTTCGTGGTGGCTGTGCTTCTCAGCCGGATGCCGACGCTGAGGAACTATCTCGACTCGACCGCCTCTGGACGCGAGACGTTGTACGCATCGGTGGCTACGGAATTGGCCGCGATCGATCCACATTGCACCGTCGCGGCGACGGAGATTGGAACGATTGGCTATTACTACCCGGGTCGCCTGCTCGACCTTGTGGGTCTCGTCAGCCCTGAGGTCCTTGGTCGACCTCTCGATTCCGTGCTCGCAGAGAGCGATGCGCGGTGGGTTGTGAGTTACGACACGCATTTCGATCGCCGGGTCGCGACAAGCGAAGCCTTTGCGACCATCTTCGAGCGGCGTCGGTCAATACGGGTTGGAGATGCGCGACGCCTCGAAGTCTATGAGCGCCGGACTCCATTCGTCTGCCGCTGATGCCGGTCTTGCATCTGATCACGTGCGAATATCCGCCCGCTATGGGAGGCGTCAGCGAACATTCACGGGTTGTTGCCGAAGCGGCGGCGTCGGCTGGATTCCACGTCCATGTCTGGACGCGCGCGGCCGGAGATTCAGCGCCCCATGTGGACGTCCACCCAACGCTGGACGGGTTTTCCCCATCAGCGTTCGCCCGAACGGACGTGAGTCTCGACGCCTGGCCGTCCCCGCGGCGCCTGATTGTTCAATGGGTGCCGCACGGCTACGGCCGAAGGGGACTCAACGTCGCGTTCGGTCATTGGATTGGTCGCCGGGCCCGCGCCGGTGACTTCATCGACGTCATCGTCCACGAGCCGTTTCTCGATTTCTTTGGCGGGTCGTGGCGTCAGCCGTTTTCCGCCGTCATCCAGCGCTACATGACGTGGACGATCATGCGTGCTGCCGCGCGTGTCTGGTTGACGATCCCAGGCTGGGAGCGGCGGTTGCGCTTCTACGGCGGGGAAAAGCTGCGCGACGCCCGCACGCTTCCCGTGCCCGGCACCATCCCGCCCGTACGAGATACGACGGCAGTCGCGACGCTGCGCCGTGAACTATTGAAGGGGCGTTCGCGTCTGGTTGGCTATTTCGGCGAGGGCGGACGTTATGCCTTCGAGGCGATCCGGACGGCGGCCGGCGAACTGGCGCAGGCCGACACGGCGCTCGTTTGCATCGGGCGAGGGAGCGACGTCATGTCGGAGGAACTGCAGGAGGCGGTCGGACGGACGCCGACGCCCGTCAGTGGCACCGGTCCACTCGATCGAGATCACGTATCGCTACACCTTCAAGCCTGCGATGCATTGGTGCAGCCATATCCAGACGGCGTCAGCGGTCGCCGCACCACGACGATCAGCGCATTGCAGCACGGAGTTCCTGTCGCGACAACGATCGGATGGCTATCGGAGGAATTCTGGAAACACACGGATGCCGTCGAAGGGGTACCGGCGCACGAGCCAACGGCGTTGGCGTCTGCTGTGATGCGGCTGTTGGAGCCAGGTCGCAATCACGCGGCCCGGACGGGGGCGCTGGCCCTCTATCACGAACGCTTTGATCCGGCGCGGACGATGAGCGCGTTGCTGGTCGCGGCCGACAGCACGGCGGATTGCTGATGCGTATTGCGATTGCGACGTGGACCTCGCGCCAGGTAGGGGGCGCGGAAACATACATCTCGCGCAGCATCGCGAGTTTTGTCTCGGCCGGTCACCACGTGACCCTTTGTCACGAAATGGACGAACCGGACGATCGCCCGCGCTTCGCGCTCGGGTCCGGAGTCGTTGCGCTCTCGGTTGCCGAATCCGGGGCTGCAGCCGTTCTGGCGGGCTTGCGCGAGTGGCAACCTGACGTCGTGTATGTGCATGGTTTGAACGATCCCGAATTCGAAGAGCAGCTGCAGTCCTTAGCCCCGGCGGTGTTGTTCGGCCACGGCTACTACGGGACCTGCATCAGCGGCGAGAAAACGCATCGGCTTCCGGTGATCCAGCCCTGCACGCGTCGTTTTGGGGCGGCGTGTCTGGCGCTCTACTACCCCCGGCGGTGCGGCGGGCTCAATCCACTCACCTTGTCACGAGACTACGCGCGTCAGCGCCGTCGCTGGCGTTTGCTGGGAAAGTACGCAGCCGTTCTGACGCACTCCGAACATATGCGTCAGGAGTACCTGCGCCACGGAGCGGCTCGGGGAGAAGTCTTCAACTGCTCGGTGACGACCGACGATCGGGCGGTGATTCCGGCATTCCATCCGATCCTCGTGCCAACGGATCGCGTGCACGTTCCGCATCTGATCTTCGCAGGACGAATGGACCCGTTGAAAGGAGGCTTGCATTTCCTGCAGGCGGCCGCGCGGGCGATTGCCGACGTGCCGGCAGGGCTACGCATCACGCTCGCGGGCGACGGCTCGGAACGCATGCGATGGGAAACGGTGGCGAGGGATCTGTGCGCGCGCCATGACAAATTGAGCATTCATTTCACCGGGTGGCTCGGTCCGGCTGGCGTCGCGCGGCTGCTCGCCACGGCTGACATCCTCGTCATGCCAAGCCTCTGGCCCGAGCCGTTCGGGCTGATCGGTCAGGAAGCGAACCGTCAAGGAGTACCGGTGGTGGCCTACGCGACCGGGGGCATTCCTGAATGGCTCGAGGATGGGGTCAACGGATGCCTCGCACCGGGTGACACGCCAACCGTGCACGGGCTGGCCGCTGCGCTGTCGCGATGCCTGTCCGATCGCGCTCGACATCGCGCAATGAGGCAAGCCGCTGTCGTCGCGGGCCATTCCCGTCCCGATGCCCTGCACATCCAAACGGTGCTGGAGGTCCTCGAACGCGTCGCAGGCGAGCGACGTGGTGCGCCGCGCCTGGCCCTCGCTCGATGAGGATTCTCGTCGCGCATCTCGTCGGCCTGGAGCGGTCCGGTGGCATGAGCCGGCTGATGGGCCGAGCGCACGATGAACTCGAGCGGGCAGGTCACCACGTCACCTATCTCACGGCAGACGACGTGGCTCCGGCGGCGCGGGGGCGGGCTGGACGCGCGTTGTTCCCCTGGCTCGTGCGGCGGGCGGTCGTCGAGGCCACACACCGTGGCCAGCCCTACGACATCGTCAACGTGCACGAGCCCCACGGGGCCGCGGTCGCGGCACTGCGGCGCGGGCAGAACGGGACGGCCGTCGTGGCGATGACGCACGGTGTGGAACAGCGCGGCTGGGAACTCGGCTTGACGGAGGCCGCGATTCGACCGTCTCTGAAAACTCGATGCGTGTATCCGGTCAGCAGTTTGTGGCAGTCGCGAATCGCCCTGAAGCGCGCGGATCACGTTATTTGCCTGAACGCGCAAGACAGGGACTTTTTGCGACAGCGTTTCGGAATTGAGGCCGACAACATTACGCGTGTCGTTCCGGGCGCCGATGCCGTCTTCGGCGAGGCGGCGCCGAAGCGCTCCTACGGAGTTCCAAGGCGATTGCTCTTTGCGGGAACCTGGGTCCCGCGTAAGGGCACGCATCTTCTCGCCGCCGCGTACGAACAGTTGCTCGCGCGTCGAGTGAAGCTCGACCTCGACGTGCTCGGCGCGGGTGTCACGGCCGAGTGCGTTCGTGCCGCGTTTCCGCCGGCGATCCGCGACCGCGTTCGCGTGATCGCTACCCGCAGTGACTCGGAAACGGCGGCAGCGATGGCAGCCGCAGACATCTTTGTCTTGCCGAGTCTGTTCGAGGGAACGCCGCTGACGCTCATCGAAGCGATGTGGAGCGGACTTCCCGTGGTCTCGACGGCCACAGCGGGGATGAAAGACGTGGTGCGTCATAACCTGAATGGTCTTCTGGTGCCGTCTGGGGATGTCGAAGCATTGACGCAGGCGATTTCCGATCTGGCCCGCGACCCGGGTCGATGCCGCGACCTTGGCGCTTCCGCTCACGCGACGGCGGTAGAGCACTACACGTGGGCGCGCACCGCCGCGTCGTTCGAAGCTGCTTACCTGGCGGCGAAGGCCCGACATGGCTGATGACCGACGTGCCTACGACGCCTGGCATGCATCCGTCGCCGGTTCAGACGCGCTCGACACGCCGTGGCATCGGCTGGTACGTGACGCGCTCGACGTGAATCGCGATCTGGCAGGCAAGCGCGTACTGGAGATTGCCTGCGGTCGCGGCGACTTTGCCGCATGGTGTTCGGGTCTTCAACCACCGCCGGCGATGCTCGTGGCTGCCGACTTTTCCGCGGTCGCGCTTCGTCAGGCTCGTGAACGCGTCGGTGTGCGCGCGGGCATGTTGTTTCTGCAGGCAGATGCCCAGGCAATCGGAGTCAGTTCCGGTGCGTTTGACACGGTCGTCTGTTGCGAGACCCTGGAGCATCTCCACGAGCCCAGAACGGCGCTCGGCGAGTTGGCCAGAGCACTTCGCCCGGGCGGGCGGCTGTTCTTGACGACGCCGAACTATCTGAATCCGATGGGCGCGTATCGCGGATACCTTCGGCTGAGAGGTCGCAGGTACACCGAGGAGGGGCAGCCGGTCAACCGCTTTCTCCTCGCGCCGATGTTGCGCCGTTGGGTTCGCGGCGCGGGTCTGCAGGTGCTGGAATGTGACGGCGTCGGGCACTACCTCCCATGGCCGCGGCGCGCGCCGATGCTGGTTCGTGAGCGCGCCGCCTACCTGTCCGTGTTTGGGCTGCACTCGCTCACCGTGGCGCGACGGCCGCTGTCGCTTGCCCACGCCGCCGCGGCGACGGCAGCAGGCACATGACCGCCGTTTGTTTTGTCGTCGAAAGCGGAACTGACGCGCGCATGCTCGAAGGGCTCGCGGCGCGCGTGGATCTCACGGCCGTCGTGCGGCAGGTGCCTGGAGGCCGAGCTGTCAGCCAATCAACCAGCGTGTGCATCGACGAACGATCGGCAAACCGTCTTGCGTTTGCGTCGCAAGTATTCCGCTGGCTGCTGACACACCGGTATGACGCTGTTCTCGTTCAGGGATATGGGATTGCTGCCCTTGCCGCCAACGTCGCGTGCCGTCTGCGGTCGCGTCCTTGCTGGATGCTGATCTGCAGCCCGGTTGCGGAGTACTACGAGGCCCGCCGCGCCGCAGGACGTCCATGCTCCCGCGCCACGCTGGCGGCCATCCACGCGCTTGGCTGGATCAACGCTCGCCTCGGCCGCCGCTACGTGGTCTTGAGTGAGTACTTGCGTGATGTGATTTCCGCATACGCGCCGGAGCCGATGGTGCGCGTGATTCCCGTCTACGGCGTGGATGCGGATCTCTTCGCACCCCGTCCGATGGAGCGCGCACACCTCAGGCGAAGTCGTGGGCTTCCCGAGACAGGCGTGGTCGTCTTCAACAGCAGCCGTGTCGCCCCCGAGAAAGACACCGAGACGCTCCTCTCCGCCTTCGGGCAGCTCGTGGCGGAGGGAAGAGACGTGTACCTCCTGCACAGGAGCGGTGGACATCTCGAGTTCCTGCAGCTCGCGCAACGTGCCGGCATTGCAGCCCGCGTGATCGCGACCGATGCGGTGGATCCACGACGCGAATTGCCCCTCGACTATCTCGCATCCGATGTGTGCGTCCAGGCGAGCCGCGCGGAAGGCCTTGGCTTCTCGGTTCTCGAAGCTTTCGCCTGCGGCACACCGGTAGTCGCGACATCGGTCGGAGGACTGAAAGAAACCGTGCAGGACGGCGTCACTGGCTGGACGGCTCCGCCCGGGGATTCCCTGGCGCTTGCGCAGGCCTTGCGGCAGGCGATCGATCGGCCGGATGAAGCACGGCGCCGTGTTGCGGCTGGTGCCGCTCTGGTCCGCGAGCGGTTCGACAGCCGTCGCGCGTTTGATGACCTCGCCACTCTACTGTCGCGACCCGCTTAAGACATGCCCAATCAGCGATCGTTCTCGCTCGCGGTAATCCACGACATGCCCGAAGAGGGCTGGTCGAGCATGGATCAAATGGGTCAGCTCGTCGCATCGCGCGTGCCGATGCATTCGGGACAGATCCGGACGACGGTGATTCGCCATCACCTGGTTCGGATCGCGTCGCGGATGCCACTCGGCAACCATCGACGCGAAGCGCTCTTTGCGGACCGCGTCCTGAATCGGATGGTGCTCTATCCCCGCCGTATCCGTCGGGAAGTGAACGGCCGATACACCCTCTATCACATCGTCGATCACAGTTACGCGCAGCTTGTCCACGAGCTGCCGGCGGCCTCTACGGTCGTGACGTGCCATGACGTTGACACCTTCCGGTGCCTGGCGTCCCCGGCGGAAGAGATCCGCAGCCGGCCATTCCGCGCGATGACGCATCGGATCCTCAGCGGCCTCCAGCGTGCGGCGTGCGTGATCTGTGGGAGCCAGGCCACGCGAGATGATCTGGTGCGGTTGGGCCTGGTCGCAGAGGAGCGAACCCGCGTGGTTCCCAACGGAATCGATCCGGACTTTCTGCCAGAGCCTTCCGCACTCGCATCTGAGTGGGCGGCCCGACACCTGGCGCAGGGTGGTGATCCGGCGCTCGATCTGCTGCACGTCGGCAACGATGTCCCGAGGAAACGCATCGATCGATTGCTGCGCATCGTTGACGCCGTACGCGCCTCGGGACTGAACGTGCGGCTGGTCCGGGTAGGCAGCCCTCTCACCCGGACCCACAAGCGGCTCGCTGCCCACCTGAACCTTCCACTCGTCGAACTGCCGTATCTCGACCGCGATGTGCTGCGAGCGGTGTACGCGCGTTGCGCGGTTGTACTGCTGCCTTCCGACCGCGAGGGCTTCGGCCTCCCGGTGATTGAGGCGTTTGCAGCCGGGCGTCCCGCGGTGATTAGCGATATTCCCGCGCTGCGTGAAGTCTCTGGAGGCCTCGCCCGTTGGGTCGCGCCGGACGATATTCGCGGCTGGGTGGGCGCAATCACG
Organism: Vicinamibacterales bacterium; assembly: GCA_049642465.1. Lineage (GTDB taxonomy): Bacteria > Acidobacteriota > Vicinamibacteria > Vicinamibacterales > 2-12-FULL-66-21 > CAWDPQ01. The sequence continues at coordinate 57,374 of JBAROV010000049.1, forward strand.
AATGCGCTGGAGCCCAAGGACGTTGCGGTTGGGGAGTACGCGAGGCGCGCGCATGCCGCGACGCTGACCTGGGACACGCATGCTCGCGGACTGCTGCCGGTGTACGACGAGATGCTGGATCGCCTGCGCGGGGTCACGCAGTGCGCGTAGTCCACATCGGCAAGTTCTATTCGCCGGTGCCTGGTGGAATGGAGCGGGTGCTGCAAGGGCTCTGCGAAGGCGAGCGCGCGCTTGGTGTCGACAGCCGTGCTCTGGTCGTCTCGACGGGGCGTGCCAGTGTTCGCGAAACCGTCAACGGTGTGCCGGTCCAACGCGCGAGTTCGTGGCTGCGAGTGGGATCGGTGTGGTTGTCGCCAGTGCTCATCTGGCTGCTTGCACGCGTCAGGAGCGATCTGCTCGTCCTGCACGAGCCGAATCCGATGGCGCTCCTCGCATATGCGATCGCCCGGCCACGCCAGCCGCTGATCGTCTGGTATCACAGTGAAGTGGTGCGCCCTCGCTGGCGATATCGCGCGTTTTATCATCCATTCATCTCTGTCGCGCTTCGCCGTGCCTCGAGGATCATCGTCTCTTCTCCGGCGCTGAAGCAGCATGCCGCCGCGCTCGCGGCATATCAGGAACGCACGGTGGTCATCCCGTTCGGCTTGCCAACGCCGGCTGTTGACACTTCTTCCGATGCCAGCATCGCGGAGGTTCGCGCCCGCTGGAGTGGACCGATCGTGCTGTTTGTCGGCCGGCTGGTGCCCTACAAAGGTGTCGACGTGCTGTTGCGGGCGATGAGCGGAATTCGCGCGGCAGCGGTGATCGTGGGTGACGGCCCGCTTCGGGCGGCGCTCGAGGGTCAGGCGTCAGAGCTTGGCATCTCCGATCGCGTGTTCTTTCTGGGTTCACTCGCTGAGGAAACCCTTGCGCGCTGGTATCAGCACGGCGATCTCCTGGTGCTCCCATCGACGACGAGGGCTGAGGCCTTTGGCCTGGTGCAGCTCGAAGCGATGGCGCGCGCAAAGCCCGTTGTCAGTACGCGAATCGAATCAGGTGTGCCGTGGGTCAACGTGCACGGCACGACGGGTTTGACCGTTCCACCGGACGATTCAGATGCTTTACGCAAGGCGATCGTGCAGATCCTCGACGCACCCGGCTTGCGCGAGCGTATGGGCCAGGCGGCGCGGGCGTGGTTCCTTCAGCACTTCACGCGCGACCGCATGGTTGCGCAGACCACAGACCTCTACGAACAGGTGATCTCGGAACCGTCGCCAGCCGTGCTGGCGTTGACCAAACGCGCATTTGACGTCGCGCTGTCGGGCGCAGGGCTCGTCTTATCCGCTCCGGTCTGGGCTCTTGCCGCACTCCTCATCAAGCTCGAAGACGGTGGACCCGTGTTCTACCGTCAGGAGCGAGTCGGCAGACGCGGCCGACCGTTTACCGTCCTCAAGTTTCGCTCGATGGGTCCCGATGCCGAGCGCGATCTCGGACCCCTGCAGGCGACCGCTGGCGATCCGAGGGTGACCCGTGTGGGACGGCTGCTGCGCGCCACGGCCATGGACGAACTGCCACAGCTCGTCAACATCCTTCGTGGCGACATGAGTTTTGTCGGCCCTCGGGCGCTGCGTCCTGGAGAAATCGACGCCGTCGGCGACGGACGGCTGCTGGCGCTCGAACAGATCGCCGGCTATACGGCTCGAAGCGCGGTGCAGCCTGGGTTGACCGGGATCGCCCAGATTTACGCGCCGCGGGACATCGCGCGACGTCAGAAGTTCCGCTACGACCTGGTGTACGTCAGACGGCGGTCGTTCTGGCTCGATCTTCGGCTGATATTGCTCTCGTTCTGGATCAGCCTTCGCGGCACGTGGGAGCACCGCGAACGAAAGTTCTGATGCCGGACGGCAACTGGAGGACTCTGCGTGGGTGACGCCGTTGACGTGATCGTAATCGGTGCCGGTCCGGCCGGGCTCAGCACAGCCCGAGCGCTCGCGGCCCAAGGACGATCGGTGCTCGTGCTCGAGGAGCACGAACAGGTGGGCCAGCCCGTGCACTGCACTGGTCTGCTTGGACTGGAGGCGTTCGACGAGCTCGATCTTCCGACCCATACGATCCGAACGGTCCTGCGCTCGGCGCGATTTCACGGCGCCGGAGGACGCACGGTGGCAGTCGATGCCCACGGCGTGGCTGCCGCGGTGGTGGACCGCGCCGCGTTCGACCGGGCGTTGGCGAAACAGGCCGTCGATGCTGGCGCAGACCTTCGCTGTGCGCACCGCGTACAGCAAATCGAGATCGAGACAGATCGGGTGATGGTCCACGCATGCGCTCCTGCGGATCGGACCACGGCGTTTCAGGCCCGTGTCTGCGTGCTGGCGTGCGGGGCGCAATACCGTTTCAACCGTCAACTCGGCCTCGGGATTCCCCGTGCGTATCTGCAAACCGCGCAGGTCGAAGCGCCGTTCGCCCCGCTTGACACCGTGGAGATCGATCTCGATCGCGCGATTGCACCGGGCGGCTTCGCGTGGGTCGTTCCATTTTCGATAGATCGAGTCGCCGGTGCGCGGATTGGGTTGATGGCAGTGAACAATGCCGCCGTCCGCTTTGCCCGATACGCCGAAACGCTGTCGGAGCGCTTTGGGCTTCCCGAGCACGCGGCACTCGGCGCGCCACGACTCAAAGTGTTGCCGCTTGGACCAGTGCGGCGGAGCTATGGCGATCGCGTGCTCGCCGTAGGCGACGCGGCGGGACTGACAAAGCCCACGACCGGGGGAGGGATTTATTACAGTCTCTTGAGCGGAAACATCGCGGCCGAAGTACTCCTCGACAGACTCCGCGATGATCGCCTGAATCGAGAATCCTTACGGTCTTACGAGACCCAGTGGCGCGCGAGGCTCGGTCCCGAGCTGCGGGCTGGGCTCGCATTCCGGACGCTGGCGGCCCGCTTTGACAATCGCGCGGTCGATGCCCTCCTCGAATTGGCGGCGATCGACGGGATCGTCCCGCTGCTGCGCCGCACCGCGGATTTCAATTGGCATCGCGAAACCGCTTTGGCTTTGCTGCGGCACGCCGGGTTCAGGCGCATCGTGCTGAATGCGTTGTGGAGTTGAAAGGGTTCAGAACAGGTTCAGAAGGGGTTCAGAACAGGTTCAGAAAAGGTTCAAGAGGTTCAGAGGGGGTTCAGGAGGTTCAGAAGGGTTCAGGAGGTTCAGAAGGGTTCAGGGGGGTTCAGAAGGGTTCACGGAGGTTCAGAAGACCGTGCCGAGAAGGTTCGCAGAGACTTCAACCGAATGACTGTGCGTCAGACCCTCGCCCGCATGATTGCAGCCGGCCGGCTCGATAGGCCGTCCATGCTCGACGATCCTGAGCTTCGCCGGGCGGCGCGAGAGGAGGGAGTGCTGCCGCTGCTCGAGTGGATCGCCGGTCGCTCGGAATCCGGGCTGCGCATGCAGGCCGCGTGGCAGCTGGCGCGCCGCGCGCGGATCATGCGACTTCTCGATGCGCTGGCCGCCGGGGGGGTGACCGCACTGGTATTCAAAGGCGCGCAGCTCGCCTGCACGCGCTATCCGGATCCCGCGCTCCGGCCGCACGTCGATACCGACCTCTTCATCGATCCGAACGATGTCGAGCGTGCGCGGAGCGTTTTCGAACGAACGGGACATCGCCTCATTCCCCATGTGTCAGGGGACTTCGTGATGTCGCAGTTTCATTTCACGGATGGTGCGGTTGGCGGCGCGCATCTATATGACGTCCATTGGCGCATCGCGAATCCAGTCGTATTTCGAGCAGTCCTTCCGTTCCAGGACGTGTACGGGCGTTCGGTGCCGTTCGATGCCTACGGGCCACACTCCCGCGGTCCGTCACTTCCAGACGCATTGCTGATTGCGGCGGTCCATCGTGCGGCGCATCACGGCGGCGCGGAACGGCTGATCTGGATGAACGATGTCCGTCTGCTGCTGAACGCCGCCACTCCGGCGGAACTCGATGACGTCCGCCGGCTGGCGAATGCGTATGGCGTGAGCGCGCTGGCTCATGACACCTGCGTCCGCGCAGCGGCACTCTTCGGCGATGTTCGAGTCCCGGATCGGCTGACCAGCTCGAAGCGCGTGGCGTCCGAGCCTTCGCGGGCGTACCTGTCGGCTCCGTCAAACGTCCGTCAACTTGCACTCGACCTGCGGGCGCTCCGCCGCTGGCGTGAACGACTCGTGCTGTTGAAGGAGCACGCCTTTCCTCCCGCCAGCTACCTCATACAGACATCGAATGCTCGTGCGCCGCTTCCCTGGCTTTACGCCACACGAATCGCTCGCGGGGCGTGGAAATGGTTCAGAGAGGGTTCAGAACGGGTTCCGGGGAGGTTCCGAGAAGGTTCAAGGTTCTGAAGAGGTTCTCACTCCTGAACTATTCTCTCCCTCGACGAGGATCGTGCGGCAGCACGGGATCATCCGGCTCGCGGCGCGGAGTGAACCAGTCGCTCAGACGAACGAGCCGTCCCTGCCGGGTCGCGAGCACCTGGTGCAATCGCTCGATTGCATCCAGCGCTTCCGCGAGGGTCCCGACCACGCCAATGCCCCGCGATTCAGCCTGATCCCGCTGCTCAGCGTTGACCGGTTGCCGCGACATGTGCAGCACCTTCGAGTTGCTCGCGCCCACGATTTCCATGCAGTTGACCAGATGATCGTCGACGATGAGATCGAGCCGAAGTGCGCGGGCGATTTCACCTCGAGCCAGGGCCGGCGCCGTCAGCACCGCGGGCATGTAGAACCCGTGGCGCTCCAGCCAGGCCTGGGTCTGGAGTTGCACGGTGTCGCCGGCGCTCGGCGGCCGGCTCGTCATGAAGAACACTTCCCACCGCCACCGTCGGGAGAGCGTGTAGAGCCGCGCGATCTGATCCGACTCGTACGCCGGTAAGTCAACCCACCAGTTCGACACCCGCGCGACAGCCTTCCAAAGCCGCTCGATATCTCCCTTCGACAGGTTCGCTTCCAGATCGCTCTGACGCTTGTCTCCAAGCTCGGAGACGGCCAGGGCACGGAAGGCCGAGCGGAAATCGGCGAGAACCCCGTCCACATCCAGGCCCAGCCGCAGCATTCGCTAGTCGAGCCCCTGCGCGTGCGTCGTTGCCGCTGACGCGGTTTCATGGACGAGCAACCCCGCGAGCGCTGCCGCAAACATCCCGTTGGCAGGGAGCGTCAGGCCCGTTTCCCACAACGACTGAACGGCGACGCCGACAAGGGCGCTCGCGCTGGCGATTCGCATCCAATAAATGGGGTCATCGCGCCGCCGCAATCGAGCACGAGCGGCCATGAGGAACGCCACGATGCCGAATAAAGCAGGAATGGTCAGAAGCACGCCACCCTCGGTGATGAGCTGCACATACTGATTGTGCGCTTCGTTGTGATAGTAGGTGCGTGGCGTCGTTTGATAGACCCGCATGACCGTCCCGAACGCACCTGCGCCAACGCCAGTCAGCGCGAAATCCCTCACGACCGGCACGGCGTCGCGCCAGATCGCCGCCCGGTTGGCAACCCCCTGGTCCCGAGTCTCGTCGATGCGCAATAGGAGGCGCTGCGAGTCACCATACGCCAGCATACCGGCCAACGCGAAGACGCCGAGCAAAACCAGCGGAGCCTGACGTCCCGCGCTCGTACGATCTCCGGCGGCACAGAAGGCGAAGTATCCGGCCGCACAGGCGAGGGCAACGAACGCCGATCGCGAGGCGCTCACGGCGATGACCGCCGCCGTCAAGACGACGGCGAGTTGAAGCACCATTCCGCGCCCATCCATCCAGCCTGCCACTCTCGATCGCCAGCTGGTCGCAACCGGTCTGGTGGCGCGCCGCCATTGCAGATAGCCAAGGCATGCGCACAGGGCCATGATGCCCCACGTCCCAAAATGATTGCGATTGATAAATGGACCGAGGGGTCGGGCGCCGGGATCCCGTGGCCGCCAGACACCATAGACGAGCGGCGTTCCAGCGGCATGCTGGACGAATGCCACGATCGTCAGCACGACAGCTCCCCACGCGACGATCAGGGTGAAGGTCCGAATCCCGCCCCGGGAGAACAACGACCGAGCCGTCCAGAAGGTCAGAACGATAGAGACAAGCGTCAGCGCCGCGTGCGCGGTGTCAGTGATGCTCAGGGTGAGAGGGACGACGTTTACATCGACTGACGTCAAGGCGCTCGCGCCCGCGAACACCTCCCGCGCAGGAGACAGGGCCCGCACCACCGCGACGGGGAGCGGCAACATCTGAACCAGAACAGCGAGCACCAGGACGCCGAGCGCGGCGTCGAGGACGCGAAGGCCCCGCGAGACGGGCCGCTGCCATCCCACGTAGATCGAGAGAAGGAGGATAGCCGCGGCCAGGAACATTCCAGACCACGCGTACACGCCTCCACACATCACCGTGCCACCGAGGAGGACGGCGGCAAGGGCCGCTCCCCCGAGACGTGCGGAGCACGTTCGGCTGCGGGTTCGACGACTCGCGTCAGGCGGCTGGCGTCGAGCTGTTTCCGTAATAGCTCTTGTAGTGGTAGCCGTAATAGCGCGAGTAGTAATACTTGTTGCGGTTGAGGTCGACGCGATTGAGGACTGCGCCGACGATGTTGGGCTTGCCGCCCTGGATCGTCTGGATCGCCCGCTCGGCATGGGCGCGTCGCGTCATTTCTGCGCCGATCACGAACACGAGTCCCGACATGTAGGGCGCAATGATCACAGCGTCGGTGACGGCCAGCACTGGCGGGGTGTCAATGATGATCCACTCGAAGGGACCCGCCTCGAGGTTCGCGAGCAGCTGCTTCATGCGTTCCGAATGGAGCAGTTCCGATGGGTTGGGCGGAACATGGCCTGCCGTCATGACGAACAAATTGGGTTCGCTGGTGCGCTGCACGGCTTCGCGGACGCGTGCCTGTCCGGTCAGGATGTGGGACAAGCCGATATCGTTCGACATCCCCATCGTCCGGTGCAGGCCAGGACGGCGCATATCGGCGTCGATCAGCATGACGCGCGCACCACCCAGCGCGAGCGCGATCGCCAGGTTACACGCGGTTGTCGTCTTTCCCTCGAGCGGCTGCGTGCTCGTCACGGCGATCGTGCGGTTGCCGGGGGACCCGTTGGTGAAGACCAGTGAGGTCCGCAGGGAGCGGAACGCTTCCCCGAAATCATGAGGCACAGTACTCGTGAGTACGGGCAGCTTCTCGCCGCCGACCGCCGGCACCAGCCCGAGCAGCGGCAGTTTCAGGCGTCGCGTGACATCGTCGGGCAGCTTGATCGTGTCGTCGAGGTATTCAACGGAGTAGGCGAGCGCGACGCCGAGTGCAAGGCCGAGCACGATCGCCATCAGCCAGTCGCGGCCGTGATTCGGTGTGTAAGGTCCGCCGGGCACTTCGGCGTCGTCCATGAGCTGGACGTTATTTGCGCGGCTGTTGCTGACTACCCGCAGTTCTTTCTCCTGCTGCAGGAGCGCGTTGTATACCTGACGTTCGCTCTCGGCCTCGCGCTGCAGGATGCTGTAGGTGATGCTTTTGCGATTCAGGTCGACTGCCTGTTTCTTCTGCTCTTCGAGTGACCCGGCAAGGTTTCGCTCTTCGGCCAGGGCAGCGCGATAGTCGTTGGCGACCGATTCGAGCACTTTCGCGGTCTCACTGCGCAGGTGGGTATTCGCGCTCTCGATCTGTCGCGTGATCGATTCCATCGTCGGGTGGTTGGCACCGTAGCGCTGCGACAGCTTGGTCTTCTCGCTCTTCAAGTTCGCGAGCTGCTGTTTGATCTCCTGGATCGTCGGGTTCTGGGCGACGAGTGGAAACGTGTCCGCCTCCGCGCTGTCGCCCTTGAGGTTTCCAAGCTGACGGTATGCCGCCTCCTTTTGCAGACGGCTCGTCTTTGCCTTCGTGACGGCGTCGTTCAGCGAATTGAGGCGAGCCACGACGATGTTCTGTCCGTCGTCGAGCGACATCGCGTTCTGACCTTCGCGGTACTCGGCCATGGCGCGTTCCGCCGCCTCGACTTTCTGCCGCTGCTTATTGAGTTCCTCGGTGAGCCAGGTGATCGTGTTCGTCGTATTCGACAGCTTGAGGTCGAGATTCTGCTGGACGTACTCGCGAGCGAGCGTGTTGGCTGCGGTCGCGGCGTATTGCGGATCGGGAGACGAATACACGATCTCGACGAGACGGGTTCCCTTGACCGGTACGATTTCGACGCCGCTCAGGAATTCTCCAATGGCAGCCAGTTCGGCGGCTGTTTCGTCCGCGGCGGGCGCTTCAGTGGCCGCGGGTTCCTTCTTCCGCCACCGATTGATCATCTGGCGGGGTAACGAGAGGGCCCGCGAGAGTGTGCTGGGCGCTGGCGCGGGAGCCGGCGGGAGTTTTCGAACGACACGGCGTGCCAGCCCGCGGCTCTGCAGGATGCGGTACTGCGTGTTGAAGTAAGGCTCAGGGTCTTGCCAATACGCGGGTTCGCTGGCGTTCAGGTTCGCGACCGCGGTCGAACGCTCGTCCTGGATCACGATGCGCGCCTGTGTGCGGAACATCGGCGTTGCCGAGTACGACTCGAGCATGGCAATCGCGACGACGACCGCGAAGGCGCCGACGATAAGACGCAGATGCCGGAAGACGACCGCCAGACGATCGAGGAGATGGACTTCGGGAAGCGTATCCAGCATCGAGGCGCCCGCCGTCGCCGACAGGTCAGGTGAGACGGCGGGGCTGAGCTGGCGGGGATTCAGCATCCAGCGATCAGAACCTTCCGCTGGCCGGTTGCGTGCCCTTGCCTACGGCGGTAACGCCGATGGCGGCCGCAGACGAGACCGCCGTGACGGCGGCATTCGAAAAGAAGCCGCTGTACCAGGGCCTGCGTGTGGCCAGCCGGACAATAGTTGACGCAGTTTCGGCCGCGGCGACCGAGAACGTTTGACTGACACCGCCGACCCGGCCATCGTCGTCGACCAATTCCACGAGATACGAGCCGGGAGGCACGCCACCGTAGCGAAAGTCGCCGTGCTGGTCCCCCTGGGTGGTCATGACGATTCGCCCGCTCGTGACATCGCGCAGCCTGAGGTGGGGGGCCGCGACTGGCTTATCGTCCCCGTTCACGACTATGCCAACGACCGTCGCGGCACGCGACGTCAACTCGACTCCCCGAACGGGTGTCTGCGCCCGAACAGCGTCTCCCGCGACCGCCATCAGTACCAGGGCGGCAAAGAGGCAGGCCAACGCCAGCCGATGCTCTGCTTTCATAGGTGCACCCCGAAGCTCCTCGCGGAGCCGGACGCGACCGGGTTGAATGGGGAACACATCAATTGTATCGGATCCATTGTCCTGGTCGTTCAGTTAATCGCCTCGTACCCGGACGGCACACGAATTACAATTTGGTTAGCACCGGAATGCGTTCACAGGCTCGTGTTACAATCCGCGCCCGCTCCAGTCATGCTGCGCCGCGGCCTTCTCCTGCGTCCTGCTTCGTCTCGTCCTGTTCATGGCATCTGAAATCGACGCTCTGACATCTGCCACCTTGCGGCACCTTCGCGAGCGTTGGTGGAATGATTCCTTCACATCTTTTCTCGAGGAATCACTTCGGCCCCGGCCCGGAAAGCGGATTCTCCACGTCGGCTGCGGTACCGGGGTCGGGGAGATTAGCCTCTCGAGACTCCGGCTGTCGCAAATGCAGCTGTACGGTGTCGATCTGCTGGTGCAACGCCTGCGCCAGGCGCGGGAGGCGACACGCGGCGTGAATGCGCGTGCGAATTATTCCGCGGCCGACGCCTGCCGCCTGCCATTTCAGAACGCCGTGTTCGATTCGACCTACTGCGTCGCGGTTCTGCAGCACATTCGCGACTTCGGGCAGGCTTTGGCGGAGATGGCGCGGGTGACCAAGCCGAATGGACGGATCCTGGTCGTGGAACCGGACAACGCGGCGGTTTACTGGTTTAGCTCGTTGCCGAGTGGTGTCGATGCGTTCGATCTGGGGCGCCGCTTTTTTGCCGAGCGAGCAGCCGCGCGGGACGAGCCCGCGGCATCGGCCGTTGGCCCGCAGATACCCGCGTTGTTCGCGCCGCACGGCATCGAGCCGTTGTCGGTGCAGCTCTTTCCGGTTTCCGTTGCGCACGTCGGCGCCTTGCCCGAGGACGTGTGGGAGGGGCGGCGGAAGGCGGTTCAGGAAGCGATCGCTGAGACGTCGAATGAATCCTTGCGCCGGCTGGGAAGCGATTACCTCAAGGCAATCGAGCGATATGCGAAGGACGCGCGCGCGGCCGGATCCACATTCGTCGAGATCCAGAATACGCTGCTGTTCGCCAATGCCGGCCAGCGACTTGATTCGTGATCCACGATTGCATGGAAGCGAACGAGCGGAGCGCCCGCCTTCGCGGTCGCGAACAACGGGAGCGCGACCGGCTCCGGCGAGGTCCGCCGAAGCCTTGGCGAGGCGGAAGTGAACCACGCGAGCCGCCTTCGCGCTTCGCGCTTCGGCGGCCAAGGCGGCGCGGGGCATGCGAACGGAGCGGAGCGAGCTGCGAAGAGCGAGCGGAGCGAAGTGAGCTTGGCGGGGTGCAGGGGTCCCCGCCATCCAAGAGACGCGGCCCCCGCGAGCGAGCGTGCAGGGGGGGCCGGCGGGGCGAAGCCCCCCGGTCAAGAAGGATGGGAGGGATGGGACGAGTACGCGCCCTTCTACGACTGGGAGAACGCACGCACGTTCGGACGCCGCGACGTGGCCTTCTGGTCGCGAATCGCGGAAGAACGCCGTGAACCCGCCGTCGAATTGGGCTGCGGCACGGGGCGGATTGCCATCCCGCTGCTCAAGGCCGGTCATTCACTCGTCGGCGTTGATCGATCAGAGGCGATGCTGGCGCGTGCGCGGCGACGCGCGCGGCGCGCGGGCGTCCTCGACCGGGCGCTCTTCGTGCGGAGCGACATTCGGATGCTGCCGCTTCGAACGCGGCGTTTCGACTTCGTGATCGCTCCCTACGGCATGCTGCAGTCGCTCACCCGCGATCGCGATCTGGCGGCGACGCTCGAGTCAGTTGCGCGGATCCTCCGCTCGGGTGGTCTCTTCGGCATTGATCTCGTGCCGGATCTTCCACGCTGGCGCGAGTACGAGAAGAAGATCAGCCTGCACGGGCGCCGCAACGCTTCCACGACGCTGACGCTCGTCGAGTCGGTGCGTCAAGATCGCCGCCGTGGCTTGACCATCTTCGATCAGGAGTACATCGAGCACCGGAATCGTCAGCGGCATGTCCACAGATTCTCGCTCACGTTCCGCACATTGAGCGTGGCGCAGATGGTTCGACGCCTGGAACGCGCTGGCTTCTGGATTCGCGCGGTGCTCGGGGACTATCAGGGGCGCGCGTGGGACGAGCGCGCGGATGTCTGGTTGATCCTCGCCCAGAAACGCTGAACGGCCCAACGTTTCACGCGCCAGAGGTGTGAAACGATCAACCCTGTAATTCTCGCGCCGTGCGTGGCCAGTCCACGCTCGTTGCCGTCTCGCCTGACGTCGGTCACGCGGCCGATCACAGTGGTGAAGGGCACGGGCGCATCCTTCGCAAATGCGGCATCGCCACGCAGCACGAGCGCCGTGTGGCCAGTACTGTTGTTGAATCCGACGAGCCGGTGGGCAATCGCCGCATCCCCAATTCGGCAGAGAAGAACGTCCCCTCTGCGGAGTTGCGAGGCTCGGACCGGTGCGACCTCCACGATGTCACCGTCGCGAATGATGGGGTACATGCTCCAACCTTCGGCCCTGAACCGAACGGCGTGGCCATCGTGCAGCACGTCGGTTGATACCGCGAGGAACTCGCGAGTGTTGCGAATCGGCAGGCCAAGCGGCTTCATCACAGATGCGCCCGCCTGACGAATGAAACCACGTCTGGACTCGCCGCAAACTCGAGGGCGACCACAGGAACAGTGCTTACTGTTCGCTCGATGAACGCCAGGTTCCGCTCCAACGCTCTGGCGCTGTGAAAGACTGGGAACGCGCACGAAAAGAGCAGTCCCCCAGCGTGCGCGGCGAGGAGAGGGACGATCCCGTGGAGAGGCGCCTGGCGCAGAAACAGAATTCCGGTGAGAGGGGCTGAGCGTGGCTCCGCATACGCAGCGTCGCCGTGCCACGGCGTACCATGCATCACAACACCGTCTCCATCATTCCTGAGAACGACGCGATCGTCGCTGAGGACGGTTGCGCCGGCGGCTGACCACAGCCGAGCAATCGTGCTCTTGCCTGCGCCCGATTGGCCGGCGAAGAGATATCCGCGTCCGTTCGTGTCGACGATCCCGCAGCCGTGCACTTCGATTCCGTCCGCCAGCGCCAGCCGATTGATCACGACCAATTCGTCGAGCGGGTACTCCAGGGGATACGGGACGGGGCGCCTCTCGAATTTTGCTCGATCGAGGGTGATCACGCCTCGACGAAACTCGCGATCAAAGACAGCTTTGCGATAGACGCCGCCGAGCGTCGGCGAGCTGAACGAGTAGCAGAGCCAGTCGCGCTCTTCGCGGAGCATCCAGACACCGCCCGAATCGAAAAGCAATCGGCCGCCCGGAGATGAATCGATCTCTCCCCAGGTCACGTTGAGGGTCACATCAGGAATGCCGGAATTGACCACGAAGGCGCCGGCCGCGTCTGAAACAACGATGCCGGGGCCATCCTCCGGAGAGTTGACGCCCAGGGTGAGTCCCGCGATGCGGATGAGAAGCGTGGACGAGACGACTGTTGCGAAGGAATCGCCGCCGCGCGGTTCCAGGGCCCTCTTCACGACCCGACGGAGCTGCAGGGCGCGGGCACTGCGCAGCGAGGCTGGCCCGGTCCTGACACGCGACCCGCCTTGCACGCGCCCAACACTGCTTCCTCGGGTCGAAGCGACACCTGCGTGATTTCAGGTCGCTGGTATCGTTTCTTCGAGTGGCGATCGTCCGAACTGGCTTCTTGTTTCACCATTGTTTTTGCCTCAGCATCACTGATGCCTAGTTGCTGACCATCAACGCCGTTCAATGAGCGCCACAGGCATGACATCCGCCGGTGGAACACCCACCGATCGCCGGCTGCACGACCGGAAGCAGGCGCGGACCGTCGAGCGCGATGCGTTCCGCACCATGTGTCGCTTTGAGCGTCGCGACCTCCTTCATCAGCGCGTCGTGCCCGATCCCGCCGGGGCAGTACTCGCAGTCCCCGTGCGGCGCAACAGGAAGGTCGAACGCATGTGCCCGAAGGTGGGCGACCTGACAGAGGAAATCGACCGGCGCTTCGGGGTCCTGGTTCTCCAGTTCCCCGTTGGCCGGGCACATGCCGCACATCGATTTGAGCTCGCAGGCCGTGCACTTCGTCAGCCGAGTGATCTTCTTCTTGCGAACGCCGCTCAGGAATGAGTGCCACGCCTCGATGACACTGCCCCGGCGCAAGTCGAATCGATCGACGCGGGACAGGACGCAGATGCTCATTCCGCCGTAGGGATCGATTGAGAACGAATTCACCCCGCCGCCGCAGTGATAGAGGTCGTCAGCGCGTTCCGGTGGGTTGGCTGGACGCAGAAACTTTTGCGCGAACAGCTTCCATTCATCCATGCGGCGAGGATCGAGTAGATCGAACGCGACGCACTCCGATGGCGTGAGCCGAACCGCGAGAGGCGAGTGAGAGCAATCGATCCTCGGGTTCATCATCGAGTCGAACTTGAACTCGACTCCCCGTTCTTCGGCAAACCGCTGCATGTCGAACACTTCGTGCTTGTTGAGCGTGACGGCGACTGTCTTCAAGCGTAGCGGGATCCCTCGCTCCATCAACAGGGTGATGCCGCGCATGCACTTGTCGAAGGAGCCTGGAATTCCAGTGAGATGCTCGTAAGTCTGCCGCGTCCGTCCGTAGAGGGTAATTTCAACCGCAAAGGGGCGGTAAACCGCAAGATGATCGGCCACACGCGGCGTGATCATGGTCCCGTTGGTAAAGAGCGTGATCAGGAACCCCTTGCGCCGCGCATGGGTGTAGATATCCAGGAAGTCACGACGCGCCAGGATTTCTCCTCCGGTAAACAGCAGCCAGAGGCAACCGGCATCAGCCAGTTCGTCGAGTATCCGGAAGTGCTCGTCGCGCGTCAGCTCTTCGGCGGCGGCCGAACGGTCGCTCATCGGCAGATTGTTGTAGCAATGCTTGCAGGTGAGCGGGCAGCGATGGGTGACCTCGATCGTGCCGTTCAGCGGCAACTGCGCGAGGCCTCCGGCGTCGTGGAATGCCTCGCTGAAAGCGCCGTAGCTCGCAGACCTCACCGAGGTGACCCCGTGACGTGCACCAGGCGCAGATTCAGCAAGTCGGACAAGAACGCCTCGACATCGCGCTGAGCCTCTTCTCGAGTGACGTCGTATTCTCGCGCCACCCGGGCGGAGAGTTCAGCCAAGGCAATCGGTTCGGCCATCGCGTTCCAAATCGTGGTGCCGACCTCGTTCAGCGTGTACACACTGTCGAGATCCCCGACGCCCGCTGACACGGGCACCAGCAGCGTCTCGGCGCCGAAGCGGCGCGTCACCACGCCCCCATCGCCGCCAGGGGCTCTTACGACCTGGGTTGAACGATCCATGATAGGAATGTCGGCTGTTCCCGCCTGCGCCTGCACAAGATGGGCCCGAATTCATCTTCAGCCCGCAATCAGCCATCAGCCACTAGTGCTTTGACTTAGCGCCGCGCGAACGCCGCGCGAGGCCGCCTGTGACGTGCCGGACCCGCCAAGGCTGTCATTGGTGTGCTGTTCTTGACCGCTGCGCGGGTCTGGCAGTCGCCGCTCCGCCCACGGAGCGGCACCTCCCGAGCCGGCCGTCTGCCTGAGACACACCGCAAACTGCAGTGCCACCGGCTCTTACATCCTCCGGCCGGTCATGCGCGTGATTGCACTTCACGTCCGTGTCAGGGGCACGGCGGTTGCTGTGACGACGGGTACACCCATGTTCCAAGGTGCTCGCAGGCGCACGGAACTTCGCGTCCGGCTTGCAGACTCGTGTGTCGCAGCCCGCGCCCTTCTTTCGCTGATCATCGTGGTCTGTGTTCCGCAGGTCCTGGCGGCGCAGATCCTCTCCGGCTCCTACACAGGAGATGGAGTCGACAACCGCTCGATTACCGGACTGGGCTTTCAGCCCGACGTCCTCATCATCAAGGGCGACAACACGCAGATCGGCGTGATCCGCACGTCAACGATGACCGGCGACAACGCCAAGCCGATGACCGGTGGAACGGCGTTGACGGCCAACCTGATTCAGTCTCTTGATCCCGCGGGCTTCACCATCGGCAACGACGCGCGCGTGAACAGCAACGGCATCGAGTACTACTGGATTGCCTTCAAACAGGGATCGAAGCGGCTCGAAGTCGGCAGCTATACCGGGAACGGCGGAAACCCTCGCACCGTATCGGGCCTCGGGTTCTCACCGGATTTTCTGGTGGTGGTATCGGCCGGCGCTGCCGAGGCCGTTTGGCGATCCACCGCGGACACGGAATCTTTCAATTTCAGCACGAGTGCCGGAAGTTTTGCGTGGATCACGGCACTCGGCGCAACGAGTTTCACGATCACGAACGATGCGCGGGTGAATGCCAACGGGACGACGTACCACTACATCGCCTGGAACGAAGTGCCAGGTGTGATGGAGGTTGGAACCTATACCGGCGACGGGCTCAATAACCGGAACATCACCGGCCTTGGATTTGAGCCGGAGTACGTGCTCGTCAAGCAGGACGGCACGCAGGAAGCCGTCCAGCATCCGGCATCGATCGGGCGCAGTGTCGATGACACCCTGTTCTTCCTCGGGGCAGCTAGCCTCGCCGATCGCATCCAGCAGTTGAACGGGGACGGCTTCCAGCTCGGCACCAACACGGATGTCAATGCTTCCGGCGTTGGCTACCAATACATCGCCTGGCGTCGAGTAGTCGCCCAGACCGAAGTGCTCACTGGAAGCTACGTCGGCGATGGCGCCGACAATCGTTCGATCAGCGGCCTTGGATTTACACCCGACGCGGTGATCGTGAAAGGGGACACCACGCAGAACGCGGTGCTCCGCACGTATTCGTTCGTGAGCGACTACGCCAAGGACGTGATCGACGGGACGATCGCGGCGGACCGCATTCAGTCGTTCGACGCCGACGGCTTCACGGTCGGCACCGACGCACGTGTCAACAGCACTGGCGTGACGTATCACTGGATCGCCTGGATTGGCGGCGCCGGTGAAATGACCGTTGGCACGTACACGGGCAACGGGACCGCCGGACGCAACATTACGGACCTCGGATTCTCTCCAGACTTTGTGATCGTTCTGGGGACGACCGCGGAAGCCGTTTACAGAAATTCGGCGGCGACGGCCTCGTTCAATTTCGACGCGACCAGGAGTACCGCGTGGATTTCTGCCATGGGCGCCGACGGGTTCACCGTTGGCAGCGATACACGCGTCAATGGGGCGGGAGGGCAGTACGGCTTCGTCGCCTGGAACGAGATCGCCGGTCAGATGGACGTCGGCACTTACACCGGCGACGGCGCTGACGACCGAAGCATCGCCGGTGTCGGCTTCCAGCCAGAGTACGCGTTTGTACAGCGCGACACGACAGGGTATAACGCACTGCACCACCCGAACTCGCTCGGCGCGACAACGGATCTGACGCTGTTCTTCGACAATCGTGGCGCCTTTGCGAACTACATCCAGGCACTCGAGTCGGATGGGTTTCAAGTTGGTGATCAGTCGAATATCAACCAAAGCGGCGCTCCGTACGTGTACGCCGCGTGGAAGCGCCCCACGCTGACTGCCGTCCGGATGTCGACCACGAGTGCCGCACGCACCGAGCGTGGTGTCACGGTGAGATGGCGCACGGGATACGAAGTAGACAATCTGGGCTTCGAGATCTATCGCGAGCAGGGCGGCGAACGCACACGCGTCACCACGAAGCCAATCGCGGGATCGGCTCTGATGGTGCCAGCAGGCGTTGCGATGACGGCGGGACATTCGTATACGTGGACCGATGAGTCCGAAGCCGCCCGCGAGCCCGGGGTTGTCTATTGGATTCAGGATATCGATCTCAACGGCACGCGCTCGTGGCACGGTCCGATCGTTCCCGACCAGGAGAAGCAATCAACCGGCGCGCGCAAGAGTCCGGATCAACCCCGCGACGCTGCGCCGCCTCGAGAGACCTCCGAGCCCGTGACGACGCTCGCGGCGCCCGACGTTTCCGCGGTATCAGAGGTCAACTCTCCGCTGTTGCAGGAACTCATCACGGCAAGAAGTGAGGTTCAGCCGGACGGTCGGGAACGGTCACAAGTCACCATCCCAGGACCGGTGTATTCAGGTTTCTGGCCGGTGGTTCCTGCGAACGTCACGTCAAAAGCTCTGTCAGCAACGACGAAACGTCCCGCGCAGGTGACAACGGTGCCGACAACCGCGCCGGCCATCCGCGAATCGCAGGTGGCAACGTTGGTTTCGCAGGTTGGGTCTGCGGTCCAGCCTTTAGCGGGTTCAGTGACGGGTTCCGCGAGTGTGACGGCCTCGTCGCCATCAACGTCGGGATCCTTGACGGTACCTGGGATCTCGTCGCTGCCACCCCAGACGACCGCGAGCAATCCCCAGTCGCTTCCGCTGGAACCGCCCGGGCCGCCTGCACCTCCGGCAGCCGTCCGAGCCAGAACAACGGTGATCTCCGGTGCTCAGCAGCCACCGCAATCGGCTGATGTTCAGCAGCAGTGGAGCATCGCCGCGCAATCGAGTGTCCGCGTCGATATCCGTTCTGCGGGCTTGTACCGGCTGACGCATGCCGTCCTCACTGCTTCGGGGATCGATCCGGCGGTCGATCCGAGAAATCTCCGCCTGATTGTTGATGGGGTCGAACACCCGATGATCGTGAACGGCCAGAGCGATGGTGTGTTCGACCCGAGCGACAGCGTGGAGTTCTACGCGGACGGCGTCGACACGCCCTTCACCGATCGTCGGCCGTACTGGATTACTGCTGGCACCTCCGCCGGGTTACGGTTGTCTTCCGTCGATGCTCGAAATAGCGGGAGCCCCGCGGGTTCCTCCTTCGCACATACGGTCGAACGAAAGGACCGGGTGGTCTTCTTTGGCGGGCTACAGAACGGAGATGCCGAGAACTTCTTCGGTCCCCTCATTATGGGGGCAGATGCGCCGGATGTTCCGGTGCCAACCGAGCAGCAACTCACGCTCGCACACGTGGCGGATCTGCCCGCCGCCTCCGCCACGCTCGAAATCGCCTTGCAGGGAGTGACAGCGCGCCCGCTCGCCGACGACCACCGAGTTGGGGTTCTGTTGAACGGGACCGAGCTCGGCGAACTCGTTTTCGACGGCCGTACAGCGATCGTCGCAACCTTCGATGTGGCGCACGCCCTCCTCGTGGAAGGAACCAACACGGTCGCCTTCGAGGCCCGCGTCGGCATCGACGACATGAGTCTGATTCGGTCAGTTCGGCTGGTATACCAGCGCAAATACATTGCCGATGGCAATCAGCTGACGCTCGAAGCGGATCCAGGTCAAGAGTTGGTGATTAGCGGCTTCTCCAACGACGCGGTACACGTTTTCGACGTGACCGGCGATGCGGCATCTCAAGAGTTGCTCGCGAGCGCCGCGCTCGAGTCTGGCTCGTGGACGGTTCACTTCACGGTACCGGCCGGTGTCCGCCGAAAGCTGTTTCTGACCACGGCTGACGCGATCGGCACGCCGGCAGGCGTCTACGCCAATGTTCCCTCAACGCTCCACAACGCCGGGCAAAGCGGCGATGTCGTGATGATTACCGACCCGTCGTTCACCACCGCCCTCGCCCCGCTCAAGAATCTGCGCGAGTCGCAGGGCTACTCGGTCAGGGTCATCGACATTCAGGATCTGTATGACGAGTTCTCGTTTGGCCAGAAACGGCCCGACGCGATTCGGGCATTCTTGATGCGAGCGGCAAAAACCTGGACGAAACCGCCGAAGTTCGTGCTCCTCGTTGGCAACGCGACAACCGATCCGCGCGATTACCAAGGCGTCGGTGAAATCGATTTCGTTCCGACGCGCATCGTCTCAACCAGCGTGCTCGAGACGGCATCCGACGACTGGTTCGTGGATTCCGACGATGACGGGTTTGCGGATCTCGGCTCCATCGGACGTTTGCCGGCGCGGAGCGCCGTCGACGTGGACACGATGGTGGCGAAGATCGTTGCCTACGAACAGTCACCGTCCGAATCGTGGCATCAATCCGTTCTGCTCGTGTCGGACCAGGGTGATGCCGACGTGGAGGAGTTTGCTTCACTGAACGACGCCGTCGGCGGATTAGTACCGGCCGGATATCAACTGAGTCACCTGAAACGGGCCGAGGATCCTGACGCCGCGCAGACTCTCCGGACACGGCTGTCGGAAGGTCAGGTGCTCGTGAACTATCAAGGGCACGGTTCGGTGGAGGTCTGGCGCGGCGATCTGTTGACCACGCTTGATGTTCCAGCTCTCGCCAACGGTTCGCGCTTGCCGTTTGTCGTGTCGATGACCTGTTTCGCTGGATTCTTCCAGGGGGTGTATCCGGAAGAAAGTCTGGCAGAGGCGCTGGTGCGTGCTCCTAACGGTGGCGCTGTTGGAGTATGGGCTTCCTCCGGGATGACGGATGCGCGATGGCAGTCATCAATGGACCGTGAACTCTTCCGCCAGGTCTTTGGTGGGAGCTGGACTGCAATTGGCGAGGCGATCCGGGCGGCCAAGAAGGTCGTTGGCAATCCGGACGTGCGACGCACGTGGATTTACTTCGGGGATCCGGCGCTTCGTATGAAGGGCATGTCACGACCGCCGGTTGAAACAACACCCGTCGTGACGCCAATCGCGGCGCCGCCGGTGCCCGATGCGGGTGAAGGGGAATCGCAAGATCACCTCGGACTGAATCGCCGTCCGGCACATCTCTCGGTGCGTCTGTCGGACTTCGACGGGAACGGTCGGGGAGATGCATTAATCGCGCAGCCGTCCACCGGCGCATGGTTTGCCGCGTTGGGTGAAGTCGGCGGATTCCGATATGTGCCGGGCCAATTCTCCGTTGCCGGCGAGCCGATGGCGTTGAAGCTCGATAGTGACGGACGCGCCGACGTGTTCGTGTACGACGCTTTCACTGGCGCCTGGCTGCTCGGTACGACGCAGAGTGACGGCACGTTTCTGACGTCCACAAGCGGCTGGTCCGACAGTCTGGACATCACGTCTGGCGACTTCGACGGTGATGGCCTGGACGATCTCTTCACGCATCATCCGAACGGGACGTGGTGGCAGGCGTTGTCCGACGGTCTCGGCGGGTTCAGTTACCGCTCAGGGTCGGGACTGCAGATGGGAACCGCGTACGCCGCTGACTTCAACGGCGACGCCCGATCCGATGTGTTGGTCTATAACGCCGCAAGCGGCGCGTGGACGATGATGTTCAGCACGGCAGCCGGAGCGCCCACGGTATCGCAAGGCACATGGACCGCGGGGTGGCAACCGATCGTCGCGAATCTCAATGGTGACGCGGCCGCCGATCTCGTCCTCTGGCACGAATCGTCCGGTGCCTGGGTGCAGTGCATCAGCGACGCGTCCCAATTCTTCGTCTATCGAGCCGGCTCCTTCCCCCCCGGCGGACGTCTCCACGCGGCGAACCTGGTCGGCGATTCGCGCGACGACATCATGCGGTATGACTGGCGCACCGGTTCATGGTCGCTCGCGACACTCGACCTGTCGGGCAACGTGACGCAGTGGGACGGCCTGTGGGAAGCTGGCTGGGAGCTGACCCCCGGTAAACTGAACGGCGACGCTCTGGACGATCTGCTCCTCTACAATCCCGACACCGGCGAATGGGTACGTCGCCTCAACCTGCCTTCGGGCTGGGTAGACGAAGCCTACGGTCTCTGGTCGACTGACTGGACCGTCGCTGGCCAACGCAAACGCTAAGCGGTCACGACTCCCGCTCTCCCGTTCCCCCGTCGTTACGTGGTAACATCAGCCGTCATTTTTCTGCGTCAAATCGGGGGTTTTTGCCATGTCCGGCCATTCAAAATGGCACACAATCAAACATAAAAAGGGAGCCGCCGACGCCAAGCGCGGCAAAATCTTCACCAGAATCATCAAGGAACTGACGGTTGCTGCCCGCAGCGGTGGCGGGGATCCGGACGCCAATCCCAGGCTCCGCACCATCATTGCCGAGGCGAAGGCCGTCAACATGCCAGCCGACAACATCAAGCGTGCCATTCAACGCGGCACGGGTGAACTGCCTGGCGTGTCGTACGAGGAAATCACCTACGAGGGGTATGGCCCCGGCGGTGCCGCCCTCATCATTGAAACGCTGACCGACAACAAGAACCGCACCGTCGGCGAGATGCGCCACCTGCTCGCCAAATACGGCGGCAATCTCGCGGCTGAGAATAGCGTCGCCTGGATGTTCGAAAAGAAGGGCTACATCGTCGTTGACAAGAGCAAGGCTGACGAAGAGACGTTGATGGCTGCCGCCATCGACGCCGGCGCCGACGATCTGCGCGATGATGGAGATAATTGGGAGATTGTGTCGACGCCCGACGTCTTTCAGAAGGTGCTGGAAGCGGTGAAGGCACTGAACATCGAGCCTGGCGCGGCGGAAGTGGCGATGCTGCCGCAGAACTACGTCAAGCTCGAGGGCAAGCCCGCTCACCAGATGGTCAAGCTGATGGAAGCGGTCGAAGAGCACGACGATACCAAGAAAGTGTGGTCGAACGCGGACATCGAGGAGAAGGAGATCGAGGCCTCGTTGGCGTGAAAATTTTCGGGATCGATCCCGGCTCGGAGCGCACCGGCTTTGGCTGCGTCGAATCTTCGGGCAGCCGACATCGACTGATTGCCTGCGGCGCGCTCACCGTTCCTGCCCGTGCCACGTTCCCAGAAAAGCTGACGGTCATTCACACGGGGCTTGCGGCGCTGCTGGCGCGGCACCGCCCGGAGTGCGTGGCGGTGGAAAACATCTTCTACGCGCGGAACGTCCGTAGCGCGCTGAAGCTGGGGCACGCGCGTGGCGTGGCGCTGCTGGCCGCTGCGGAAGCGGGGATACCGGTCGTCGAATACGCGCCGGCCGAGATCAAGCGTGCGATCGTCGGGTACGGCCGGGCCGAGAAAGGGCAGGTGCAGCAGATGGTGAAGCTGCTGCTCGGGCTCGAGACGGCTCCGTCGCCCCACGACGCGGCCGACGCGCTCGCGGTTGCGATCTGCCATCTGCATTTGTCGATCGGTGCACCGGTGCGTGGTGCCAGCGTCGTGGATGCGGCGGCCCCTCGCTCGTGGAGGGATTACGGGAGGCGCCTGCGGCTCGAGCGAGGCTGCCCGCCTCCGCTGGTCGCGGACGCCCCGGGCGACCAGCTACGGCGAGGTCTCGCCGTAGCGCGCAGGGACCGTTCGCGCGCGAAGGCGGAGGGCCCCGCGAGCATTAAGAAATGATTTCCCGGTTGACTGGGTCACTGCTGGAGAAAGCGCCCAGCCGCCTTGTGGTCGATGTCGGTGGCGTCGGATACGACGTCCAGGTGCCACTCTCCACGTTCTATGTGATTGGTGAGTCCGGCAGCACCGTATCGCTCAGGATTCACACGCACGTTCGAGAGGACGTGATTGCACTTTATGGATTTGCGACGCTACTGGAGCACGAGCTGTTCGAACGCCTGATCGCGATCAACGGCGTCGGGCCGAAGCTGGCCCTCGCCGTGTTGTCTGGAATCGAGCCGGCGGAACTCGTGAGGGCCGTCCGCGTTCAGGACGTGGCCAGGCTGCGAGCCATTCCCGGCGTGGGCAAGAAGACGGCAGAACGAATCAGCCTGGAGCTGAAGGATCGACTGCCGCCGGCGATTGCTGCACCCGGTCAGGTGCCGGCTGCGGCGTCGCCTGACGATCAACTTCGTGCCGATCTCCTGTCGGCTCTGTTGAACCTGGGGTATCAGCGTGCGGCGGCCGAACGTGCGATGGACAAGGTGATTACAGGTACACCCCCGCCACGATTTGAAGACGCTCTGAAAAACACACTGCGGCTTCTAATGAAGAGTTAAGCCTTGCCTCCGTGTTCGTCGTGTCGTCGTGTTCGTCGTGTGTGCCGCAGGCACACGCGTGACGCCGTCCAGCGTGGCTGCGGATGGCCTTCGCACCACATCTTCGTGCTGCATGTCTGACCGCATCGTCACCGCCGCTCGGGTCACCGAAGACGTCCAGTACGAAGCCGGGCTTCGTCCGCGGACGCTCGACGAATACATTGGCCAGGATCGCATCCGCGAACAGCTGCACGTGTCGATTTCGGCCGCCCGGCAGCGCGGCGAAGCGCTCGATCACGTGCTGCTGTACGGTCCGCCCGGTCTCGGCAAGACGACGCTGGCGTATGTCATCGCCAACGAGCTTGGCGTCTCGATTCGATCGACGGCAGGCCCGGTGATCGAGAAGCCAGGGGATCTGGCGGCCATGCTGACGGCGCTTCAGGAACACGAAGTGCTCTTCATCGACGAAGTGCACCGAATGAGCCCGGCGATAGAGGAGATCCTCTATCCCGCGATGGAGGATTACGAGCTCGACATCGTCATTGGTCAAGGGCCTGGTGCACGCTCGATCAAAGTACCCGTTCAACGGTTCACGCTGATCGGCGCAACCACGCGAACCGGACTTCTGACCTCACCGCTCCGCGCCCGCTTCGGGATCGTTCACCGTCTGGACTACTACGTCGAGTCCGACATTCGAGAGATCGTCGAGCGCTCGGCGCGGATTCTCGGCGTGCCAATCGATCCGGCCGCCGCCAAAGAAATCGCGGCGCGGTCGCGCGGCACACCACGGGTGGCCAACCGGCTGCTCCGTCGGGTTCGTGACTATGCGCAGGTGAAAGGGGACGGCAGGATTACTCCCGAGATTACGGCGCACGCGCTCAAGATGCTCGAAGTTGATGCCTACGGTTTCGATGAAATCGACCGTCGTCTCTTGCTGACGATCATCGAGAAGTTCGGTGGTGGTCCGGTTGGTGTCGGCAGCCTCGCGGCGGCGCTCAGCGAAGAACGCGACGCGATCGAGGACATTTACGAGCCGTTCCTGATCCAGGCCGGATTTCTTGAACGCACCCCGCGCGGGCGCGTCGCCACGGCGCGGGCATATGATTTCTTCGGGCTCCAGGGCCCTCGAAAGGATCGGTTGTGGTAGCACTCCGCCGCGTAAAGATCGCGGGGCTGTCGACCTACGTGCCGCCGCGGCTCCTGACCAACGCGGATCTCGAAAAACTCGTCGACACCAGCAATGAATGGATTCTGCAGCGTACGGGCATTCGCGAGCGCCACATCGTCGATGACGGCATGGCGACATCGGATATGGCCAAAGAAGCCGCGCTCGGCGCAATCGCGCAGGCTGGCATCACTCCCTCCGACGTCGATTTCATTGTCGTCGGCACAACGACGCCGGATACGATCTTTCCAAGCACGGCATGCGTTCTCCAATGCAAGATTGGCGCGTCGCATGCGTGGGGATACGACCTGGGTGCCGCTTGTTCGGGATTCACGTATGCGCTGACCGCCGGGCATCAGATGATTGCCACGGGCGCGCACGACTACGCGCTCGTCGTCGGCGCGGACACGATGTCGAGCATCATCGACTACAAAGATCGCACGACGTGCGTGCTGTTCGGAGATGGAGCGGGGGCGGCCGTGCTCGCGCCGGCGGCGGAAGACGAACCGGCGATCATCGACTTTGCGCACGAAATCGACGGAACAGGTGGGCCGGCGCTCTGCATGCCCGCCGGCGGGAGCCGGCTGCCGGCGTCGCACGAGACCGTTGACAAGCGGCTGCATTACGTCAAACAGGACGGGCATGCGGTCTTCAAATTCGCGGTGCGCAAGACCGAAGAGATTTCCCGCCGGTTGCTCGAGCGCAACGGACTCGACGCCGCCGCGATTGACTTGTTCGTGTCTCACCAGGCGAACCGACGGATTATCACCGCCGCGGCCGAACGGCTCGGGATGCCGGAATCGAAGGTGGTCATCAATCTCGAGCGGTTCGGCAATACCACTGCCGCGACCATTCCGCTGGCCCTCGCGGATGCGGTCAAGGATCGGCGCCTCAAGCGAGGCGATTTGGTGCTGCTCGCATCGGTCGGCGCGGGGTTCACCGTCGGGTCCATTCTGCTGAGATGGAGTCTTTGAAGCCTCGAGTGTTTCTCCTCTCTCCCGCCAACTGCGGCGGGAACCGCGCGCGGATTGTGCTGTCGGATCGCGCCACGTTCGAGCTTGCCGGACGCCTGCGAGGACGCGAAGGAGCACCGATCGGGGAAGTCTTCAGTTTTCTGAGCGGCCTCTACTTTCGAGGCAAGCTGACCTACGCGCGCGCGTTCGCAGTGCCGCCCGATCCGCAATCGGCGGTTTGCGGCTCGGGTGTGCTGGTGATTACGCCGAGTGCCGGACTCCGGTCGGCCGACACCCTGGTGACGCGCGAGGCGCTGCTGCGATTCGCCGCGGTTGACGTCGACGCTGCGGATGCGCGTTACCGCCGGCCGCTCGAGCGAAGCGCCGCAACGCTCGCGCGTGACACAGGGCCGGATTGTGACGTGGTCCTCCTGGGAAGCATCGCATCCCCGAAGTACGTGGATATCCTGCTGAAGTTCTTTGGCGAGCGACTGTTGTTCCCAGCGGACTTCGTCGGGCGGGGAGACATGAGCCGCGGCGGGCTGATGCTGCGCTGCGCGGCTGCCGGGCAGGAGCTGACGTATGTCCCTGTTGCGGGCGCCGTCCGTCACGGACAGCGCCCGCCGAAGCTGGATCCCCGCACGCGAGTGCGACTGTGATCATTGGACTGACGAGTCCGAGCCTGCGATAGCATGCGCACATGGGCTTGCCCGGTCCTGAGCGCCCGCGAGTGTCCCGCGAAACGCGGCTGCTATTCGCGACAATTCTCCTCTCAATCGCGGCGCTGTGGGCGCTGGCGCGGCTCCGCTTTCCCGACCGCACGGTCGCGACAAGTCCCGTTCCACCACTGCTCACGCAACTCACGGCACCGCCGGCGTTCGACGATCTTGCTGCCGAGATCGCGAAGCTGGAACCGCGTCTCTTGCCATCGCTCGTCCAGACCGGATCGGGAACCGCATTGCGCGTTCGCCGCAGCGCAGGGGCCATTTACCTTGGGCTGAACGATACCGAAGCGAGATCGATCGGTGCACCGCAAGTGTTGTCGCGGGACGGGGCGTCCGGCCTCGCGATTGTTGCTGTCCCGGACGGGCCGGTGGCCACCCTCATGCCCTGGAGCCCGAATCAACTGGATCGCTCGCGATATGTGATCGGCACAGGCGTGTCGGGTGGCGGTGTGTTCCTTCGGCCGGTGTTTGTCGGGCATCTCTACCCGCTCGCCGATCTGGCCTGGCGGAACAACATCTGGATGCTCCCTGCTCGAACCGATGTCTCTCCGGGCGATTTTCTGTTCACGACAGATGGAGCACTTGTTGGTCTCGTGGTCCCGCACCCACGAGCGCTTGCCGTCGTCCCAGGGGAAACCCTGCTTGGCGCTGTCGATACGGTTTTAGCGCGGCCTGGATCACCTGGCGGGTGGGTTGGCGTAGAAGTGGACGCTTTTCCTGCGCCAGCCGCCCCCGACTCAGAGGCGGACCAGGGAATCGTTGTCGCCTGGGTCGATCCGGAGGGACCAGCCGCAGAGAAGCTGTTCGTCATGGATGTCATCCAGGCGATCGACGACGGTCCTGTCGCAAGCCCCGCCGATTGGCGCGTTCGATTGGCACGGCTGGCGCCGGGCGCTTCGATCGTTCTCCGCGTGCGGCGAGGAACCGAGATTCGAGAAGTGGCCCTCGTGACTGAGGCACCCCCATCCCGCAATCTGACGCTCGGTTTGAAGATGCGGACCGTCCGGCGCATCGGAGCCGAAGTGTTGGCGGTCGTGGACGCGTCGGCAGCGGCGCGGGCGGGAATTCGTGACGGAGACGTGATTACCGCCGTTGACAACATCCGAGCCCCAACGGCGCAACAGGTGGAGAGGGCGTTTGAAGGCTCTGCTGCCGGCCGCTTCCTCCTCGTGGCCATCGCCCGCGGCAACCGCCATCACATCGTGGCGCTGAAAAAAGAATGATTCCCGATCCCCTCGATTCCCGGGTGGGACACATCGGACAGACCGAACCATCCATTGCGCGACGAAAAGGATCGCGCCTGGCGCTGGGACTCTCGCCCACTCCGATGCCCAGCCTGATGCTGCTGCCGCTCGGGGTGGCCCTGGGTCCTCATGGCATCGGATTGCTGACTCCAGCCGTGCTCTCGTACCTGGACGCCGCAGTGTCGGTGGCGATTGCGACGCTGGGCGTGTTCGTTGGTCTGGGACTGGATTGGCGTCGCCCGCACGAGACGCGGCTGCTCGCTGCGGCGAGTGTCGAGGCCGGGCTGACACTGACGATGGTCGTCGGAGGCGTCTGGCTGGCACTTTCTTTCGCAGAGCCCGAGACTGGGCTCGAACCGTGGTTGTTCTCGCTCCTGCTCGGAATATGCGCGGCCTCGTCGTCGACGACGGCCATCGAACACCCGAACCATCCGGGAGTCACCGCCACGCGCATCGGTGATCTGGATGACGTCCTCACAATTGTTGCTGGTGGTATCGCGCTGACGTGGATCCACACCAGCGACCCACGGACTGCCGCGTCCGTTGTCGCCCAGTCCGCCGCCATCGCGCTGATCCTGGCCCTTGCCGGATGGTTGCTTGTCGCGCAGGCGTCCTCCGATATCGAGCAGCGTGTCTTCGTGCTCGGTACGCTGCTGCTGCTCGGCGGCGCGGTTGAGTACTTGTCGATGTCAGCGCTCTTTTCCGGACTGATTGCTGGCGTCTTCTGGAGAGCTGCCGGAGGTTCAGCGCGAGAGCGCATCGAACGCGACGTACGGCACGTGCAGCATCCGCTGGTTGTCCTCCTGCTGCTCACGGCGGGCGCCCGCCTGACCGGCTGGCCGTCGCTGACGGCGCTGGTGCCGGTCTATCTCCTCTTCAGAATCGGCGGCAAGGTGTTTGGCGGCTGGCTCGCGGGCCGGATCGCCGGGCACGATCGGCCGATGGGCGTCGGCTTGTATCTGGTTTCGCCCGGGATGATTGCAGTGGCTCTGGCGCTGAACGTTCTTCAAGCTGCCGGACCGGACCGCGGCGGCGTGCTGCTGGCAGCCGCGATTGCCGGATCGATCGGATCGGATTTGTTGTCGCTGCTGGTCCATCCCCGGGAGCCGGTTGGATGAAGAGGACGCTGGCGGTGACCCTCGTCGTCGCTTCGGTGCTCTGGCTGCGGTACCTGGGCACTGCGGGGGAGAATCCGCCGAGCGTCGCCCTGGCGCTCGGCTTGACGCTCGTCGTGGCCTCCGTCACCGGTGATCTGCTCCGGAGGTTCCGGCTGCCGCGGCTCACCGGCTACCTCCTGTTCGGACTGCTGGTCGGCCCATATCTCGGGAATCTCATCACCGAACCGATGGCGCGGCAGCTCCAGGCGATCACGGGGATCGCGACGACTCTCATCGCGCTCATCGCCGGCCTCACCCTCAACGTCGAGCGGCTCGGCCGCCGTCTTGCCTCAATCGCGCGGCTCACGGCCACAACGGTTGCAGTCGCGATGGGCAGTCTGTTCCTGCTCATCTGGTTCGCCTGGCCGTGGCTGCCGGTGGCGGCGGATTCGACCGGCATGGCGAAGCTGTCACTGGCGGCGCTGCTGGCAATCATTCTCGTCAGCTTCTCGCCGACGATGACGGCGGCGGTCATCGCGGAGACGGGCGCGCGTGGCCGTCTGAGCGATCTCGTGCTCGCCATGGTGGTGCTCGCCGATGTCGTGCTGCTCGTGGCGTTCTCCATTGCCATGCAGCTGGCGCGCCCAGCGCTCGGCGAGCATTCCGCCAGTGACACCACGGTACTGGTGCGGCTTGCCTGGGAGATTGGTGGCGCCGCAGCGTTCGGCTGCTTCGTTGGCGCGGTGTTCGCATTGTATCTGCGATATATCGGACGCGAAATCACGCTGGTACTGATCGCCGTCTGTGCGTTATTGAGCCGGGTGGGCGCGGCTCAGGGGTTTCAGCCGCTCATCGCGGCGATGGCGGCGGGTCTGGTGATCGAGAATCTCGCCGTTGCGCAGGGTGATGCGCTCAAAGCTGCGGTGCAGCGTGGTGCCCTGCCCTTGCTTGTCGTGTTTTTTGTGGCGGTCGGCACATCGTTGCGGATCGAGGTCCTCCTGGCGCTCGGTCCGATTGTGATCGGTCTCGCGGCGGCACGATTGGCCGTGATCCGTCTGGGCGTTCATGTCGGGATCAGGTTCGCGGACGTCGAGCGGTCAACCGCATCGTATGCGTGGACAGGGCTCATCTCGCAGGCGGGGATAACGCTCGGACTGGCGTCAGTCGTCGCCGCCGAATTTCCAGTCCCCGGCAGTCAGATACAAATGCTGCTCGCGGCGCTGATCGTGATCCACGAGCTGCTGGGCCCCGTGCTATTCAGATACGGCCTGCTGCGCGCGGGCGACATTGACGCCAATGCTCCCCACCCGCTGATCGTCGTGTCGAACCGTGAGCCGTACCTGCACAACGTTGACGAGTCAGGACGAATCTCGTGGAGCGCGGCGACGGGGGGAGTGGCGGTTGCGCTCGACTCGCTGATGCGCGAGCGCGGCGGGGTGTGGATTGCTCATGCGGCTGGCTCCGCCGATCGGGCGGTTGCCGACGCATCTGGCAAAGTGCGAGTACCACCGGACAGTCCGTCGTACGAGCTCCGCCGATTGTGGCTCGACGACCGCGAATTTGCCGCCTACTACGGCGGTTTCTCGAACGAGGGGCTTTGGCCGCTGTGCCATCTCGTGGACGTCCGCCCCGTCTTCCGCCACGAGGATTGGGCGGCCTACCAATCGGTCAACGCACGCTTTGCTGCCGCCATCGACGAGGAGCTGCCGTCGCCCGACACGCCGGTGTTTATCCAGGACTATCACCTGGCGCTCGTAGCGCCTCGTCTTCGCGAGCGGAGGCCAATGGTCCGCACCGCCATGTTCTGGCACATACCGTGGCCGTATCCCGATCGCTTGAGGATTTGTCCCTTTCGTCGTGAGCTTCTCACTGGCCTCCTCGCCAACGATTTCCTCGCCTTTCAGCTCGAACGCGACCGTCGCAATTTCGTGTCGGCAGTGGAGGAGGAGCTGGGAGCCGAGGTGGAGGCGGACGGTGCGCGAATCCGGCTCGATGGTCGTCCTGCCACGGTCGTGTCGGTGCCGATTGGCGTGGACTACGACCGCATTCAAATGACTGCGGGCGGCGCCTCGCTTGCGGTCGAACAGCAGCGCCTGATCGAGCGCTTCGATCTCAGGGCGCCCATTCTTGGAGTCGGAGTCGATCGGCTGGATTACACCAAGGGCATACCGGAGCGACTCGCGGCGCTCGATCGCCTTCTCTCGCTCCGGCCCGATCTTCGCGGACAGCTGACCTTCGTTCAGATTGGGGTGCCCTCACGGTCCGAGCTCAAGAGCTACAGCGAGATTGAGTCGGAGATCGATCGGAGGGTTGCCGAGATCAACAGCCGGCACCGAACGCCCGGCGGAGTCCCGACCGTGTATTACCACAAAGGGGCGCTCGGCATGTCGAGTCTCGTCGCGCTGTACCGTCTTGCACGCTTCTGCGTGGTGAGCTCGTTGCACGACGGGATGAATCTGGTGGCAAAAGAATTTGTCGCGGCTCGCGAGGACGAAGATGGCGTGCTCGTCCTCAGCGAGCTCGCCGGAGCCGCGCAGGAGCTGCAGGACGCGATCATCATTAATCCCTACGACGTCGAGGACTTCGCCGCGGCGCTGGCTCGCGCCGTGGACATGCCCCTCCCGGAACGCCGAGGGCGCATGCGCGCGATGCGCCGCATCGTGGCCGGACGGGACGTATTCAGCTGGGCGTCCGACATCCTCGAGGGCCTCGAGAGCATCTGGACCCGGCCGCTTCGCTACGCGGCTCGCGCGCCCGAGGACGCCCCCGTCTGAAGGTATCGAGTGACGATTGAGGACTGCAGACTGACGATTGTATCGATTGGGGATTGCTGATTGGATTGTCGATTGTTGATTGGATTGTCGATTGTGGAATCCAATCCGCAATTCGCAATCCCCAATCCAATCCGCAACCCAATCGTCAATCCACAATCACCGCAATCGTCAGTCCGCAGTCGTCAGTCGATTGAGGTTCAGAATCCCAGCCTGATCCCGAGGCGCACCTGCCGCTCGCTCTTGCTACCCGAGGTACCCGTGATCTCGGTGTAGCCGTTCAGATTCCGGATGCTTCCGTCCGGATTCAGCTGCAGGCTGTTGCGGTTCGCACCCGGATTGTTGAAGTGCGGTGTGTTGGTCACATTGAACGCCTCGATCCGGATCTGCAGGTTCCGCGGTCCGCCCAGACTGATCTGCCGGAACAGCCCCATGTCCCACTGCGCGCGTCCGGGGCCTCTCATCGAGTTGTATCCGGCAGTGCCCAGCCGCGCCTCAGTGACCGGCGCGAACGCGAACGGGTCGAAGTACGAGTTGCCGCGTCCGACGCCTCCGTAGATCTCGACGTCGTCCTTCACCTGGTCGGCGGGGTTCTGCGTGATGCTCGGCGTGTTGAGCGGCGTCGTCGACGTCGTCACCGTGAACGGCGTACCGCTCCGGAGACTGAGGACGTTGTTCAACTGCCAACCGCCAACGAGGGCTGCCGTCACGCCGCCGGTATTCAGCCAGCGCCGGCCGGGCCCGAACGGCAGCTCCACGATGCTGCGTGCATTGAACACGTGTGTGCGGTCGAAGTCCGCGACCGTCTCGAGGAGATGGTACAGCTCCGGAATCCGGATGACCGGGTTGTTGTCGCTGTTCGACGCGCCTCGCAGGCCTCTCGCCCGGGACAGCGTGTAGTTGATGTTGAAGGAGAAGCCGTCGCGGAACCGACGGCGCAGGCTCGTCTGCAGCGCGTTGTAATGCGTGTTGCCGACTGGCGCAATCAGGATCGTCGCCGCGGTCCGCCCGAACTTCTGCACCATCTGCCGCCCGGCGCTGCCCCCGCCAATCGGCGACCAGTTCTGTTCGCGCTGGCCAAGCTGGTTGGTCGTCCGGTTCCCCACGTACGCGAGCTCCCCGACGAGCCCGCCCCACAGTTCCTTCTCGAACGCGGCGTTCCAGGAGTCCAGACGCGCACGTTTGAAGTCGTCCGGCAGGGTTATGACGGTGACGTTCCCCGGCACCGGGATAATGCCTTGGTTAAGGTCCGGCGCCGGAATCAGCGGGATACCCTCCTCAATCGGCCGCAGCCAGGTCCAGGCGTGTTCCGCCTCGTCGTACAGATTGATCAGAATTGGATGATTGGTCCGCATCGACCGCGCGAGCGAGTACGGGTCATTGGTGACGCCGAAGCCGCCGCGAATGACCGCCGACTCTGTCAGCCGGTACGTCATTCCGAGGCGCGGCGAGAAGAGGTTCTTCTGCATCGAGATGCCCAGGTCCTTCGGCACGCCGCTCAGACCGCCGATTTCCATCATGTTCGTATCGAGGTTGTACCGCTCCAGGCCGCGGTCCGCGCGCGTCGGAATCGGGAAGTACTCGTAGCGGGTGCCGAACGAGAGCGTCATCTTCGGGGTAACCTGCCACTGGTCGCGCGCGTAGAAGCTGTATTGCCAGCTGCGCGTCGTGTACGGCTGCACGTTCAGCCTCAGACGCCCTGCCTCCTGCGGCAGGCCGAGCAGGAAGGTCGCAAAGCTCCTGAAATTGCTGTCGCCGCCGCCTGGCCCGCCTCTGAGGAGGGTCGGGCCGTCGTCGAACGCGAATCCGCCGCGGGAGCCGAAGCTGTCGTCCAGGATCTCCGGCTGGATGTGGTTCATCGCCGTGCGATACACGTCTGAGCCGAAACGGATGTTGTGTTTCCCCTTCAGCCACGACACGTTGGCCACGATCTGGTACTGATCGTCATCGCGGTAGTACGGCATGAAGTCTTCAATCGTGCCGAGGTCCGTGTACCCGTCCAGATCGAACCATGGCGTGCCGCCGTCCACGAGATCCGGTCCATTCGTACCAGGGATGCCGAGCCAATCGAGCCCCTTGTTCTCGCGGACGTCGGTCATCTCGACGTTGCTGGTCATCCGGACCCAGCCCATATTCGCGTCGAAGACGACGTTGTTGCCCATCGTGTAGGTCACGCCACCCGAGAAGTTGAACGTATCGCCCCATCCGATGCCAGGATTGCCACCGCCAGTGGCGTCGTCGCCCTGCAGCTGATCACCGAACACCGTCTCGGCGTTCTGGTTGAAGTCGAGCTGCGAATAGCGTCCAAAGATCTGCAGTCGGTCGCTGGCGTTCCAGTTCACCTTGGAGTCGATGGTCCAGCGATTGAAGGTGAACCGCGGCTGGGTGAAGTAGTTGTTGAACTCGCCGGGCAGGTTTGGCAGCGGCAGATGCGCCAGGAGCTTCGTCGCGACCGGGCTGAACCGCTGCAGTGGAATGACGTTGCCCGCGAAGGGAGTACGGCCCGTGCCGTCCCGGTTCCCGGTGAACGGGTCGTAAATGATCGTTCCGGTGTCGCGGAAGTCGCCGCTCCTGATGGCGGCCGTGGGCACGGAAAGGGTGCGCGGAACCTCACGGTCCTGCCGCGTTCCCTCATAGCTCACGAAGTAGAACAGCTTGTTCTGCCTGATCGGACCGCCGAGCGTTCCGCCGAACTGGTTCTCCTGCCACTTGCCCTCGTTCGTGCCGGGCGGCGTGAAGTAGTTCTTCGCGCGCATCTTCTCGTTGAAGTGGTACTCGAACGCCGAGCCGCGCACCAGGTTCGTGCCGCTCTTGATCTGCACGCTGATCGCGGCGCCGCCGGCCAGGCCCTGTTCGGCGTCGAAGTTGTTCGTGACGACGTTGACCGTCTCGATCGATTCGAGCGCGGGCACGTACGCGACCACGTGCGGCAGCCAGACGTTCGTCGAGCTGACGCCGTCGATTCGCGTATTGTTCCCCTGATTGCTCGCGCCGTTGACGTTGAACGTCAGCGCGCGGGACGGATTCGAGGGAATCGAGTGCGCGTCGGCCGGCGGCGTGAATCCCGGAAGCGTGACGAACAGCTCCTGGTAGTTGCGGCCGATGGGAACCGGAAGATCCTGGAGCTCGCGAGCGCGGAGCTCCTGGCGCACTTCGGCGCGATCCGTCTGGAGCAGCGGCGTCTCGGCCGCGACGGTCACGCTCTCCTGAAGCTGGCCGACCGGCAGCGCCACGTCGACACGAGCCACGGTGTTGAGCGTCACTTCGACTCCGGTGCGCGTGAACGTCTGGAAGCCGGTCATCGTCGCGACAACGGTGTAGGTGCCCGTCTGTACCGTTGAGAACCGATACGCGCCGGCGGCATCGGTCGTGGTTTCACGTTTTGCCTTCGTCTCTTCGTGAGTAATCACAACAGTTGCGCCCGGCAGCACACCGCCTGACGCATCCTTGACGTTGCCGACGATCGACCCGTAGAGCACCTGCGCGTCCGGCGCCGGTGCGAGCCACGGAGCGAGCAAGAGGAGGAAGACGAGTGGAATACAATGACGCGCCGACAGCCGAGATCGCGAAGTCCCAGTGTTCATAACAGGTGTCTCCTCCTCATTATTCCGCGCGTTTGCCAGTGCCTTGCTTCAACGTGATGACTCCGTCGTTTCCTTCGATCGGCCATGCCTCGTGTGCGCC
Source organism: Vicinamibacterales bacterium (assembly GCA_049642465.1). Classification (GTDB taxonomy): domain Bacteria; phylum Acidobacteriota; class Vicinamibacteria; order Vicinamibacterales; family 2-12-FULL-66-21; genus CAWDPQ01. The sequence continues at coordinate 91,961 of JBAROV010000049.1, forward strand.
GCTCGGCCATTCGACAATCACGATTGAAGGACTCGTGGATGTTCCAAGACCAAAGTGGACGCGAGGATCGCTTGCCGAGAGGTAGCTGCCATCGGTGTGCGCCCGTCGCCAGACCGTTCTTCCGCCTGGCCATCGGATGCCGACGCGCGCACCCAGGCCCTGACGGTTGTCCGTGATGCCGAGCAACCGAAACTGCAGCGAGCGAAAGCGCCGCGCCGTTTCGTTCAGCAGCAGCCGAACGGGTCCGTCGTTGTTTGTCGTGAGAACGTCGACGTCTCCGTCGTTGTCGACATCCCCAAAAGCGGCGCCTCTTCCGACTCCCAAGGGTTCGAACGCCGGCCCCACCTGCCGGGTGACATCGGCAAACCGCCCATTCGCGAGGCTTCGGAACAACTGGTTCCGCTGGCGAAACGGAAAGCGCTCGCCGCGCAGTGCCTCGATGATGGTGACGGCGCCGTTGGCAACGAAGAGGTCCAGCCAACCGTCGTTGTCGTAATCGAACCAGTCGGTGCCGAAGCCGGTCGACAGCGCCGTCGCGGCGCCAAGGCCCGTGGCGATCCGGGCGTCCTCGAAACGCCCCGCGCCAACGTTGCGATAGAACGCATGGGTCTCGCGGGTGATGTTCGTGATGAAGATATCCAGATCGCCGTCGTTGTCGGGATCGCCGATCGCCAGGCCCATGCTGCCTTCGGGGCCGCCATCCGCATTCAGCGCGATGCCGGCAAGGAGCGCCTCGTCGGCGAACGTGCCGTTGCCACGGTTGATCCACAACTGGTTGGCCGTTGCATCGTTGGCGACGTAGAAGTCGATTCGCCCATCTCCGTTGAAGTCCGCGGCAGCTACCCCAAGGCCCGGACCATCCGCCTTCATGACTCCAGACGACTCGGTTACATCCGTGAGAGTTCCGTTGCCGTTGTTCCGAAAGAGTCGATCGGGAACTGGTCGAAACTGCAGGGGACCGCAGTAGTCGCGAACGCCAGTCGGGTCGGAGCACGCTTTCGCGCCGGCGATGGTGAAGTCGACGTAATTCGCCACGAACAGATCCAGATCGCCGTCGCCGTCGTAGTCGGCGAATGACGCGCTCGTGCTCCACCGCGGGTCGCCGAGCCCCTCGCCGGCCGAATCCGTGACGTCGACAAACGTGCCGTTGCCGTTGTTGCGATACAGGCGATTGGGCCCGTAATTCGTGAGGTAGAGGTCCGGATCACCATCGCTGTCGTAATCGCCGACGGCTATCCCCATTCCGTAATTCCCGCGGGCGAATCCTGCGCGATCGGTCACGTCGGTGAAATGCAGGCTGGATGCGGCACCGGGCGCCGAAGACAGATCGTTTCGAAACAGTCGGGGACCGCTGGTCACATGGCGATTCGCATCCTGTCCATCGAGTGGCCCGCCTTGCAGCAGCAGGGCGTCGAGATCTCCGTCTAGGTCGTAATCGAACAGTGCGCAGCCGGACCCCATAATCTCAGGAAGGTGATATGCCCCGCGTGCGCCGTTGACGTGATCAAAGGTCAGCCCGACCTGCACAGCGCTCTCTCTGAACGCGGCAGAATCACCGCTGGTTGCCCTTTCGAAGCCACCGAGCAGCAGAACCATCGCGGCCATACCCCGGACGCGGAACTCAGCCGTCATCGAGGTGTAGCCATCCTGGCCAGATCTCGTTCGATTCCGGCCGCGAGTTCCGTCTGGCCCGTCACCGTGGCCCGCCGAAGCGCCTGTTCGGCGCATTCTCGCGCTCTCACGCTTTCCTGCGCCCCCCACCACGCTCGAGCGAGCGCGAACCATAAGCGAGGCGTGTCGGCATCCTCCGATCGCGGCAGCCGTTCGGTCTGTTCGCCGGCTTCGCGCAACCGGCCAAGCCGGATGAGAGCGACAGCCAGGCTGAATCGAGCGCTTCGATGCAGTGGATCGTTCGCGACAGCCTGCTGGTAGTGCGTGACGGCTTCTTCCAGTTGTCCCCGTGCGGCGAGCAGCGTCGCGAGATTGTTGTGCGATGGCGCGTGAAACGGGTTGATGTCAAGGGCGTGTCGGAATGCCTCGATCGCGTCACCCTCCCCTCGCGCCGAGGCCTTCAAAACTCCGTAGTTGTAATGGGCCTCGGCCGCACTGCCTTTCAGTGCCAGAGCCGCCCGATAGTGGAATTCCGCCTCCTCCGTCCGGCCGAGTCGCCCATAAAGGGAGATCAGATTGACGTGCGCCTGCGCAAGAGTGGGATCCGCAGCGATGGCCTTCAGGTGCTGCGCGATCGCCTCCTGCACTCGGCCCTCCGACGCAAGCGCCGAACCGCGCACGAGCAGATGTCGTGCGGTGTTGTTCAGCGAATTGACCGAGTCGAGAACGGGATCGGGCGGAAGCGGACGCCGGGCGCCCCATCGGCGAAATGCCTCGGCGTGATCATGGGCAAGCGCGTCGAGACCGGAGTCACGATAGGCAAGCGCGAGGGCATAATGCGCGGTACCGAATTGCGGAGAGATCTCGACAGCTCGCTGGTAATGCGCGACGGCTGCTTTGACCTCGCGGCGCATCGTGGCAACTCGTCCGAGACCGTAATGCGCAATCGCAAGATCGGGCACCTCGCGTACGAGTGCGGCGTACTCTGCGAAACTGGCATCCAGATCGCCGGTCGTCAGCAGCGTGTCGGCCAACTGAATCCGCGCGGGTAGGTAATCCCGATTGCTCGTGACCGCTCGGCGCAAAGACTCAGCCGCCGCTGCATAATGACCGAGCTTCGCCTGCTCGATCCCGAGGAGATAGGCCCAGGACACGGCGCGCGGATCGAGCGCATGTGCGGCGCGGTAACATGACTCGGCTGAGCGGTGCTGATCGTAGGCGTGCAGCAGCATTCCGACCCGTCCCACCGCCGAGGGGTCGTCAGGATGTCGTCGCGCTTCATCGACCGCGTCCTGAATGCCGGTGCGGACCGCCGCCGGCAACTCGTCGAGCCGCAGTTCGGGGAGTGTCTGCTGGAGTCCGGCTGCGCTGGATGCCGCCACGACCGAAGTCGAAAGAGACAGAGCGGTGAGGAGCATCGCGGCACGTCGCATGCTGGCGCGCATCGCCACGGTGCTCGGGAGGCCCGAACGGCGGCTGATCTGGCTCAAGTGTCGGAGTATGTGTCTGCCCGATCAGGGTGCGCCATCCGGCAAAGGGGGGAAATTTCGCCCCGGAAATGCAGGGAGAAGCTTAGCCAACTCAACATTTGACCTCGGACAGGGGTCAATCTCGATACATGTCACCTGCGGTCGGAACAGGTCGGGCGGTCAATTCAGGCTTCGAAGTGAACTTCAACGTTCGGTAAGGACGCGTGCATTCGGTGAACGGAAGGTTGCGAACTGCCTCTCTGCCGCACGCGTGGCGGGAACGCCTGCGCTTCGTGGTCGCGCTGGTCTTCGTGTCGATGGGTGCGGCGATGTTCGCCGTTGTCTTTCGAGGCTCGCTGGCGCTCTGCTATCGGGCTCTGTTCCGGGCGACCAACGTAGTCGACGCCATCGCAAACCTCCCAGCCTGGCTGCGTTTTGGCGTGCCGATCCTCGGGGGCCTTGTCGCTGGAACAATTTCCAGACTGCGAGTCTCGGCCCGCCAGGGTGTCAGCAACGTCATGGAAGCGGTCGTGCTCGGCAATGTCGCACTGTCGCTGCGGACCACGCTCTATCGCGTCGGCGCATCGTGGTCCGCGATTGCTGCCGGCATGTCGATTGGGCGGGAGGCCCGCTCATTGAGTTCGGCGGTTCGCTTGGCGCGACGGCGGGGCGACTCATGCGAACGCCGCTCGATTCCACGCGAGTCCTCATCGCGTCGGGCACAGCCGCCGGTTTTGCCGCCGCCTATAACACGCCATTTGCAGCCGTGTTGTTCGTTTTCGAAACGATCGTTGGCGTGGCCGCTCCGGCAGCGATGCTGCCAGCCATCGCATCCACGGTGTTCGCGACTTCGCTCACTCGCGCGATCGTCGGCGCCGGTCCTATCTACGGACAACGCGCGTTTGCTGTTGAGTCGTATCGGGATGTGGTGGCGTTCGGCCTGCTTGGACTGGTGGCCACTCTCGCGGCTCTCGGATTCAAGCGAACGCTGTCGCTGATGGAGGATGGCTTCGAGCGCCACGCCCCGCCGCAGCCCCTGCGCGCAGCGATGGGCGGTGTGCTCGTCGGTGTCATCGCCATCGCACTGCCGGAAGTCGCAGGCAACGGCTACGAACCGCTCAACGGCATCTTGGATCAGAGGATGGCCCTTGGCGAGGTCGCCCTGCTGCTGTTTGCAAAAGTGTTCGCGACCAGTGCATCGGTGGCTTCGGGTGTGCCGGGCGGTATTTTCACGCCGATGTTGCTCGTTGGCGCCGCGCTGGGGACACTCTGGGCGCAGCTGGTGTCGAGCATCGTGCCGGGGGCGACGGTGAATGCCGGCGGTTATGCTCTCGTCGGTATGGCAGCCGCGACGGCCGCGAGCATCCACGCACCTTTGACCGCCGCCGTGCTGGTGTTCGAGTTGTCGGGAGATTTTCCGATCGCCATCCCGCTGCTCCTCGCGACGTTGCTGTCGACGACTTTCTCGAGGTTGCTCGGCAGCGAGTCGGTGTACGACGCGGAGCTGCGGAGAAAGGGCCTGGGATGGAAACTGACGCTCGAGGGCCGTCAACTCACCAATGAGCCTGAAACCGACCTCGCGCGCAAGGACTGACGGGTTACGCGCTGTGGCGGGGCCGCCGCCCCACGGAGGTTGTGACCGCGACAACCTCGACGCGGCGTTCGCTTCGCGGCGCTCGGAGAAGTGGCGGTCGAACGATCGGCTTGCGACAATAGAACCGGGCGGCGGTCCCGAACTGACCGTAACGTTTGCGCGGTCGTCTGTCACTCCGGTCGAGACGTGAGTTCTCCCAAGGAAATGCTTGATCCAGACACCTCGAACCGGAACCGCGCCCCGTTCTCCTGTTGCAATACCCAGCGCCGGAACCGCCATCATCCGACTCGAAGGTAAGGAAGTCCGGCTCACGAACCTCGAAAAGGTGTTCTGGCCCGAGCAGCGCATCACCAAGGGCCAACTCATCCAGTACTACGCCGACGTTTCGCCCTTCCTCCTGCCACACATCCGCGATCGCGCGATGGTGATGAAGCGCTACCCGCACGGCGCGACCGGCGACTTCTTCTTCATGAAGCGCGCCCCGGTCCCGCGTCCCGACTGGATTCGCACGTGTTCGATCGAACACGACTCGGGCAACGTCATCGACTTTCCCGTCATTGACGATCTCGCATCGTTGCTCTGGGTGATCAACCTCGGGTGCATCGACCTGAATCAGTGGTACGCGAAATGTGACGACGTGGATCGACCCGACTATCTCCACTTCGATCTGGACCCTGGTGTGGGCGCCGGGTGGGACGCCGTGCTCGAGTGCGGACGGATCGTGCGCGACGCGCTCGATTCGCTCGACATGCCATCACTGGTGAAGACGACCGGGTCGCGCGGATTGCACGTCTACGTGCCGATTGTGCGTGGACCCGTTCAGAAAGAGGTGTGGACCCTCGCGAAAGCGCTCGCTGTGGAGCTGGCGGCTCGGAATCCGTCGCTCATGACCGCTGAGTATCGCGTCGCGAAACGCCCCAAGGGACGCGTCCTGGTGGATTACAACCAGAACGCCTGGGGGCGAACGCTGGCCTCGATTTATTCAGTGCGTCCGCGACCGCGAGCACCCGTCTCCACCCCAGTGACGTGGAAGGAGGTGGAAAAGGCGGTCAAAATCGATGATTTCCGAATTGACAACGTGCATCCACGGCTCGCGAAGGTCGGAGACTTGTGGAAACCGCTGCTGCAATCGCGCGGTCGCGTCAACCTTGCGAAGTTCTTCAGGATGCCGTCATGACGTCAACCGTTGAAGGATTGCCACCGGCACCGTCTCGAAAATCTGCCCGGCAAACAGCCACGTCTCCGAGCCGGTGGACGTCGGACGCAGCTCAACCCCGGTAAGCACGTGCCGGTAACCGGCGGTCGCAAGTTGCGGCGGCAGGAGGACACGTGAAGTCCTCCAGGAATCCGCGCCGAGCGGGACCACCTCACCGCTCCTTGCCAGCGTTGCGCACAATCGTGGCGCTACGAATACGATCGCCTCCTCAGCCAACACCCGTGCGAACGCGACGATGGATCCTTTGACGACCGACTGTGTTTCGAGCGGAACGTAGCGCCCCTCGAGAAACAGATCCGGACGTTCGCGGCGCATCCGCAGGCCGGCAGCAGTGATCATGAGTTTGATGCGAGCGTCGGGCCACGAACGAAGATATTCGGCGACGCGATTCGATCGTTCCGGCGCATCGGCATCGAGCGTCGCCAGCACTTCGTCGAGGAGTTCCTGTCGTGTGGAGAAATCTACCGGCCGTCGATTGTCGGGATCCACCAGGCCGAGGTCCCAGAGATCGGTACCCTGGTAAAAATCCGGCACACCGGGTGAACCGAGCTTGAGGGTCGTCTGCGCCAGCGAGTTCAGCAGACCGAGTCCTGCAATGCGGCGCTGGAAGGGAAGCATGCCGCGCAAAAAACGCGCCGCGCCGGGCCCCTTGAGAACGCGTTCCACGAACCGCCGCAGCGCAGCTTCGTAGCCGTCGTTTTGCGTGATCCAGCTCGTGTGCTCTTTCGATTCGCGAACTGCCTTCAGCATGTAGGCCTGGAGCCGATCCACGAGTTCACCCGGCGCCTCAGTCGTTTCGGCAGGAAGATCCAACGGCCATACCCCTACCAACGCCTGGTAGAAGCGATACTCATCGTTGCGGTCTGGCGCTGGCTCACCGTCCACAAGCATTCGGTGCGCTTTATTGAGCCGCATCCATTTCGATACCTCTCGCCCCCACTCGTCAGGCAATTCGGACAGGATATTGATCCGTGCCCGTACGTCTTCGCTGAGCTTCGTGTCATGCGTCGTGGTCGCCAGCATTTCGTACGGCCAATCCGAGAGCCGGCGGCTGTTGGCGTCGTGAAAGTTCTCAACCGATCGTCCGAAGACCGCCGGGTCGCCGCCGACTTCGTTGAGCGAGAGCAGCAGGTTGTAGCGGTAGAACGCCGTGTCCTCGAGTCCCTTTGCCTGGACCGGTCCGGTGTATTGCTGCAGCTTCATGGCAAACCGGCGTCGCTCGTGCGCTTCCTCGGCGGTCGCCGGCGGGTATCCTTCTCGGCGGTCCCCCAGGCGTGGCTCAGCGTCCACCTCCCGCGGCAACATGACCTCGCGGAAAAAATCGAACAGGGACCCTTCCATCGCCGGATTTCGCCGGCGCGCCCTCGCGATGCCCTGCTCGACGACGGCGCGATCTTCCGGGGACCAGCCATGCTCGTCCACGTAGGTTCGGTACACCGGAAAGCAGGCGACGACCTCGGTGATGACATCACGCATGCTGTCCAGCGTGAAGTCGCGGGACTTCCTGTTGCCTTCGCCGATGCGATCGAGCATGTGCGCCAACACGCTGAGCTCGCTGGCCATGGCCGTCGACATGATCAGACGTTTGCACGAGTAGAGAACGTCCTCGAACCGGACATCCCTTCCGGTGAGGCGGGTGTAGACCCGGCGCATGCGCTTGGCTTGCGCGCTGTCCACGAAGATCCCATTCAGATCGTTGAGGTAGTTGTAGCCAGTGGTGCCGTGGACCGCCCAGTGTGGCGGAAGGTGCTCGTTCCCCGAAAGGATCTTTTCAGCCACGACGTAGAGGCAGCGCTGATCGCCGTCATCGGCACTGGCCTCGCAGTCCCACACCTGAGCTGCGAGTTTTTGGAGATCCGCAAAGTATTTCGCCGGATCGAACAACCCATCGGGATGATCCAGCCGGACGCCCGTGACCTTTTTGTCGTGCAGCAGCGCTGCAAGAAGTCGATGCGTGGTCTCGAACACCTCCGGAACTTCGACCCGGAGCCCTGCGAGCGTGTTGACGTCAAAGAATCTTCGGTAGTTGATCTCGTGCGAGGCAGTGCGCCAGTAGGCCAGCCGGTACGCCTGCGTCTCGAGAAGGTCGTGAAGCGCATCGAAGGATTCGGATTTGCCCGGCTCGCCATTGAAGCAGTTGACCGCCGCCTCGATCTGCTCGCACACCACGGGCGACTCGCTCGCGAGCCTCGCCAGCCGGCCGCGGGCCACCTCTTTCTCCCGCTGCCGCTCGGCGGCGCGCTCGGGGTCCGATTCGGTGTACGGCGGCATGTTCTCGAGCGACGAGACGATGCTCAGGAATTCATGTAACTGCGGATCGTCGGGTCCGAGGACCCGAGTCAGCGGATCAACGGCAGTGCGGTAGACCCGCGGGGCCTGACGCGGATTGACTGGCAGCTCAACGTCGAAATACTTGAGTAACAACATGCCATCGCGAAAGATCAGCTGGAGCTCGCCATTCTCGAGCACGTTGCCATACTGATCGCCAAGGATTGGCAGGAGCAGCTTTGCGTGGAGCTCGGGTTTGATCGGCGTCCAGTCCACGTCGAAGAACATGGCAGCCGCGGCGCTCGGCCCGTTCTCGAGGAGGTCGCGCCACCACGGGTTCGTGCAACTGCCGATTCCCATGTGGTTGGGGACGAAATCGACCACGTGTCCCATGTGATGCGCCGACACTGCCGAGACGAAGGCCGTGTGCGCTTCGGATCCACCAAGTTCGGGGTTGATCTCGTTGTGGTTGCACACGTCGTACCCGTGCGTGCTGCCAGGTTCGGCGGTGAAGTACGGCGACGTGTACACGGCGTCCACGCCAAGCTTCGCGAGGTAGGGCACGATTCCCAACGCGGCGGGCAGCGGGAAGTCCTTGTGGAGCTGCAGCCGGTATGTGCTCGACGGAACGTATCGCGGCATGCTATCCGGCCGCGTCGTCCTGCCGCAGGACTACGGCACCCGCGCGTTCGAATCGAATGGCCGCGTCGCGAATCGTCGGCGGCATCGGATCCGCGCTGAACCGTGATTCCTCTGTGGTGAGCACCGGCTCAAAGTGATGCGCCGGAGAGGCGCAAGTCTCGTAGTTCACTTCCCCCGATCCTCGAAGGCGCGTTACGATCAGAAAAGTCTCCTCGTCACTCGATCGACGCATCACGATCGCATCCTCACCTGCGGTCCATGATTGTCCTGTGCGGCACTCACTTGCCTGAAGCGCGGGATGCGCGGCCCGAAGTCGCAGCAGCTCCGTGTACAGGGCAAGATGCAGTGCGTGCGGTGGCGAGCTGCGCTCGTCCCAACGCAGCTTGCTCTGCTCGTAGGTGCCCAGGGCCTGAGGATCGGGAATCCGTTCGAGGTCGTCGCACGCCACAAACTCGGGAAAGTCCCTGAACTCCTGGCGGCGACCCTCTGAGACGGCGCGCCCGAGTTCAGGTCCGAGATCCGTAAAGAAGAGAAAGGGCGTGCTCGCCGCCCACTCCTGCCCCATGAACAACAATGGTGTGGTCGGCGACGTGAGCAAGAGCACGCTGGCCGCCCGCCACGAGGCTGCGTCGATGCCGTGATGGAGGCGATCGCCGCATGCCCGGTTTCCGATCTGATCGTGATTCTGGAGGCACACGACGGAACAGAGCATCGGGACACGCGACGCGTCGGTCCCGCGCGTACGATTCATGTGTTTCGATCGCTGGCCCGTATACAACCACCCCTGCTGAATCGTCTGCGCGAGTTCCTCCGTCGTCCCCGAGTAGTCCTGGTAGTATCCGTGCGAATCTCCCGCAACGAGGCGGCGGATCGTGTGATGGAAGTCGTCAGCCCACACGCCGTCGAGCCCCCACCCGCCAGCTTCGCGTGGCTCGACGATGGCCGATAGATTGCGGTCATCCTCAGCATGCAGTACGAGTGGCCGCGGCACAGCGGATCGCAGGCGCTCAGCCAATTCAGCGACCACGTGAACGGGACTGTCATCAATCAGGGCGTGTGTGGCATCGAAGCGCAACCCGTCAAGATGGTACTCGCGGATCCAGTGCAGCGCGTTGTCAATGATGAACATTCGCACGACCTCGGATCCAGGGCCGTCAAGATTGACCGCATCCCCCCAGGGGGTCGAATGCTGCGACGTCAGGTAGTGCGGATTGAATGCTCGCAGGTGCGCGCCTTCTGGACCGAGGTGGTTGTAGACCACATCGAGCATCACGCCGAGCCCAAGGTCATGAGCGGCGTCCACCAAGGCGCGGAGATCATCGGGACGGCCGTACGCCCGCGCGGGCGCAAAGAGACACACGCCGTCGTAACCCCAGTTACGCTCACCCGGAAAGTCAGCGAGCGGCATGAGTTCGATGAGGGAGATGCCCAGTTCCCTGAGACGGGGGAGGCACCGTCGGGCCGCGTCGAATGTGCCTTCGGGTGTGAACGTGCCGACGTGGAGTTCGTAGACGACGCGTTCGCGCGCCAGGCGCCCGGTCCATCCAGCATCCCGCCAGTTGAACCGCGCAGCGTCGATGACTTCAGACGGTCCGTGAATGCCGAGCGGCTGAAAGCGTGACGCCGGATCCGGGCGAAGGTCGCTGCCATTCAACCGGTAGCTGTACTGATCGCCGGGTCTGGCGTCAGGGACGTGGATCTCGAACACGCCGGTTCGGGCGGGCGTCACCTCGTACGCGCCTCGTCGCTCGCCCGTGTGGAGGATGAGTTCGAGACGCGGGAGATCTCCAGACTCCGCGGTACCAGCCATCACGCGAAATCGAGTGCCGTCCTTGTCTGGAATCGCGCCGAAATACGGAGCGTCAGTCCACATGCAGGAGCCCGAGCACGCCGCGGAGCGGGATCCTCACCCAGTCAGGCCGGTTGTTCAATTCGTAATTCAGCTCGTACAAGGCCTTGTCGAGCATGCACAACCTCAACAGGGCCTCGCGCTGCGTCGGTTCCCTCGGAACAAAAAGGGCGTCGCCGGTCGTGACGAAGTAGGCACGAAGAAACGCCGCACTGGCCCATGTCTGCCAGACTCGTGCCCACGGTTCGAGTCGCTCGAACTCGGAGGGTCGCGACGCGGTGTGCGCAAACAGACCAGCATACGCTGCGTAACTGTAGGAGCGCACCATGCCCGCGACGTCCTTGAGCGGTGGTTGTTTCTGCCGCCGCTCGGCGATCGGGCGTGCCGGCTCTCCTTCGAAATCCAGGATGTAGAAATCCCCCTCGGACCATAGGACTTGGCCCAGGTGGTAGTCGCCATGAACCCTGATTTTGGACGTGACGAACTCCAACGTCGGCGCTTCTCGAATCTGGTCGAGCAGGAGCTGTCGCGAGCGCAACAGCGCGTCCGCGTCTCGTTTCACGGTCTCGGTCAACGTCAGCTGACCTCGTCTTGCTCGCTCGACGGTTTGCGCCAGCGCGTCGAGCGCCTTGTGGGCCTGTGCCGAGGCGTCCATGCTGAGCGCCGACAGGTCGTCCTTGGTGAATGGTTCCGGTGCAAATGCTCGATCGCTGGAGTCGCTCGCGAGCGCGAGGTGCATCTCTGCTGTCCGCTTGCCGAGAGTGGCCGCCGTCTCGAGGTAGCCCCCCATGGCGTCCTGCAACGCCCGCGGCGGGTGTGCCTGAACGGAGTTTTTCAATGTTGACGGCATCGCGTGGCGCGGCGCCTCGCGGCCTTCGGCCTGTTCGTAGAATCGGCTCAACTCGTCGGTGGCATGCCGCCAACCATCCGCCTGGCTCTCGACGAGCTGTTGCATCATCGCGATCGTCGTCAACTCTTCCGCCGGAAAGTGAAAATGAAGGGCGCCGGTCAGCGCTGGCACTCGCGGATAGTGCAGCCGCTCCGTCAGGTGACGGCCAATCTCGTAGTCTGGATTCACGCCCGGCTGCACGCGCCTGAACAGCTTGAGGACCATCCGGTCGCCGTAGATGAGCGAGGTATTGCTTTGTTCGCCGGGCGCTCGCACGGATCGAAGTGGACCCTCTCCGCGATAGCGCCGGTACAGAGAGGTTTGCAGCGCGCGCACGCGGCCGCGGCGCATCGTCGTTTCCTCCTGACGGTCCATCGCTTCGAGCAACACGTCCGCAAAACGCGTATCGAGCGATGCGTCGAAGAGCACGCCTTTTCGCGCACCGGTGAGCCGCGCGAGGACGGCGTGTGGCGAGCGTTCCTCAATCGTTCGGGCATCAGGTGTCACGCAAATCGCCAGCGGCAGAAAATAGTGATCGCGGCCGCCGTCGTGGGCCGCCCTATCGTCCTGCACGTGGTACTCGACTTCGACGATCGTCAAAAAGAGCGGTTGTGGCCCACGCCGTAGCAGGCCCCAGTCGATGAAGCGGGCGCTGCGCACGGAACGGGTTTTTGCGCCGAACCATCGTTGCCGTTGCAGGAACCCGGCGAGTAGATCGCGCTCGATCAGGGTTCGGACATTCCCTTCGAGCAGTGTGTCCCACGCGGCGCCGACAAACAGCGCTGGCGCTTCGGACACTCCGGCGAGCGTCTCCGTCACCACTCGCGCGGAGATGGGGGTCGGCGCGAGCTGCAGGCGGAACCAGTAGAAGCTGTAGCCGGGGAGGGTGAGGAAGTACGGAAGGTCGCTGATACGCGGAAACTCGGTGAGCCCCAGCATTTCAACGGGCGTCATGCCCTTGAATTTCGACAGATCGAGTTCGACCGGCTGCACCGAACGTGACATGTTCGCGACGCAGAGAATGACGTCTTCGCCGTGCTTGCGGACGTAGGCCAGCACTTTTCGATTCTCGGCCGGGAGGAATTCAATCGAGCCACGGCCAAACACCCGGAACTGCTTGCGCAGCCCGATCATTCGCTTCATCCAGTTGAGCAGCGAGTACGGTGCACGTTCCTGCGCCTCGACGTTGATCGCCTGGTAGCCGTAGACGGGGTCCATGATGGGGGGCGCAAAGAGTCGCGCCGGGTCCGCACGGGAAAAGCCGGCGTTGCGGTCACCGGTCCACTGCATGGGGGTTCGCACGCCGTTGCGATCGCCAAGGTAGATGTTGTCGCCCATGCCGAGTTCGTCGCCGTAATAGATGATCGGTGTGCCAGGCATGGACAAGAGCAGGCTGTTCAGCAGTTCGATTCGGCGGCGGCTGTTTTCCATCAGAGGCGCGAGCCTCCGGCGGATGCCGACGTTGATCCGCATTTGTGGGTCGGCGGCGTAGGCCTGATACATGTAGTCCCGTTCCTCGTCGGTCACCATCTCGAGCGTCAGCTCATCGTGATTGCGGAGGAACATGGCCCATTGGCAGTTCTCCGGGATGTCGGGCGTCTGTCGCAGAATCTCGACGATCGGGTGACGGTCCTCCTGTCGCACCGCCATGAACATCCGCGGCATCAGCGGGAAGTGAAATGCCATGTGGCACTCGTCCCCGTCGCCGAAGTACGGCCGCACATCCGCGGGCCACTGATTGGCTTCCGCCAGCAGCATGCGCCCGTTGTAGCGCGCATCGAGCGCCTTGCGAATCCTTCTCAGGGTGTCGTGGGTCTCGGGAAGGTTCTCGCAGATTGTCCCCTCGCGCTCGATGAGGTAGGGGACGGCATCGAGTCGCATGCCATCCACTCCACGATCCAGCCAGAATTGCATCACTCGGATCACCGCGTCGAGAACACGCGGATTGTCAAAGTTCAGATCCGGCTGGTGGTGAAAGAAGCGGTGCCAGTAATACGCCTTGGCAGTGTCGTCCCAGCTCCAGTTCGACGTCTCGGTGTCGGTGAAGATGATTCGAACCCCCTCGTACTTGCGGTTCGTGTCGCTCCACACGTAGAAATCCCGCTCCGGGGATCCGGCCGGCGCGCGCCGCGCCGTCTGGAACCAGGGGTGCTGGTCTGACGTGTGATTGATGACGAGCTCGGTGATGACGCGAATGCCGCGGCGATGCGCTTCGGCGACGAACCGGTCGAAGTCGTCGAGCGAGCCATAGCTCGGATGGACGTTCTCGTAGTCCGCAATGTCGTAGCCATCGTCACGAAGCGGCGAGGGATAAAAGGGAAGCACCCAGAGCGCGTTGATGCCAAGCGCCTGCAGGTAATCGAGTTTCTGCGTCAGTCCGGCGAAGTCGCCGATGCCGTCGTTCGTGCTGTCGAAAAAAGCGCGGACGTGCGCCTGGTAGACAACGGCGTCTTTGTACCAGAGAGGATCGTGGCTGTCGGTCGTTTGCATCGGTGGTCGGTCTGCGGTCTTTGGTCTTCGGTCTTCGGGGCTCATGGGTCTTTGGTGTGCACCAAAGACTAGAGACCAGAGACCAGAGACCTCGGTTCGTCGTCCTGTGGCGGCAACGAGGGGAGCTGCACGTGCAATATGTGCGCGACGCGGGCGTCGGGGTCGAGGCGCACGTAATTCCATTCCCCGCGCCAGAAGTAGCGTTCGTTCCAGAGCAGGTCGCGCACTTCCAGCGTGGCCTCAGGGCCGAGTCCCCAGTCGGTCAGGGGCAGACGGATGAATCCGTGCTGCATCTGGTGCGGATCGAGATTCACGACCATGAGAAGCAGATCGGTGCCGTCGGTGGATCGCTTGCTATAGCCGAGCAGTTGCGGATTGTCCGTCTGGAGAAACCTCAGGCCTCGATCGCGTTGTAGCGCCGGGTGCGCCCGGCGAATCCCGTTCACGCGCCGAATCAGCTCTGCGAGGCTGTGTGGCTGCTCGAAATTCCGCGGTCGGATCTGGTACTTCTCCGAATCGAGATACTCCTCGCTCCCCGGTTTCACCGCTGCGTTCTCGGCAAGTTCGAACCCGCTGTAGATCCCGTAGCTCGCGCCCAGCGTCGCCGCAAGCACCAGCCGCACCTGAAAGGCAGCGCGACCGCCGGTTTGAAGGTATTCGTGCAGGATGTCGGGCGTATTGGCGAACAGATTCGGTCGCATGTACTCCCGAACGTCCGTTTGCGTGAGCTCAGTGAAATACTCGGTCAACTCTTCGCTCGTGTTGCGCCAGGTGAAATAGGTGTACGACTGTGAGAAGCCGCATTTCGCGAGATACCGCATCACCTTCGGGCGGGTGAACGCTTCAGACAGGAATATCGTGTCCGGGTAGTCGCGCTTGATTTCGCCGAGAACCCACTGCCAGAACCGATACGGCTTGGTGTGAGGGTTATCGACGCGGAAGATCTTCACGCCGTGTCCGATCCAGAACTCAATCACCCGCTTCAACTCGCGCCAGAGCGATTCCCGTGCTTCGGACTCGAAGTTGAATGGGTAGATGTCCTGGTACTTCTTCGGCGGATTCTCGGCGTACTTGATCGTGCCGTCCGGCCGCTGTCTAAACCAATCCGGATGTTCCTTGACATACGGATGGTCTGGTGAAGCCTGATAGGCGAGGTCGAGCGCGATCTCCAGATGATGACGACGAGCGGCCTCGACAAAGCGGTCGAAGTCTTCCAGCGTGCCGAGTCCCGGTTCGATGGCGTCGTGGCCTCCTTCGTCGGATCCAATGGCCCACGGGCTCCCGGGGTCGTGCGGACCGGAGTTCAACGAATTGTTCGGTCCCTTCCGGTAGCTGCGACCGATGGGATGAATCGGGGGGAGGTAGAGAACATCGAACCCCATGGAGGAGACATACGGCAGGCATGCGGCTGCCTCGTCGAAAGTGGCACTTCGCGAGGGGTCCGTTCCCGCGGAACGCGGAAACATCTCGTACCACGCCCCAAAGCGTGCGCGCTCGGGTTCAACCAGGACTTTCAGGACGCGGTCGTACCGCGTGGCGAGGCCCCGTTCGGGTCGTCGGCGCATCTCCGCGCGCAGCGATTCACCGAGCGCCTGTGCCACACGCCTCTCCACCGGCACGCTCGTATCAGCGAGGGCGGCACCGGCTACTCCATGGACCCTGCCCACGACGGCCGCTCCTTCGACCAACTCGCTCGAGACGTCCTGATCCGCACCAAACTTCTTCGACAACTCGTGACGCCACGTCTCAAATCGATCGATCCATCCTTCGACCGTGTATTCGTACTCGCCGAGGGACTCCACAACGAACCGCGCGCGCCAGCGGTCGTTGCCGATCGGTTCCATCGCCGTTTCCTGCCACGCCGTGGCGCCGCCAGGCCGATAGCGCAAGACCGCGGCGATGACATCGTGGCCGTCCGCATGCACGTCGGCCGACACGACCACTTCTTCACCGACGACCCGCTTGATCGGGAAGCGACCGCAGTCAATTTCTGGATGAACGGCCTCGACCACGACGCGCTGAAGCTGTGGATCGACGGAGGGGGAAGCCGCCGGCTGGACCGCCGGCTGTTTTCGCCTGCGTAGCTTGCTGACGGCGGGTTGCGTCGCACCGCTCGGTGGCAAATCATCAATCGTCAATGCAATCCTCAATCGGCAATCAGTAGACCCCCATCGGTCCCCAATCCTCACTTCTTCGCAATTCCTTCCTCGGGCATGTGAGCCGCAGCACCGCCATCGAACGGCTCTGCAACTGATAACGGTCATTGGCGGCCAGGCGCCTCGGGGGAACCCAGGGGTCGGTCGTGTCGATGAGCATCTCCCACCGCTCATCGGGTTTCGTGGTGGGCAGGACGAACGATACCGGCTCCTCCCCGGCGTTGAGCAGCAGGGCCAGCGAATCCCCCGTTATCCGCTCGCCTCGTTCGTTCACCTCGTCTATCGCATCACCGTTGAGGCGGACACCCAGGCACCGGACATCGGGAGAATTCCACGTCTCGTCCGTCATCTCATGGCCCGACGGATCGAGCCAGTGGATGTCGAACACTTCGGCGCCGCGGATGCGCCGGCCCTGGAAAAACTTTCTGCGGCGGAGGACCGGATAGTCTTTCCAGATCTGAATCAGGCGGCGCGTGAACTCCAGGAAATCCTTGTCGCGCGTCGAGACGATCCACGACGTCCAACTGAGCTCGTTGTCCTGGCAGTACGCGTTGTTGTTGCCTCGCTGGGTGCGGCCAACTTCGTCGCCACCGCTCAACATCGGTACGCCCACCGAGAGCAGCAGTGTCGCCATCAGATTGCGACGCTGGCGCTCCCGCAGTTCGAGAATACTCCGGTCGGAGGTGGGTCCTTCGACGCCGCAGTTCCAACTGAGATTGTTCCGCTCGCCGTCGCCGTTGTTCTCGCCGTTGGCCTCGTTGTGTTTCTCGTTATAGCTGATGAGATCCGCGAGGGTGAAACCGTCGTGGGCGGTGATGAAGTTGATGCTCGCGTAGGGGCGCCGTCCGCTCTGCTCGTAGAGATCGCTGCTGCCTGACAGCCGCGTAGCGAGCTCCGACACGACCCCGCCGTCGCCGCGCCAGAAGCGGCGAACGACATCGCGATACTTGCCGTTCCACTCCGTCCACTTGGTCGGAAAGTTTCCGACCTGATATCCGCCTTCGCCGAGGTCCCAGGGCTCGGCAATCAGCTTCACCTGCGACAGCACGGGATCCTGATGGATGATGTCAAAGAACGCGCCGAGCTTGTCCACAGCATGCAACTCACGAGCCAGTGCACTCGCCAAATCAAAGCGGAACCCGTCCACGTGCATTTCCAGGACCCAGTAACGAAGGCTGTCCATGATGAGCTGTAGCACGCGCGGGCTGCGCATGTTCAGCGTATTGCCGCAGCCGGTGAAATCCTGATAGAAGCGGGGGTCGTAGGGCTGCAGCCGGTAATACGATGAGTTGTCAATGCCGCGCAGCGAGACTGTTGGTCCGAGGTGATTGCCTTCCGCTGTGTGGTTGTACACCACGTCGAGAATGACCTCGAGGCCCGCGGCGTGAAGGGCGCGCACCATCATCTTGAACTCGCGCACGCTGTCCATGGCTGACGACGAGGACGTGTAGCGAAGATCGGGCGCAAAGTACGAGAGCGTGTTGTACCCCCAGTAATTTCGCAGGCCGCTTTTGACGAGGTGCCATTCGTCCATGTGATGGTGGACGGGCATGAGTTCAACGGCGGTGACGCCCAGCGATGTGAGGTGTCGTAACGCCGGTTCGGAGGCGAGACCGAGGTAGGTGCCGCGCAAGGGCTCGGCAACGGCCTGGTTGAGCTTCGTGAAACCTTTCACGTGCAGCTCGTAGATGAGCGTCTCGTGCCACGGCGTTCGAAGCGGCCGATCGTCGCCCCACGTAAACGAGTTGTCCACGACCGCGCAGAGCGGCGCATAGGGTGCACTGTCACGCGTATCGAACGAGGTGTCGTCGCTGCCCGCTCGATACCCGTACAACGCATCGTCCCATTTCGCGGGGCGGCCGATCACCTTCGCGTACGGATCCATCACGAGCTTGTGAGGATTGAAGCGGTGGCCGGCATGTGGGGCGTACGGACCGTGCACGCGAAAGCCGTACAACTGTCCGGGGTGGACGTCGGGCAGATAGCCGTGCCACACCATGTCGGTCTGCTCGGGCAACGGGATGGTGAGCGATTCGACCTCGGCGTCCCGCGAATCAAACAAGCAGAGCTCGACGCGAGTCGCGTGCTCGGAAAAGATCGCGAAATTGACGCCGACGCCATCCCATGTCGCGCCTAGCGGGTACGGAGATCCGGGCCAGACTCTCAACTGGTTCGTCGCCACAGATGACCTAGGTACCATGTCGGTGTGAGTCTCGCAACGGCCCCATGTTCAAATAGAGCAACTTGGCTCGCCGAACGCCTCCTCCCTCGAAGACCACGCTGGACGCGCTGCGCCGGTACGCCGTGCTGCTCGACAGCCAGTTTCGTGTGCCAGGGACGAACATCCGGTTCGGCCTCGATGCAATCATCGGACTCATCCCCGGCCTTGGTGACATCTCGACTCCGATCTTTGCCGCGCTGTTGCTGGTTCAAGGCGTCCGGATGCGGCTTCCACTCGTGGTGCAAGCCCGAATGGTGCTGAATGCGGCCATCGACATGGCGCTGGGATTCGTCCCGCTGCTGGGGGATCTCGCGGACATCGGGTTCAAGGCCAATCTGCGCAATCTCGCGCTGCTGGAGCGGCATGCCTCGCGAGGCGTGCCGCCATCGCAGTCTGACTACATCTTCGTGGTCGTCTGTCTTATCGGGCTGGCGTTCGTGGCTCTGGCGCCGATCGTGCTGCTCGTGTGGCTGCTGACGCAATGGAGATTGATCTGACAAACCGCTCAACTCCCAACTGGGAATTGGGGGTTGATGTTATTCACCCAGGAGCTCTCCGATCGGCTGAAGGTCCTCGACCCGATCGCAAATAGCCTTGAGCGTCATCAACATCGGAACCGCGAGGATTGTCCCCATCACGCCCCACACCCAGCTCCAAAAGAGCAGACCAACGAAGATGGCGACGGGATTCATCTGCGCGGCGCGGCTCATCAGCGCAGGCGCGAGGAGCCAGCCTTCCAGACTGGTAATCACGAGAGTGATCGCGCACACGTACACCGTCTTCAGGACGTCATCGAACTGCATGAACGTCACGACTCCGAGCGCGCCGGTGACGATGAGGGGACCGAGGTACGGAATGGAATTGAAGATGCCCGCGAGGATTCCCCACACGACGAACTGTGAGACGCCGAACCACCAGAGGGTGATCGAGGTGGCCACGGCCACGATTGCACTCGTGAACACCTGCACGCGCAGGAACCCGCTGATCTGCTGATTGATCTCGTCCATGATTTGAACGGTAATTCTCTTCTTGGCCAGTGTCGGCCCTGCGATCTTGACGAGTTTGCGCTTGAAGAGATCGCCAGTCACGAGGAGAAAAAACACGAGGAACAGCACCATCGCGAATTGGCCGAAAAAGCTGAGCAGTCCGCGACTTCCGGCCCACAGATAATCGCGGGCCGCCAACGCCGGTTCGACCACCTGTACCCGAGTCACGCCTTTCGGCGCCGGGCGAGGGTCCGCCACTTTTTCCGCAGCTTTTTCGACCTCCTTGGCGGCTTCCTGGACCTTTTCAAACGCGCCTTCGGGCTTGCCGCCGCTCGGTTCGAAGCGCTGCCCCAGACGTCTCGCCGCGGCCGGGACGTCTTCCACGATGGCGAGCGCTTCATCGGTCAATGTGTAGACCGCGAACCCGATGCCGCCGCAAAGCAGGGCAATCGCGAGGAACGCGCCGAAGATTCGTGGAATACCGTGACGCGCCATTGACGCCACGCCGGGCTCCAACACGTAGCTAATCAGTATGGCGACGACAACGGGAATAAGGACGGGCTGCGCGTATTGCAGCATCAGGATGGTTGCGAGCGCAGCCAGGACGAGGAGGGCGACACGGATCGCATCGACATCGGATCCGACCGACTCCATTGTCGTTTCGGGTTCGCTCGAGCTCAGGACGGTCTTCCCCGCCTTCTTTTCTCCCGGCATGGTCTCCGGACGAAATTGTACCGCAGTGCTAGCATCGCTCTTCCTTGCGGGTTTCCGACTTCGACTTCGATCTGCCTGAAGAACTCATCGCGCAAACACCAGCGCCGCGCGGCGAATCGCGGCTGATGGTGCTCGGCCGCGACGACAGGTCCGTGCGTCACACGATAATCTCCGAACTGCCGGGCTTGCTGCAGCCGGGCGACGTGCTCGTCGTGAACAACACGCGCGTGTTTGCGGCTCGCTTGCTCGGCAAGCGTGTGCCTTCCGGCGGCGCAGTGGAGTGCCTGCTGTTGGCCCCCGTGAACAACGAGGCGCTCTGGGATGCGTTGGTGCACCCGGGACAGAAACTGCGCAGCGGTACGCTCATCCGATTCGAAGGGCCAGCCGGAGCGATCACGGCTGAAGTCCTCGAACGCCGCTTCTTCGGCCGTCGGCTCATTCGGCTTCGATCGGAATCGACCGCAAGTCTCGAGGAGCTGATCGATGCCCTCGGACATGTGCCTCTTCCGCCCTACATCAAGCGTCCGGACGTCGAAACCGATCGCGAGCGATACCAGACCGTCTACGCCTCGGTGCGGGGATCAGTCGCCGCTCCCACTGCCGGTCTGCACTTCACCCGGGAACTGCTCGACGCGCTGAGTGCGCGCGGCGTCGAGCGCGTCGAGATCACGCTGCACGTGGGCTACGGCACCTTCAAGCCGGTGCGGACTGAAATCGTCGAAGAGCACCAGATTGATCCTGAGCACTACGAGATTTCGAAGACGGCTGCAGAAGCGATCGAGCGCGCCAGGCGCGAAGGCCGTCGCGTCATCGCGGTTGGCACCACGACCACTCGTGCGCTCGAAGATGCCGCCCGCTGCAACAACGGACGGATCCTGCCAATGAGCCGCGCTGCGACGACGTTCATCTATCCGGGGTTTGATTTCCAGGTCGTTACCGGACTATTGACGAACTTTCATCTGCCGCGTTCGTCGCTGCTGATGCTGGTGTGCGCGTTCGCCGGACGGGAGCGAGTGCTGGATGCCTACCGCGAGGCGATCGAGGCGCGGTATCGGTTTTACAGCTATGGGGATGCGATGCTGATCGTGTAGCTTCCAGCTTCCAGCGTCCGGCTTCCAGTACCCAGTCTTGGGTCAGCTTCTTTCCGAGCCCCGAGCCCCCGTCACGATTCAATGAGCGCGGCGGCAAGAAGCGGGATCATGAGCTCGTGATGGCCCACGAGTGAATATCCCTTGCCGATGCCGGCGACTGGCCGTGAGACGACGTTTGTTTGCGGACGGTAGAGTCGTACGAAATCAAGATTTACGGTCGTGAGGCCGTCAAGGGAGATGCCGCGATTGCGGGCGAGCGCGACAGCCTTCAGAAACACCTCGGGAAGCACGACCGCCGAACCGCAGTTGAGATAAACGCCGCCCGTCAGCTTCGCCACGTTGGACACGAAGTATCGAAAGTCACGCAGGCTGCCGTCGCCGAGGGCGGCGCCCGAGGCATCCTGGTGCATGTGGATGATGTCGGTCCCGATAGCGACGTGAACCGTGACAGGAATGCTCAAACGGTCGGCGGCAACGAGCACGCTCAGATGCGCATGCGAGGGTGACGCGCGTCGCAGCCATGTCGCCACCGATTGTCCGAGTCCGAGACCGCGCGCCACGCCGTCGTTGATCGCCGCGTTCAGATGCCGTCCTGTTTCGTCCGCCATCCCGAAGCGTCCGGGCCCCAGCGCTTCGTCCACTTCTTCCGAGGTCGCACCGCCCAGTGCCAGCTCGAAGTCGTGAATCACTCCGGCGCCATTCAATGCCAGTCCCGAAATATAGCCACGCTCCATCAAATCGATGAGGATGGGCGACAGGCCAGTCTTCAACACATGCGCGCCAAGCCCCCATAAGATCCCGTGCCCCTCACGCGCCGCGGATCGGATCGCGCCCACCACGGCCTTGAAGTCGGCGGCGGCGAGAATGGCCGGCAACGAATCCATCCACGCCCCGACCCCCGAGCCTTTTTGGTAAGGCTTGGCGAAATCCGCCGCGTTCGCCTTGCTCTGCCGCGATGCGAGAGGGTAGGTCTTGACGCCGGACAGATCGAACTCTTCGTACGGGAATTTCACGCGGGGAGTGTATCAGGGGCGGGAGGACGGGAGGACGGGACTCGAGATATTCGTTTTGGGAGTTGGGAGTTGGAACTGCGGAACTGTTTCAGCGTGCTAAAATAACCGTTTCCCGCCGGTGTAGCTCAGTTGGTTAGAGCACGCGGCTCATATCCGCGGAGTCCGGGGTTCAAGTCCCTGCACCGGCACCAATTCAAGGGAAAAGGGACCTTCTCCCTTCTCCCTTCTCCCTTCTCCCTTTCTATGGAGCTCGGCCCCCGCGTGCGGCGGACCATTCAGGCGCATTCCATGCTGGCCCGGGGTGGTCGTCTGCTCGCAGGACTTTCCGGCGGGGCCGATTCCGTCGCGCTGCTGCACCTGTTGCGTGAGGTCGCGGCCCGTGGTGACATCGTCATTGCGGGGGTTGCGCACTTCAACCACTCCCTGCGTCCCGTGGCCGACGAGGACGAAGCCTTTTGCCGCGACCTCGCCGCTTCGCTTCAGCTACCGTTCGAGTCGGGGCGCGGCGATGTTCGTGCGCTCGCCAGCGCCGAGCGCCGCTCTCTCGAGGATGCGGCGCGCCGTGCGCGCTATGCGTTTCTCGAGGCCGCCGCCGACCACGTCCGCGCCGACGCGATTGCGGTGGGCCACACGCGTGACGATCAAGCCGAGACATTCTTGCTTCGATTGCTTCGCGGCGCCGGCCCCAGGGGCCTCTCCGGGATCTGGCCCAAGTCGGGTCGCGTGATCCGCCCGTTGATCGAGATTTCGCGAGACGAGCTGCGCGCCTACATCACGGAACATCAGCTCGTCTTCCGCGAGGACGAGTCCAACACGGACGTCACGATTCCAAGAAACAGGGTTCGTCATGAGCTCCTGCCGATCTTGCAAGGCTTTTCGCCGAACGCCATCGAGGTGCTCGCACGGGAGGCCGACATCGCGCGTGAGGATGAGGACTTTCTCAGCCGAGCTGCAATCGATTTGCTCCCCGGGATCGTCTTAACAACTAAGCACGGCATCACACTGGAATCCGATCCCCTTCGAACGTTGCACCCGGCGCTCGGTTCTCGCGTAGTCCGCGAAGCGCTCGAGCGGGGCGCGCCGGGCCATTTTTTCGGGCGGGACCATATCCGAGCCGTGCTCGCGCTCGCCGCGGATCAGGGAAGCGAGGAGGGATCCGCCGTCAGCGTGCCTGGGCTGGACGTTCGCCGGTCTGGAACGCATCTCGTGCTGGAGCCTGCGGCCGAAGCCACGAGGTTTCGCGCATTTGAGAACTCTTTTCACGTTCCGTTGTCTATACCAGGAGAGGTGTCCCTGGCAGGCTGGATCGTGTCGGCCTCCTCGGCCTCCCCATCTGGGGGGGCATTGGAGTTCAGCAGCCGTTCGGTAGCCGTGCCGGAGAGCGGGTTGAAGCTGCCGCTCTCCGTCCGCAGCCGGCGTCCGGGTGACAGATTTCGTCCATTGGGGATGGAGGGACGCGGTCGGAAGCTCCAGGACTTTCTGGTTGACCGGAAAGTCCCTCGAAAAGAGCGCGACACCCTACCGCTCGTGGTCGATTCGGACGACAGAATTGTGTGGGTCGTGGGGCAGTCCGTCGCGGAGGATTTTCGCGTCACGGGGGCTTCACAAGGCGTGATACTCTTGAAAGCAAGGCGGTTAGGAGGCGAAGGTTGAATTCGACCCTCAAGAGCTTATTGTTCTGGATGGTCCTCGTCGTTGTCGGGGTCCTCATCTGGCAGTTCTCCGCCGGATTCCAGCGCGGACCGTCGCCCATTGCTTTCACGACGTTTCTGAGCCACGTCGAGATGGACGAAGTGCTCGACGTCACGATCACCGGGAACGAAATCACCGGCAACCTGAAGAGCAATACCGGCAACGGCAAGGAGCAGTTCCGCACCTACGTGCCGGGTACCCACTACGACGGGCTCGCCAACAAGCTGGCGGAAAAGAAAGTCGCGATCACGGCCAAGCCGGAAGTGACGAGCCCATGGGCCACGCTGCTCTACTCATGGGCGCCGATCCTGCTCATGATCGGTTTCTGGATCTTCATCATGCGGCAGATGCAGAGCGGCGGGAACAAGGCCCTCTCGTTCGGCAAGAGCCGCGCAAAGCTTTCGTCCAGTTCTCAGAAAAAGGTCACGTTCAAGGACGTGTCGGGCGTCGACGAAGCCAAGGAAGAACTCCAGGAGATCATTGAATTCCTGAAGGAACCGCAGAAGTTCCAGAAACTTGGCGGCCGGATTCCCAAGGGCGTGCTCCTGATGGGCCCTCCGGGAACGGGCAAAACGCTACTCGCGCGTGCGGTGGCGGGCGAGGCGAACGTTCCGTTCTTTTCGATCAGCGGGTCTGACTTTGTCGAGATGTTCGTCGGCGTGGGCGCCTCCCGCGTGCGGGATCTCTTCGAGCAGGGCAAGAAGTACGCCCCCTGCATCGTCTTCATCGACGAGATCGATGCCGTGGGCCGTCATCGCGGCGCGGGTCTCGGCGGCGGTCACGACGAGCGCGAACAGACGTTGAACCAGTTGCTCGTCGAGATGGACGGCTTCGAGTCGAACGAGGGCGTCATCCTCGTTGCCGCGACCAACCGTCCCGACGTCCTCGACCCTGCGCTCCTGCGTCCCGGCCGCTTCGACCGTCGCATCGTCGTCAATCGACCCGATGTGAAAGGACGCGAAGGGATCCTCGCCGTTCACACGAAGAAGATTCCGCTCGCAGACGACGTCAATATTCACGTGCTGGCGCGCGGAACGTCAGGCTTCTCGGGCGCGGATCTCGCCAATCTCGTCAACGAGGCTGCTCTGAACGCGGCACGGTACAACCAGAAAGTCGTCCGCATGCTCGATTTCGAGTTCGCCAAGGACAAGGTCCTCATGGGCTCGGAACGCCGGTCGATGATCATCAACGAGGAAGAGAAGAAAGTCACGGCTGTGCACGAAGCCGGCCACGCTCTTCTGGCCGTCGTCCTGCCGCACGCCGATCCGGTCCACAAGGTCACGATCATCCCTCGCGGCATGGCCCTGGGCGTGACGATGCAGCTGCCGGTGGATGACAAGCACAATTACACGCGCGAATATCTCAACGATCAGATCGCGATCCTGCTGGGTGGCCGCATTGCCGAAGAGATCACGATGAACGGGATGACGACCGGCGCTGGCAACGATCTCGAGCGCTCGACCGAACTGGCCCGCAAGATGGTGTGCGAGTGGGGCATGAGCGACGCGATGGGACCGCTGACGTTCGGCAAGAAGGAAGAGCAAATCTTCCTCGGTCGTGAAATTGCGCAGCACCAGGACTACAGCGAAGACACCGCGATTCGGATCGATCAGGAGATCAAGAAGTTCGTCACGACCAACTACGATCGTGCGCGGCACCTGCTCGAAAAATACCGTCACGCGCTCGACCGGATTGCGGAGGAGCTGCTCGCACGCGAAGTGCTCGATGCCGAGCAGGTCCGCCGCATTGTGGCTGGTGAAAAGCTAGAAGAGCACCGGCCGGCGGCAGCATCGGCGGCTGCGACTGACGATGGCTCGCGCCGTCCGGCCAAGGAACGGCCTTCAATCGTTGCGCCGATTCCGCCGCTGAACAAGCCGCTGCCGCAGGAGTGAGTCGCGGCTTCGCTTGTCAGTCGCTAGTCGCTAGTCGCTAGTCAGTCAGGCCACGAGGTTTTCGTGGCCTTTTTCTTTTTGCGCCCGCGAGACTGAAGAATGATCCCGCGCACTCGCTACTGCGTACCGCTGCCCGGCCGGGCCCCGCTCGTGCTCGGAGACCGCACGTTGGTGATGGGCATCATCAATGTCACTCCCGACTCGTTTGCCGACGGCGGCGTGCGTTTCGACCCCGAGCGCGCGGTGGCGGATGGCCTTCAGATGATCGAGGACGGAGCCGACATCCTTGACGTTGGCGGAGAGTCCACGCGGCCTGGCGCCGAACCGCTTCCAGAAGCCGAGGAACTTCGACGCGTGCTGCCGGTCCTCGAAGGCCTGGCGGCCGCCGCCCGGGGCACCCCCGTGTCAATTGACACCTACAAGGCGCGTGTCGTTCGTGAGGCGGTCGCGCGCGGTGCGGTGATCGTCAACGATGTGAGCGCGCTGGCGTACGACGCCGATCTCACGACCGCGGTGGCCGAGACGGGCGCTGCGTTGGTCGTGATGCACAACCGCGGACGTTCTCGCGAGATGTACCGCGAGGCGGCGTATCAGGATGTCGCTGGTGAGATGGCAACCGAAGTGCGCGCCGGTATGGAGCGTGCGGTGCAAGCCGGGGTCGCGCGCGATTCCATCATCGTCGACCCCGGCCTCGGTTTCGCGAAACGCGCGGAGCACAGCTACACGGTGCTCGCGGATCTCCAGCGGCTCCGAGCACTCGACCGGCCGATCCTTTGTGGACCTTCACGCAAGTCGTTCTTAACCCTCGCAACGGGTCCACGCCCCCCCGCGGAACGAGACTGGGCCACTGCCGCGGCCGTCGCGATCTGCGTGCAGCTCGGCGCGCACATCCTCCGCGTGCACGCCGTGAAAGAGATGGTGGACGTCGTCCGTGTGGCGGACCGACTGGTCGCGAGCCGCTAGTCGAGTCTCTCGGTTCCGCGCGCGCTCGCCGAGCCTCCCCTTCGAATCGGAAATTGCTGCCGAGCAGCCCAAACGTGCTGGCGCGTTGGTGGGCGTCCGCGGCGCCGGCAGTCGCCAATCGCACATGACGTAATCCGGGCCGGATTGATAAGCTAGCGGGGCCAATGCCTGAGTACCTGACCGGACTGCTGCGGCGGGCGCCCGTCGGCTGGTGGGACGTTCTCGATATCGCGATCGTCTCAATCCTGATCTACGAGTTCCTGAAGCTGATCCGCGGTACGCGTGCCGTCCAGATGGCTGCCGGCTCGCTGATCATCGTCGGACTTTTCTATGTGTCGCGGCTCGCACCGCTCCAGACCGTCAACTGGATGATCCGCAACATGCTCGTGTACGTGGCGTTTGCCGCGATTGTGATCTTCCAGTCCGACATCCGCCGGGCGCTCGCACATTTTGGCCAGGCGCCCTTCTTCCGCTACTTCAATCGAATGGAGGCCGACGATGAGACGATCGAAGAGCTGGTCGTCGCCTCCACGATGCTGGCGGCGCAGAGGATCGGCGCAATCATCGCCGTCGAGCGCGAGATTGGACTGCGCAACTACATCGAGAGTGGCATTCCGCTGGATGCGACGCTCACTTACGATTTGCTCGTCACGATCTTTCAGCCCGGGTCGCCATTGCACGACGGAGCGGTGATCGTCCAGGAGAGCCGCATTGCGGCTGCCGCGTGCTTTCTTCCTCTGACGGTGAACCCGCGGCTCAGCCGCGAGCTCGGCACGCGTCATCGCGCGGCAATCGGGCTGACCGAAGAAGGCGACGCGGTCGCCATCGTGGTGTCCGAGGAGACCGGCAAGATCTCGCTTGCCATGAACGGACACATCGAGCGGGAGCTGAAGGCGGACGAACTCCGCGCCCGCCTGCGACCGTTGGTCGTCCAGCGCCGCGGCCGCACGCGTCCGACTGCGGCAGCTTACGACGTGTGAGCCATCGCCAGTGACCAATCCCTTCCGCCACCTCGGACTCAAAGTCGTCGCCATCGCCCTGGCGACCTTGCTCTGGCTCTCCGTGGCCGGCGAGCACGTCGTCGAACGCATCATGCGCGTGCCCCTCGAGTTTCGGAACATCCCGGCCGAACTCGAGGTCGTCGGCGATCCTCCCGCAACCGTCGACGTGAGGCTCCGCGGCTCGTCAGGTTTGCTCAGTCGTCTCGAGGGAACCGACGTGGTAGCGGTCATCGACCTTTCGTCGGCGCGGCCTGGATCCCGGCTCTTTCACATTCGTTCGGACGAGGTGCGGGCACCGTACGGGGTCGAAGTGGCCCAGGTCGTTCCCGGCACGCTTGCGATCGAACTGGAAAAATCGGCAAAACGCGTCGTGCCCATCGTCCCGCCGCTCGAAGGAGACCCGTCGCCAGGCTATGTCGTCGGCGGCATCACCAGCGATCCAGCAACGGTGGAAGTTCGCGGCCCCGAGAGCCGAGTGCGCCGTCTGGCGGAGGCCATCACGGAGCCGGTGAACATCTCCGGCAGCCGCGAGCGGGTGCGGGACATTGTGACGGTGGGGGTGGCCGATTCTGCTCTCCGATTGACGCGGCCGCAGAGCGCCACCGTAGTCGTCGAGGTGGTCCCCGCGCCGGTCGAGCGGGACATCGCGGGAGTGCTTGTTCGATGGCGGAACCTCGGGGCAGGGTTTCGCGCCGAAGTCGTACCACAGCGCGCGCGAGTAAGCGTCAGGGGCCGCAGGGACAGGCTGAACAGCCTCGGCGCCGACGACATCGATGCGTTCGTGGATCTTGCTGGGCTCGGGCCGGGCCAGTACAATCTTCGAGTCCAGACTGACCCTTCGCAGGACTTCGGCGTCAGCGCCGTGGCGCCGCAGGTCGTGGATGTCACGATTAAGTAACTCTGAAACCGTTCCTGCTTCAGACCCGAAACTTACCTTCAAGCTCAGATTTCTTCCTGATGTCAGACAGGCTGTTCGGCACAGACGGAATCCGCGGGACCGCGGGTCAGTATCCGCTCGATCACGAAACCGTTGCGCGGCTTGGCGCCGCTCTCGTCAGAGCGATGCGACACTCCAGCCGGGAGAGTTCGGAAAACCGGCCTAACCGCCGCGGCCCCTCGACTGGGCTCGGGGCAGGCTTGAACTTGGTCGTTGGCCGCGACACGAGAGAGTCCGGTGAGTGGATCGAACGTGAGCTCGCCCGTGGTGTGCGAGCCGAGGGAGCACACATCACGACTGCCGGCATCCTGCCAACGCCAGCCATCGCCTACATTACCCGCGCGATGGGATTCGACGCGGGGCTGGTGATTTCTGCATCGCACAACCCGTTTCAGGACAACGGCATCAAAGTCTTTTCAGGCCGCGGGGAAAAGTTCACGGAAGCTCTGGAGCGAGAGGTCGAAGCCATCATCGCTGACCAGTCCTGGACTGTTGGAGGCTCCGCCGAGATTCCCGTAGATAGAACCGATGTGGTAGATGCCTATTTGTCCCACGCGCGTCTGGCACTTCCAAATCCCGAACGGCTGTTGCCGTTCAAACTCGCCGTCGACACCGCCAATGGGGCGACGACGACGGTTGCGCCACGATTGTTCAGGGAAATGGGATTCGACGTGGTGTTGATGGGGGACAATCCCGACGGTCGCAACATCAATCTCGACTGCGGGTCCACTCACCCGGAACGGCTTGCGCAGGCAGTCCGCCAGCGCGGTTGCCGCATGGGGGTCGCGTTCGACGGCGACGGCGATCGCGCGATTCTGGCCGATCGCGACGGACGGATCGTCGATGGGGACGCCGTGCTGCTGATGTGCGCGCGCCACATGAAGTCCGCGGGCACGCTGGAAAACAACGCGATCGTCGCGACGGTGATGAGCAACATCGGTTTGGAACTGGCGCTGCGGGATAGCGAGATCGACCTCGTCCGCTGCCCCGTTGGGGACAAGTACGTGATGGAGGAGATGATCAAGCGTCGAATCTCCCTCGGTGGTGAGCAATCCGGTCACATCATCTTTTCCGAGCATCTCTTCACCGGCGATGGCATCGTGACGGCTCTGAGCGTTTTACGGGTGATGGCCGATACTGGTCGAGAGTTGTCTGATCTGGCCGCCCAGCTCGTGACGTATCCACAGGTCCTCGTCAACGTCCGGGTCAGGGAGAAGAGAGATCTTCGTACGGTTCCGGCCGTCGCAGATGCGATGGCACGCGTGGAGCGCCGGCTTGCCGGGCAGGGACGTCTCCTGGTGCGGTACTCGGGCACGGAACCGTTGCTGCGCGTGATGCTCGAAGGCAAGAATCAGCAGGAAATCCAGGGCTGGGCCGCAGAAATCGCGAACACGGTCAAAGAGCATCTGGGATGAGCGGCGCGGGTGGTCGGGTGAAACTCAGCGTCAACGTCAATAAGGTTGCGACGTTGCGAAACTCGCGCGGCGGCGATCTGCCCGACGTCATCGAAGCGGTCCGCGTCTGCATCCGTGCCGGTGCTCCAGGTATCACCGTCCATCCACGGGCGGATGCGCGTCACATCACGACGGCAGATGTGCGCGGCATCGCAGCGGAGTTGAAGCCGCTCCGCGGTCGCGTCGAGTACAACATCGAAGGAGATCCGCGCCCCGACCTGCTGGCGCTCGTCATGGAAGTCCGGCCCGACCAGTGCACGCTGGTGCCGGTGCGGGCTGGCGAGATCACCAGCCAGGCCGGTTGGTCTCCCGAGACTCCCGTGGATCAAATGCGCGCCATCGTCGGCGACCTGCAGGCAGCCGGCGTACGGGTCAGCGTATTCGTGGATCCGGATGCCGCGGCCATCCGATGGGCGGCCGGTCTGGCAGCCGATCGCATCGAGCTGTACACCGAGCCGTTTGCGCGTGCTTTCAAAAAGAGCGAGCAGGACGGGCGTCGTTCGTTCGACGCGTACGCCGCCGCCGCGACACTGGCACACGACCTTGGACTTGGCGTCAACGCCGGCCACGATCTGGATCTCGCAAATCTCGTCCCCTTCAGAACCCTCCCGCATCTCGCAGAGGTGTCAATCGGCCACGCGCTGATCAGCCACGCGTTGTTGGTCGGCCTCGACCAAGCGGTGCGCGATTATCTTCAGGCGGTTGCTGGTTGAAGAGGCCCTGGCAGATCCGACCTCGTGGAACAATCCTCGCCGCGGGTGTCAGTGTGCTGCTCGTCTGGATCGCGATTGCACCCGTCAGCAGCGCACCGACACAGCGCGTCACGCTGCGGACCGAGGATGGCGCCACGCTCTCGGCCACTTGGTACGAGCCCTCATCTCGCCCCGCCCCGGCGGTGATCCTCGTGCACATGTTGCACCGATCGCGGCGCGACTGGGACAGCTTTGGCCACCGGCTGGCGGGGGACGGCATTGGCGCTCTTGCCATCGACCTTCGCGGCCACGGAGACTCTCAGCGGTACTCGATGCCCGACACGAGCACCGAGACTGGCTATGCAGCGATGGTGCTCGACATCAAGGCCGCCCGAAGATATCTCGCCGGCCGGTACGACGTGCAGCCGAGTCGCATTGGCATTGCCGGCGCTTCGATCGGCGCAAACCTCGCCGCCCTGGCGGCTGCCGACGGCTCGCTCGTCAGCCTGGCGCTCCTTTCGCCAGCGCTCGATTACCGCGGCTTGCGGATAGAGCCTGTCGTCAAGAAGATCCGGAGTCCGATTCTGCTCGTGGCGGGCACTGACGATGCGTATGCATCGCGCTCGGTTCGGGAGCTGCAAAAGGCCGGCGGCGGCGAACGCCAGGTGCTGATGCTCGATCACGCGGGTCATGGCACGGTCATGCTCTCTCGCGATGAAAACCTCGCCAGGGGCCTGGTGGACTGGTTTCGTCGAACGTTGCTATGATCGACGTTCGTGCCCAAGGAATCGGTGATTTTCGGGATCGCCGGAGTGTTCTTCGGAGTCCTCGTCGGCTGGATTGTCGGCAGCCAGCAGGCGGTCCCCGTTCGACAGGCCCCGGCCGCTTCGACTGAGGCGCAAAGCCCTCAGGCGCAACCACGTAGTGCGCCCCCTCTCGACGAATCTCGAGCGGCCGCGCTGAAATCCAAGGCCGACAGCAATCCCAGGGACGCCGCCACTCGTGTCGAGCTCGGCAACCTCTATTTCGACCACGACCGTTTTTCGGACGCGGTCCGTTGGTACCAAGACGCTCTCACCGTGGAGCCCAAGAATGCCGATGTCAGCACGGATCTCGGGATTGCTTACTACTACATGAACCAGCCGGACGCCGCGCTCAAACAGTTCGAGCGTTCGCTCGCCATCGACCCGCGGCACACCAAAACCCTGCTCAACATCGGGATCGTCCGGGCGTTTGGCAAACAGGATCTCGAAGGGGCGGTGCGCGCCTGGGAGCGCGTGATTGAGATCGCTCCTTCCTCGGCCGAGGCGGCCACCGCGCGTCAGGCCCTCGCGGGACTCCGCAGCGCGCATCCTGACACCAGCGGCAGC
The DNA here is from genome assembly GCA_049642465.1 of Vicinamibacterales bacterium. Lineage (GTDB taxonomy): Bacteria > Acidobacteriota > Vicinamibacteria > Vicinamibacterales > 2-12-FULL-66-21 > CAWDPQ01. The sequence continues at coordinate 124,171 of JBAROV010000049.1, forward strand.
TCGCCCGCTACCCCGCGCCCGCAGGACAAGCCGGAGTAAGGCACGTGACTGGCGTCATCCTCAAGATCATCCTGTTTCTCATTGTCGTCAGGCTGATCTGGAAGTTCGTCCGCGGCGTGCTGGAGGGCGCCGGATTCTTTCAAACACCGTCACACCCGAGTGTCGGCCTCGTACGCGATCCCGTGTGTGGGGTCTTCGTCGTTCCGACAAACGCGCTCACGGCAGGCAGCGGCATCGAGACACGGTACTTCTGTTCGGAGAAGTGTCGAGCTGAATGGCGGCGGTCGAAAGCCTCATGACCGAGCAAAAACTGCGCGCGGACATTGTCGAAGTCGGGCGACGCCTGTACGCGCGAGGGTACACGGCGTCCAACGACGGCAACATCAGCCTCCGGCTCGACGATCAGCGCTTGCTGATGACTCCCAAGAGCGTGTGCAAGGGTTTCATGACGCCCGAGATGCTCTGCATCACGGACCTCGACGGCCGTAAGCTCGTTGGCGAGCGCGATCCATCATCCGAAATGCAGATGCATCTCGAGGTGTACCGGCAACGGCCGGACGTTCGCGCCGTCGTGCACGCGCATCCGCCGATCGCGACCGGATTTGCCGTCGCCGGAATCCCGCTCGATCGCGCGGTTCTCGCCGAAGTCGTCACCACCCTCGGGAGCGTGCCGATCGCGGAGTACGCCACGCCGTCCACGCTGGAACTGCCGGCAGCGGTTCGGAAATACGTGAAGGCTCACGACGGCATGCTGCTCGCGAACCATGGCGCGCTCACGCTGGGGACCGACGTCTATGCGGCGTATTACAAGATGGAAACGATCGAACACTTCGCGCACATCAGTCTCGTGGCACGCCTGCTCGGCGGCGAACGACTGCTGTCGCGTGAAGAGGTGTTTCGTCTGCAGGGACTTCGAGGAAGTTACGGGATTGCCTCTCCGGCGCCCATCTGTCCGGAACCGACCGGCACGGCAGATGGCGTCGAGTGTCAGGTCGTTCAAGCGCCGTCAGCGCCGGGACGCCAACTTGTACCCGACGCGGAGGGAGAAATTCGGCTAACATACCGCGAACTCACTTCGTTAATTGAGGACGCGGTTAGAAATCTGAAATGAGAATAGCTGCCAGTGTCCAGCTCCGAGCCGGAAGCCGGATGCCGGACGCTGGAAACTGGAAGCCGGAAGCTAATCAGGAGGCACCGAATGGGTGAGGCGCTCGGCATGGTTGAGACGAAAGGTCTCGTGGCCATGATAGAAGCTGCAGACGCCATGGTGAAGGCGGCGAAAGTCACGCTCGTCGGCTGGGAGAAGATCGGCGCTGGGTACGTGACGGCCATCGTGCGCGGCGACGTCGCTGCCGTCAAAGCCGCCACGGACGCGGGTGCGGCCGCCGCTCGACGCGTCGGCGAGTTGGTCTCTGTGCACGTCATTCCCCGGCCGCACGCCAACCTGGAAGACGCGCTGCCGATCGGGAAGGCGACCGCTAACGCGAAATGATCCTCGCCAAGATCGTGGGCACGGTTGTGGCCACGCGGAAAGACGAGCGGCTCGTCAGCAACAAGCTGCTCGTGGCCCGTCCAATGGATCCACGGGGCAAATCGGAAGGCAGTTACCTGGTTGCCGTCGATACCGTCGAGGCCGGGATCGGCGAAACCGTCCTGATCGTGAGCGGAAGCTCCGCCCGCATGGCGTCCGGAATGAAAGATTGTCCGGTTGATGCCGCAATCGTCGGCATCGTCGATGCCGTGGAAGTCCGGGATTAGGTCGATGCAGCTCGCGCGTGTTATTGGCGAAGTCGTGTCGACCATCAAAGATCCCAACCTCTCGGCGATCACCTTACTGGTGCTGCAGCCCTTGAATCCCTCGGGCGAACCAGTCGGTCGAACGCTTGTCGCCGCCGATTCTGTGGGTGCAGGCGTGGGCGAAGCGGTTTTCTTCGTACGGGGAAGGGAAGCGGCGTATCCGTTTTATCCAGCCGAGCCCCCAACGGATGCCGCTGTCGTCGGTATCGTGGATTACTGGGATGTCGCGTAAACAGGTGCAACGTGCAACGTGCAAGGCGCCATGCAGATAGCTCGCGTCGTCGGGACAGTCGTTGCGACGCAGAAGAACCCGAAGCTTGCCGGCGCGAAGTTGCTGCTCGTACAGCCGTTGACACTCGAGGGAGAAGCGAAGGGCGTCGCGCTCATTGCTATTGATGCCGTGGGTGCCGGCGTCGGAGAGCGGGTGCTGGTCGTTATCGAAGGGAAGGCCGCCGGCGACGCGCTCGGCCGCAAGGCTGCAGCAGTGGACGCGGCCATCGTTGGCATCGTTGACCGGCTTGACGTGAGCGAGTCATGAACGAGGAACAGATCCGAGCGATCGTCCGGGACGCGATTGCGAGACGCACCGGGCAGGCGGAACACGTGATGGAGCCTGCACAACGGGACGCGCTCGCCACACACGCGAGTCATTTCCGCTACGCCTTGCCCGGTTCCGGCGGTGCCTGCCTGATTGAGCCGGCTGTTCAATGCAATCACTGTGGCTACTGCCAATCCCACGGCCACTAGCCGGCGCTTCGCCTGTCAACTCCCAATCCCCAATTTCCACTCTGGGAGTTGGGAGTTGGGAGCCGGGCGTTGAGGCGCGACTCTCGCAGGAATGACCATCCGGCCCAGCGTATTGCTCACGCGTCGAATTCCGTCAGCGATATTCGAAAAACTCGCCGCTGAAACCGACGTCGATCTGTACGACGGTCCGCTCGCGATGCCGGCCGAGGAGCTGCGGAGGCGTATCGTCGACAAGGACGGGTTGATCTCCGTTCTGACCGACAAGGTCACCAAAGAGCTGCTCGCCGCAGCCAATCGCCTGCGCGTCGTTTCGAACATAGCCGTCGGCTACGACAACATCGATGTCCCGGCGGCGAAGGCGCGTGGGATCGTGGTCACGAACACTCCCGACGTGCTGACGGAAGCGACGGCGGAACTGACCTGGACCCTGATTCTTTCGGCTGCACGTCGGGTAACGGAAGGCGATCGATTGATCCGCCGACGCGGCTGGAAGGGCTGGGCGCTCGACTTCATGCTCGGAACGGAGCTGCGCGGCAAACAGTTGGGAATCATCGGTCGCGGTCGAATCGGCCGCGCCGTTGCGGCAAGAGCGCCGGCGTTCGGCATGACTGTCGTGTTTTCCAAGCACGACATGTCGTTCGATCAATTGCTGGTCAGCTCGGACGTCATCTCCATCCACACCCCCCTGACGCCGGAGACTCGACACATGTTCGACCGCCGCACCCTGGCGCGAATGAAGAGAACGGCGATCCTCGTAAATACGGCGCGCGGTCCGGTTGTCGACGAAGAAGCTCTCGCGTGGGCCCTCCAGGAACGGCTCATCGCCGCGGCGGCGCTCGACGTCTACGAGCGGGAGCCTGTCGTCCACGACGCACTGCTCGAGTTGGAGAACGTCGTCCTGGCGCCGCATCTTGGCAGCGCAACGCGCGAAACGCGAACGGCGATGATCGATCTTGCCGTCAGCAACGTTTTGGCCGTTCTCGAAGGGCGTGCCGCGCTGACACCGCTATGAAGCCGGTGAGCTCAATCCAACCAGTCGTGGCGAGGCGCAGAGTTGCCACGGTCATGCGACGGCTGGCGACGGCCATCGACGGCCTGGAGGAGCCAGCCGTCGAAAAGATTGCCGAAGACCAGCAGGATGACCCATTCCAGGTCTTGATCGCGACGATGCTGTCGGCACAGACGCGGGATGCCGTGACCCACGCGGCCTCCACCAGGCTATTCAAGGTGGCGCGGACGCCGCGAACCGTGTCTCGGCTCACCGTCGCTCAGATCGAACGACTGATCTACCCGGTCAGCTTTTACCGCCACAAGGCGGTCCACGTGAAACAAACGTGCGACCAGATCCTGTCGCGATTTGGCGGGCGGGTGCCTTCGACGATGGAGGAGCTGCTGACGCTGCCCGGCGTGGGACGGAAGACGGCGAATCTCGTACTGATCCTGGCGCATCGCAGTCAGCAGAACATCTGCGTCGATACGCATGTGCACCGCATTTCGAATCGTCTCGGATGGGTCGTGACGCGAACTCCCGACCAGACCGAGCACGCGCTCTATCGTGCCGCTCACCGCAAGTGGTGGCCGATCATCAATCTTTACCTCGTGACGTGGGGCCAGAACGTGTGCCGGCCCGTGTACCCGTTATGCAGCAGTTGCGTGATAGCCGATCTCTGCCCCAGAATTGGCGTCACCATTGTGGGTGGTCGCGGGCGAACGACATCGCCCGTCGCCGCGAGTGCTGAGAGGATATGAAGGGACACCTGCGCGTTCCGCTCGCTGCTGGCCTGGGTCTTCTGGTCTGGCTCACCTGCGCCGCCGTCTCTCAGGCGCAAACGAAGTCGCCAGGCGCCGGTCCTGTCATCGTGCTCGAGACGGCGAAGGGGACGATTGAGTTCGAAACGTATCCGGAGGAAGCTCCGAAAACCGTTGCGGCGATCGTTGCGCTGGTCAAGAGAAATTTCTATAACGGCCTGCGGTTCCATCGTGCGGAACCGAAGTTTCTCGTGCAGATTGGCGATCCCGTTTCGCGTGACTACTCGCGCGAAGCGTGGTGGGGACGGCAAGGGAGCGGAAAGCCTGTCGGCGTCTCGGAGATTACGAAGAAACGCCGCAACCTGCGCGGAGCCGTGGGCATGGCGCATAGTGGGAATGCCGCCCTGGCCGACAGCCAGTTCTACATTCTCCTGCAGCCGAGGCCAGGACTCGATGGCAAGTTCGTGGTGTTCGGGCGCGTCATCGCCGGGATGGACGTCGCCGATCGCCTGAAGCGTGGCGATGTCCTCAAGAAGGCTTCCGTGAAGGAATGAGCCCTGGCTCCTCGGGCAGCAGCTTGACGATGCCTTTCAGATCCGGGAAGTGCTCGACGAATCGTTCCGGGTACTCGCCAGCGACCTCTTGTCCCAACTGGTATTGAAGGATGGCCGCGTTCGCCACTGATTTCGCCGAGAAGTGATTGTTCGCGTACAAGTACGCTTTCTTCACCTTCCGAGACACTTCCCTGGTCGCTTCGGCAAACGGCGCCAGTTCTTCCGCCGAATACAGGTAGTTGTACCGGTCCTCGGATTTGTCGTGCTTCCACCATTGCGCCGCATTTCGGCCGTGCAGGCGGAGATAGTAAAAGGCTCCGGGATCACCGGAGCGACTCTGCCGAATGGAGCCTTTGAACTTGGGTTCGTCGATTTGCGCCCAGGCAGCTCCAAAGTGTTTCAGCAACGACAGTATCTCGTCACGCTCGTCGCTCCAGCTTCGATGACGTAACTCGACCGCGACCGGATAATCGTGAAAGCGTTCGAGCAGCCATTCGAGGTACCCTCGTGTGTCGGATTCGTTCTTGAAGCTTGGCGGGAATTGCGCGAGCAGCGCCCCGAGTTTCCCAGCGCGCGCCAGGGGATCGATGGCGGTCTTGAATTCGTCCACGTCTCGCTGGGTGAGATCCGTTGGATCACTTCCAGTCGCCTTCACGAACATTTCCGGATGGGTGAACTTCTGATAGAGCTTCAACGAGAATTCGAAGTGGCGTGGAGTGCGTCCGGCCCACTTTTCAGCCGTGTCCGCCGTTGGAATGCGATAGAACGACGAATTCACCTCAACCGTGTTGAAGTGCTCCGCGTAGAACGACAGTTCGTCGAACTTCGGGGTGGCGCGACGCTGCCGTCCCGCCGGCGCGGGATAGAAGATGCCGTTCCAGGTGCCCGTACCAGAGGGATAGCTCCATCCCGACGTTCCGATTCGTATGTCAGGGGCCCGGGGTGAGATCTTTGTACTCCTCACGGTCGAATCCGAAGATGACCTTGTCACCCCGGACGAAGATCGGGCGCTTGATCAGGTTCGGCTGCTGCATCATCAAATCGATGGCTTCTTTCTTGGATTTGGGCAGCGGCCGTTGCTTGAAGACTGGGCTTCGGGTGCTCACGAAATCCAGAAAGCGCTTCTCATCCACGTGGCGCTCGAGAAACTGCCGGTCCGGCGGGTTCTTGTTGATGTCACGTTCGGTGATGTCCACCTGGTGCGTTTCCAGAAAACTTCTGGCGTTTCGACAGGTGGTTCAGGTTGGCTTCCAGTAGAAGGTGGCAGGCGGCATCGGCCACATTCTACTGCCCGCGGTGGGTTCCGGGTCGTCATTGCCCGTTAGAATGAAAAAAGGGGCTAGTGCCCTTTATGCTCACGATCAACGAGATTTTCCACTCGATACAGGGAGAATCGACGCATACCGGGCGTCCGTGCGTATTCGTCCGCCTGACCGCCTGCGATCTGCGATGTTCCTGGTGCGATACACCGTACGCGTTTTACGAAGGCCGGAAATGTTCGGTCGAGGACGTCGTGGCGCAGGTCGGCGCGTATGGCTGCAATCTGGTCGAAATCACTGGCGGCGAGCCGCTCCTGCAACGCGATGTCTACCCGCTGATGCAATCGCTGCTCGGGCGAGGCCACGAAGTGATGATCGAAACCGGCGGTCACCTCAGCGTCGCCGAGGTGCCAACAGCCGTCGTCCGCATCATCGACGTCAAGTGTCCGGGCAGCGGACAGGCCGAGCGGAACCACTGGCCAAACCTCGACGCGCTGAGGGCTCGCGACGAGGTGAAGTTCGTGATTCGCGACCGGGTTGATTACGAATACGCGAAGGAGGTAGTGAGCCGCTACGAGTTGCCGGCGCGGGTTGCCGCCGTGCTGTTCTCTCCCGTGCACGGGGTCATGCCGTCGGCGGAGTTGGCCGCGTGGATTCTGACCGACAGACTCCCGGTGCGCCTGCAGCTCCAATCACACAAGTACATCTGGGGTGCGGACGTCCGCGGTGTTTGACGCGCGCAGATGAAAGCCGTTCTGCTATTGAGCGGAGGTCTGGATTCCGCTACGGCCGGCGCAATCGCGAAGGCTGAAGGGTATCAGCTCTATGCGCTCACGATTCGCTACGGACAGGTCCACTCGCGCGAAGTCGAGGCCGCCCGATCCGTCTCGCACGCGTTGCATGTGGCGCGTCACCTCGAGCTGGCCGTCGATCTCTCAGCCTTCGGCGGATCGGCGCTGGTCGGCGATGGGACGATTCCGAAGGATCGGGATCTCGCCGATCGGGATGTTCCCACCACCTACGTTCCAGCACGCAACACGGTCTTTCTGTCCCTCGCGCTGGCCTGGGCGGAGGTCGTCGGTGCAGAGGCAATCGTCATCGGCGTCAATGCGATTGATTACTCCGGGTATCCGGATTGCCGGCCCGAGTACCTGGAGGCGTTTGAACGGCTGGCCGCGCTGGCGACTCGCGCTGGCGTGACGGGGCACGACCTGCGTATCCTCGCACCGCTCTTACGCATGTCAAAAGCAGAGATCATCCGGCGTGGTCTCTCTCTTGGCGTCGATTACGGGCTCACTCACAGCTGCTACGATCCGGGACCCGATGGTCGTCCCTGCGGTCGATGCGATAGCTGCCGGTTGCGAGCGCTTGGTTTTCGCGAAGCTGAGGCGATCGACCCATTGATCCGCTCGACTCGTTGACCTTGACCAACCGGCTGTATTACACCGATTCGTACCTTCGCGATTTCGACGCGACCGTCCTGGACGTTGTCGATCATGGCGACCGCCGCGCTGCGATCCTCGATCGGACGGCTTTCTACCCCACCTCTGGTGGCCAGCCATTCGATACTGGAATGCTTGGCGACGCCAGGGTCGTCGACGTCGTCGATCGAGAGGACGGCGCGGTCCTGCACGTCATCGAAGGGGCGATCGAAGCCGGCCTGGTCCACGGCTGCATCGATTGGGAACGGCGTTTCGACCACATGCAGCAGCACACCGGCCAACATGTCCTTTCGGCGGCGTTCGAACGCGTGTGCCGGGCTCGAACCGAGAGTTTTCACCTGGGAGCTGTGTCGTCCACGATCGATCTGGCCCGGGAAGTGTCGCCGGCCGAAATTGCGGCTGCGGAACTGGAGGCCAACAGAATCGTCTGGGAGGATCGATCGGTCATCATCCGATTCGCAGACGAAAACGAAGCCGCGAGTCTGCCGCTTCGCAAGGAACCCAAACGGGAAGGCATGCTGCGGATCATTGAAATCGAAGGCGTCGATCTTTCCGCCTGTGGCGGCACGCACGTTTCTCGCACCGGCGCAGTCGGGAACATTGCCGTCGCATCGTTCGAACGATTTCGAGGTGGAAGCCGGGTCGAATTCCGCTGCGGCATCCGCGCGCTCCACGGATATCGCGCGCTGCGCGACAGCCTGTCAGCCGCCTCGCGCCTGTTGTCCACCGGGCCTGCCGATGTGCCAGGGGCGATCGAGCGCCTGCTGGCCGAAGCGAAACTCGCACGAGCCCGGATCAAGGATCTGCAAGACCAATTGGCACACCACGTGGCTGCCACGCTGGCCGCGGGCGGAGCCCATGCCGGCGACGTTGTGCATGTCGTCCAACGAGTTGACGGCTGGGAGATGGCGGGCTTGAAGATTATTGCGGCAGCAATCGCTGAGCGACCCAGCCACGTTGCCGTGCTGGTTGCCTCAGCCACGCCGAGCGCAATCGTGGCCGCTCGTGCGTCGAATGTTGGGGTGGACGCAGCAGCGATCGTCAAAGCCGTGACGGCGAAGTTTGGGGGAAAAGGAGGCGGAAGGCCGGAGCTTGCGCAAGGCGGTGGTCTGAACGCACCGCCGGATGATGTCGTCCGCTTTGTCGCGGGCGAGTTGAACCAGCAGCTTAAACGATGATGCCCTTCCGTACGGCGTAGAGCACAATTTCCGCCGTGTTATGCAGATTCAACTTCTGCATCAGATTCGCCCGATGGGTCTCCACCGTTGACACCCCGAGATCGAGGAGCGTTGCGACCTCTTTGTTCGATCGTCCTTCAGCGAGGAGCTGCAGCACTTCCTTCTCTCGATCGGTCAGCAGATGGTAAGAGTCGGTGAGTCCCTTGGCCTGCAGGCGGCGAAGGTAGTCCTCCACCAGCACCGCCGTCACCGATGGGCTGAAGTATGGCTTTCCCGCTGCGACGGCGCGGACCGCCGGCAGCAAATCTTCATCCGTTGCATCCTTGAGCAGGTACGCCCGCGCACCGGCCGCGAGCGCGCGAAGAATGTACGACTCGTCCGAGTGCATGCTGAGAATGATGACGCGGGGAGTGTTCTCGAGTTTCTGCGCCCGGGCGGCGACTTCGATGCCATTCAGCTTCGGCATGCCAACGTCGAGGATCAACATGTCCGGCGTGTGTTCCTCGCACAGCCGCAGTGCCTCGAGCCCGTCGGCGGCTTCGGCGACAACGGCCAATCCTGGTTCCGTTTCGAGCAGGCTCTTGAGCCCGCGCCGTACAATCCCGTGATCGTCAGCCAGCAGCACGCGCAAGGGGCACCTCGGAAGACGTTATCGGAATCGGCAGCCGCACGCTGACTACGGTGCCTTCGCCCGGCTCGCTGCGAATGCTCGTTTCCCCGTGCAGTTCTCTGACGCGCTCCTCTATTCCCCGCAATCCCAGACCGCCGCGATGACTCCGGTCCACACCGACGCCGTCGTCTGCGACTGACAGAATCAGATTGTCCGAGCGTTCCACGACTTTGACCTGAATGCGGCGGCACGATGAATGTTTCACACAGTTGGTCAACGCTTCCTGAACCGAGCGGTAAACGCAGGTCCGATGCTGATCCGGCAGGCCATCAAAATCGCCGTCCATCGTCAGATCGACCTGCAGGCCGAAGCGTCTCGTAAAGTCGCGAACGTGCCATTCAAGAGCGGCCTGGAGCCCGAAATCGTCGAGCATGCTCGGCCGGAGTCCAAGCGCAAGATCACGGACGGTCCGCATGACGTCATCAACGAGCTGGCGGCCGGCGGTCACGGCTTCGACCACAGTCGCGTCACTCGATGCCCGTGAGCGCTCAATGCGTCCGAGTTCCATTCGTAACGCCGTCAGCATCTGCCCCACGTGATCGTGAAGCTCGCGCGACAGCTTCTTTCGTTCTTCTTCCTGCGTGGCGACGAGCTGCTGCGACAGTTTGCGCATCTGGCGTTCAGCGTCCTCTGCGATCGCTCGCTGTACCTTGGAACGTCTCTCGAGGACCCTCAGCCGCACTACCGCGGTGACGGCCACCACAAGGCCGAGAAGCAGGCTTTGCCAGAGCAGCTTGTGGAGATCGCTCCGAAACATCCCGTGTCGGCGGGTGACCTCGGCACGCTGGGCCGTGAGATTTCCGTTATTGAGTTGCTCGATTTCCTGAGTGATGGCCAAAACGGCCTCGCGGCGGGGAATAACTTCTGCGCGCAGGAATCGAGCGCTCTGCGTCAGCTTCTCCGCGGGCGTCCAGTCGAAGAGCGGATCGAAGGTCTGCCAGTAGTCTTCGAGCTTCGCCTGAAGGCTGGCGAGCCTCGCATTATCGTCAGCGGTCCCCCCTGAGAGGGTGCGGAGCCCCTCGAGGGTCGTGAGATTCGAGCTTCGGAACGCGGCCAGCCGAATGCGGTAGTCCGGAGCGTGTTCCCTTTCGGGATCGAGGAGGTAATCCCTGATGAAAATGCCCGACAGGTGCATGTCAGAGCGCAAACGCCGCAGTTTCGTGTCGACCTCGCGGTGATGTGTGTTCAGCTGGTCGAGCTGGGTGTAAATCTCCTGCGCTCGACGCGAAGCGGCCAGCAGCGAAAGGACCACGAGGAGCAGAAGTCCACCGAGGCCCAGCGCCGCAACCGGCCACGTCTTGAAACGCATCACGACCTCCGAAGCTCATCCGACGCTTGTAGACAATCCAAGAGTACTCCGCCCGAGGCTTGCGGCGGCATCCGGCAAACAGGGGAGTCCTCGGAAACCCGCGCGTGGGCCTGCCTGGCGGGCGGGCGGCCTCATGTCCCACATTTCAGGGCGGCCACTCCCCTGCGAGCCGGATACCGCTCATCCGCAGGAGAGTATCTACTGTGCTCTGGCACCACCCACTGAGGAAAGCCCATGCTTCAGCCGTCGAATGGATCCGTGCGGGCGCCCTGGACCGCGAACTCGCTGCGCGATTGGGTCCACAACCGTTTTGCTGTTCAGGAGGTCCTCGTCCTGGCGAATCGTGAGCCCTTTACGCACGATTTCGCAACCGATGGACGGGTGACGGTGCACCACTCCACGAGCGGATTGATTAGTGCGTTGGAGCCGCTGGTGCGTGCGACCTCGGGTGTATGGGTGGCTCACGGTTCCGGCACGGCCGATCGAGTCGTAGTCGACGGTCGCGACAGACTCGACGTGACCTCGTCCGGCTCGGTGTATCGCCTTCGCCGCGTCTGGCTGGACGATGAGGAACTCCGGGGGTACTACGAGGGATTTTCCAACGAGGGGCTCTGGCCACTTTGCCATCGCGCCTATGTCAGGCCGATCTTCCGCGCAGACGACTTCAATACTTATTGGCGGGTCAACCGGCGTTTTGTGGACGCGTTGTGCGATGAGGCCCGCAGCCGTTCACCGCTGGTACTTGTGCAGGACTACCACTTCGCGCTTGCCCCACTGATGCTTCACGAACGCCTCCCGGAGAGCGCCATTGCCGTCTTCTGGCACATTCCATGGCCGACGTGGCATTCCTTCGAGGTCTGTCCGATGGGTCGGCACCTCCTCGAGGGCATGCTTGGCGCGAACCTGATCGGGTTCCAGACTCCGGTGGACTGCCGGCATTTTCTGGACACCGTCGAGCACAGTCTCGAGGCTCACATCGATCGTGAGGACTACGCCATCACGTACGCAGGGCGGCGAACCGTAGTTCGTGCCTACCCCGCGTCAATCGAATGGCCCGACCGGCACGTCCTCGAGTCGCCACCGGTGGAGACGTGTCGAGAACAGATATTTGGCCGCCTCGGGTTACCGCCGCAGAGCCGACTGGCGGTCGGCGTGACGCGTTTGGATTACACGAAGGGGATCGAGGAGGCGTTTGGCGCGGTGGAACGGATGCTTCAGTGCTATCCGGAGTACCGCGACACGTTCACGTTTGTCCAGCTGGCCGCGACCAGCCGCGAGCGACTTCCGGCGTACCGCGAGTTGGCCGAACGGGTGAGGCTGGCGGCCGATCGCGTGAATCGAAGGTTCGGCCACAATTCGTGGTTACCAGTCGTCCTTCTCGATGCCCACCACGAACCCGCTGATGTGTACGCGTTCTTGCGCGCGGCGGACATCTGCTATGTGTCGAGCCTGCACGATGGGATGAATCTGGTCGCCAAAGAATTCGTCGCGGCTCGAGACGACGAACTCGGGGTGCTCGTGCTGAGCGCGTTTGCCGGGGCGGCTCGCGAACTGCGTGATGCGCTGGTTGTGAATCCGTATGATCTGGACGGCGCCGCTCACGCGCTCGTCGCAGCGTTGGCAATGTCGCGAGACGAGCAGCGCCGCCGCATGTCTGCCATGCGCGCGATTGTTGCCGAACACAATGCGTACAAGTGGGCGGCCCGCATGCTGGCTGACATGTCACGAGTGCGCGTGCCGTTGCCCGTCGATGTTCGGTGGCCGGTGGCGACGTCCGGCGCGACGACGGATTTTACGGCGATGATCTAAGGACGCGTGGCGAGGCGGATCGCCGTGTTGATCAGCCCGACGTGGGAGAACGCCTGCGGGAAATTTCCAAGCATGCGGCCCGCTTCCGGGTCGTACTGCTCGGACAGTAATCCGACGTCGTTAGCGAGTCCGACCAGGCGCTCGAACAGCCTGGATGCATCGTCGTATCGTTGCATCATCGAGTAGCAGTCGGCCAGCCAGAAGCTGCACAAGAGGAACGCCCCCTCGCCCGGCGGGAGACCGTCGACTTCAGCAGACCCGCGATGCATCGCGTACCGCTGCACGAACCCGTGCCATGTCAGTTCCCGCTCGATCGCTTGAATGGTGCCCACAACACGTGGATCGCTCGGCGGCAGAAAGCCGAGCAGGGGCATGGTCAGGAGGCTGGCGTCGAGTTCTGACGATCCGTAGGACTGCACGAACGCTCCACGCTTCGAATCGTACGCAACCCGGCAGATTTCATCGTGGATTTCCTGACGAATCCTTCGCCATTTGTCCACCGGTCCGTCCAGCCCGAAATCCTCGATCGATGCGATGGCCCGATCGAACGCCACCCACGCCATGACCTTCGAGTGAGTGAAGTGCCGCCGCGGTCCGCGCACCTCCCAGATTCCTTCGTCCGGCTCGCGCCACTTGGCTTCGAGCGCATGCATCAAGTGCGTTTGCAGTGCCCAGGCGGCCCCGTCCGGGGGGATCTTCGAGACGCGCGCGACGTGCAGCGCGTCCATGACCTCGCCGTAGACATCGAGTTGAAACTGGTGCACGGCGGCATTTCCAATCCGCACGGGGCGTGAATCTTCGTAGCCGGGCAACCAGTCAAGCTCCGACTCGATGAGCCTGCGCTCACCCTGGGCGCCGTACATGATCTGGAGGTCCTCCGGATCCCCGGCAACGGCGCGAAGGAGCCAGTTCCGCCAGGACGTCGCCTCCCCTGTGAACCCCGCGCCCATGAGTGCGCCGAGGGTGAACGTCGCATCCCGCAACCAGCAGAATCGATAGTCCCAGTTCCTGACGCCGCCGATCTGCTCCGGCAGCGATGTGGTTGCCGCGGCGACCATGCCTCCCGTCGGACCGTAGGTGAGCGCCTTGAGCGTGATGAGCGAGCGAACCACCTGCGGTCGCCATGGACCTTTGTAGCAGCACCGCGCAGTCCATTCCTCCCACCAGGCCTGCGTTTCCGTTCCTGCCGCAAGGGCGTCAATCGGTCGAGGGATAGGTTCGTGCGAGGGGTGCCAGACGAGCAGAAACGGAACGCGCTCGCCGGCTTTCACCGTGAAGTCGGCCTGGGTCGTGAGGTCAGCTCCACGCGTCTTGATTGGCGTGTAGAGCGATAACGCGTCCGGTCCGCCGATCGCCCACAGCACGCCATCCGCTTTCTGGACCCACGGAACGATCGATCCGTAGTCGAACCGGATGATGAGTTCCATGCGCATGGCGACTTCGCCGCTGACGCCTTCCACCACACGAACCAGATCCGGCTCGTGTCCTCGCGGCGGCATGCAATCGACGATGCGGACCGTGCCGGAAGCGGTTTCGAATTCCGTGGAGAGGACGAGCGAGTTTCCGAGATACTTCCGGGTAATTCGTTGGATGCCGCCGGCAGGCGACAACAGCCATCGGCCGTGCTCGGGTCCGCCGAGAAGAGCTGCGAAGCAGGCAGGAGAGTCAAACCGGGGCAGACAAAGCCAGTCGATGGATCCGTCGCGTCCGACGAGCGCTGCGGTCTGGGTGTCGCCGATGAGCGCATAGTCTTCGATTCGAAGCGCCATCGGAGGTCGCTACCGCTGACGCTCTTTCGTGCCCTGCAGCTTGACGATCGTCCTGGTTGCTTCGCGGGCGACGTCCTCATTGCGGTCCGTTGAGGCCTTCTGGAGGGCACTGAGCGCCGGCAGCGCATACGCATCGAAGGAGGCCAGCGCCGCTGCAGCCGACCGTCGAACTTCTGCGTCCGGATCCGTGAGCGCTTGTGCCAGCGCCGGCACCGCCTCCTCGGGCGCTTCGTGAATGATTCCCAGATAGGTCGCCGCGACCGCCCGGACGCCCGCATCGGGATCCCCCAGACCACCGGCGAGCAATGGCATGACGACGCTGACGTCGAGCGGTGCGCGATCTTTGAGCTTCCCGATCGATCGAAGCGCCTCGCGACGCACGACGGGGTCGCTGTTCTTGAGCGCGTCGCTCAAAGGCGGGAGGGCGTCCTTGCCCATGAAGCTGAGCGCAATCGCGGCTTCGGAAGTCACGCCGGGCTCTGTCAGAAGCGCCGTCACCTCGGGGATGGCGGGTGCTGCTGCGTGGCCGATGATCCCGCAAGCCTTCAACGCGCCCTTGATTCTCTCGGCTTCGGAATTCGGGTCTCGCAGCGCGGCTTGCACGGCCGGCAGCGCACGGGCGCCGAGCGCCGCGACTTCTTCAGAGGCCGCTTCCACCTCGCGGGGGTTATGACTGTAAAGATGGTCGAGCCACTCGGCGGCGAGGGCACTCGAAGTCTCCTCGGGGGGCGGGTTGTCAGACCTGGCGTAGAACCACACGCCGAGGCCGACAACGATCCCGATGACGATGGTCGCGCCAACTCGCGTCACTGTGCCCTCGCGCCGAGGGTCTGACCCCGGTCTGACCCCGGTCTGACCCCGGTTTGACCCCGCGTGAAGTTCGCGAGCACCTCGACGGCCAAATCCGTGATCCAGTTCACCGTCGCGGACGGGACGACGAAGTCGTTGGCGAGAATCGAGAAGACGAGCATCTCGCCGTCTCTCGTTCGGATGAAGCCTGACAACGACCGCACGTTCGAAATCGAACCGGTCTTCACCGCGGCGTTACCTTCGGCCCGTGTGCGCCGCAGCCGTGTGGCCATCGTCCCATCTCTTCCCGCGACGGCCAGGGCGCCGAGAAAGCGATCGCGGTCGTTCGGATCTTTGTACATTTTCTCGAGCACGGCGGTCAGAGCGCCGGCTGACACGTAGTTATAGCGTGACAAGCCCGATCCGTCCGCGATGACATACGACTGATCGGGAATTCCCCATCCCCGCAGCATCCCCTGCACAGCATCTCGCCCTGCAGCAAATGTTCCCAGCCCCGCCTCTGCGCGGCCGATCCATTTCATGAGGGTTTCCGCGTACAGGTTCTGGCTGACCTTCATCAGCACGTCCGCAATTTCACTCAGGGACGGTGATTCCGTTGAGGTGAGGACTCGTCGCTCGGCCGCGGGATCGACTTGCGCTGCAATATCGTCGAGGTCAACGGCCTCGCCCGAGACCTCGATCCCGTACTCGACGAGCGCGTCCTTGAGCGACTGGGCGAAGAAAACCGTGGGGTTGACGACGGCTACGCTGCGCGTCACTGGTTTACCGCCGAGGGGGACCGAGCCGACGATGTCGAGGATGGGTGCGTCGAGATGCCGTTTGTAGTCGATCGTCTCTGCAGAGCCAGCGGCGCCGGTAACTGTCCGGTTCATGACACTCAACCCTGTCCCGGGAGCCAACCGTATGACCGCCGGTTCACGTTCAGTTGCTCCGGGCGAAACGACCAGTTCAGCAACATCTTCGTTGTACTGAAGCGCTCCGACGGGAGCGGCGTAGCCATACTGCAGGTAATCCCACGCCCATCCGCCGCCAATCCCTTCATCGTCGAACGCCTGATCGTCGCCGACGATGCGTCCCTGGATCGATCTGACGCCCGCTGTCCGCAGGGCATTGGCCCAGTCCGCAAACACGGTCACGCCGCGACCGTTCCGCGTGTTGATCGTGGGATCTCCCGTGCCGCGTATGACGAGATCGCCGTGAAGGACGCCGTCGCTGACAGCACCGGCTGCCTCGAGCGTCGTCGGGAGGCGCGCGTCCCATCCGAGGATCTCCGCGGCTCCGGCGAGAGTCAGGATTTTCATGTTGGACGCCGGCATCATGAGTTTGCCGGCGTTTACCGAGAAGAGGGGTTGGTCGCGGTCGATGGAGCGGATATCCACCGCCCATTGCGCGTGCGACATGATCGGCGCGTCGAAGATGGCCGAGAGATCCTGGCGCAGCTGAACGACGCTCGCGTCAGGCGCCGTCCGCGGCGCCGCGTGGGTGGCGCATCCCGCGCACACGCAGACGACTGGCAGCCACGAGCCTCGAACAAGCCAAACCTGGCGCGCCATCGGCTCTAGGAAGAGCTATTTGATGTCCTCGAGCGCCTTGACGATCGCGTCGATCGTGCCGCTGTCCACGGTGACGGCTCCCGGGTCAGAGGCGCGAGAGGCAAACCCGATCTTGCCACTCCGTGCGAAGGAGACTCGATCCTCTTTCTTGCCCTCGTCGTACTTGATCGCGATGGCCAACTCGGGTTTGCCGAGTGCAGCTTTGGCGGCGTCGGTGCCCGCGGCCGTCGCCTGCGCACCCGTGATCGCCGAGAGCAGCGATTCTACTTTCGCCTGATCGACGTCACGCGCTTGTGGTGAAACCTGCCGCCACTTCTCTTCTTCCTGCCCCTCTTTATTCTTGCTCTTCGTCTTTTCGAATCCGTAGGTCTGACCCGCGCGCACGATCTCGAGCCGGGTCGAGTTGAACGAGCGAGCGTCGAACAGATCCTTTTGTCGATACTGGAAGGGATCCTTCTTCAAGTCGTCGAGCAGTGTGGCGTCAATCGTGAAGACCACCGGTCGCGAGAGATCGCGCGCGTAGACACCGTCCTCGGCCTTCGATCCGAGCACGAGCGTCGCCTGCGAGGACCCGGTACCTATACGGACGCTTGCCGCAGGTTTCTCGAGACCAAATTTCTTGGCATCCGCCGTTTCAGGAGCGAGGGACTTCATCTGCAGCCCCGCGATGCGTCCCGACAGGCCTTCAACGGCGCTGAAGTCGGCTCGTCCCGCCGCTGGCGCGGTCATCTGCCACTCGCCGTTGGCTTTCGTGAAGCGCATCGTCCGCTCCGGCGTAACGATTTCGAGGCTGTCAACTTTGTCGCGGTCCACCTGAATGGCTGCCTTGTCGCGGAGATCGAATGTCTTTCTGTTGAACGTCGAATCCAGATAGGAGGCGATGAGGAAGACCTTCTTCTCGCTGCCTCGCTTCGCGTACAGGTCGCTTCCGGGCGGCGTTTTTTGACCGATCTGGAGCGTGTGGCTCTGGCCACCGGCCCTGAACGTGACCTCGACACGCGGGTTGGCGAGGCCATATTCCTTCAGGTCAGGAGGATTCTCGTCGACAACGCTCTGGATCTCGACGCCCGAGAGATTGCTCGTCAAGCCTGAAACCTCGGAGCTGTCCGGCTTCGCCGTCGTGGGAGAAACGATTTGCCACTCGGTCCCGCTTTTCCGCAGCGTCGTCTGTTCGCCGGATTCGGCCTTGATCGAGATCTCGTCGATCTTGTCCGCTTCGACGCTGAAGACCTTCTCCTTCTTCGGTCCCTCGTCACCGGGCGTCCGCTTGGATTCGACGAAGTACAGGTACGCGCCGAGCACCACGAGAATCACGACGAGGCCGAGAAACGTCCGCAGCCCGCGCATCTACCGCCTCCGCCACCAGGTCTGCACGCCGGCCAGCAGAATCAAGCCCGGGATAATCAGAAGGGTCAGGTACTTGATCAAGGACTGCCGATCTCGATTCAGCGTGATGCGGCGATCTTGGGGATCTTTCGGCCGGATAGCGATCATGTTCTCCTGCTGGGCGAGCCAGTTGACCGTGTTCAGGAACAGATCGCGGTTCCCTTGAATCCCGAGCCACTGGTTGGCGACGAAGTCGGAGTCGCCGAAGACGGCAATACGCGTTTCTGGTTTCGGCGTGTCGTCCGGCTTGTTTGCGGCGGGCGCCGGAGTGGTCGCGGCTTCGGCTGGCGCCGAGACGGCGGCCGCGAGCGAAATCGGTCCTTCCTTGTCCCCTTTCTCCGGTTCCCGCTGGACTTCCCCGGACGTGGTGAGTGTCTTGATATCCGATTCCGCCCAGCTGCTTGCGCTCGTCTCCACGAGGGTTTGAGGAAAACGCCCGCTGCTGTTGCCGGAAATCGTTCCCACCGACCGCGCAAGCGGATAGCCGGTCATCAATCGAAACCCTTCGGTGATCGGGTGCGGACTGTATTTGGCGGCGACGGGAACTTCCGCGCCCGCGCCGAACAATTGCCCAAGTCCGCTGACGTCAACGACCACGTTTCTGCCGACGTCGATGCCCCAGTCCTTCAGCAGCGTGACCAGGCTGGTGATCTCAGGCGAGTCCGCGCGGGCCGGCGGGTCGAGCATGAACAGGACCTTGCCGCCACGCTTGAGATACGCCTTCAGCATCTCGATCTCGTTGGCCAGGAAATCGGTCCTTGGCCCCGCAATCACCACTACGGATGCATCCGTCGGGACTTCCTTCTGCTGCGCCAGCACGATCTTGTCCACCGTGTAGTTGTCAGAACCGAGCGATGACTTCACGGCGCTGTAACCGGGACGATCGGAGGCGTCCACATCGTGCTCACCGTGGCCTTGCACGAAGTAGACCTTGAGCTGCCGACCTTGGACGACCTTGACCAGGCCGTTGACCAGCTCCTGCTCGCCGTCAGAGGTCACGCGTTCGGTTCGACCGTCGTACTCCATGACAACGGTGCCGAGGGCTTCCACCTTGTACTGGTTTGCTCGCGACGGGTATTTGACGGCGTCGACGTATTCCACCGATACCCTCGGCGAGGTGTAGGTGAACTCGTCGAGACGCTCGCGGAACCGGGTGAAGTCGTCCGGCTGGGCGAACACCTTGACTTGCACCGGCTTTTCCAGGCTCTGCAGGATCTTCTTCGTCTGATCAGACAGCGTGAATTGTTTCGCCGCCGTGAGGTCCCAGCGCTTGTTGTGACGCAATGAGAGGTAGTTGATGGCCACGAGGATGCCCAGCACCACCAGGATGCTCGCGACGGCGAGCGATCCGAACCGCGCTTGCCGGCCCGACATCGAGCGAGCCATCTCGCGCCATTGGCTCATGATGTAGAGCAAGGTGCATACGAGTCCCGCCATTGCGAGCCGCGATCGCCAGACCCATTCGGGTCTGAGTATCCAGATCGCCACCGCCGAAAACACCAGCGCCACACCCAGCCATCCAAGCAATCCAAAAATGCGTTTCAACATAACTCAATCAGCCCAAGCACGTAGCGCGTCGCACGGCACACGTGTTTTATCCCTTCCACCGCTCCATGTCGACCGACTTTGATGTGAGGAACAATCCGAACGTGATGAAGCTCAGGTAATAAACCAGGTGCTTGGTGTCGATGATGCCTCGGGCAAAATCATCGAAGTGATCCGTGATGGACAGCGTCGTCAGGATCTGGCGTGCCACGGGACCGGCCTGATCGGCCATCCAGTTGATCACCCACAACATCAGAAACACGGCGAACGTAATCGCACCCGCGACAATCTGGTTCTTTGTCAGGCTCGAGATCAGCAGCCCGACGGAAATGAAGCATCCGCCCATCAGCAACAGGCCGAGATAGCCGGCAACCAGCGGGCGCCACTCAGGGTTGCCGATGAAGAACAGAATCGACATGTACAGCATGGTGACGAGGAGCATGGCGCCGTAGAGTCCCATCGCGCCGAGAAACTTGCCGAGAATGATTTGCACGTCGGTGACGGGCGATGTGAGGAGGAGCTCGATTGTGCCCGAGCGCTTTTCTTCCGAGTAGGTGCGCATCGTGATGACGGGCATCAGGAACAGCAGGATGACCGACACGTTCAACAGGACGTAGCGAATCATCTGTTGATTCACGTTGGCGCTGCCACCGCCGCCAAACTGCATCATCTGTTCGCTCTGACGAACGAACAGCATGAGATAGACGTAGAAGAAATAGCCAAAAAGGAGTGAAAAGAGGCCGATGATGATGTAAGCAATCGGCGAGGCGAAATAGGAGCGCAGCTCCTTCTCCGTGATCGCCAGCACGTTACGCACGCTGTTCACTGACTGCCTCCTCCGGCTTCTCGTCGGTTGTCACCTGCAGGAAGATTTCCTCGAGGCTCATGCGCATCGGCCGCAGCTCGAGGAGCCCCCAGCCCCTGGTGACGATGGTTCGCGCTATCTCGCGGCGCACGTCAGTGCCACGGACGCTCTCGACCTCGTAACTGCCCGTTGGTCCACGACCATCTGTCGCAACGACTCGGGTGACGCCGGGAATCGCCTCGAGCGCCGCCATGGGGTCTGCGCCAGGCGCGTCCACGTGCACGAACATGGTTTCAGCACCCTTCAGACGGGCCGTGAGGTTGTCAGGCGTATCGACGGCGACCACGCGTCCCCTGTTGATAATGACGACGCGCTGACACGTCTGGGCGACTTCCGGCAGGATATGCGTGCTCAGGACGATCGTGTGATCGCCGGCAAGACTGCGGATCAGATCGCGGGTTTCGATGATTTGCTTGGGGTCGAGCCCCGCAGTCGGCTCGTCGAGGATCAAGACTTCCGGGTTGTGTATGAGCGCCTGCGCGAGTCCGACGCGCTGGCGATAACCTTTCGAGAGTTTGCTGCAGTGGCGGCTGGACATGTCGGCCACTCGGGCCCGCTCCATCACGGAAATCACCCGCGTGCGCCGGTCTTTCGGGGCCACGCCTTTGATCTTTGCGACGAAATCCAGGTACTCGCGGACGGTCATATCCGGATAGAGCGGCGGTGTTTCCGGCAGGTAGCCCGTCCGACTCTTGGCTTCAAGCGGATGCGTGAACACGTCGTATCCAGCCACGGTGGCCTTGCCGTCGGTGGGCGGCATGTAACCCGTCAGGATCCGCATCGTCGTGGTCTTGCCCGCGCCATTCGGACCCAGGAAGCCGAGGATCTCGCCGCGTTCGACTCTGAAGCTCACGTCATCAACCGCGGTGACGCGTCCGTATCGTTTGGTGATGTGCTGGACTTCAATCACAGGTGTTTCTCCGTCACTCGCCACGCGCCTGACGCCGTACGACGGAGGTCAGGATCGTGCCGATAGTTCGCTGAGGCCTAACGTATAGACAGAAAAGACGATTACAGGCCGAACCCGCATAGTAGTCAGAGGCTGAAAAATGTGTCAAGGCTGGGGCCCTTGACAATCATATGAGCGAGTGTTCATATATTCACATGTCCCGCCCAGGATCCGCGAGGCCCGCACCAGCTGTCGAGAACCCCTGCGACGCGCCGCACCTCGATGCGGCGCACAGTGAAGCGCGCCGTCGGGCGTTGATGGAAAGCGCCACGGTTGAGGTCCTGGCGGAAACGTTTCGCGTGCTGGGAGATCCCACGCGCGTCAGGATTCTCGACGCGTTGGCGGATGGCGAGCTGTGCGTCTGCGATATCGCGTCCCTCGTCGGCATGAGCGAATCGGCCGTGTCTCATCAACTTCGGCTGCTGCGAACCATGAGGCTCGTGCGACCGCGTCGGGCCGGGCGTCAGGTGTTCTACTCGGTTGACGATCACCACATCCTGGAGTTGTTGCGACTCGCGGGTACGCATGCTGAAGAAGGGCCGCCTCGCCCTAAGGGACTGACGACTGACTAGCGACCAGCGACCAGCGACTGACACTCCGTCTACGAATGTATGACTACCTGCCGCGTCTGTGAGTTGCATGCCGAGTCGATCTTCAGGATCGAAGGCATGGACTGTCACGAGGAAGTGGCGATTCTCGAGCGGAGCCTTCACCGGCTCGCCGGAGTTGAGGGGCTCGACGCCGACGTGATGGGCCAGCGGCTGCGGGTCAAGTACGACGCGGCCAAGCTGACGACCACGGGCATCGCAGAAGCTGTGGCGCGCACCGGCATGCGCGCATGGCTCGAGCACGAAGAGCCGCAGCCAACAGCTGCGGGTACGCACCGTCTGCGGTTCGTCGCCGGTTCAGGCCTTTTGCTTGGCTTTGGCCTCGCACAACAGCTATTCGGTGCCCCTGTCGTTCCCGCCTGGATACCGTTTGCCGCATCGATCGCGCTCGGGGTGATCCACCTCGCGAGACGCGCCCTGACCTCAATCCGCGCCGCCGTGCTTGACATCAACGTTTTGATGCTCGTCGCGGTGGCGGGGGCGATCGCATTGGGTGAATGGGGCGAAGCCGCATCGGTCGTATTCCTGTTCGCGCTCGCGCAGTGGCTCGAGTCGCGTGCGATGGATCGCGCGCGCGGTGCGATCCGGGCTCTCATGGAACTCGCACCCGCCGAAGCGCTGGTTCGAAGGGGTGGCGCACAAACCAGGATTCCAGTAGACGACGTCCTCGTTGGCGACATTGTCCTGGTCAGACCTGGAGAAAAGATTCCGCTGGACGGCCGCGTCAGCGGGGGTACGAGCTATGTCAATCAGGCGCCCGTCACCGGGGAATCGCTGCCGGTCGAAAAGGATCCCGGTGCGGAGGTCTTCGCCGGCACCATCAACGGGCGGGGGGCGCTCGAGATTGAGGTCACGCGGCTCCGGCGGGACTCGACGCTGGCGCGCATTATCCACCTCGTGGAACGTGCGCAGGCGCAGCGCGCGCCGACGCAGACGTTCGTCGATCGATTCGCGCGCGTCTACACGCCCGCGGTACTGACGGTGGCGCTCGCCATTGCACTCGTGCCGCCCTTCTTTTTCTCGGGTGCGTGGTCGGATTGGATCTACCGCGCGCTCGTCCTGCTCGTGATTTCGTGTCCGTGCGCGCTGGTCATCTCGACGCCGGTGTCGATTGTGTCCGCGCTCGCGGCGGCCGCACGCAAAGGCGTGCTGATCAAGGGAGGCGCGCGCCTGGAGCGGCTTGCAGCCGTGAAATGCATCGCGTTCGACAAGACCGGAACACTGACGAAGGGGCAATTACGCGTGGAGAACGTCATCGCCCTGAATGGTGCCCCGTCCTCTGAGATTCTGCGGCTGGCGGCATCACTCGAGGCTCATTCGGAACATCCAATCGGCCGCGCCATTCTCCGCCGCGCCGAGGAGGCTGGGATCACGATTGTGGCGCCGGAGCGCTTTCAGGCGCTTCCCGGGCGCGGAGCAGAGGGCCGGGTCGGCACGGAAGACGTCGTGATTGGCAGCCACCGGCTGTTCGAGGAACGACGTATGTGTTCGGCGGAGACGGAGCAGGCGCTCGACGCACTGTCTGGTGACGGCATCAGCACGGTGATCGTCGGCAGCAACGGTCACACGCTCGGCGTGATCGGGGTAGCCGACGAGATTCGCGAATCCGCACGCGGCACGATCGAGATGCTCAGGTTGCAGGGCATCGAGCACATCGCGGCGCTGACGGGGGATCATCAGACTGCCGCTCGAGCGCTCGCACGTAAGCTCGGGATCGACACGTGTCGTGCCGATCTCCTGCCCGAGGACAAGGTGGCGGCGGTCCAGGAGCTGCGCTCGCGGTTTGGAGCGCTTGCGATGGTCGGGGACGGCGTGAACGACGCGCCGGCGCTGGCGTCGGCCGACGTGGGCATTGCGATGGGCGCGGCGGGTACGGACGCCGCGCTCGAGACGGCGGACGTGGCGTTGATGTCGGACGAGCTCGCGAAGATTCCCTACGCGATTCGCCTCAGCCGTGCGACGTCGCGCAACATCCGCATGAACATCGCGTTCTCACTGGCTCTGAAATCGGCGTTTCTCGCGATGGCGATCGCCGGGACTGCGACACTTTGGATGGCCGTCGTCGCCGACACCGGCGCCTCGCTCATCGTCATCGCCAACGCGCTGCGGTTGCTGCGGGAGTGAGACAGCTTCCAGCTTCCAGCTTCCAGCATCGGAAGCTGGCGGCTGGTAGCTGGCAGCCCGCTAAGCTTTCCTGTTCGTGAAGAAATGCTGATCGACGAACTCGTCGATCGCGGCCTGATCGGTTGATTCGACCTTCTCGAACTGCAGTCCCATGCCCAGCCTGCGGTCGCTCCACGCGACACGCGAATCCGCTTCGATGTCGCGCTTCGAACCGGGCAGACGGAAGCGTGCGCGGACCTTGGCGCCAGACTGCAGCGGGCTCATCGTCCGGATGGCCAGACCGCCCTTGCTGATGTTCAATGTCAACGCCGCCGCGATCGTGTTACCGAACCGGTAGGCCACTGGGATGCCGAGGACGACACGAGGGCTGCCGCGGCGATTGAAGTTGTCGGGAAACAGGTGCGGCGCGAGCGAGGGCAGAATGTGCTGAACCGCGCTGTATTCGTTCACGTATCCGGCGACGCCGAGCGCCGCGAGCTCACGAACTTCGTCGGCCGTGGCAATCGTGCCGCTGAAAATCAGGATTGGCACGCGTCCCTGATCGAGCTTGCGGATCGCGCGTACCAGTTCGACGCCGCCCGCGTGCGGCAACCGGAGGTCCAGGACGATCAGGTCGAGTCGATCGAGATCGGAGCGTACGCGTGCGAGCAGTTCCGCCGCACTCTTCACCCCATGCGCCGTATGCCCCGCACTCAGCAGGGCGGTCGCAAACCGATCGCGCACGAACGCTGTATCGTCCGCGACGATCACATTTTTCGCCGTGCTCACGCTGTCAGCGCGCTTGGGCTGTGGCGCAGTCAACGCAGAATGGTATCGGCTCGAGCGTGGACCGGCGTTAGGGGCGCGCGTTGCAGAATTTATCAGGTTCTCGCTATAATCCGGAGTCTATTGCGATCGTACGACGCGCGACAGTACAGGTGTGCAGCCGCATGTCGAACGCCCGCCAGGA
The DNA here is from genome assembly GCA_049642465.1 of Vicinamibacterales bacterium. Lineage (GTDB taxonomy): Bacteria > Acidobacteriota > Vicinamibacteria > Vicinamibacterales > 2-12-FULL-66-21 > CAWDPQ01. The sequence continues at coordinate 149,243 of JBAROV010000049.1, forward strand.
GCATGTAATGGCCACCTGTCCGGAATGCGACGCCGAGATCGAAGTCGACGAGTTCGACGTTGACAAGGGCGACCTGATTAGCTGCCCCGATTGCGGCGCCAATCTCGAAGTGACCAGCACGTCCCCAGTTGAACTCGAGGCGGCTGACGAGGACGACGAAGACGACGAAGACGACGATCGCGACGAGGAAGAAGAAGACGAACTGGAAGACGACGACGTCGATGATTTAGACGATGATGATGCGGAGAAGGAGGACTGGGACGAGTGACACATCTCCAGCGGCTGGAGAACCCTCAGGGCCTGGAGAGTAAAGACGCCGCACTCCACCACGCACTGAGCGCGCTGCCCTCGCTCATCGTGGCGTATAGCGGCGGCGTCGACAGTGCCTACCTCGCCTTCGCCGCTACCCGCGCCCTGGGGCCGCGCGCGCTCTGCATCACTGCCGACAGTCCCAGCTATCCCGACCGTCATCGCCGGCTGGCGTTGCGCATTGCGGAAAGCTTCGGGCTGCATCACGAGATCATCAAGACTGACGAATTGTCGCGGCCTGAATACCGCGCGAATCCCGCGAACCGCTGCTACTACTGCAAGCACGAGTTGTACACTCACTTGACGACCATCGCGCGGGAGCGCGGGATTGCGGCGATCGCGGACGGGAGCAATGCGGACGACCGCTCCGACTACCGTCCGGGCCGCCAGGCGGCGCGGGAGTTCGGCGTGATCAGCCCGCTTGATGCCGCGGATCTCTCGAAGCGCGACATCAGGGATCTGTCTCACCGGGCGGGTCTCCCGACGTGGGACGAGCCGGCATCTGCGTGCCTGTCGTCCCGGATTCCCTACTTCAGCGAGGTGACCGAGCAGAAGTTACGGCTCATCGAACGTGCGGAAGCCGCGCTGCGCGATTTGGGGTTCCGCGTCTGTCGCGTCAGGCATCACGACTCCGCGGCGCGCATAGAAGTTGGCGCCGACGAGCTGTCGCGTGCGTTCGAACCGGAGATGACGGCGACGATCGATCGCGAGCTCCGCGCGCTCGGCTACCGCGAGGTAACCATTGATCCGCGCGGCTATCGCCTGGGCAGTTTGAACGACGCGCTGCGCCTGCGTCCCGTCTGATCGCTCGCGACGTGAAATACGCGCTCGCGGCCCTCGCGTGCCTGTTTCTCCTCGCTCACCTGCCATTTCTCCCCGCTGAGCTCGAAGACATCGACTCGGTGAACTTTGCGCTGGGTGTCCGCGATTTCGATGTCGCGCGTCACCAGCCCCACCCGCCTGGCTATCCGGTGTACATCGGGCTCTCGAAAATATCGACAGCGCTCGTCGGCGGCGCTGAACATCCGCGGGCCGTGGTTCGCGGACTCGCAGTCTGGAGCGTGATTGCGGGCGCGGCGCTGGTGCTTCTGTTGTTTGCGATGTACCGAGCTCTTGGCGCGACTGATTGGCAGGCATGGTGGGCGATGGGCATGAGTGTCGCGTCACCGCTGTTCTGGTTCACCTCGATTCGGCCGCTGAGCGACATGATCGGACTCGCGGTGGCCGTGGGCGCGCAGGCGCTGCTGGTGTCAGTACTGACGGGGCGCGTGTCCGGCCGCTCCGCGGTATATCTGGTCGGCGGGGCGATCGTGGCTGGCGTGGCCGCCGGTATCCGTGTTCAGACGGCGCTCCTGACAGCGCCCTTGCTGGCGGCGGCGCTTCTCCTCCCGCGGAGCGGGTTGACGCTTCGAACCCGAGCAGCCGCCGTGATGGGCGTCGCGCTCGGCGTGTTGATCTGGGCTGTCCCTCTGGTCCTGGCAAATGGTGGCCTCCAGGGCTACCTGGCGGCGCTCGGTACCCAGGCCGGGGAAGACTTCAGCGGAGTCGTCATGCTCTGGACGACGCGCAGCGCTCGTGTGGCTCTCAACGTATTCACGTTCTCGTTTCTCTGGCCTTGGGGGAGCCCGATCGTCGGCGCGATTGTCCTGGCGGTCGCCGTAGTCGGCCTGGCGCGAGTGGCGTGGCGTCAGCCTTGGACGATCGTCTGGCTTGCTGTCGCGTTTGCGCCATACACGATCTTCCACCTGCTCTTTCACGAGACTGCAACGGTTCGTTACGCGCTGCCACTCCTCATTCCGGTCGCGTTTCTGGCCGCCAGCGCCCTCGATTGGGCCGGCCGACGCCCGTCGATGGTCCTGAGCACTGCCTTGATTGTCACGTTCCTCATGATGGCCATGCCTGCCACGCGCGAGTACGGTTCCACGGAAACGCCGGCCTTCCAGGCGTTGAGCGCCGTGAGCGCGCATTCGTCCCAGCGGGCGGACCCGGTGGGCATGCATGCGGCATTTCGAAGAATTTCCGAGTGGCGACCGCCTGGTTCCGACGTCATCCGCGCTCCTCATGGTAGCGAGTGGATGGCACTCGTCGAGCGTTGGCGTGCCGCGCCATCGAGCTCGATGACCTTTATTGCGGATCCGCGTCGGACCGATCTGGCCCTGTTCGATCCGCACGCCCGGGATCTCAAAGGCACCTACAGGTGGCGCATTCCCGAGTTGCCGTACGTCGGCGGGCTCCGGCCCGGCAACGCCGATTGGTACGAAATGCGGCCACCGGCCTGGATGCTCGATCGCGGCTGGGCGCTTTCGGCCGAAATCGGAGGCGTGTCAGCGCGTGATGCGGCCGGCCCGCATCTTCAGCCGAGCGTGGCCTGGGTACGCGCGGCGGACCGGCCAATGCGGCTGATGTACGGCGGACGAAACCTGTCGGCGAACGCGTCTACAGAGCTGCTCCTGTCAAGAGGGGAGACGATTCTCGATCGCGTGACACTCACCCCCGGTTTTTTCTTTCGCCTGTTGCCAGTGTCTCCAACGATTACCGGAGGTACGGGGTACCTGCCTTTCGAGATCCGAACCAGCGGCGGACCTCAGGTCCCTGTGTCGCTCGAGCAATTCGACGTGCAGCCGGACGGCGTTGAAATGTTCGGCTACGCAGAGGGATGGCAGGAACCGGAATACAACCCGTTGACGGCCCGCGCGTGGCGTTGGATGAGCGAGCGGTCGGTCGTGTGGGTCCGGCCGATCGGAACCGACGTGCTGCTCACTCTCTCCGGCGAATCCCCGATGCGATATTTCGATTCCCCTCCCTCCGTGGTCGTCAGCGTCGGCGGGCGCGAAGTCGGTCGCTTGACGCCCGCAGCCGACTTCACCGAATCGATTCGCCTCCCTGCTACCCTCCTCGAGTCGAACGCCGGTCGCGTCACCATCGAGAGCAACCGCTGGTTCGTGCCTGCCGAGCGTGGTGAATCGCCGGACCCTCGACACCTCGCATTGCGAATCTATGCAGTAGCGGTGAAGCGGGCCCCTGGCTAGGTCTCTCGAGGGCGCCATCCGAGCGCCAGGAGCGAGCTGCCAATCGGCATGTCTACCCACCGCACGGCTGCAGCTTCGACCGCCAGCACCGCGGTGAGCGCGGTATTCAGCGGGCGGGCCGGGACGCTGATCTCCTCGGTCGATTCGCGATGCCCGAAAAGTCGCTGTCCGAACCGAACACCAGCAACCAGCGGCAAAATCGACGCATTTGTGTATGTCAATCGCTTGACGCTGAAGCCGGCCTGCTCGAAATGTCGGCGCAAGGAACGCCGAGTGTAGCGTTGCACCTCGCCGCCAAGGATGGAATGGTTGCCGCGGAGCGCGGGAAGCGCGGCAACATTGAGTACGAGGTAACCTCCGGGCCGCATCACCCGATACATCTCTTTGAGCGCTGTGGCCGCCCCGGTATCGTCGAGCGCGTAAATCACGTCGAACGACGTGACGATGTCGAAAACGCGGTCGGGGAAGGGCAGCGCGGTTGCGGACGCCTGGGCGATCAGCCGCTCACGGTGGTGACGCGCGTACGCGAGACCGCTGTACGTCAGATCGATTCCGAAGGCACGGCCGTACTGCCTGATCATCTTCAGGTTGTTGCCGGTTCCGCAGCCGCAGTCGAGGATCCAGGGGACGCGACCCTCGACATCCTGAGCAGCTTGCTCGAGGAGCGGACGTACGAAACGACGAAAGCCGTGGAACCAGAAATGCTCGCGCTCGGCGCGAGCGGTCATCTCCAGAAGTCGATCCATGTACAATCGCCGAAATTCAACGGACCACTGGCATCAATGTTAGAGGAGAAATTGATGAAGCGTAGTGTGATACTGGGTGCCGCAGCAATTCTTGCGATCGCGATGACGGCAGGAGCCTGCAAGAAGCCACCGGCCACGCAACCAACACCGCCACCGGCTACCGCTCCGAAGCCCGAAACGCGCCCCGCGTCGCCTCCGCCTCCGCCGCCGCCGCCAGCGCCCGCGCCCGCGCCGGAGCCGAGCGAGGACGAGATCTTCGCCAAGACGACGCTCGCCGAGCTGAACGCCAAAGGTCTGCTCGGGGACGTGCTCTTCGCCTACGACTCGGCGGAGCTGACCCCCGAAGCGCGGGCCACGATCCAGAAGAACTCCGATTACATGAAGCGCTGGACCTCGACCAAAGTCGTCGTCGAGGGACACGCGGATTCACGCGGCACGAATGAATACAACCTGGCGCTCGCCGAACGCCGCGCGGACGTCACGCGTGACTACATGGTCAGCCTGGGTCTTCCCACTGATCGCCTGACGATCGTCAGCAAAGGGGAAGAAGAGCCGGTCTGCACCGACGAAAACGAGGGCTGCTGGCAGCGCAACCGCCGCGGCAAGTTCGTGTTTACCGCGAAGTAAAAAGGGAGAAGGGACTTCTCCCTTCTCCCTTGATTTCTTGAGCGATCCGTTCGGCTGCTGCACGCGGGTCCGCGGCGCCGATGATGGGCCGTCCCACGACCAGATAGCTGGCGCCCGCCCGAATCGCTTCGGCGGGCGCCAGCGTCCGTTCCTGATCGTCACGGGTAGCGGCCGAGGCGCCGCCGCGGATGCCAGGCGTCACGATGGTGAACGCCCCGCCGCACTCTCGCCGAATCATGGCGGTCTCCTGAGGCGAGGCCACGACGCCGTCGAGACCTGACCTCTGCGCCAGGCGGGCGAGCTTTACCACTTGGTCCGGCACGGGCGACAGCACGCCCGTTTCAGCCAGGGTTTCTGCATTGAGGCTCGTCAGGACGGTGACGCCTATCACGAGCGGCGGTGCCGAGTTTCGCCGGACCGCAGTTTCCTTCGCGGCATCCGCAGCCTCTCGCATCATCCGAGCCCCGCCCGAGGCGTGCACGTTTACCATCCAGACCCCAAGCATCGTGGCTTCCGCAACCGCCGTGGCGACGGTGTTGGGAATGTCGTGATACTTCAGATCGAGAAACACGCGACGCCGCCGTTCGACCAGCGCGCGAACGACCGATGGTCCTTCGGCCGTGAAGAGTCGATTGCCGATCTTGAAGCCGCCGACGACATCCCCAAGCAAGTCGGCGAGAGCGAGCGCGCGCGTCCCGTCCTCGACGTCGAGTGCAACTAGGAGCTGATCCAAGCTGTTTCCCGCCTGGTGGTATCGAGCGTGCCGCAGATCTCGCTGAGATGTGCGATCGAGTGGCGCTCCAGATAACGACGCAGCCCTTCGAGCAGGCGGTTCCACAGGAAGGGATCGACAAAGTTCGCCGTCCCTACCTGGACGGCGGTTGCCCCGGCGATCATGAATTCGAGGACATCCTCGGGACTTGCAATCCCACCCATTCCGATGATGGGAATCCTGACGGCCTGCCGACACTCGTAGACCATCCGAACCGCAATCGGGCGAATCGCCGGACCGCTGAGCCCGCCGACGATGTTGGACAGTTTGGGCCTTCGAGTCTCGACGTCGATCGACATCGCAAGGAACGTGTTCACGAGCGATACCGCATCCGCACCAGCCTCCTCGGCCGATCTGGCGAAGGACGCGACATCCGTGACATTTGGCGTCAGTTTCGGTATGACGGGCAGTCGCGTCACCTTGCGGACGGCGCTGACGACCGCGTGCGTGCCGGTCAGACTGCACCCGAACGTGATGCCTCCCTCCTTGATGTTCGGACAGGAAATATTCAGCTCGAGGGCGGCCACACCGTCGGCGTCAGAGAGGATGCGCGCCAGCTCGACGTACTCGTCGATCGTCGTGCCGCAGACATTCACGAAGACAACCGCCCGGCGATCGCGAAGTTCCGGCAGCTTTTCGCGAACGAATCGATGAACGCCGATGCCTTGCAGGCCAATCGCGTTGAGCATGCCCGACGGTGTCTCGACGATCCGCGGCGGAGGATGCCCTTCGCGCTCGGTGAGAAACAATCCCTTGACGGCGACGCCGCCGAGCGTGGACAGATCGACAACGTCCGCGTACTCGACGCCATAGCCGAAGCAGCCGCTCGCAGCGATGAGCGGGTTGGCGAGCGTGAGATTGCCGAGCCGGACGGTGAGGTCCATCAGTGCGTGAGCGCCTCCCACGCGATGCGCGACGCATCGAACACCGGGCCGTCGAGACACGAGCGGACGAAGTGGGGACGCTCGACGCCGATCCGCGTGGGCACCACGCAGCTGTAGCAACCGCCGAGGCCGCATCCCATCGTTTGTTCGAGCGAGACGTCACATCGTCGACCGTGCTTGGCTGCAAGTCGTGCGACGACGTGCATCATCGGCGTCGGTCCGCACGCGTAGATGTTGACCGGTGCCGAACCGGAGAGTGCCAGCGCGTCGGCAAGTGGCGCCGTCACAAAGCCAGCAGCGCCACGGCTGCCATCCTCAGTCGCCAGGACCACCCCGACACCCAGGCGTTCGAACGCGTCCACGTAATACAACTCCGCGGCGCGACGCCCGCCATAGAACAACGTGGTCCGCGTGTTCTGCTGGCGAAGTGCTTCGGCAAGAGTCAGGAACGGCGCGAGGCCGACGCCGCCGGCAACCATCCATGCCTCGGCGGGTGGTGAAACTGGTTCGAACGGCCGGCCGAGCGGACCCAGTACTGCCAGCCGGGCTCCGGTCGCAACGTCGTAGAGGTGCCCTGTACCGACTCCGATTCTCTTGTTGAGAATCGAAAACCCCGTGATCGCTCCGGCCTCGCTGCGCAGGATCTCGAAGATTGAGAAAGGCCGCCTGAGCAGCGGATCGGTCCCCCGCGCCGGTTTCACCATGACGAATTGCCCTGGAGCGGCGAGCGATCCGATGGCGGGGGCGGCAAATGCGATGACGTTGTAGTCGGATGACAGCCGCGTGTTGGTCACGACCGCCGCGTCGAGATCGACCGGCATTGACCGAAGTATACACTTGGGCATGCGGTTCCTTCGGATGCTCACCAACTCCGTCGCGGCCGGCATGTTGGGCGCCGCGTACTTGACGGTGCTCGTGCTGCAATTGAATCCGCAAGTTCCACTCATCTCGTTGACGACGTGGCGGTGGTTTCTGACGCTCGCGATGTTCTACGGCGTTCACCTCGCCGTCGTGTTTTACGTGCTGATGGTCGCACGCGAGTTCTTCAGCCTGGACGTGTTGTCCCCGGGCTGGGTGAGCGTCAGAGTCCTGGCCTGGTTGATCGCGACGGTCGCCGGCAGCGCCGCGCTGCTGATGTGGCTGAACGTCCGTGGGTTCGGGGTTTCGCTCGATCCTGTGGCCGCGCGCCGCATGACGGTCGGCTCGATCGCCACCGCAATCTCAGCCGCGGTGCTCCTCGCGATTGCTATCGCGCATTACTCGTCGGGTCGGCGCGGCGGCCGTGTCGGTGCGGCGCTCTTCACGATTGCGGTGATTGGCTCGCTCGCGCTTCCGGTAGCCGCCCGCGGACCGGCGACGGATCTGCCACAGCGATCGCATCGCGCGCACCTTGGTGGCCGTCCGGCAAGACCCGCCGCGCCAAAGGTCATCGTGCTGCTGTTCGACGGCGCGTCTCTGGAATACATCTGGACCCGAGCGGCGGACGGTCGTCTGCCACATTTCGCGCGCCTCATCGAGACGGGCGCCGAGATCGATCTCGCGACGATCCGCCCAACGCAGCCGGACCCGGTGTGGGCTGCGGCGCTGACTGGGATGTACCCGTGGAAGAGCGGCATCCGCTCGGCCGCGGCCTACTACGCGTGGGGCGACGATCGTCCCGTGGATTTGCTGCCGGATCATTGCTTCTCGCACGCACTCGTTTCGCTGGGAATCGTGCGCGACGTGCCGAATTCGTCTGCCATGTGGCGCGCGCGGCCGCTCTGGAGCATTCTCGCGGATGCCGGCGTGTCGGTTGGAATCGTGCGTTGGCCGCTGACGTATCCGGCGCAACCGGTGCTGGGGTTTCTCGTCGCGGACCGCTTTCACGACCTGATTGGATCAGTTTTGGAGTTCAATGGCGCCGCCTATCCCGCCGACATCGTGCCGGTCGCGCGCGGGTCGTTCTCCTCCGATTCGGGACCCGAGCTGCGGGAAGACGCCCCGGTAGACGACCCTGCATCCCTTCGGGATCGTTCCTACAGCCGTGCGATGCAGTCGCTGCGGCAACAATCGAACCCCCAACTCATCGGTCTGCGCTACCAGGCGCTCGACCAGGTCGGGCATCGTTTCTGGGGCGCGGCGCAGCCAAGATCCGCCGGCGACCCTTCTGAGGAGCAACGTCGTCAGGCGGCGCAGATCCTCGAGCGTGCCTATCTTGCCGCGGATGCGGAAGTCGGCACGGCGATGGCGTCGCTTGGGCCGGACGACCTGCTGCTCGTCATCAGCGGCTTCGGCATGCAGCGCCTGAATCCACTCAAGCAAATGCTGGGCGAACTCTTAGGCGAACGAGGGATTTCAGGGAGCCACGAGCGCGCGCCGGATGGGTTTCTGCTTGCGTCCGGAACAGCCGTCGAGCGCGGCCGCCGCCCGCGTGGCTCGATCGTCGACGTCGCTCCGACGATCCTCTATTACCTCGGCCTGCCGGTTGGACGCGATATGGATGGATTCGCGAGGTCGGATTTATTCACTCGAGCCTTCACTGCCGAACGACCGATTGCGTTCATTCCGACGCACAATCGCTGACGAACGGCGTTCGGAGCCTGCGAACGTGGACACCGCTCCTGCCTTCGTGAACAGCCGTCGGCGTGTTCGCGGTTGTGCGCAGGTTGCTGTGGGTGTGCTACACTGCTTGAAACTCTTTAAGAGCGGTCCTGAGAGGCCGCGAAGAGGTGTTCCGTGAATAGCCCGCCATTCGTCTTCTCAGCCCGACATCTCTCGATATCGGTATTGTTCGTGAGGCAGACGTGTCTCAGGTGATGGACGCCGACCGCATGTCTCGCGCCCTCACCCGCATGGCGCACGAGATCCTCGAGCGAAACCGCGGACTCGACGAACTCGCGCTGGTGGGCATCCGCACGCGCGGGGTGCCGATTGCCAAGAGACTCGCGAAATCGCTGCGCGAGATCAATGGCGACGACATTCCCACCGGCGCCCTCGACATCACGCTCTACCGTGACGATTTGATGAGGAATCCGGTTGGACCGCAGCCGCTCGTCCGTCGCACGGAAATCCCGTTTTCGATCGATGACCGCAAGATTCTCCTGGTGGACGACGTCCTCTATACCGGCCGCACGATTCGAGCCGCGCTCGATGCGCTCATCGACTTCGGCCGGCCGCGGGCGATTCAGCTGATCGTGCTCGTGGATCGCGGACACCGTGAGTTGCCAATCAAGGCAGACTACGTCGGCAAGAACCTTCCGACGTCGCTGAAGCAGAGCGTCCGCGTTCGGCTTCAGGAGATCGACGGCGTGGACGAAGTGGCATTGGAGGAAGCATGACGACGCCAGTACAGCTTCCGCCCGCTCCGGTGTCGGAGGTGGCAACCGAGCGGCTCCGATCGCAGCATCTGCTGGGAATTGCCGGCCTCGACGCGGGTGAGATCACGCTGATTCTCGATACCGCGGTAGCGATGAAGGAAGTCGGTACGCGAGCCATCAAGAAGGTCCCGACTCTTCGCGGCCGCACCGTGGTCAATCTGTTTTTCGAACCCAGTACCCGGACCCGCACGTCCTTCGAAATCGCGGAGAAGCGCCTCAGTGCGGATACCCTCAGCATCGCGACGGCGACCTCGAGCGTCACGAAAGGGGAGACGCTCGCCGACACCGTGCGGAATCTCGAGGCGATGTCGCCGGACATGATTGTCATGCGCCATGCCTCTTCGGGCGCGCCGCATTTGCTGTCGCGAATCTGCCGGTCCGCGATCATCAACGCCGGTGACGGCATGCACGAACACCCGACCCAGGCGCTGCTCGATGCGTTCACCATCCGCGAACACAAAGGGCGCCTGAAGGGACTCAAAGTGGCGATCATCGGCGATTTGATGCACAGCAGGGTGCTCCGCTCGAACGTGCTGCTGCTCAACACGATGGGCGCCGACGTGTGGTTGTGTGGTCCCGCAACGTTGATGCCGGCCGGGCTCGACCGCTTCGGCGTGCGTTCGACGACGACCATCGAAAAAGCCGTGGATCAGGCAGACGTCGTGATGCTCCTGCGGATTCAGCAGGAGCGGATGCACGGCCACTTCTTCCCGTCCATTCGCGAGTACTTCACGCTGTTCGGCATGACGCCAGAGCGACTGCGACTGGCAAAAGACGACGTGATCGTGATGCACCCCGGGCCGATGAACCGCGGCGTTGAAATCGATTCCGCCGTCGCTGACGGTCCCTATTCCGTGATCCTGGAGCAGGTTTCCAATGGCGTGGCCGTGCGAATGGCGGTGTTGTACCTGCTGGCCGGTCGCGACGCAGACGAGGTCTCGCACGCATGAGTACGTTGATCAAGGGGGGCCGTGTCGTCGATCCGTCGGCCGGACGCGACGGCGCGTTCGACATCCTCATCGAGGGAGATCGGATCGCGCGAGTGGACCGCGACCTTCCAGCGAATGGCGCCCAGGTGATTGAGGTTCCCACGGGTTGCATTGTCGTGCCTGGCCTGATCGACATTCACGTGCACCTTCGCGAACCGGGTCAGGAGCACAAGGAGACGATCGCGAGTGGAACCGCTTCAGCGGTGGCAGGTGGCTTTACCGCCATCGCGTGCATGCCGAATACGGAGCCGATCAACGATCACGCGGGCATCACGCAGTTCATCCTGAAGAAAGCAGCCGAGGCTGGCCTCGCCCGCGTCTACCCCATCGGCGCCGTTTCGCTCGGTTCGAAGGGGGAGCAGCTCGCCGAGCTTGGCGAACAGCGGACGGCCGGTTGCATTGCGTTCTCCGATGATGGCCGGCCGGTTGCAACGGCGTTGCTGATGCGTCGCGCCCTCGAGTACGCGAGGATGATCGGGGCGCCGATTATCGACCACTGCGAGGACCCGTCGCTCAAGGGGGACGGCGTCGCCCACGAAGGCTACTACGCGTCGGCGCTGGGGCTGCGCGGCATCCCCGGAGCCGCCGAATCGCTGATGGTTGAGCGGGACATCTCACTGGCCGAGCTGACTGGTGCCCACGTCCACATCGCGCACATGAGCGCCCGGCAGTCGTTGCGAGCGGTGCGCGCCGGCAAGGATCTTGGTGTGCATGTCACCTGCGAGGTCACGCCGCATCACTTCACATTGACCGACGAGCTGCTGGACGGCCCGGTGAAGTACGACACCAACCTCAAGATGAACCCGCCGTTGCGCGAGCGAGCGGATCGCGACGCGATGCTCGAGGGGTTGGCTGACGGCACGATTGACGTGATCGCGACCGATCATGCTCCACACCACGCTGATGAAAAGATGGTCGAGTTCGACCGCGCACCCTTTGGCATCGTCGGTTTGGAGACGGCTGTGCCGCTCGTCTTCGACCGATTGGTTCACTCGGGCAAGATATCGCTGCGCCGCGCCATCGAGCTGCTGTCCACGAACCCGGCGCGGGTGATGAGTATTCCCGGCGGCACGCTGACCGATGGTGCGCCGGCGGATGTGACGATCATCGATCCCGATCGCATGCAGACAATCGACGCGGCAGCCCTCAGGTCGCGCTCGAAGAACACACCGTTTCACGGCTGGACGCTGCGCGGTGGAGTGGTGATGACCCTGGTGGGCGGCCGCCTCGTGCACCGGACCGACAGTCGGCCGCAAGCCAGATCAACCGCACACGCACGAAGTTGAGAATCCGAGAATCGAGATGCACACACACACGGTGAACCGTCAGGACGAACTTCGCGAACAAGCCTTACGCACGCTGCAGGAGTCCGGGGTGCTCATGCGGCGCGGCCACTTCGACTACGGCAACGGTTATCACGGCCGCGTGTATCTGAATCCGCACGAGCTGTTCAGGCAGCCATCCACCATCTGGCGCCTCGCGCAGGATCTGATCGACATCTTGCCGTCCGAATTGTTGCAGACGACCGAGGTTGTGGCAGGCCCGGCAACCGGTGGCGCGCTCCTCGCGCATACGCTCGCGGGGTTGCTCGACGGCCGCCGCCCGCTCACCCACCCACCGTACAGTTTTGCGCCGTTCACACCCGAGGGAGAGGCATTCACGTTGCGCGATTTCTACGCGCGCAGCATGAAGGGCCGCCGCGTCCTCATTGCCGACGATGTCAGGAATACGGGGAAGACCCTGGTGAGTTGTGCGGAGCTCGTGCGCGGTGCCGGCGGGATCGTGATGGCGACCGTTGAGATCTGCGACCGCATGGAGAGCGTCGTTGATGCAGGTGTGCCGAATTACGCCCTGGTGAACTACCCCGCGCCCGAGAATTACCCGGCGGCCGAATGCCCGATGTGCCGCGCGGGTGATCCAATCACGACGTTTTGAGCCGTCCTTTGCTCGCGAGATCGCTCCACGAGCTGTATCACGAGTACAACCGGGACGATTCGGCCAGCGATCCGGTTCATCTCGTTCGGCCATTCTCACGTCCCGCCGATCGCGAAATCGCCGGATTCTGCGCCGCCGCCCTCGCGTTCGGGCGTGTGGCGAGCGTCATCCACTCGATCGACATCCTGTTGAAGATTATCGGACCGCATCCCGCCGACTTCGTGCGGGGATTCGATCCCGCCCAGCCACATCCTGGCCTTCGCGCCATGGTGCACCGCTGGACGCGCGGCGACGATCTCGCGGCGCTGCTGTGGATGCTTCGCCAGATGCTCGAGCAGTCGGGCTCGGTCGAGCGGTTTTTCGCCGATGGCCTGAGCGACGATGACGAGGACGTTGGCGCTGCGCTCGAGTCGTTCTCGGAACGCGCCATGAGGCTCGACATCAAGCGCGCCTACGGCCGCGTGCCACGACGTCCTGGCGTCTGCTATTTCTTCCCGCGTCCGTCGCGCGGCAGCGCCTGCAAGCGCTTGAACCTCTTTCTTCGCTGGATGGTGCGCCACGATGCGATCGATCCGGGCGGATGGCGCGCCGTTTCGGCATCGAAGCTTGTCGTGCCGCTCGATACGCACGTCATCCGGCTCGGGCAGTGCCTCCGGCTGACGCGATACACGTCGCCGGGGTGGCGCATGGCCGCGGACATCACCGCCTCGCTGCGCCGGCTCGATCCAGACGACCCGGTTCGCTTCGACTTCTCGCTCTGCCATCTCGGTATGCGAAACGCCTGCGGCTTCGGCCGCCGGCAGGGAGACAGCCAATGCCCGCTCAAAGGTCTGTGCCGGCCGCGCTCGCGCTCGCGGGCGCATGCCTGACGCTCGCCGGCTGCCGGCCGACGATCGAACGCTACAGCGCACTCGAGTGGTCAGCCGATAGGTCGCGTGTCGCCTTCTCGCGCGATCGGCTGTGCGAGAAGGGACCGTGTGAGACGTTGTACGTGGGATCGAGCGTGGCGGCCGCGTCCGCGCTCGAGGGGTTGGCCGATGGGCGGGAAACGTGCGACGAGATTGCGTGGACGAAGGACGGTCGGCGGGTGGCGTTCCTGATCAACGGACGACAGTTGCGCATCTACGACGCGGAGAGCCGCAAACCGGCGGGGAAGGTCAATATCTTTGGTGACGGCGCGGACGCTCGCGTCGCCCGGGGGATAACCTTCTCGGACAACGGCGCCGCGGTGACCTTCGACGATTGTCCGCGGGACCATGCGGGGTGTCGGGCGGGGATGGTGGGGATTCGCTGACAAAAGGGAGAAGGGAAAAGGGAGAAGGGAAAAGCGAGAAGGGAGAAGGGAGAAGGGAGAAGGGAGAAGGGAGAAGCGTTTAGGCGGGCACTTCCAGATGCGGACGCTGCGCGACGCGTTGATACACACGCAGGGTGTCCTGCACCATCCGCTCCGCGCTGAAGCGTTCTCGCACGCGCGCGAGACCGGCGGCGCCAAATTTCGCCCGCTTCTTGGCGTCCTTCAAAAGCACCACGATCGCCTTCGCCAGGCTGTCCGCGTCCCTCGGCGGCACGAGCAGGCCGGTGACGCCGTCCTCGACCACCTCGGGGATGCCACCGGCGGTCGTCGCGACAATCGGCTTGCCGCACGCCATCGCATCGAGCAACGACGTCCCGAGGCCCTCGGTCGTGGAACTCAGTACGAAGATGTCGAAGCTTTTGTGCAACGACAGAACGTCGGGCCGAAAGCCGGCGAGGAAGACGTGCTTTTCCAGCCGGTGCTCCTTGATCTGCCGCTCGAGTTGCAGCCGCAGCTCTCCCTCACCCGCAACGATGAATCGCGCATCCGGAACGTGTCTGAGGACGAGGGCCGCCGCGTCGATGAGATAGCGCTGGCCCTTGTGCGGCGCGAGCGCGGCCACGTTGCCGACGATGGGCGCCTCGTGCGGCAGCCAGAACTCCTCGTGAGGCTTGGCAGGCGGAGCCGCGCGGACGTGCTCGACGTCAATCCCCTCGTGCACCGTGACGGTTCGCTCCACTTGGATGCCGTCAGCGACGAGGATTTTGCGGATGGCTTCCGAGGCGCAGATGAAGCAGTCCACCTGGCGATACTTCCAGCGTGAGAGCGTGTTGCCGCGAATGTGGAAGTCCACGCGTCGCGACGCGACGAGCGGTGGCTTCGTCGGTTGGGTGCTCATCGAGAGTGCGAGAGCGCTCATCGCGACGGCGTGCGGATCGTGCGCGTGGATGATGTCTGGCTTGAGCTGCTTCAGCACCCGTGCCAAGCGCCACGCCGCGCCAAGGTCCATCTCGCTGCGCGGGGCGAGCGAAATCACATCCAACCCTTCGGCGGCCCGCTCTTTCAGCACACCCTCCGAATGCGCCACCACCATCGTCCGGTGCCGCAGCGCGCGGAGTCCCATGGCGGTGACGAGCACCTGATTCTGCCCGCCACGCCAGGTCCGTGCTGTGTCGATGTGGAGGGAGAACATCAGTCTCGGGAGGACGGGAGGACGGGCTTGCGGGAGGACGGGGAGTCGGGGTTCGGGGCTCGGGACTCGAGTTCCCAGAGCTTCGCCAGCTTCAGAAACACGTAGTAGGAGTTCAAAAGCGATACAACAAGGCCGGCGCTTCCGTCGCGGAACCCTTTTTTCAGCAGGTAGTTTCTGAGAAACGCGAATCGGGGATAGAAAAACGTCTGCCACGGGTTGGCATGACGGCCGGCGGCGCGCCACTCTTCAGCCGCGAGTGTCGTGTAGCGATCGATCGTCTGCAGGTGATGAGAAATATCGCGATAGGGGTAGTGCTCGATCTCGTGCCGTAGCTGTCCAACCGGGCCGTCGATCGCCACCGACTCGTGCACGCGGCGCTCGTTCCAGCGTCCCGCGCGCCTGTTGTAGAGCCGAAGTTGATAATCCGGGTACCAATCGGTGCTGCGGATCCAGCGGCCGAGATACCAGGCGACACGCGGAATCCGGTAACCGCCGAAGACAGCTGAGGTCGCGAGGACGCCTCGAATTTCGTCCGCGAGCGCCGGCGTGACCCGCTCGTCGGCGTCGAGCGACAGAATCCAGTCGTGTGACGCGAGTTCGGCCGCGAAATTCTTCTGCGCCGCATATCCCGGCCAGTCGCGCACTTCGACGCGCGTTGCCGCCCGGCGAGCGATCGCGACAGTGTCGTCGGTGCTGTGGGAATCGACAACGATGATCTCGTCGGCCCAGGAGACCGATTCGAGTGCGGCCGCGATGTTGGAGGCTTCGTTGAGCGTGATGACCGTAACGGTCAGCTTCACGCGAGGGAGTTTAAAGTAAAAAGGAAGAAGGATGAACCTTCTTCCTTTCTCAGTGCTCGCGGGGCCCCACCCCGGCTCGCTGCGGCTCGACTCGCTGCGCTCGCTCGCCGCGGCCGCAGGCGCTCTCCCTTGTTACTGCAACGGGACGGTTTGGACCGCCTGCAGGTTCACCAGCGCGCGGTTGTAGTCGATGGTCGCGGTGAGCTCTGCGAGCCGCTGTTCCGAAAGGCGCCGCTGCGCCTGCAGCAACTGGAACGTCGTCGACAGACCAACCGTCATGCGCTTCTGTTCGGCGTCAAGGTTTCGCTCGGCGAACTCGCGCGCTTTCTTCGTGGCTTCAACCCGCTTGAGACTCGTCTCGACCTGCCGCGCCGCGTCACGCACGGACGTCGCAATCAGCATTTCGAGCTGATGCAAGGACGTCACATCCTGCTGGCGCTGCAACCGGGTTTGTGCCACCGCGGCTTCGGCCTGACTCTGGCCGATCGGGTAGCTCACCTGCAGCTGGAGACTCCAGGTTTTGAACTCGTTGCCGAAAATGTCCCTCAGCGCATCGCCGAAGCTGCGCTGCGCCGACCCCGTCGGGATCGGGAAGCCCTGCGACGTGTCATAGATCGTGCGCGTGCCGCCGATTCCGGCCAGTCCATAGTTCAGCACCGCGTCCACGTTGGGCAGCCGCTGGTTTCGCGCGTACTTGAGATTGATGTCGGTCTGCTCCAGTTGTTTTCGCGCCTGGACGAGATCGGTCCGGTTCGCGAGCGCATTGGAGACCGCCGCTGCGACGTCCACCGCCTGGGGCGTGAGCACCGGCTGCTCGGCCGGTGTGATCCGTGCCGTCCAGAAGTCCGGCTGCGAGGGGTTCATGATTAAAGTTCTGAGCGCGTCCTCGAGAGTCTTGATGCGCGCCTCGGCGATGATGACACCTTCCTCGTTGCGCGAGACTTCCGCCTGCGCCTCGATGATGTCAATCGGCGGGAGCGTCCCGACCTCGACGCGCATTTGATTGTCTTTCAGCGATTTCTGCGCAAGCTCCAGCGTCTGCCGTGCGACGTCGAGTTGCCCGTACGCGCCAACCAGATCGAAATACGCACTCCGCACGCGCCGGGTCGTCTGTGCAATCTGCTGTTGCAGTTGCACGTCGACAATCTCCTTCTGCTTTTGACCGAGCATCAATTGCTGACGCGTCGAATCGATGGTGAAGTTGCGGAGGAGCGGCTGCGTGAAATTGAAATTGAAGTTCGACGACAGCCGCGGATTGAAGGGGTCGGTGGGATCGCTCGTGGTATTCCGCGAGCCGTCGATGGACGCCTGGTAACGGCCGCCGCCCCACCGCATCTGCTGTGCCACGCCAGCGTTCGAGCGGACGCCCTGGTTCGTGATGAAATCGTTCCCGCTTAGAAAGTTGCTCGGCGGGTTGCTGTTGCTGTTCTTCGTGGCGTTGGTAAAGAGGATGGGGGCGTACGTCGCGCGCGTCTGCGCCAGATCCATCGCTTGCACCTCGGGGCTCAGCCGTGCCGCCTGAATCCCCAGGTTGTTTTCCAACGCCAGGCGAACCGCTTCGTCCGAGGTGATTTGCAGTTGGGGCCCGTTTGAGGTAGCGCCGGGAGGCGTCGTCTGGACCGGGTTCTGCTGTGGAGGTGCGCCCCCCTGTTCGAAAGCGGACACCCCCCGAGCGAACCCGAACACGCCAATTGCCGCGACGAACGCCACGAGTTGAAAACAGCCGGTAATTTCGTGCTTGAAACGCATGCCACGTATCTCCAATTGCTAGAAAAGACTAGGGTCAGACGGCTGACTGCAAGAACCGGGACGCCGTTTCGGATTGCTATACTTCGTCCGTTTGGCGGCCCCCCGCCCGTGCTTTCGGTTTATCCAAGGATTAGACGTTCATGCGTGGATTTTGTATCGGACTGAGTGCTGTTCTTGTTGCCGGGGCGGTCCCTGTGGGGGTTGCCCAGCGAAGCCCGCAGCAGGAACGGGCAAAGTCGACCGCACAATCGGTCCCCCCCCGATTCGCGTTGACCGTGGACAGCATCATGCGCGGTCCCGACCTGGTTGGATGGCCGCCGACATCGCTGCGATGGTCGGCCGACTCGAAACACCTCTACTTCGAGTGGCGGAAGCCCGGGGAGAAGGAGGCAGCGACCTACGTCGCAGCCAGCGACGGTAGCGACCCGCGCAAGCTGTCGGCCGAAGACGCGCGAAACGTGCCGGCGTCGAACGGCCGTTGGGACAAGGCGAAGAAGCGAGTCGTGTTCGTCGATCGCGGTGACATTGTCATGATCGACGGCCCTCGACGCGTGCAGATCACCCGCACGACCGGAAACGAATCGAGCCCGCGGTGGGTTCGCGGTGACACACACGTGACCTACGTCCGCGAGGGGAACCTGTTCATCGTCCCTGTGGAGGGACCGTCGAGCGGGCTCGTCGTTCAGTTGACCGATGTCGCGGCGAAGCGCTCGGAGCCGAGACTGACGGATAGTCAGAAGTTCATCAAAGAAGAAGAGCAGAAGCTAATTGAGTACCTTCGAGAGCAGGCCGAAGAGAAGAAGCGCGCCGAGGAAAAGGACAAGCAGCAGAAGCTGCCGTCATTCGAGTTGCAGGATCGTCAGAGTGCAATCGATCTGATGCTGTCGCCTGACGACACGCACGTCTTCATCGTTGTCGCCGAGCGTCCCGTTGGGGTCAAGAACACGATTGTGCCCAACTACGTCACCGAGACCGGCTACACCGAAGACATTCCCGGCCGCTCGAACGTCGGAGACACCCAGGACCGGCGGCTGCTCGCGGTGCTCGACATCAAGACCGGCAAGTCGGTGTGGGCCGACGCCAGCTTCGCGCCTCCTGTTCCGGAAGCAGAAAAGACGACTGCGGCCCCCGGCACGCCGAACGCAACGCCGCGAAAAGCCGAACGCGAAGTGCGCTGGTCGATGCCCGTGCTCTCCACGGACGGAAAGTTCGCGGTGGCGGCGGCACGCTCCGCCGACAACAAGGATCGCTGGTACGTCACGGTGGACGCCGAGTCTGGAAAAACACGAGTCATCGACACGCTGCATGACGAAGCGTGGGTGCGTGAAGCGGGGTTTGGCACGACTTCGCTCGAGTTCCTGCCAGACAATCGCCGTATCGCGTTCTTGTCGGAGCGTGACGGCTGGATGCACCTCTACACGCTCGACGTGGCGAGCGAAAACTCCAAGGCCGTCCAGTTGACCGAAGGCAAGTGGGAAGTCACCTCCGTCGAGTTGGCTCCAGACAAAAAAACGTTTTATCTGACCACGACCGAAGCACACCCCGGTGAGCGGCAGTTGTACCGTCTTGCGCTCGATGGAGGTCCGCGCACGAGAATCACATCGATGACGGGCTCGAATGATGCGACGGTGTCGCCAGACGATTCGATGATCGCGCTGGTGCACTCGTACAGCAACAAGCCACCGGAAGTATTCGTGATGCCAAATCGTCCGGGCGCGAACGCAAAGCAAATCACCACCACTCCCACCGATGAGTGGCGCTCGTTCAACTGGATCGACCCGAAAGTCATGACCTTCAAGGCGCGTGACGGCGTCGACGTGCATGCGCGGCTGTTCACACCTGAAATGATTGGATCGCGGCGCGATCCGTCACGGCCTGGCGTGGTCTTCGTGCATGGCGCCGGCTACTTGCAGAACGCGCATCGCTACTGGTCCACGTACTTCCGCGAGTACATGTTCCACAACCTGCTGGCGTCGCGCGGCTACGTGATTCTCGACGTGGACTATCGCGCGAGTTCCGGCTACGGCCGCGAATGGCGGACAGCGATTTACCGCCACATGGGAGGAAAGGATCTCGAGGACATCGTCGACGGCGCGAAGTATCTTGCTGCCAGGGAACAGGTGAATCCCCGTCGCATTGGGGTCTACGGTGGCAGCTACGGCGGCTTCATCACACTCATGGCGATGTTCACGACGCCGGACGTGTTTGCTGCCGGCGCGGCGCTCAGGCCCGTCACCGATTGGGCACACTACAACCATGGCTACACCTCAAACATCCTGAACGTTCCGCAAAAGGACGCCGACGCGTACCGCAAGAGCTCGCCAATCTATTTTGCCGAGGGGCTCCGCGGCGCACTCCTGATTTGCCATGGAATGGTAGACACCAACGTGCACTTTCAGGATTCCGTCCGCCTGGTGCAGCGGCTGATCGAGCTGAGAAAAGACAATTGGCAGCTTGCCGTCTATCCGGTCGAAAACCATGGATTCACCGAAGAGACGAGTTGGGCGGACGAGTACCGGCGCATTCTCAAGCTGTTCGAGGAGAACCTTCGTCTGCCGCGAAACGGGAGATCAACGAATTGACCGACGACGAGGTCCTCAATCTGTTCCGGAAGTCGGGTGGGCTCCTCGAGGGACATTTTCGTCTGACGTCGGGTCTGCACAGCGAGCGCTATCTGCAAAGCGCGCTGGTGCTTCAGTATCCGGAGTTCGCCGAGACGCTCGGACGTGAGCTGGCGAATCGCACTCGTCACCTTCAGCCGACGGTCGTCCTTTCACCAGCGCTCGGCGGCATCGTCATCGGACAGGAAGTTGCGCGAGGCCTTGGCGTTCGCGCGCAATTTGCGGAGCGACAGGACGGAACGCTGACGCTGCGTCGCGGATTCCTCTTGGGCCCGTCCGATCGCGTCCTGGTGGTCGAAGACGTCATCACGACCGGCGGGTCGACGATGGAGACGGCGCGAGTGGCAGAGTCGATGGGCGCGCACGTCGTCGGGGCAGCCGCGATTATCGATCGCAGCGGCGGCCAGGCAAACCTGGGCTTGCCTCTGCAGGCACTCGTTCGTCTCGAGGTGCCGACGTATCAGCCCGACGATTGCCCGTTCTGCGTCCGAGGACTCCCGGTCGTGAAGCCCGGCTCGCGCGCCTGATCAGTGCGTAATTTCAAGCTCACCCTCGAGTACGACGGGACCAACTACATCGGATGGCAGCGGCAGCCGGCTGGTACGTCGATCCAGGCGCTGCTCGAGGATGCACTGGCTCCGATAGAGGGTCGCGCCGTCACCGTGCATGGCGCCGGTCGAACCGATGCTGGTGTGCACGCGCTCGCGCAGGTGGCCAGCGTCAACCTCGAGGCCTCGCTCGACCCGGCGACACTCGGTCGGGCACTGAATGCGGTCTTGCCGGAGGATGTTCGCGTGATTGGCGTCGAGGAGATGGCTGCCGACTTTCACGCCCGATTCAGCGCGACCGGGAAGACATATGAGTACCGCATCGTGAATGCGCCGTTCGTGGATGCGTTTCTCTACCGGTACGTCTGGCACGTGCCGCAGAAGCTTGACATCGAAGCCATGGGCATGGCGGCGGCGCCGCTCGTCGGCCGTCACGATTTTGCGGCGTTCCAGGGCAACCCCGAGGGAGCGGTCGTGCACTCGACGGTGCGACGCATTGAGGGCATCGAGTGGGAGGGCGGCCGCGCCTACAACGAGCCGCTCGTCGTGCGCCTGACGGGCGACGGATTCTTGCGCCACATGGTTCGCAACATCGTCGGCACGCTCGTGGAAGTGGGAGTCGGGCGCTGGGACCATCGCCGCCCCGGAGAGGTCCTTGAATCGGGCAACCGGGCGCTGGCGGGTCCCACGGCGCCGGCGCGGGGACTGTTTCTGGTGAGCGTACGCTACTGATGAGAGGTTTCAGCTTTATAATACAAAGCTGAAAGCCACGCCGCGCCGTAGCCATCGGCGAAGGCGGGGTATTATCCGGGTTTGATTGCTTCGCGACGACATGCCGCTTGACGACATCCTTTCGGTTATAACGCCCGGCTCCATCGAAGACGAGCTGGCGCGCCAGTTGAACTTCGACCGATTGCCCCAACACATCGCCGTCATCATGGACGGCAATGGCCGGTGGGCCGCGCAGCGGCACCTGCCGCGGGTCGAGGGACATCGCGCCGGCATCGAGTCGGTACGCGAGGTGGTGGAAGGATCGGCGCGGCTCGGGATTAAGGTGTTGACGCTCTACGCGTTCTCTGTCGAGAACTGGAAGCGTCCGGCGACCGAAGTCTCCACGCTCATGACGTTGCTGAAGCGCTACCTGCGGCTCGAGTTGAATACGCTGCTCCGGCACAACATTCGTTTCCGCGTCATCGGCCGCTCAGGCGATCTTGCGCCAGACATTCGTTCTGAGTTGACCCTTGCCGAAGAGAAGACCGCGAACAACGCCGGCATGCTTTTCAACATCGCGCTCAATTACGGTGGTCGCGCTGAAATCGTCGAGGCCGCCAAGCGTCTCCTCGCAGCGGGTGTCTCACCTGACGAGCTCGATGAACAACGATTTGCCGGGTTCCTGTATACAGCGGGCCAGCCGGACCCGGATCTGCTCATCCGCACGAGTGGTGAAATGCGGGTCAGCAATTTTCTGCTGTGGCAGATTGCCTACGCCGAAATCTGGGTCACCGACACGTTGTGGCCTGATTTCCGGAAACGCCATCTTCTCGAAGCCATCCTCGCCTACCAGAAGCGCGATCGGCGATACGGTGGCATCACACATCCGGCCGTCGCCGGCCGCTGATAGATGCTGCGCGTCGCCAGCGCGATTGTTCTTCTCCCGATTGTCGTCGGTTCGATTTGGTTTTTGCCCCCTGTAGCGACGCTGGTGCTCGCCGAAATCGCGGCCGTACTGGCGTTTCTCGAATACGCCACGATCGCTCGGGCGCTGGACCTCGAGGTGCCGCGCGCGATCGGCGCCACCGCCGTCGCAGCCGTTTGCGCGGCCGTCGCGGTACCACCCCTTCCGCTGGATCTCATCCTGATGAGCGTCGTGATCGTGCTCGGTGCGCTGGCCGTGGGATCGGGTCAACCAGGGCCGTCCGTGCTGCGCAATGCGGCTGCGTCGCTCTTTCCCGTCGGCTATCTCGGGCTTCCGCTGGGAGCGCTTGCCGCGGTCCGGACCTTTGCCGGCCGCGAGGCCGTGCTCCTGCTCGTGATCACCATTGTCGTGAGCGACACCGCCCAGTACTACACAGGCCGTGCATTGGGTCGTGTGCCGCTCGCGCCGACCATCAGTCCGAAGAAAACGCGCGAAGGTGCGGTCGGAGGTCTCATCTTTGGGACGGCCGCGATGACGTTGGGCGGTTGGAGGCTCTTTCCGGCAGCGCATCCGGCGATCCTCATTCTTTGCGCGGCGACTGTCGTCGCGCTGGGAATTGTCGGCGATCTCTTTGAATCGCTGCTCAAGCGAAGCGCCGGCGTGAAGGATTCGTCCTCCCTCATCCCGGGTCACGGCGGCATCCTGGATCGCATCGATAGCTGGCTGTTCGCTGCTCCGGTCTACTATGGGTTCGTGCGCTACCTTCAGGTCTCCCAGCCGTGAAGCGGATTGCGATCCTCGGGGCAACTGGCTCGATCGGTCAGAGCGCGCTCGCCGTCGTTGACGCTCATCGTGATCGCCTGCAGGTGGTGGCCCTTGCCGCCGGCGAAAACGCCGCAAAGTGCGGCGATCAGATTTCGCGGTTTCAGCCGGACCTCGTCGGCATGGCGTCCTCGAACGCGCTTGACGAGCTGCAGGCGGAACTACGCCGAACCAGTGCGCGCATGCCGCAATTTTCCTGCGGCCCTGACGCGCTCGTCGCGGTTGCGACCCACCCAGCGGCAGACCTGGTGCTGTTTGCGTCTTCGGGCACGGCAGGACTCGACGCTGTGCTCGCGGCCATCGACGCGGGAAAAACCATCGCGCTCGCCAACAAGGAGATTCTGGTCATGGCTGGCAGCGTCGTGATGGAACGCGCCAGGAAACGTGGTGTCGCCGTCCTCCCTGTGGACAGCGAGCACAACGCCATTCACCAGTGCCTCGACGGGCGTCCGCGAGAGCATGTCAAACGCCTGGTGTTGACGGCATCCGGTGGCCCCTTCCGGGCGCTGTCGCCCCGGGAGCTGGCGCGCGTCACTCCGGAGGACGCGCTGCGGCACCCGACCTGGAGGATGGGGCCGAAGATCACGATTGACTCCGCGACGTTGATGAACAAGGGGCTCGAGGTCATCGAGGCGCGGTGGCTCTTCGACATCGGTCCCGGCCGGATTGACGTCCTGGTGCATCCACAATCGATAGTGCACTCGCTCGTCGAATTCATAGACGGCTCGCTGCTCGCGCAGCTTGGCGTAACGGATATGCGGCTGCCGATCCAGTACGCGTTCTCCTACCCCGAACGTTGGACCGCGCCGCTGCCGCCGCTGGACCTCGCAACATCAGGACCCTTGCAATTCGAGCAGCCGGATCTGGAGCGCTTTCCGTGCCTGGCGCTGGCGTTTCGCGCTCTCGCGGGCGATGCCGGTTTGCCCATCGTCTTGAACGCGGCAAACGAAGTGGCGGTCGCGGCATTTCTCAATGGCCGGCTGCCATTCACGGCAATTGCCGAGGTTATTCGAGAGTGCATGGATGCGTATGAACGCGAGGGTAAACGGCCGATCCAAACATTGTCGGACGTGCGACTCGTGGATACCGCGGCGCGTGCGCACGCGGCCGAGTCAGCCGGTAGGGTACAATCGAAAGTCCAGCTATGACCAGTGTTCTCGCATTTGTGTTCGTGCTCGGCGTACTGATCTTCGTCCACGAGCTCGGGCATTTTCTGATGGCGCGACGCATCGGCGTCCGCGTTCTGACGTTTTCTCTCGGCTTTGGTCCCAAACTGCTCTCATTCAAACGGGGAGATACCGAGTACTGCGTGAGTGCCATTCCACTTGGCGGCTACGTGAAGATGGCCGGCGAGAACCCAGAGGACGCACGTACCGGGGCGGCCGACGAATTCCTCTCCAAGAGCAAGTGGCAGAGGTTTCAGGTTCTCATCATGGGTCCGGTGATGAACCTGATTCTGGCGCTCGTCGTGATGACGTTCGTCCTCTACCAAGGCGCGCTGGTCCCCAAGGCGGAAGAGGAACCCGTCGTCATTGGTTCGTTCCGCCCGGGTTCGGTTGCTCAGGCTGCAGGTCTTCAGGTCGGCGACCGTATCGTCTCGATGGATGGTATGCCGGTCGAGGATTGGAACCAGTTCGCGATGGAGATCCTTGGCAAGGCTGGCCGCACGGTCACGCTGATGATCGAACGGGACGGGAAAGCCATCGAAAAGCAGCTCGTTCCCGTGCCCACCGGAAAGTTTGAAGTCGGAGAGATCGGCGTCATGCCGGTCATGCGTCCCCAGTTCATATCCGTCAACTCCGGCGAGCCGGCGCAAACAGCGGGATTCAAACCGGAGGACGTAGTGCTCGCGCTCGGCACCGAACGCGGGCTGTCGCAGCCGCAGATCATCGAACGGATTCAGGGGAGCCAGGGCAAGCCACTCGATTTCGAGATCCTCCGTGACGGTCAAACCATGCACATCACCGTCACGCCCCGGAAGATCGACGGTACATTCCGGATTGGCGCTCACATCGCCCTCGCCGAAATGCGGACCGTCAATCCGAGCTTTCCCGAAGCGATCCGGATGAGCGCGGAGCAAAACTGGGACTGGACGAAGCTGATCGTGAAGACGCTCGTCGGGCTCTTCACGCGCGACACATCCGTGAAGCAGTTGATGGGTCCGGTGGCGATTGCGGATCTGTCGGGAACCGCCGCCGAGCAAGGATGGATTCCTCTATTCAACCTGCTGGCGATGATCAGTCTGAACCTCGGGCTGCTCAACCTCATGCCCATTCCCGTGCTCGACGGAGGGCACATCGCGATCCTCGCTCTTGAAGGGCTCTCCCGCCGCGACTTCAGCATGAAGGTAAAGGAAAAGATGCTGTTCGCGGGGTTCGTGCTGCTGTTGACGCTGATGGTCACCGTGATCTACAACGACCTGACCCGCGTCCAGTGGATCGAGCGATTAATGCCGTGGCGGTAGCCCGAGCGAGGCGCCGGAGGGAAGCGGCGCGGAGCGCCGCCGCCGAGCGAGAGCGAGTGGGGGTGGGGCCCCGCGAGCATTAAGAAAAGATGACGAATAGCCGCGTAACCGTTCTGGCGCTGCTACTGGGCGCGATTGCCTCAGTTCACGCCCAGAATCCCCCAGACCGCTCGCCCGATCCCGTCGCAACCTTCTCCATCCTCGGCTTCGATCCCGCAACCGGCGAGATTGGCGGTGCGGTGCAATCGCGCGTGTTCTCCGTCGGGAATGGGGTTCTCTGGGGCGAAGCAGACGTGGGGATGGCCGCAACGCAGGCGATCGTCGATGTGAGTTACGGACCAAAGGCGCTTGCACTGCTTCGTACGGGTCTGCGACCGGACGCGATCGTCAAAGCCCTGTGGGACAGCGATCCCGATCCTGGTCTGAACGGGCGAGACTGGACCAAGCAGGGACGTCAGTTCGCCGTGATGGATGCAAAAGGAAACTACGCGGCATTTACCGGCGCCAAGGCCACGCCGTGGGCCGGCCACAGGGGCGGGCAGCTCTGCACCGCCCAGGGCAACATCCTGGCGGGCGAGGCTGTCGTAAACGGGATGGTCGAGGCCTTTGAAAAGACTACAGGCCACATCTCACTGCGGTTGATGGCTGCGCTAGACGCTGGTCAGGCTGCGGGCGGCGACACCCGCGGAATGCAGTCAGCCGCCATGCTGATTGTGAAGAAGAACGGCGGCGTCTGGCTGAATAACGACGTCGTCTTGCGTCTCCAGGTTGACGACAGCCCCGAGCCGATCAAGGAACTGCGCCGCCTCGTCGAGATGAACGCGCGCAGGTTCCGCCGCCAGTAAACCCCGTTTCTCCTGTTTCCGTTGAATCAGTCTGTCTTGAGCGAGCGAAGCGAGTTTCGCGGAGAGTTCAAGCCGATGCTGGCGCTCGCAGTGCCGGTTGTCCTCGCCGAGCTCGGCTGGGTGACGATGGGCCTCGTCGACGTGTTCATGGTCGGCCGGTTGGGTGCTGAGGCTATCGGAGCGGTCGGCATCGGCAGTTCGATTTTCATGGGCGTGTGCGTCTTTGCCATGGGCCTGCTTCTCGGCCTGGACACTCTCGTGTCTCAGAGCTTCGGCGCCCGCGTCCTCGACGATTGTCATCGCTGGCTCGTCCACGGTGTCGTGCTCGCGATCGGGCTGTCGTTACCGATTACGGCACTCCTCTACACGATCCTCGGCTCTTTGCATGTCTGGGGGTTCGATCCTCAGGTCCTGACGCTCACTCGGGAGTACTTCCACGTGGTGCTGTGGAGTCTCCTGCCGTTGTTGCTTTACGCCGCGTTCCGGCGGTACCTCCAGGCGACCGGCTCGGTGCGTCCGGTCATGATGGCGCTCCTCCTCGCAAATGTCGTCAACGCCGTTGTGAACTGGATGCTGATCTTTGGACGCTGGGGCGCGCCTGAGCTGGGCGTTCGAGGTGCCGCGTGGGCCACCGTGCTCTCGCGCGTGTTCATGGCGCTGTGGCTGCTGCGGGCGATCGTCGTACGTGAGCGCGATCGGCGGCCCGGGTTGTTCGAGACGTCCTTGCGCATCGACCCCCGCTGGATTCGACGTTTGGTCGCGCTCGGATTGCCTGCCGCCGGTCAATTGACGCTCGAAGTCGGCGTGTTCGCCACCGCAACCGTGCTCGCAGGCCGACTGAGCCCGTCGTCGCTTGCCGCGCACCAGATCGCCATCAACATTGCCGCCCTGACCTTCATGGTGCCGTACGGGGTTGCGTCAGCCGGCGCCGTCCGCGTGGGGCATGCGATTGGCCGGCGAGACTTTCACGGGGCGGCGCGTGCCGGATGGATGGCGCTCCTGTTTGGTACTTCCTTCATGCTTTGTGCGGCCGCCGTGTTTGTCTCGTTGGGCCGGCCGATCATCGGTGGCTTCACCCAGGATCCGGCTGTGATCGGCGTGGGCGTCTCTCTTCTCGCGATCGCGGCCGTGTTTCAGTTATTCGACGGCGTTCAGGGAGTGGCAACTGGAATCCTGAGAGGACTCGGCGATACGCATACGCCGATGATTTGGAACCTTGCCGGGCATTGGTTCATTGGCTTGCCGCTCGGCTACGCCCTTTGCTTTGTTGTCGGGCTCGGTATCCGCGGCCTCTGGTGGGGGCTTTCACTCGGATTGATTATCTGCGGCACGGCGCTTCTGGCCGTGTGGCGCCGGCGCGTCGCGGCGTTCGCCTGAAAAACTCCTTAATCGTTTTCCCTTCTCCCTTCTTCCTTCTCCCTTTTCTTGTAGCGCGTGGTCACGTAGTTGTCGACCAGTTCGCGGAACGCCACCGCGAGCTCATCGTAGTTTCCGCGCAGCGTCGTGAAATGCTGGCCGTCGATGTAGACGGGACAGTTCGGCGATTCGCCGGTGCCGGGCAGACTGATGCCGATGTTCGCGGCTTTCGATTCGCCTGGCCCATTGACCACGCATCCCATGACGGCAAGGGTCATGGATTCGACGCCTTCGTACTGTGTCTTCCACTCCGGCAAGCGTTCGCGAATGTAGCCTTGCGTTCGCTCGGCGAGTTCCTGGAACGTGGAGCTCGTGGTCCGGCCACAACCGGGGCACGCCGTGACACTTGGTGAGAACGATCGCAGACCGAGTGCCTGCAATAATTCGCAGGCGGCGTAGACCTCTTCGCGACGATCTCCGCCGGGGCGAGGTGTCAGCGAGACACGAATCGTATCGCCGATGCCTTCGTTCAGCAGCACACCCATCGCGGAGGCGGACCAGACGAGGCCCTTCGTGCCCATCCCCGCTTCGGTCAATCCGAGGTGCAGCGGCTGTTCGGTTCGCCGCGCCAACTCCCGGTACACGGCAATCAGGTCGCGAGGACGCGACGTCTTGCACGAGATGATGATCTGTTCTCGGCGGAGACCGGATTCGAGCGCCAGCTCTGTTGACTGCACGGCCGAGAGCACCATGCACTCGTTGATGATCTCTTCAGACGTGTGCCCCAGGCTGCGGTCGGTGTTCTCCTGCATTTTGGAGACCACCAGTTCCTGATTGAGCGACCCGCCGTTCACGCCAATGCGCACCGGCTTGCCGTTGTCGACGGCGACTTTGCAGATCGTCGCGAACTGCTCGTCGCGGCGGCGGCCGGTCCCGACGTTGCCGGGATTGATTCGGTATTTGTCCAGCGCCTCGGCGCAGGCGGGATACCGAGTCAGCAGCAGATGCCCGTTGTAATGAAAGTCGCCGATGAGCGGCGCCGTCACACCCGCGTCGAGCATACGATGCTTGATCTCAGGGACGGCCGTCGCGGCTTCGGGGACATTGACGGTCACTCGAACCATCTCCGAGCCTGCTTCCGCAAGCTCGATGCATTGCCGGGCGGTCGCTGCGGGATCGGCGGTGTCGGTCATCGTCATCGACTGCACGACAACCGGCGCGCCTCCGCCAACCTGGACGGTGCCAACTTTGACGCCGACCGTCCGGTGAAATTTCACGGTTTGCATGGAACAGCTTCGATCATAGCACCCGGCTCGGCCCGGGGCCCGCGTCGCAGGACGAGAGCTCGGTGCGATGGCCGCTCGACACGGCTAGCCTGTTACTATCGGGAGAACGGGAAGGAATCGATGATTGGAGAAGTTCACATGACAAGACAACCAAGAATTCGCGCCGCATGGCTGCTCGCTGCCGTGCTGGCAGCGGGGGCGCCGGCGGCTGCGCAGCAGTCGGTGAGCAGCAACGACATCCAACGGTTGCAGGACCAGGTCTATCAGGCCAGCACCGATATTTCACGCCTTCGCTCTGGCGATGCGAACCTGGCCTCGCGCCTCGAGAACGAGCTGGACGATCTGCGCGACGAAGTGATTTACCTCAAAGTCAAACTGCGCAAGGAAGGCTCGGTCAGTCGCACTGAATACGCTGACCTGCGCGATAAACTTCAGGACATCCGGTCGCGGGCGCGTAGCGATGCGTCGCGGGGCGGCACCACATACGGTACGGGTTCAGGCGTACCCGGCGGAGTTGGCGGGGGAGTGGCGGGCGGAACAACAGGCGGCGTCTCTGGCGATAGCCGTCGACCTTCGTCTCGCACTGGACGCACGACGATCCCTGAAGGTCAGGAGATCGACGTTCGACTCGACCGGCAGCTCAGCAGCGACACGGCACAGGTGGAGGACAGGTTCGAGGCGACGACCGTCGCCGCCTTGTCGACCGACAGCAACGTCGTCCTCATTCCAGCGGGATCGGTGATGCGAGGCGTCGTGAGCTCGGTGAATCGTGCGTCGCGAACCGACCGTAAGGGGAGTCTCACAGTGGCCTTCGATCAGATCACGATCGACGGGCGCACGTATCCGATGCGCGGAACCGTGACGCAGGCGCTCGAGAGCGAAGGGATGCGAGGGGAAGTTGGGCGCATTGGTGCCGGCGCCGGCGTCGGGGCAATCATCGGCGGCATTCTCGGCGGCGTGAAGGGAGCACTGCTCGGCGTGCTCATCGGTGGCGGTGGAACGATTGCCGCGACCGAGGGGAAGGATGTGACGCTGCCTCCCGGCACGATCCTTCGTGTCAGGCTCGATCAGCCGCCCAACGTCGCTGGTCGCTAGACGTCGACTAACTCCGAACGGCTCTGAAGGCTTCCCTCGCCGCCCGCACCGTCCGATCCACGTCTCGCTCGGTGTGGGCGGCAGAGAGGAACCACGCCTCGAATTGCGACGGCGGCAGGTACACGCCTCGCGCGAGCATCTCGCGGAAGAACGCGCCGTAGGCCTGTGTATCCGATGACAAGGCAGATTGATAATCCCGCACGGGTCGATCGGTGAAGAACGGCGTCAGCATCGATCCGAATGCGTTGATCTGGAGCGGCACGCTGGCGGCTCGTGCCGCGTCGGCGAGACCAGCCGCGAGCCGCGTACCGAGCTTCGCGAGGTTTCTATACAACTGCGGCGACAACGCTTCGAGTGCCCAGGATCCCGCCGTCATCGCGAGGGGATTTCCGGATAGCGTGCCTGCCTGATAGACCGGTCCTGACGGCGACACGAGCTCCATCAGTTCGGCGCGTCCGCCGTACGCGCCGACGGGCAGCCCACCGCCGATGATCTTGCCCAGGCACGTGAGGTCGGCTCTGACCTGTAACGCCTGCTGTGCACCGCCAGCTGCGACTCGAAAACCGGTGATCACCTCGTCGAAGATGAGGACGATGTTCTCCCGGTTGCAGAGTGCGCGGAGGCCCTCGAGAAAGCGATCGCGAGGCGGCACGAGTCCCATGTTGCCGGCGATGGGTTCGACGATGATGGCCGCGACGCGGCCGCGATGTTCCGCCGCCAGGCTCTCTGCAGATTCCACATCGTTGTAGCGTGCGACCAGCGTGTCCGCGGCCACGCTCGCAGGAACCCCGGGGCTGGTTGGCACCCCGTGCGTGGTGGCTCCCGATCCGGCCTGCACGAGAAACGCGTCGGCATGTCCGTGGTAGCAGCCCGCGAACTTCATAATCCGGTCCCGCTTCGTCGCGGCGCGTGCCACGCGAATTGCGCTCATCGCGGCTTCAGTACCCGAGCTGACGAACCGAATCCGTTCCACCGACGGCATCAACATCGCGACGCGACGGGCGAGCCGGGTTTCGAGCTCGGTTGGAGCGCCGAAGCTGGTGCCGTTCACGGCCGTCTGCACCAGCGCCTTTACGAGCCCTTTCGGCGCATGGCCATGGATGAGCGGTCCCCACGACATCACGTAGTCGATATAGCTGTGGCCGTCCGCATCTTGTAGACTCGCGCCCCTTCCGCGCTCGATGAATAGCGGCGTGGCATTGACTGACTTGAACGCCCGGACCGGGCTGTCGACCCCGCCTGGAAGAATGCGGGACGCTGCAGCGAAGAGCTTCTCGGATTTCGAATAGCGTGAGCGTGATGGGCGCATCATTGCGCGAAGATAGCATTTTCAGCTGCCTGCGCCGAAACTCAACGGGCTGCGCCGGATGCCGTCAGTCGTGCACACTAACCTCATAACTACTGATGGGTGAGAGTGCGACGTCACACTAACGCGGTCGCGTATCGCCGTGGGAGCACACAAACTGCGATGAATTAGCACGATCGGCTAACAGATCGTTTGCGAAACAATCAGCATCGGGGTGTATCGTCGAACGCGTTCGGCTCCCAAAGAAAGGAGATCGTTATGCGTAAGAACCGACAGCTGATAGTCATGGCCGCTTGCGCGATCCTTTGCGCGACGAGTATTGTCGTTCTTCGAGCAAGCACACCGGTTCTGTACACGACGCAAGATGTCTATTGCGGGCTGTACGCGCCGGGTTGGGGTATCTACGGAACAGATGCCGACCCATTGGAAGACGTCGAATACATCGAGTACAGATGGAATGGATCGCAGTGGGTCGTATCGTGGGGGCCCGCGGTCGTAACTTATGCGATCGAGGATGGAACCTTTGCATGGTACACCCATGGACCCGACAACTACGGTTTCTACTACGCGAAGGTTACCGTCAACGGGCAGACATCAAACGAGGCCCACTTCTACGTTTCGTCCTCCTGTTAGGTGCGAAACGAGTACCGACCGACGCATGAGCTCCATAGCGGGATCCGTCTGCGTTCCAACGGAGGTTCCACAGTAGAATCTACGCTCTCGTGGAGATGAAGGAATCGTCGGACCGCGTTGGCGACGGCATATTCTTGCTGCTGCTGAGCGCAACTGTTATTCCGGCCCTAGTGAGTCTGCGGAGCGTGACGTGGCCGTATGATCTCGACGGCTTCCGCGATATTGCGATCGCGCAGGCCATTCGTGACGGGGCCTGGACGAACGATCCGTTTTACAGAGGCGAGTTCGCCTGGTACAACCCGCTCGTTCCAGCAACGATTTCGTTGACCGCGCTGGCCACTGGCCTGCCAATGCATTCCGCGTACGTGGGAACCGGGCTGTGGCTCAACAGCTTCATCCCTGTCGTGTACTTCGGCTGTGCTCGGCGACTGCTCGGTACGTGGCCTGCGCTCGCAGCGACGTGCGCCTTTCTGTTCTTGCCCGGTAGCGCGCCAGCGTGGGCGTCCGCCACCTACTCGCCGTGGCTGTTTCCCGCGGTGACCGCGCAGGTACCTTTCTATGTTGGTCTATGGGCGTGGCTCAGCACCTTGGAGCGTGTCCACCTTCTACGACTCGTGGGCTGCGGGATCTTGCTCGGTGTTACCTTCCTGGCGCATAGCGCACCCGCCATGTTGCTCGGCGGCATCATGCTCGCCACAGCGTATATGGCATCGGGCGCGTCACGGCAGTCGCAGTTCGCGCACACGGTGATTGTCATTGCCGTGCCGTTTGTCGTCGCGTTCGTGGTTGTTGCTCCCTTTTTGCTACCGATTTTCACTCGGTACAGCTTCCAGGTCCTCAACCGCGCACCTGCGACGTGGGTCTACGAAGCGGCACATCCTTACGGAATTCTTGCAGGTGCGGCGAGGGCGTCCGCGGTCACCAATTTGATCGTCGCCGGGACGGGAATCGCATGGGCCTACCGGCACGTTTCCAAAGCGAGCCGTGTTGTGC
>JBAROV010000053.1:0-57624 GCA_049642465.1 Vicinamibacterales bacterium
CCCGTGTGCCGCGCATTCAACAGGCAGCGGTACGCCTCGTCTTCTCCCTTTCTCCCTTTCTCCCTTTCTCCTGTTTTTCTCGTGGCAGCGAAGGCCGCGTGACAGTGGCTGTCGTTCGAGACAGACGATCAACGACGTACAATGTGCAGCGGATGCGTCCCACCCTGGCAATCGCGGCGCTCGCAGCGCTCACCGCATCGCTCGGTGCGCAGGCCCCGA
The DNA here is from genome assembly GCA_049642465.1 of Vicinamibacterales bacterium. Taxonomy (GTDB): domain Bacteria; phylum Acidobacteriota; class Vicinamibacteria; order Vicinamibacterales; family 2-12-FULL-66-21; genus CAWDPQ01. The sequence continues at coordinate 220 of JBAROV010000053.1, forward strand.
GCTCAACCGACAGGGACACGATTCCAGGCACCCTCGTCACCTTCGAGATGGTGCCCGTGCCGCGGGGCACTGTGACGATCGATGGCAAGGCGATCACCGTCGAACCGTTCCACATCGGCCGTACCGAGGTCACCTGGGATATGTACGATGTGTTCGCGCTCGGTCTTGATACACCGAAAGGTCAAGCCACCGACGCCGTGTCGCGACCGTCGCGGCCGTACGGCGCCCCCGACTACGGCTGGGGACACAGCGGCTACGCGGCAATCAGCATCGCACGCCCCGCGGCGGAAGCGTTCTGTGAGTGGCTCTCGAAGAAGACCGGCAGAGCCTATCGACTCCCAACCGAGGCAGAGTGGGTACACACGGCCGCGCTGGCTGTGGGATCGGTACCCCTGGCGGCCGATCGGCGCGATAATCTCGCGTGGCACGGTGGCAATGCGCTCGGCAAGGCGCATGCAGTCGCCAGGAAGAAACCCGACGCGCTTGGCTTGTTCGATCTCTTCGGCAATGCGGCCGAATGGGTGATGCCGGCCGATGGCGCGCTGGTGACGCGCGGCGGTTCGTTTCGCGATCCCCCGGAACGAATAGGCCCCGATGCACGCGCTACCCAGGAGAGTTCGTGGAACGAACGCGACCCGCAGCTTCCAAAAAGCAAATGGTGGCTGTCGGACGGACCATTCGTAGGCTTTCGAATAGTCAGAACAGAGACGCAAGCGCCTGCGGTCCGCGAGCGAGAGCGGGTGGGTGGCGCCCCACGAGCACTGAGAAAAGAGATTCTCCTATGACTGACAACAAGATCGATCCCGTCTCCCGGCGGACGTTCATGCAGACCACCGCGGCGGCCACAGCCGCGTTCGTGCTCCCTGGCGCTCATGCCGCGGGGTCGGATGTGATTCGTGTGGGGCTCATCGGCACGGGTGGACGTGGTACCGGCGCCGCCGCGAACGTGATTCAGTCGTCTGCCGGCATCGAACTCGTGGCGCTCGGCGATCTGATGCCCGACCGGCTGGGCCTCTGCCGCGAGGAACTGTCGAAACTGAGCAAGTCCGACCCAAAGTTCGCCGCGGCCGTCAAAGTAACAGACGAGACATGCTTCACCGGCTTCGACGCCTTTAAGAAAGTGCTGGCGAGCGACGTTGATTACGTCATTCTCGCCACACCTCCGGGGTTCCGTCCGGCCCAGCTGGCCGCCGCCGTCGAGGCCGGCAAGAACATCTTTACCGAGAAACCGGTCGCCGTTGACGCCGCGGGCATTCGCTCGGTCCTCGCAACATATGAGGTGGCGCGCAAGAAGGGGCTTGCCATCGGCGTCGGCACCCAGCGACGGCATCAGGATCTCTATCTCGCCGCCGTCAAACGAGTACAGGACGGTGCGGTCGGCGACATCATGAGCGGGCAGGTGTTCTGGAACCAGGGCGGGTTGTGGAACCGCGATCGTCAGAAGAACTGGACGGACGTCGAGTGGCAGATTCGCAACTGGCTGTATTTCACGTGGCTGTCGGGCGACCACATCGTCGAACAGCACGTGCACAATATCGACGTCGCGAACTGGTTCGTCGGCGCGCATCCTGTTCGAGCCACGGCCGTTGGCGGCCGGCAGTGGCGCACCGATCCCAAGTACGGTCACATCTACGACCACTTCGGCGTGGATTTCGAGTACCCGAATGGTGCGCGCGTCCTCAGCATGTGCCGGCAGATTGAGGGGACTCGGAACCGGATCGGGGAATCGTTCATCGGGTCGAAGGGCCGGTTGGATCTGGCGGATCAAGGAGTCGGACAGATCCGCGGCGAGAACGCGTGGACGTGGCCGAAGCCGGAGAAATCGGTCAGTCCTTACGTTCAGGAGCACACGGATCTCGTCGCGAGCATTCGCGGGGGGAAGCCCTACAACGAGCTCAAGCAGGTCGCGGAGAGCACGCTCACCGCCATCCTCGGGCGCGAAGCCGCCTACACAGGTCAGGAACTGACCTGGGACGAAGTGCTCAACGCCGACCAGGACTTGATGCCGCCGCAGGTCGCATTCGGGCCGCTCGCGACTCCGAGCGTCGCGATGCCAGGACGCACGAAGCTGGCGCGGCGTTGGAACGACGCCTGACTCTGAAGAGTCAGGAATTCGCAGCTGTGTTCAGCCGTTGGATCGATAACCAGCGGATCAGGTGTTGCGCGGCTTCGTCTGGCGTTCGGCCGTAGAAGGGCATCAAGGCTGCGGACCCCCCAGGTGTCCGCGCAATTTGAGCACGCCATTGATTGCTGCCGACGCCGGACACCTCGATACGGTATGCGCGTCCGTTGATGGTTTCTTCGAAGCGGTGCATGGTCACGTTCGTCGCCGTCCTGGTGTTGGGGAAGCCGCGTTGCATTGTAGCGATCGGCAGGCGACGTTCAAGCGAAAGGACCTGCGAAGGCGCATCAACAAAGTGCAGATGCAGATCTTTCGGCCAACAGCGGCGAAAAATATTTTTTGATGCGCGAAGCATGCACAGAGAATCCACCAATCTTCCACAGGATTTCCACAGGTGCGGGAAGTGATTAGCCACGTGCCACGTGCTTGGCCGGCGGAGCCGTGGCGAAGGCGGCTAACCTGTGTGGCCATCCTGGTTTTCTGGGCGCTACCGGTATGCGCCAACGATGCCGTGCTCTATCGCATCTTCCTTCGCGATGGGAGCACGATGGTGAGTTACGGCGACTTTGCTCGCGTCGGCGATCGCGTCGTGCTTTCCGTCCCCGTCGGAACGGGGGACCGCGCGCAGCTGCAGCTGGTGAGCATCGCTGAAGCGGGCGTCGATTGGCAGCTGACGGATCGATATGCCGAAGCGGTGCGGGCAAGACATTACGCGGACACGAGGGGCGAAGACGACTTCAACCTGCTGAGCAACGATGTCGCGCGCGCGCTGAATGAGGTGGCGCTGACGAACGATCCCGCGCAGCGTGTGGCGCTCGCGGACAAAGCGCGGCAGCAGCTGGCTGACTGGCCTGCGAGTCACTACGCGTATCGAGCCTCGGATGTCGCGCAGCTTTCGACGCTGCTGGACGAGGTCGTGTCCGAGTTGCGCGTGGCGGCGGGTCAGTCGAGGTTCGATTTGAAGCTCGTCGCGCCCACGGTTGCGCCTCCAGCCGTGGACGTGTTGCCTCCGCCGAGTCTCCGCGAAAGCATCGAGCTCGCCTTCACTGCCGCGCGGGTGGCGGCGGAACCCGCCGAGCGCGTGTCGCTGCTCGAATCGATCGTTCGAACGCTCGATTCGGCCGAACCAGCCGCACCCGCCACCGACGGCACGCCATCAGCCGACGGATGGGCCGACGCCGCGAAGGTGCGCGCGACGACGCAGTTGATGGCGGAGCAGCGGGTGGATCGGGCGTATGCGGACTTGTCGGCGCGGACGCTGACTCGCGTACGCGATCGAGCGCGGCGCGCTGACGTTCGTGCCATCGATGGTCTGGTGCGATCGGTGCTCGCGGCCGACGAAAAGCTCGGCCGCGCCAGGCCAAGCGAAGTTGCCGCTCTCCTCGTGGCCATTGACGCGCAGAAGGCCGCTGCCCAGCGACTGCGTCTGGCACGCGATGCCTGGTCGATCCGCTCCGGAGTACTCCGGGCGTACCGCCGAAAGGTCAGCGGCCCGCTCGATCGTCTGGCCCGGCTCAAGGGATGGCTCGAAGATGTCCGGCAGCTTGCTGGACCCGCGCCTACCGCCGTCGGCCAACTCGAGGAGCGGGCGGCCATCGCCGGTCGGGAATTCGCCTTGATGAAACCGCCTGCCGAACTCGAGGCCGTTCACGCGCTCTTCAGTTCGGCGTCCACGCTCGCGACGCGCGCGGCTGCCGCCCGGCGGCGAGCGATCGCCACGAGTGATATGCCGGCTGCGTTCGAAGCCTCGTCTGCCGCCGCCGGCGCATTGATGATGCTCGAGCGAGGTCTGGCCGACCTGCAGCGTCTCGGCGAGCGGCCCCAAATACGGTGATTACCCCCCGCGTTACTCGTCTGGTCCGGGTACCAGACCTGCGTGCGCTCCACCGCGCCATCCGTGATCTCGCTTGTGCGTCAGAGCAGGGTTCCGATACGCCTGCACTCGCGGTCCTCGTACCAACGCGGGGCGCTGCCATTGAGCTTCATCGACTGACGATCCGCTGGCCCCTTGCCGGTCTGAGCGTACTGACTCGCGACGACCTCTACGCTCAGTTGTTCAGATCGGTGCCTGACGCTCCACCGTTGATGACGGCTTTCGAACGAGAGGTGCTGCTTCGCCTGGCCGCGCGATCCGCCGAGAAGGCCGGTGCGCCTGCGCCCTTCAAACTCCGCCCCGGCCTGGTGGTCGAAATCCTCGCCTTCTACGACGAGCTTCGGCGGAATCTCAAAACCGTGGACGATTTCTATCGCCTGCTCATCGCGGAGCTGTCCGCGTCGGCCGAGACGGACCGCGGCGCCGAGCGATTATTGCGACAAACGGAGTTCATGGCCGCAGCATTCGCCGAGTTCGAACACCGCGTGTCCGTCGCGGGGCGAATCGATGAACACGGCCTGCGATCGATATTGCTGGCCTCCGCTGCTCGGCCACCGTACTCGCACATCGTGGTGGCGATGGCCGACCGTACCGCGGACGAGCATGGCCTCTGGCCGGCGGACTTCGATCTGCTCGCTCGTCTCCCCCACGTCACCAGAATCGATGTCGTGGCAACCGAACGCGTGCTCGCGTCCGGATTCCACCAGCGGCTGCACGAGCGTCATCTGCCAGGGATCGAGGACGCGGTTATCGCGTCCCCCAGCGCCCCTCCGACACTGGTCATCCCGTCAGGAAACAGCGCGGCGAACAGAGCCCTCACGTTTACCGCTCGCGACCGCGAAGAAGAGTTGGTGTCATTCGTCCGCCTGGTGAAACAACAGGACTCCCGCACGCCATTGGAGCGTTCAGCGGGCATTTTTCAACGCCCTCTTCCCTATCTCTACATGGCGCGTCACGTGTTTGGCGCCGCGCACCTCCCATTTCAGGCGCTTGACTCACTGCCACTCGCGGCAGAGCCGATTGCCTCGGCCCTCGATCTGGTCTTGACCTTCGTCAGCTCAGAAGCCACGCGCGGCTCAACGGTCGCATTACTCGAGTCGCCGCTCTGGACGTTTATCGATCCCGAAAGCAAGGAGGCAGTCGAACGCTCCCATCTCGACGATCTGGACCGCTGGCTTCGCGACTCGAAGTTTCTTGGCGGGTGGGGCCAACTGCAGGCCTTGGCAGCGAGAACACCGATCCCCACCGGCTTGACCTCGCGTGGCGCGGTCGCCCTGCGCGCGGCGGCGGCGATTGCCCATGAGCTGACGCCCGCGGTGCGCAGTTCGAGCGCTTCCGGTCAGATCGACACGATTCATTCGTTCGTCACGCGGCACGAGCGGATGCCAGCGCCCAGCGACGCCTGGTACGACCGCCATCTTCGCGCCCGGGCCGCCATTCTCGAAGGCCTTGCCGGTTTGCGCGACGCCCATCGCGTTCATGACGAGGAAGCGGTCGGGTTCGTGGACCTTGCGGCCGCGATTCGGCGATGGATTGAAAGTCAAACGTTCGAGTTGCGGGGCGGCACTGCTGGCCCGCTGCTCATCGACGCCGCGGCGGCAGCATTCAGCGATGTTGAGATGGTTCGCATCGTGGGTCTTGTAGACGGGGATTGGCCGGAGCGGTCGTCGCGGAGCATTTTCTTTCCGCCCAAGGTCCTCGAGCCGCTCGGTTGGCCGTCGCCAGCGGATCGGCTGCGCGCGGCGCGTGCGCAATTTCACGATCTTCTTCGACTCCCCGCACGGGAGATCTCGGCATCGACGTTCTCCCTGGAGGATGATGCGATCGTCCCGGCGTCTGCGTTCGTCGATGAGATTGCATCGGCCGGACTCGTCGTTCGCGATGAGCCTGTGGAGATCGCGGTCGGGGTTTTCGATCACGAAGCGCTCGACGCCGATCCGGTGGATCTGACACGACTTACCGACGAGACCTGCCGTTGGCTGTCGTTTCGGCAACAACTTGCGCCATCCGATGCGGCGCAGTTTCACGGATCGGTTGGGCGGCGTGCACCAGCGACATACGCTGTCAGCCACCTCGAACGGTATCTGGCGTGTCCGTTCAAGTACTTTGCGGCGCGCGTTCTTCAACTCGACGAAGAGCGCGAGGAAGAGTCGGGCTTGACTCCGCAGGAGCGCGGACAGTTTCTCCATCGCGTGTTTGAAACGTTCTTCCAGGAGTGGGGTGCTGCGGGCCACCCCACCATCACGGCCGACTCCCTCGAGGCGGCGCTCGCATTGTTTGAGGCCGTCGCCGAGCGACACCTTGCGTGCCTGCGAGAGGCAGACCGTGCACTGGAGCGCACCTACTTACTCGGATCGGCCGTGGCGCCCGGGCTTGCCGAGCGCGCGTTCGCATCGGAGATCGAGCATGGCGTCGCGGTAACGGAGCGGCTGCTCGAGCACGGTCTCGAAGGCACGTTTCGGTTTGTCGGCCCCGATGGGACCCGCGAGATCAATCTCCGGGCAAAAGCCGATCGGATCGATTTGCTCGAAGACGGCACGCTTCGAATCATCGACTACAAGATTGGCCGTGCGCCCAAGCTCTCACGCTCGCTGCAGCTTCCCGTGTACGGTCTGTGCGCGCAACAGGATCTGGACGGCCGGCACGGCCGGCACTGGACGATCTCGCGCGCGGGCTACATCGCGTTCAAAGAGAAGAACGCGTTTGTATCCATTGGGATGAATCTGGAGAAGGCGTTGATGGAGGGTCAGCAGCGAATGATCTCCGCAGTCCATGGCATCGAAGAGGGAAGTTTCCCGCCCCGGCCAGATGAGCCGTGGCTCTGTTCCCGGTGCGGCTACTCGCTCGTTTGCAGGAAGGATTACGTCGGCGATGACTGATCCGGCCGCGCAGTTGTCGCTCTTCGGGGACGCGACCGATCGCGACGTCCCTGCGAATGTCGTCCCATCGGTTGTCGCGGAGCCCACGCCGGACGAGGCCGCACGGGCATTCGCCGTCGATCCGCGTCACAACGTCGTGCTCGAGGCGTCAGCCGGAACTGGAAAGACATCCGTACTGGTGTCGCGCTACGTGAACCTTGTCAAAGCCGGGGTCGAACCGGCGAACATTCTGGCGATCACGTTCACACGCAAAGCCGCGGCCGAAATGCGCGAGCGGATTGTGGCCGAGCTGCGCGACGCGGCGTCCAGATCGGAAATCGACAAATCCCGCTGGCACGATTTGCGCGACCGGCTCGGTGAGATTGCCATCAGCACGATCGATGCGTTCTGCCTCTCGCTGTTACGGGAGTTCCCGCTCGAGGCTGACCTCGACCCAGGCTTCGACATGGCGGACGAGACCGAAGTGCCGCGCATCATCGAAGAAGCGCTCGATCGCGCGCTCCGTACACTCGTCAGCCTGGCGAAAGACGATGGGGATATTGCGCTGGTGCTGGCCCAACTGGGAATCGCGAGGACACGCGAAGGGCTGGCGACGTTGCTCGATCGGCGCCTCGTGGCGTGGGCCGCTCTCAACCGGTTTCTCGCGCGCGGCCCGTCCGACCTGACGCCCCGAATGGTGTGCCGGCGGACCGCCGAAGCCCTGCACGACACGCTGCGATCGATTCCAGGTGGCCTGACGCGGTTTCTCGCCGAGGGGCCGACACGACATGGCCGCTACCGGCTCTTCACGCGAGCCGTGGCACATCTCGGCGACATCAACGACCTCACCGATGCCGAGATTCGAGGGTTGCTCGAGCGGATCGGGTCGCATTTTCTGACCAACGACGGGGAGCCACGGCGCACGGGAAGAATTGCTCCCTATGTGGCAGGCGACTATCCCACCAAGGATGCCGAACGGCGTCACCGGGACGCCGTGTTTCAAGTGGCTCCCCAGGTTGAGCGGATCATCTTTGCCTTCCACCGCGATCTGAATGTCGTGCTGGCGCGCGGCGTTCGCCGCATGTTTGCCGTGGCGCTTCGTGAGTATCGTGCGGCGCTCGAGGAACGTTCCGTGCTGGACTTCTCCGACGTGCTGCAACGAGTGCTGGATCTGCTGCGGAACATGGGCGAGTTCTCGCAGAGCCGTTATCGGCTCGAGTACCGGTATCACCACGTGCTCGTGGACGAGTTCCAGGATACGAGCCGCGCTCAGTGGGACCTTGTCTCATTGCTGATCCAGGCCTGGGGAGAAGGTCTGGGGCTCGCCTCACAGCCCTCCATCTTCATCGTCGGCGACCGGAAGCAGTCGATCTACCGCTTTCGCGACGCCGAAGTGTCTGTGCTGCGCGAAGCGGCGGATTACATCGATGCGCTGCGGCCGGAGGGAACGCAGGGCTCCTCGCGCCGATCCATTTCGCGAAGCTTCCGGGCAGTTCCGGTATTGCAGGCGTTCATCAACGACGTCTTCAGCGAGATGGCTCAGCCGGCGGTCCGCAGCGACGATTTCACGTTCGAGGAGATCGACAGGTTTCCCGCAGCCGTCGATGGGTCAGCAACGGACCGCATGGCGCTCGGACTTGCGGTGGGAGATTCGCCCGATGCGTGCGCCTCAGCCGTGGCCGCGGAGATCGTCCGCATTCTGGCCGAGGAGAGCGTTCGCGATCGTGAGACTGGCCTCCGACGACAGGCAAAGCCAGGCGACATTGCCATCCTCTTTAGATCGCGGACGAGCCACCGCGAGTTCGAGCGCGAGCTCATCGCCCGCGGTGTGCCGAGCTACGTCTACAAAGGACTGGGTTTTTTCGATTCAGATGAAATCAAGGATCTGACGGCGTTGCTGCGGTATCTCGCCAAGCCCACCTCGAACCTGCGGGCTGCGGCTCTGCTGAGGTCCCGTTTCATTCGGTTGTCTGACGCCGGTCTCGCGACTCTCGCGCCACATCTCGCGGCCGCGCTGGTCGATACCGCCGGATCCACCTGGGAGGGTCTGGACGAGGCCGATCGAATGGTGCTCGAACAGGCACGGGCCTTCGTGCCCTCGTGGCTGGCGCGGGTGGACCGCGTTCCGCCGGCAGATTTGATCGAACAGATCCTGGCGGACACGGCCTATGCCTATGAAATCCGCGGGCCGCGGCGCCAGCAGGCGTGGGAAAACATCAAGAAAATGCGGGGCCTCATCCGGCGCGTCCAGAACCGCGGCTACGCCACGCTGGCGAGGATTGCGAACCACCTCGATTCGCTCGGCGCGGGCGATGAATCGAATGCGGTCCTCGAGGCGGTCGATGCAGTCAACCTCATGACGATCCATGCCTCCAAAGGGCTCGAGTTCCCAATTGTTTTTGTCGTCAACCTCGCGCGCGGCGCCAGCGGGCCGCCACATCCCGTGCGGGTCGTGGTTGACGGCACTGCCGAGTCGGTCAGCATCGGGCCGTTTGCCTCGGAGATGGACGAAATCGATCGCGAGCGCGAACGACACGAAACCCGCCGCCTGCTTTACGTCGCGATGACGCGCGCGCGCGATCGCCTGTATCTCTCGACATCGCTCAAGGAGGGGTCGATCGTGCCGGGCCGCGGCAGCCTGGCCGAGGTACTGCCACACTCACTGCGCGAACTGTTTGCCCGCGCCGGAGCACCGTTGACCGGCGTGACGACTGTGGCGTGGAGCGGCATGTCGGGCACTACCTACGAGTGGCAGGTATGTTCGACCCCAGTTTCCGAACACGTAAGGCTGAACTAAGGCTGCACCGGAAGTTACTTTCGGATACCCTTCTCGTTCGCGCTGTGCAGCGGCGGCACATTCTGTCACCCCACGCCGTAAGCCCCCTGAGTTGAGTGAGTTCGAGCGGCGGACCTTGGATGGGGTCACCTGGCTTGGATCGGTGTCGCCTCCGGGTGTCAAACCGCTGGCAAGGACTCCGCCGGGGTAATTTTAACAACCCTTTAAAAATGAGCGTCTTGCCGATGTTCGGAACCAAAGAGTGGTGTCGAAGGTCTAATTCCATAACTGGCGCTCAGATTGCATTTGGGAGGGCGACGGGAGGTGCGGTATGGCAGTTCCTGCGGGTGCGCTGAATTACGTAAGGCCCACGACAACGGTGTTCGAGCTCGAAGCGCTCGAAGGCCTGCCGTGTGGATGCGTGGCGGCTGCTTACCGCGCGCGTCCTTGGGACGTGGCTGTTGTATCGCTCGAGGCGAAGGGACCCCACTGCATCCTGACCGGCCACGCCAGCGGCCAGATTCTGCGGCTGGGTGACCCGGCTGAATTCGAAGACGACGGGGAAGGGGACGAGTAAACCGGGGTTTCCGTCCCTCTCCTCGCAAGTTCCCCAGCCCTTCCAGATTCCCAGCCGTCGATTTCCGCGATTTTCGGAAGATCTTCGTTGCGTCCGCGAAACGCGTTCCCGTACAATTCGAAGGTTTTGGAAAGGGGCTGCGGGGGCCTGCCCTGAGCAGTGTCGAAGGGCCCTTGCGTGGAGCGAATGCTGACCGAGAGAAAAGACAGCAATAAGGAGTACGTTTCGATGTCGCTGACCTGTCCGAGCTGCGGGAACGACCGGAATTTTCTGGTCAAGACCCTGCAGATGCACGTCGTGCAGTTGCGCGATGATTCCCGTGTCGAAGCCAGCGAAGAAGGTCGGCCCGCGGTGATCGAAGTCTTGTGCGACGAGTGTGAAAAAGAACTGAATTTTGCCGATTTCGAAGAGAACGTCCGAAACGAGCTGCTGCTGACCCTCGGCGCGAGGTGATTCAGGTTCCTTCCCCCGTTTCTGCCTCCTCGAAGTAATCGCATTCAGGGCAGACCCATTCCCGTATGACGCGGACGGAGGTCTGACCCCCGCCGGGGATGGCATCCCGAATTTCCCGAACGTTCAGGCGCATACTCTCGCCGCACATCGGGCACTCTTTCATGGGGCAAGGTTAACAAGGGAAAAGGGAAAAGAAGAAGCAAAAACCTTTCCTTTTCTCACTTCTTCGTTTTCCCTTTTCCCTTTTCCCTTTTCCCTTGTTTTTGCCCTGCAACACCGGCACTCGTTCTGCAGGGCTTACACCACGCGGATGCGCGACTACTACGATGTGCTGGGCGTAGCGGCGGATGCGGGCGCTGAGGAAATCAAGCGTGCCTACCGTCAGCTTGCGCGCCGTTACCATCCGGATATCTCGGGTGATGACCGTGGCGCTGCGTTTCTTGAACTGGCGCGCGCATACGAGGTCTTGAGCGATCCGCAGAGGCGGCGTTCGTACGACGCCGAGGCGCGTTCCTCGTCTGCTCGCCGAGACGACTGGGTGGTGTCGGTCGACCCCATGACCGACGAGGTCGCGATCGATTTTCCATCCGTCGCCAGCGTGCTCGATCGGATGCGCCACTCCTTCTTCGGCGTGGGGCCGTCGGTCACGCTCTCCGCCGAAATCGTGTTGACGCCGCGCGAGGCGTTTTATGGCGTGACGGTGCCGCTCGAAGTCCCCTTGCGGCGAACGTGTCCGCGATGCGGCGGCCGGGGCGAAGTCTGGTCCGAATGGTGTCTGTCCTGTTGCGGGTTGGGTGAGGTTCCTACAGCGCACGAAATGCGCGTCCGCGTGCCCGCCGGCGTGCGTGAGGGTTCGACATTCCGCTTCAGCGTCACGCCACCCAGTGCGCCATCCACGGTTGTCGAAGTCCGCGTGAGTATCCGGTGATCGCGCACCTGATGCTGCTCGCCGTCCTCCACCGCGTGTGGGGCGCGCTTGGTGTTCTGCTCGGACTGTCGGTGGTCATGCTCGCGGGCGGGGCCGTGGCAATTGGCTTCACCAGTACTGGGGGAGAAATCGCCGCCGGTGTCACAGCCACCGTCTTCGCCGCATGCGCGATCGCGCTCTTTGCCGTGGGCGCCGCAAACCTCTGGGCCAGCCGCGCCATGGATCGCCGCGAATCGCGCGGCCGTGCCGCTGCGCTCGGGCTCGCCGTTCTCAATCTGTTCGTCCTGCCGTTTGGGACAGCTCTCGGGATATACACCTACTGGGTGCTGTTGCACGACGAGGCACGGGACGCATTTGCGACCCGTTAACCCAGGTACTCGCGCATCCGTTCCACGAAGTGCGGGAAGGCGACCTCCGGTTCTTCGATCTCGGGATGCCACCCCTTCTCCCATTCGAAGCAGTAATACCCCTGGTATCCAGCCTTCGACAGGATGTTGACGGTCTCCCGCACCGGGACCGTCCCCTGGCCGGTGAGGACGTAGCGCACGCCGGTGCCCTCGGCTCTCGAGTCCTTCAGGTGTGTGTGCCGGATGTACCGCTTCATGGCCTCGAAGGTTTTTGCAGGCGGTTCCTTTCCGGCCACGAACGTGTGATGCGCATCCCACAGCAAAGCCACGTTCTCCATCGCGGCGCCACTCAGCAGTTGGAGCAGTGTGGGGGAGTCGGTGAAGTCGCCGTGCGATTCGATGATGACGGCGACGCCGCTGCCACGGGCGTGCTCTCCAAGCGTCCGGAGCCCGTCGATCACGCGCTTGACGACCGCCTCCCTCGATTCGCCCTCGGGGATTTGATCTCCGAACACGCGGACGTACGGCACTTTCATCGTGTGCGCCAGGTCGATGAACCGGCGCCCCTCGTCCAGTTGAGCGGAACGGCGGGTTGGATCGGCCTCGTGCATCCGGGCTGATGCTCCGAGGTCGGTAATCTTCAGGTCGAGCGCTTCGAGATCCTTCATGCTCTGCGCCAGCCGCGTGCCGCTGAACTCCGGCAGTTTCGGCAGATCCATCTGCATCTGGATCCCGCGCAGCTCGATCCCCGAGTATCCCAGCTTGGATGCCTGCTCGAGGACCGTCGTCCATGGCCACTTTGGGCAGCCGAGCGTGGAGAAGGCGAGCGGGACACGCGGTCTGCGCGCCTGCCCGCTGACCGAGCGCGTCACAGCCATGGTTGCCGCTACTCCCGTCAGAAACGTGCGTCGAGTCAGTACAGCCATGAACGGAATTCTAGTCGCAAACGGACGGGAGGACGGGAGGACCGGAGGTCGTGGGATTAGAACGGGCTCTGCTGCTCGGCCATCTCACCCGCAATCGGCAACTTGTATCTCTCGCCCTGATAAGCCTTGAACATCATGAACAGCCACAGAATAAAAGAGGGCAAAGGCAACAGGACGAAGGCAATCAGCCAACCGAGGATAGGGATGGATAGAGACACCATCCAGACGACGCAGAGCGCGCCAAACGCAATCGTGCTCTGGAACGCATGAAAGCGGACGAACTGGCTCTCACGTTCGAGGAGGAGAAACGCGATACCCGTCACCCAACCGATGCCGTACGTCAGCGCCGCTGCGACGTTGGCGTCGAGTCCAATCGACGATTTCTCACTGACCATACCGGTACGCCACAGCGTAACCAATCCGGCGCGTCGGCGCCACTCCTCCGAACTCTGCACTCCCGACCTTCCGACTTCCCGTCCTCACTTAATGCTCGCGGGGCCCCACTCCAGCTCGCTGCCCTTCGACCTTGCTCAGGGCAGCCCTGAGGTTCTCGAAGGGCTGCGGCTCGACTCGCTTCGCTCGCTCGCCGCGGCCGCAGGCGCTCCGTCCTCCCGACTTCCCGTCCTCCCGTCCTCCCGAACCGGGTACAATCGAACAAATGCCCATCGCCGAAGCCTCTGTTCTGGACGCCCTGCGCACGGTACAGGACCCCGATCTCCATCGCGATATCGTCGCGCTGAAATTCGTCAAAGACCTGCGAATCGAAGGCGACCGCGTCGCCTTCACGATCGAGTTGACCACGCCCGCGTGCCCGGTGAAAGACCAGATGCGCGACCAGGCACGTGCGGCGGTGATGCAGATCCCGGGCGTGGCGTCGGTCGATGTGCAGATGACGGCGCAGGTGCGGTCCGCGGTGATCGCCGATCTCGGCAAGACGCCAGTGCCGGGCGTGAAAAACATCATCGCCGTCGGGGCCGGCAAGGGAGGCGTCGGCAAGACGACTGTGGCGGTAAACCTCGCGCTTGCCCTGAGCAAATCGGGCAGCCGTGTGGCCATGATCGATGGTGACATCTACGGTCCGAACGTCCCGATCATGCTCGGCATCCACACGCAGCTGACGACCGACGGCAAGAAGATTGTCCCCGCCGAACAGTATGGCCTTCAGCTGGTGTCGATGGCGTTCCTCACGAGCGATGACTCCCCGGTCATCTGGCGCGGGCCGATGCTGCACGGCGTCATCCAGCAGTTCTTTCGGGAAGTTCGTTGGGATGCGATCGACTATCTCGTGGTTGACATGCCGCCTGGCACCGGGGACGTTGCACTCAGCCTGAGTCAGACGGTGCCCGTTTCGGGAAGCGTCGTGGTCACCACACCGCAGACCGTGTCGGTTGCCGACACTCGGCGCGCGATCCGGATGTATCAGAAGCTGAACGTGCCGACGCTTGGCTTGATCGAGAACATGAGTCACTTCGTCTGCCCGGCGTGCCGGCACGAATCGGACATCTTCGGCAAAGGCGGCGGCGAATCGCTCGCTGCCGAACTCGGTGTGCCGTTCCTCGGCCGCATTCCCCTGTACGAGCCGATTCGCACCGGCGGCGACACGGGTGTCCCGATCATCATTGGCGAGCCAACCTCGCCGGCCGCGGAGGCGTTCCGATCTGCGGCCGAACGGCTCGCGGCGCAGATCTCGATAGCTTCGTACAAGAGACCAATCACGCTTACCCCTGTGTCGTAGTTGAGCGCCGAGTCCAAGTCCAAACGGATTGCCTTCGGCATCCACTTCATCGTGGCTTCGTGCTCTTCGTGTATGTCGCAGGCATGTCGTCAGCCGGTGTGCTGAGCGCAGACATTGCCACAGCTCCAAGCAATGGCCCCGGCACGAGCAACAGAAACGCCCATCGCCATCCGACGGATTCGGCAATCAGCGGCACCAGCCGCATGCTGATCATTGTCAGCAGAAATCCCAGTGACGTTTGGAGCGTCAGGGCGGTGCCGACGAGCGTTCTGGGGCTGTGCTCGGAGACGAGCGCGGAAAACTGCGCGGAGTCAGCCACCACCGAGAATCCCCAGACGATGGCGAGGAGCAGGAGGCTGACAAACGGCTGCCCGTAAACGAAACCTGCAATCGCCGAACATCCTCCGCTCACGATCATTGCCGCTCGCGCCACCCGCGCCTTTCCCCAGCGGTCGCCCCAGGCGCCTGCAGCCACGCAGCCGGCGGCGCCAGAGGCGATTGCGATGAACGCCACGAGCGGGGCAGTCGCAGTCGCGCTGCCCCGATCGGTCAAGGAATGGGAGGCATACACAGCAATCCAGGCCCACATCGCGTACAGCTCCCACATATGCCCGAGATAGCCAAGGGTCGCGAGTCGCACGCCACGACTGTGCAAGACGTGACGCACCGCATGGAAGTCGAAGGGTGCCGACGCAGTCACATGCGGTCCGTCGCCGACCGTCGCGATCACAATTGCACCACCGGCGAGAGCGAGCGCCGACGAAAACCCGAGCAGCATGCGCCAGGGGACGTCTGCAGCGTGCCCTGAGCTTGTCGAAGCGGAGAGCCAACTGAGGAGATGAGGGAACGCCGAACCGATCGTCAGCGCACCAACGACAACGCCAAGTGCCCAGCCACGACGCTCGAGAAACCACCCCGCGGTGATCTTCATGCCCGGCGGATACACGCACGCCAGCGCCATGCCGGTCACGAATCGCAAGGCCATGATGGCTGTGGCGGATGGAGCAAACGCGATCGTGGCATTGGAAAGAGCCCCCACGACGCAACCGGCGGCAAACAAGCGTCGAGGATTTATGGCATCGGCCAGATTCAGCATCGCGCTTGCGAGCGTGCCGGCGACGAACCCCGCCTGCACGGCCATCGTCAGCCACGCGGTCGCGCCGGCCGTCAATTGGAATTCGCGCGCGATGGCGGGCGCCGCGGCCGTCGCCGAAAACCACAGAGTCATGCCGAGAAACTGTGCCGTGGCAATACGCCAGAGCATCCGATGCGCCATTTGCGGTTTACGATGAGCGAATTAGCCGATACGATGCAACTGTGATCTCCAATGCCTTTCGTCTCGCCACAGTCTCTGTGGCGTGTTTCGCAGCTCTTTCGGCGCTTCCATCCGCGCAGCAGGGTCCTCTTCGTTCTGAGGTGCGAGCGTCGCACGGTGTCGTCGCCGCAGGCCGCACGTTTACCGTGGAGGCCGGCGCCCGACTGCTGACATCCGGTGGGAACGCCATCGACGCGGGCGTCGCATCGATTCTTGCCGCCGCCGTCGTGGAAATCTCCCACTTCGGACTCGGGGGCGAGGCGCCAATCATCGTTTACTCGACCAAGGACCGCCGCGTCGTGGTCTTCAACGGCCAGGGGTCCGCTCCTCGAGCCGCTACGCCGGCGCTGTTTGCAGGGCGTGAGGCGATTCCTGGCAACGGTCCTCTCGGCGCGACCATTCCAGCCGTTATCGATTCCGTAACGCTGGCGCTCGCGCAGTACGGGACGCGTTCGTTTGCCGATGTCGCGGCACCGGCAATTGCGCTGGCGGACGGCTTCCCGATGTACGAGTTCCTTCGCCACTACCTGGAAACCGAGCGCAAAGCGTCCGAGCCGTACGCCTGGACGATGAGGACGTATTACCCGAGTGGACGGATTACCCCGACCGGAGAGATCTTCCGGCAGCAGAATCTGGCGGCGACGCTGCGCGCGCTCGTGGCTGCTGAGCAGAAGGCGCTGCAGGCAGGCGCGTCGCGCAGCGAAGCGATTCAGGCGGCGCGTGACGCGTTTTACAAGGGACCAATCGCGCAGCGGGTCACGGCAGCCGTCCGCGAAGCCGGCGGCGTCATGACGGAGGAAGATCTCGCCGCGTATCACGGCAAGGTCGAAGAACCCGCTACTGTGACGTATCGCGGCTATTCCGTCTACAAGGCTGGATTCTGGAACCAGGGGCCTGTGCTCTTGCAGACGCTCCGTCTGCTCGAGGGATTCGATCTCGGTCGGATGGGCGCAGGATCGCCCGACGCGATTCACACGATCGTTGAAGCCATAAAACTGGCATACGCCGATCGCGATCGCTACTACGGGGATCCGGACTTCGTGCGCGTCCCCGGCGATGCGCTGCTGTCCGAGCCGTACGCGGCGTCCAGGCGGCCGCTCATCGATCCGCAGCGGGCGAGCCTGGAGAACCGTCCCGGCAATCCGGTTCGCGCGATCACCAGTGCCTCTCTTCATTTCACGAAGCCCATCGTCAGCGGATCTATCCCGCGTGAGCCCGGCGATACAACCTCCGTGCAGATCGCGGATGCGGAGGGCAATCTGTTTTCCGCGACGCCAAGCTCCGGCTGGCTGCTCGGAGGGGCGTTCGTGGCTGGAGATACGGGCGTGCCGATGAGCAATCGGATGCAGGCATTCAGGCTCGAACCTTCGAGTCCCAACGTGCTCGCGGGAGGCAAGCGCCCGCGCACGACCCTGACGCCGAGCGTGGTGTTGAAGGACGGCCGTCCGTTTCTCGCGATTGGCACGCCAGGAGGAGACAGTCAGGACCAGCAAATCCTGCTCGTGCTGCTGAACATCATTGATTTTGGAATGGACGTGCAAGCGGCAATCGAAGCGCCTCGGGTGAACTCGCTGCATCCGGAAAGCTCGTTTGACGACCATCGTGCTCAACCGGGCGTGCTCGAAGCCGAATCCACGCTCTCACCTCAGACATTGAAGGAATTGGCCGCACGCGGGCATCTGTTGCGGATGCGACCGCCTTATGGCATCTCGACCGGTGTCGTCGCCGCCGGTGTCGATCCCGTCAGCGGCCGCCTCCGCGGTGGCGCTGATCCACGCCGCGAGCGTGCGCTGGTGGCGTGGTAGCTCATGGACATTTCGTTCACCTCACACAAACTCGACAACGGACTCGACGTCCTGGTGCACGAGGATCACGGATGTCCGATCGTGGCCGTCAACGTCTGGTACCACGTGGGCTCCAAGAACGAGACACGTGGCCGCACGGGTTTCGCCCACCTCTTCGAACACCTGATGTTTGAAGGGTCACAGCACTACGACCGGGGCTATTTCCACCCGCTGCAGGAAGCTGGGGCATCGCTGAATGGATCGACGAACGCCGACCGCACGAACTATTGGGAGGTGGTGCCGACCAACGCACTCGAACTGGCGCTGTGGATGGAATCCGATCGGATGGGATACCTGCTGCCCGCGCTGACGGCGGCAAAATTCGACAACCAGCGCGACGTCGTGTTGAACGAGCGCAGACAGAACTATGAGAACCGGCCTTATGGGCTCGCCGGGATGGCGCTCATGGCGGCACTCTATCCCGCCGATCATCCGTATCACTGGCTCACGATTGGGGAAGCCGACGACCTCCGCGCGGCCAAACTCGATGACGTGAAGGCGTTTTTTCAGGCCTACTATCGCCCAGAGAACGCATCGATTGCGGTCGCCGGCGACGTGGACACCACCGAGGTCCTGGTTCTCGTGGATGACTACTTTGGCGAGATCGATGCCGGTGACGATACCCCGCCGTTCCGTGCAAAGAGGCCGTCACCTCCAGCCGCGGAAATCCGGTTGCTGCACGAAGACCGCGTCGAGCTGCCGCGGCTCTATCTCGCCTGGCATTCGCCGGCGCTCTTCGCCGAGACCGACGCGGAGCTCGATCTCGTCGCCGATCTCCTCTCGAGCGGAAAGACATCGCGTCTGTACCGGAGTCTGGTCTACGAGCAGCGGATTGCCACTGAAATCGCTGCTTCGCAGAATTCCCGCGAAGCTGGTGGCTTCTTCCAGGTTGCTGCGACCGCCGCGCCAGGTCGGACGCTGGCGGAGCTCGATCGGGCGATTGGCGCGGAGATCGATGCCATTGCGACGAAAGGGCCAGTAGAGGCCGAAATGGAACGTGCGCTCGCTCAGGCCGAAGCGCACTTCATTTATCGCCTGCAGACCGTTGGCGGTTTTGGCGGGAAGTCGGATCAGTTGAACGCTTACAACGTGTTTCTCGGCGACCCCGGCTTCTTCGAGCGGGATCTCGCCCGATATCGCAATGTGACCGCAGACGCGCTGAAGCGTGCCGCGGCGGAATGGCTTCCAGTCAACCGGCGCGTGGCCCTCAGCGTCGTTCCTCGCGGACGCATTGCGCTCGCCTTGCCGAACTCCGAACCCGTGGTGGTCAGCTGATGGGTGTCAACCGCTCGCGGCTGCCAGCGCTGGGACCCGACCCGCCGTTTCAGTTCCCGGAGATTCGCCGGCACGAGACCGGCAATGGCATGCGCGTGTGGACCGTCGAACACCGCGAGGTGCCGCTCGTCAGCGCGTTCGTGCTCCTTCCGATCGGCGCGGGGAGCGACCCTCCGGAGCGGCCCGGGCTCGCCGCTATTACCGGTGATCTGCTGGACGAAGGGTGCGGGTCGCTGAACGCGCTGGAGCTGCACGACGCGCTGGCGCGGATCGGCGCGCAACTCGAAACGGAAGTCGGATCTGACGGAACACTGCTCGAACTGACGATGCTCGCCCGGCACGCGACGCGTGGGCTGGATCTGCTGGCGGACATGGTGCTGAGGCCGCGGCTCGAGCAGCGAGACTTCGATCGCGTCCGGGATCTGCGTCTCAATCGCCTCGTGCAGTTACGCGACACGCCATCAGCGCTTGCCGATCGCGTGTACGCAGAGCTGCTGTTCAAAGGACACCCCTACGGACATTTGCCGATTGGCACCGAAGGGTCGCTGCGGGCGATGAACCTCCGCGAAGTCAGCGCGTTTCACGCGCGAAACTACTGTCCTTCGATCGCCACCATTGTCGCCGTCGGCGACGCCTCGCACGCGCAGCTCGCGGCGCTCGTCCGGAAAGCCTTCGGTGAATGGAAAGCGGCGGCACCAGACCCACCGCCCAGCGATCTCGCGCAACGAGCCCCCCAACCGGCTCCACGCCTGGCCGTCGTCAATCGCGCGGCCGCTGCCCAGTCGGAGTTGCGGATCGGTCACGTCGGTCCGCCGCGAACCACGCCTGACTATCACGCGCTGCTGGTGATGAACATGGTGCTCGGAGGCCAGTTCGTCAGCCGGATCAACATGAATCTTCGCGAGGACAAGGGCTACACCTACGGCGCACGGACCAGTTTCGATTTCCGCCGCGCTCCCGGTCCATTCACGCTGCAGGCGAGTGTGCAATCCGATGCGACGACGGATGCCGTCCGCGAGGCCATCGGCGAAATTCGCGCGATCAGGGGCGAGCGTCCGGTAACGAAGGAGGAGCTGGAACTTGGACGTGCCGCACTGACCCGCGGCTACCCGCGCAACTTCGAAACTGCCGATCAGGTTGGTCGTGCGGCCGTGCAGCTCGCGCTCTATGACCTGCCGGATGACTATTTCACGACCTTTGTGCCCAAAGTGCTCGCGCTCACCGAGGCGGACGTCACGCGCGCGGCCGCCGAGCACCTCGATCCCTCGCGATTGGTGACAGTTATCGTTGGGGATCGAGAAAAGATTGGCCCCTCGTTGCATCGGCTCGAGTTAGGGGAAGCGTCCGAAATCGCGATCGCGTAGGCGGGAGGACGGGAGGTCGGGAGGTCGGGAGATCGGTTGAGGTTGGGGAGGAACCCTTCTGACGAGCCTGGCGTCCAACTGACAGACTCGCGGCAGCGTTGTACACTGACCGCGATCCTGTATGACCATTGCGCGCGTGAGCCTCAGCCTCGTGGGGGTGGTCGGCATCGTAGCAGCCACGTTGGCCGGCGCAACTCTCTGGCTCCTGGTCACCCAGCCTGTCACAACTGCGGACGCGATCGGTGCCGCAACTCAGGGCGAGATCTCACCGCTGGTGAAGGCACTCGCCGGCGCAATTTACGAGGCGCTCGAGGGATTGCTGAAGTACCTGTAAGCCGTCCTCCGCTTTCCCGCTTTCGCTTTCCCGTTCTCCCGTTCACAGGTTCTTACTCAAAAACCGACACAGCACGAGTCCATCCATCCACTTGAACGGTGTGACTCCCGTGCTGTAATGCCCGCACGGCAATACCGTCAATTCGTGCGCAATCTGCCGGTTTCTGAACTCTTCAACGAGCATCCGCGACAGGCGGACGGGGAACGTCAGATCGTACCGCGCATAGACAAGCAAGATCTTCTTGCCGCGAACCCGTTCGAGATACGGGAACGGTGAGATAGGAAGCCAGATGCGACGGAGACGTTCGAGATCAACGTGGCCGTCCAGTCCGCTTCGCACGTGCGCGGTCGACAAACCCTCCCACACCACATCCGCAAAAAACGGAGAGATATGGTTCAGCGCCGCCGCGTTGAGGAGCGGTTCGTGCGCGGCCGTCAGCATCGACAGGCACGAGCCGAGACTCGTGCCCAGAATGCCAATGGATTCGTAGCCCTCCGAGGCCAGCCACGCGATCGATCTGCGTGCGTCCAGCACCGCCTGACGACAGACCTGTGCGGTCCGCCCGAGATTGGAACTGACGATGTAGTCGGCGCGACGCAGTTCCGGTGGTTTGCGTGCGTCGTGATACGGGAGGCTGAGACGAAGCGCGGTCAGACCGAACCGATTCAGCAGACGGCAGAGCCCGACGTGCCCCTGCTCGTCGGAATTCCACTGAGGCAAGACGAGTACCGCACGTTTGCGGCCGCGGGTGGACCAATCCGCGAACAGCCGGGCGTGGACCACGTTGTTTTCAGCATGGGGAGTTTCGACCGCGCTCGGAAAGGTCAGATGATTGCCGCGAAGCGTGTAGCGATCGCACGGTGTCAGGGCAAAAAATCGATCGCTGTCGGCGAGCGCTTTCGCCGCCCACCGTTCGAGCCGTTCGGCGTCTTCGCCGGTATCACCGTGCGCGTCTACCCACTCGCAGCCCCACTCGAATGGCCGAACGATGCGGTCTTCCGCCGCGGACGCGAGGCGCCGCTCCCAGTGATGAAAAACGCGAGAAATCAAGCAGGCCCGCCTTCGCGCCTACCGCACCTCGGCGCGCCAGGGTTCCGGCAGGACCCTTGCACGTAGCACAGCATGATCGAACAACCTCCGATACCCGACGTGCCGCATCCGCCGGACGCGATCCGGTTTCCGCAGCCCGTGAATCTTCCGGTGCCACCCAGTCGTCCCGATGAAGGGGAAGAGGGGCCCGAGGTTCACCCGGTGCCGCCGCCCACGGATCCGGGACCGGCGCCGCTCTGACAGGCGCGCTCGACAGCGGCGGCAATGTCCAGAAGCCGCTCGGTACGGCTCCGCTGACCGATGAGCTGTAGCGCGCGGGGCATTCCGTCCCGTCCGTCCCCGTCCGGTAGCACGATGGCGGGATGACCGGTCATGTTGAAAAGCTGAGTCAGCTTCAACATCGCCGCCCGTACTGGTTGCGTCACCCCATCGACTTCGACCGTCGATGCGCCGATGGGGGGTGCGGGAATTATCATCGCCGGCAGAAGCAGCGCATCACATCCCCGAAGCGCGCGATCGACCTCTCGCGTCAGAATCTGCCGTAATCGCATCGCGCGAACGTAATCCTCTGCGAGCACATACCTGCCCATTTCCAGCCGAAGCCGAACGCCGGGCGAGTACTTGTCGCCGAACGCCTCCAGCCACCGCGCGTGAAACGCGGCCGCTTCCGGCAGGACGATGTGCAGGTAGACATCGGGCGTCCATTCCGCGTGCGGGATTTCGACATCGATGATCGTGTGGCCGCGTGCACGCAGCGCGTGCTTTACACGCTCGATCATCGCCCGAACATCCGCGTCGAGAGGCTGCATGAAGTATCCGCCAAGCAGTCCAAACGTCAGCGACCCTCCTGCCGCCGCGACGCCCCGCACTGTCGTCCCCTTCATGGCCTGGAACAGCATGCCGACATCAGAAACGGTGAGTCCCATCGGACCAATATGATCCAGCGTCGTACTAAGAGGAACGACGCCCTCGCAGGTCAGCTCACCCATCGTCGGCTTGAGTCCGACGATGCCGCACGCAGCAGCGGGAATGCGAATCGATCCGCCCGTGTCTGTGCCGATTGCGCCGAGACACATCCCCGCGGCAAGCGCGGCACCCGAACCGCCGCTCGATCCGCCGGCGCTGCGTGACGGGTCCCGAGGATTTCGTACCGGACCGAACGCCGACTCATCGCTCGTCGTGCCGAACGCGAACTCGTGCAGATTGGTTTTTCCAAGGATGATGGCGCCCGCCTCCCGCAACCGGGCGACACTCGGCGCGTCTATTTGCGGGACTGGCGCGGGCAGTGCCGATCCTGAAGTCGTGGGCATGCCACGGACGTCAACGAGGTCCTTGATGACAACGGGAATCCCGTGCAATGGTCCGCGGTAGGCGCCCGTCCGGATTTCACGCTCGGCCTCCCGCGCATCTTCTACGGCTTCCTGTTCTCGCAGCGCGGTAAACGCGTTCAGGTCGCGAAGCGCTGCAGCGCGGTCGAGGCATTCGCGCGTGAGGTCGACGGGCGAGAGGGTGAGCCCCTTGATGCGAGGCGCGAGTTCCGCAATGCTCCGTGTCATCACATCTCTCATGACTTACCCCGGGCTCTCACCGCTCTTTGCCTCGCTGTCTTCCTTCGCTCGGCGATCTGCCTCACGCAACGCCAGCGTGGAACGCGCAAGGGTTTCGAGGATCGGCTTCAACCCCGCAAGGCCTCGACTTTCAGCATCAGCGATCGCAGCGGCGAGCCATGACTCAACCGTCATCTGATAATGACTCCATTCGAAGGTTCAAAACGTCAGCGTGCCCCGCAGGGTGATCGGCACCGTGAAGAACCGATGTTCCATGGGTTCGACGAGGCGGTTCCAGGCGAACTTGACCGACAGGTCCACGCCAAACGGTCCGCTGCTCACACCACCGCCTCCTTCAGCGAAGTATCGTCGCCCGCCCTCTGGGTGTCCGGTGATCTTCCCGAGGCCACCCAGGACAAACGCGTGACTGCCAAGTCCCCAGCCGGCGGACCTGTCTGCGACGTAGACACCAATCGACGCATCGAACGATCGCGCATCGGTGAGCGCATAGGAGCCAAATGGCGCGGGCCCGACAAACGCCAGGCGAATCTGTGGAAGGGGTTCGATACTGCCGCGCAGAGCCAGCGTCGGCCCGACGTTCATGCCGAGTGGATACAGCGTGACCGAAAGGCCCTGTTGCCGGCGGGAGAACTCGAGCACGTCAATGAGCGTGGTGTCGTTGCGGGTGCGGTATTCGTACGATTCGGCCTGAGTGCTGGCAACCTCTTCGCCGAGAAAGTCCTCGAGCGGGAACTTGGCAAAGTGAAGCGGTTGAGTATAGTGCCAGTCGTAGCTGACGGTGATGAAATGCCGGCGTCCAGATGTCTGCGCCGCAACCGACGCCGCAAACGCAAGCTGCAGCACGAGCAGAAAACAGATGCGAGACCGCACGATCCAAGGGTAACGTACGACTGTGAGTCGTCGCATCCTTGCGGCTGTCATGGTCGCCCCGCGGCAGTCAATCGAGATTCGCGAGTTCGAGTCACCCGAGCTTCCCCCCGGCGCCGCACTTCTCCGCACCGAGCGTTCCGAAGTGTGCGGCACCGACGTGCACCTCTGGCACGGGCGGCTTTCGGGGGTGCCCTATCCAATTATTCCGGGTCACATCTCCACCGGCACACTCGAATCCATTCGGGGACCAGTTGTCGGTTTGGACGGCACGATACTTCGGGAAGGGGACCGGGCGGTATTCTTCGACGTCCACCGCACGTGCGGTCGATGTCGCGCCTGCACGGTTCATCGAACACCTACTCGATGCCGTGCGAGGCGCGTGTACGGTATTACCGACTCGGCGGCGGAGGGCCTCTTCGGCGGCTGGGCTGAAGCCGTGTACCTCGAGCCGCGTGTGTCAATCGCCAAGCTTCCCGATCGTGTGACGTTTGACGATTACATCGGCGGCGGCTGCGGGTTGCTGACCGCCGTTCATATCCTCGAACGCGCGTCGCTCTGTCCCGGCGACCGCGTTCTGGTGCAGGGCATTGGTGCAGTGGGGTTGAGCGCCATTGCACTTGCGCACCTTGGTGGCGCATCCCTGGTGCTCGCCATTGGCGCTCCACGGCATCGAATCGATCTCGCCGTCCGAATGGGAGCGGATCGAGTATTCGATCTCGATTTGACGACCGCACCCGAACGGCTGGAGCAGGTGCGGTCGCTCACCGACGGTGAGGGCGTGGATGTCGTGATCGAAGCGGCGGGATCACCCAGGGCAGTCGAGGAAGGTCTCACGCTCGTGCGTGACGGTGGCCGCTACGTGATTGCAGGACACTACACGGATACCGGCCCCAGTTCCATCAATGCGCATCAGCACATCAACCGCAAGCACCTCGAGATTCGTGGTTGCTGGGGCAGCGAGGCAGGCCACTTTCTGCGAGCGCTGCGTCTGCTGGAACGGCACGCGTCAGCGGTGCCATGGCGTGAGATTGGCGGGCGGACCTACGGTTTGAACCGTCTCAATGAGGCGTTGGCGGATACCGAGGCGCTGAGAGTCACGAAGGCGCTCGTGGATCCGCACGCACACACGCACTGATGCGGCGAACCAAAATCATCGCGACCACGGGACCGGCGAGCGAATCGGAAGAGATCCTCGGAAAGCTCCTTGCCGCCGGCGTTGACGTGTTTCGCTTGAACTTCTCCCACGGCACGTACGCCTCCCATCGCGAGGCATGCCACCGCATCCGCAGACTCGCGGCAGCGTCAGGACGGCACGTCGCCATCATGCAGGATCTCAGCGGCCCAAAAATCCGCACCGGTCCTGTCGAGGGCCCGCCGATCGAGCTGGTCGAAGGAGCCGAACTTCGCATCGCTGCCGGGGACCGACCCGGAGACTCACAGCGTGTCTTTACCCCCTATGCGGAACTGATTCGTTCGGCGCGTCCCGGCGATCGATTGCTGCTCGACGATGGGCGGATTGAATTGCGGGTAGTCCGCTCGGAGGACGCGGAACTTGTGACGGCCGTAGCGGCTGGCGGTGCGCTGGCTGGGCACAAAGGGATCAATGCGCCAGGCGTGGCGTTGCCAGAATCTGCACTCACGACGAAGGACGAGCAGGACCTGCGCTTCGGCCTCGAGCTTGGCGTCGATTGGATTGCGCTCAGCTTCGTCCAGACCGCGGAGGATGTCCGGCGTGCGCGGGAATTGATCGACGCGGCGGGCAAGCGTGTTCCGCTCGTGGCAAAAATCGAACGCCCCCGGGCAGTGAGGAATCTGCACGAGATTCTCGATGAGGCGCAGGCCGTGATGGTCGCACGCGGCGATTTGGGACTCGAGATGCCCCTCGAGCAGGTGCCGCGTGTGCAAAAGGAGATCATCAGGACGGCGAGAATGCTCGGGAAACCCGCGATCGTTGCCACACAGGTGCTGGAGTCGATGCGGACCGAACCGCGCCCGACCCGGGCGGAAGTCAGCGATGCCGCGAATGCCGTGGACGAAGGAGCCGACGCGATCATGTTGACCGGCGAAACGGCAGCCGGCGCGTATCCAGTCCGCGCGGTCGAGACGCTCGATCGCGTCATCCGCGAAGCGGAAACGCTTCCGTCCGTGGATCGCATTCTTCCCGTGATCGATCCGATGGAGAGCCTTCACGGGCGGGCGCTGTGCGAGGCAGCCGTGACACTTTCCGCCGCCGGCCACGCGGACGCCATCGTCGCCGTCACGCACGAGGGAAAAACCGCGCGTCTCCTTTCCGCGCTTCGGCCGCCAGCGCCGGTCTTTGCGGTCACCGCTCGCCCCGATGTGGCGGGCGAGCTGGCGATGTTCTGGGGACTGTATCCGCTGATAACATCGAAACGTGAGGCCGAAGCTATCGAGCGTTGCCTTCTGGATCGCGGCCTGATGCCTCCCGGTTCGACAGTTGTGTTCGTCAATGTGAGTCCCGACCTCGACCGCGTCGATGCGAACTTTCTGAACGTGCAGAAAATCGGATGAACCCGGCGGCAAAAGTGAGGCGGGGCGGTTTCCGCCACTGGTGGAGCTTTGTCATCGACAACTCCGTCCTGCTCATCGCAGGCGCGGTGACGGCACTCGTGTGGGCCAACGTCTCGCTTTCAACCTACGAATCGTTCGCGCATGCGATGCACTTCGCGGTGAACGACATCGGCATGGTCTTCTTCTTTGCGCTCGCGACAAAAGAGATCGTCGAGGCGACGCTGCCCGGTGGCGCGCTTGCGTCTCCGCGAGAGGCAGGCGTGCCCGTTCTCGCCGCCATTGGCGGGATGGCACTGCCGGCCACCTTGTACGTCGTGCAGGCCCAGGCGATCGGGAGGACGGATCTCGTCCCTGGATGGGCCATCCCGTGCGCGACCGATATCGCGTTCTCGTACCTGGCCGCGCGTCTCATCTTTCGCGCCGGACATCCGGCGATCCCGTTTCTGCTTCTGCTCGCCATCGCGGATGATGCGCTCGGACTCATCATCCTCGCGCTGTTTTACCCGAGCGGTCCGCTGTCGTTTTCGCGGTTCGCCCTCTTCATGGGCCTGGCTGTCGTCGCGGCGCTGGTCCTCAGACGTCGCCGCGTGCGCAACTTCTGGGCCTATTCAGTTGTCGCGGGCGGACTGTCGTGGTTGGGGCTGTACTTGGGGGGTTTTCATCCGGCGCTCGCCCTCGTTCCGATTCTGCCCTTCATGCCGCACGAGCATCGAGACCTCGGCATCTTCGATCCGCGCGAGCACGGTTTGCCGGACACGATGAACCGGTTCGAACGATGGTGGAAGGTGCCGGTCCAGCTCATCCTTTTTTTCTTCGGTCTGGTGAACGCCGGTGTCCCCGTGTCGAGCATCGGCGCGGGCACGTGGGTGGTCTTGTCGTCGCTCGTGCTGGGGAAACCGCTCGGTATTCTGCTCTTCACCTATGCAGGCGTGACGCTCGGGCTCCGCGCCCCTGGCGGCCTCAAATATCGCGACACATTCGTGCTCGGCATCGTGGCCGGCATCGGCTTCACGGTGGCCTTGTTCTTCGCGACCGCCTCGTTCGAACCGGGCGTGGCATTGGACGAAGCAAAGATGGGCGCTCTCTTGAGCTTCGTTGCCGCTCCGCTGGCGATTGTGATCGGCCGATCAATGGGGTTGCGGCGACGGTGAGTCGTCTCTAGTCTCTAGTCTCTGGTCTCTGGTCTCTGGTCAAGACTGAGAGACCAAGACCAAAGACCAAAGACCGGAGACCAGAGACCGAAGACCGAAGACCGAAGACCGAAGACCGAAGACCAGAGACTGCATTATGACTGAGCCCCTCGTCGCCGACGAGACCTGGGACGAACACTACACCGACGAGCGCGACGCCGCGTACCTGTATGGAGCGCTCGCGGAAATCGAAAAGGATCCCGAGCGGCGTCAGCTGTTCGAGCGCCTGGCGGTTGTCGAGGACCGCCACGCACAGCGCTGGGAGGAGCTCTTTCGCGAGAGTGGTCGTCGCTTGCCGTCGTACTCGACGGCCTTCCGAACGCGGGCATTGGCCTGGCTCGCGCGCCAGTTCGGCACCTCGCTGGTGCTGCCGCTGATGCTGGCGGAAGAAGGGCGCGAGGTTCAGGCATACCTCGGGATGGCACGCCACGCGACCCACAAGACGACGCACAAGGCGGCGGTCGATATTGCGGCTGACTCCGCCGTTCACGCGCGTGAGCTGTCCGAGCTGATGGGCCGCGAAGGGGAGCCCTGGCATACCGGCGGCAGCGGCGGCTACCTGCGGAGTCTGGTCTATGGCTTCAACGATGGGCTCACGGCAAATTTCGGGCTCGTGGCTGGCGTCATCGGCGCCGACGTGGCCCCGCACATCGTGCTCATCAGCGGGGTGGCCGGCGCACTGGCCGACGCGCTGTCGATGGGATCCAGCGGGTTTCTTGCGGCAAAGAGTGAAGCGGAAGTGCAGGCGCACCAGATCGAGATGGAACGGTACGAGATGCGCCTCATGCCGGATCTCGAAGAAGACGAACTGGCGGTGATCTATGAGTCCAAGGGGCTCACGCCGGAACGTGCTCGCGAGACCGCGAAGGCGATGATGAAGGATCCCGCGCAGGCGCTCGACGCGATGGTCCGCGAGGAGCTGAACATCCATCCGGCCGAACTCGCGCCGCTCAAGGACGGACTGGTCACGGGTGCGGCGACCGCGGTTGGGGCGTTCATTCCCATCGCGCCGTTCTTCGCGCTTGAATTCTGGCCGGCCGTCTGGACGTCGCTCGCGATCAGCATGCTCGCGCACTTCGGAATCGGTGCGGCGCGCAGTCTCTTCACGGGCCGCGGCGTGTGGGCCAGTGGAAGAGACATGTTTATTGTCGGCTTTGGCGTGGCGGCCGTCGGTTACGTGATTGGTGAGTTGCTCACCCGATTCTTCTGACGCCGTTCATTTAGCCCGGCGAAGCGATTGCGCGTAAGCCACCACGGCCCAAATCTGCTCTTGCGTCAGTTCCTCTTTGAAGGCCGGCATCTTCGGCTTGCGACGGCCGTTCGAGACCTTGTGGAAGACCACGCCGTCGGGGTTCCGTGCGGCGCGCTTGGCGACCGTCAGATCCATGTCGCCCATCGCATCCGGATCGGCGTCGGGACCATCGCCCAATCCGCCGGGACCATGGCAACGCTCGCACTTGTCTTTGAAAACAGCTTTGCCCGTGGCGAGCACTTTCTCGTCAACCGTCAGCGGACTCTTCAGCGTGTCTGCCTCCGGCGGGATCTGCCATCCAGATGGGTTTGGCTTGGCTGGTGCCGACTGCGCGAAGAGTTTCGGCGCATTGCTCGCAGCCACCACAGCCAGGCACAGCGCGATGAGCGTGAGCATCACTCGAGATTGACGGACCATCAACATCTCCACGTAACCCTTCGACCGCAGCTCAGGTTCGCCTCCAGCGGCGTTGAGAGCGACTTGAAAATGATACAGTTTTTTCAGCATGAATGAGCAGCCGCTCGCGTATCACAATCCTGAGTTTCTCGAGAGCACCGACGCCAGACCGATCCGCATCCTCGCCGAGTATTTGGATCCATTGCGCCGGTTTCGAAAAGAGAACATCCAGGATACCGTCGTGTTTTTTGGATCGGCGCGCGTGCATAGCCGACAGGAGGCACAACGCCAGCTGAAAGTGCTTCAGCAGAAGCGGGGGCGCAAGCCGGCGGATCACGCGCTGCTGCTCAAGAGGAGCCGCAAGGCGCTCGAATGGTCGCGCTACTACGAGGAAGCCCGTGAGTTGGCCCACATGCTGACCGAATGGAGCTTGGCGCTCGAGGAACCGCGGCGGAGATTTGTGGTCTGCTCTGGCGGTGGGCCCGGCATCATGGAGGCGGCAAACCGCGGGGCGAGCGAGGCGGGCGGCAAAACGATAGGACTCAATATTCGACTGCCGTTCGAGCAGGGTCCGAACCGCTACATCACGCCCGGTCTGCACTTCGAATTCCATTACTTCTTCATGCGCAAGTTCTGGTTCGCGTACCTGGCCAAGGCGTTGGTCATTTTCCCGGGCGGGTTTGGCACGCTGGACGAGATGTTCGAGATCCTGACGCTCGCGCAAACCAGGAAGCTCTCGAAGAAGTTGCTGGTGATTCTGTACGGCAGCGAATATTGGAATGAAGTGTTCGACCTCAAGCCGCTAGCAGAATGGGGTGCAATATCCGATGCGGACTTGGACCTTCTGTGCCGTGTCGATTCGGCGGAACATGGCTTCGAGGAGTTGAAGAAGCATCTGATCGCTCACCATATGGCGCCGCAAACGGTTCAGGAGACGGTGGCGCCGGGGATTGCCAAAACGCGAGGGTGATACACCAGGTGCCTGACCGCCGTGGCCCTGGCGAAGGCGGGCGACGTGCGAGAGTGGAGGGATCATGGAACAGCAGGAGCGAGACAAACTCATCGAGCAATACCGCGACGGTTATGCCGCCATCGCGGAGGCCTTGCTCAAAGCGACAGACGAAGAACTGGATGGCCGTCCCGGCCCGGGAAAGTGGTCGGCGCGAGAGATCGTGCATCATCTGGCCGACAGCGAAATGACCGCGGCGATCCGGCTTCGCCGGCTACTGGCCGAAGATCGTCCCGAGATCAAAGGCTACGACCAGGACGAGTACGCGAGACGGCTCCATTACGACCGTCCTCACGAGATCTCGCTCGAACTGTTCAAGTACGTCAGGGACTCGACGGCCGAGCTGCTCGAGCGGATGTCGCCGTCCGACTGGCAGCGCGAGGGCACTCACAGCGAAGTCGGGCGGTATACGCCTGAAACGTGGCTGAAGATCTACGCCCAGCACGCGCACAAGCATGCGCTGCAGATTCGGGCCGCACGAGACGCGGCGAGAAAGCAGACCGTCTGACGAGTTCCTGCCCGCCGCGCGGCTCAATACAGCAGGTGCTTCTCCCGCAGACGGACGAAGGCGTCCGTCTCCCTGCGCCATTCTGAGACCAGCGCGTCCGACGCGCTCCCGGAATCGATTGTCAGGCGAAGGCGATCGGATCCGTAAAGGATGTCGATCGGCGCTTTCTCGTGTTCGTACTCGTACGGGGGGTCCCGCCAGGCAAAACGTGACGGGTTCTGCGCGCGAAACTCGGCGATGAGCTCAACGGCCGTGCGCACGGGCTCGAAACGCGTCCGGTCGAGGACGTGGATCTGGCAGCCGCCGCACGTCTGACGCGCGTGCTTTTGAAACGTGGGCTCGAAGAAGACCGGCCGGAAGTGCACGCCGGCCAAGCCCCGCGAATTCATGGCGTGGGCCAGCCGATCGCTGTCGATCCAGGGTGCGCCAACAAACTCGAACGGCCTTGTCGTTCCGCGGCCTTCCGAAAGCATCGTTCCTTCGAAGAGCACGGCTCCTGGATACACGATTGCGCTGTCGAGCGTCGGTAAGTTCGGCGACGGCATCACCCAGGGCAGCCCCGTTTCGTCGAAATACATCGACCGGCGCCACCCCTCGAGCGGAACCACGTCGAGCGCGGCGTTGATGCCAAAATCATCATTGAACAGCCGCGCCAGTTCGCCGATGGTCAAGCCGTGGCGCAATGGAATCGGAAACTGACCGACAAATGACGCGAACTCGGGTCGCAGCGTGGCGCCTTCGATAGCGGTACCCCCGACCGGGTTCGGTCGATCGCACACGACCACCCGAACGCCGTGTCTGGCCGCCGCCCGCATGCAGTTGGCCATCGTGTAGATGTAGGTGTAGACCCTCGTCCCGACATCCTGGAGATCGATGAGGAGAACATCCAGCCCGCGCAGCATGTCCGCAGTTGGCTCGCGCGTTTCGCTGTAGAGGGAATAAATCGGCACACGCCGGCGCGCGTCGTTGGCGTGCGGCGTTTCGATCATGTTGTCCTGCACGTCCGATCGGAACCCGTGTTGTGGTCCGAAAAGCGCCGCAAGCTCGACGTCGGGATCGTCGGCCAGTCGGTCTGCAGTATGCCGAAACGCCTTGTCGATCGATGCAGGGTTCGACACGAGTCCAATCCGACGACTGGCGACGAGCTTCCGATCCCGCTCGAGCAGGACGTCGATACCCAGGCGTGCGGTCGCGCGATCGAGTGGCGTGGGACGCTGCTCTGTGGACGGCATGCCGAATTATAGCTTCCTGTTCAACGTCGTACGAGTTGACGCGCGATGATCAGCGCACACAGCGCATCGCCGTACGAATTGCACCGAAACCGGTACAGCGTGGATCCGTCTGTGCGAATCAGGACGAGATCACGGTCCGCTTGCGTCGGACGCGTCAATGCATGCCAGGGAACCGTGACGCCGCGCCCGCTGCCAACGAAGATCGCCCGCGTGCTCGTCAGCAACAACCTGCCACTCGGCTGCGAGGCCTCGTCTGGCATCGACGCGGGAGCCGTGAAATGACAAGTGTCGGTGCCGACCACCCGGTGTCCCGTCGCGATCAGTGGCAGCCCCCGCTCGGCTATCAGGGCGGTCAGCGCGAGCGCCTGCTCGAGACCGTCGAGCATTTCGCGCTCCATCTCGACGTCAGTTTCGGGTGAAAGCTGATCAAGACGCGAACGGAGTTCTGCCAGCGCAGCCGCATCGGGCTGAGGTTCGGCTACGGCTCGAACCCAATCGGCTCGCCATGCGTCAGTGACACGTTCCGATTGACCGCGGCCTCCCAGCCATCGTCTCCAAAAACTCATGGGCGCGTCAGGTGAACTCGTGTTTGAAATTGCTGCTCGCTCGATCTCGGTCGAGTTGCAAAGCCGGTCAGGCCGCATTGCAACCCCTCACTGCTGATATATGCGCGATGGGCACTCACATTGCAGCCATCCTTACGGCGGTAATGATGTTCGTACGATGCGCGACACGCGGCCGAGCGAGCCCGCCGTATTTCGGGATAGAATGACTGCCCAATCACCAGTGGTCATTGCCATCGTCAACAATAAAGGAGGTGTCGGAAAGACGACGGTTGCCGTGAACCTCGGTGCCGCGCTTGCCTCAGCCGATCGGCGGGTGCTGCTGATCGATCTGGACAGCCAAGCCTCGGCGTCGCTGTGGTGCGGTATCCATCGCGGACATTTGCGGCCCTCCTCAGCCAGCGTCCTGCTCAATGATTTCCCGGTCGCTCAGGCCATTCGCCCGACGAGCACACCAAACCTCGATCTTATTACCGGGTCGATCGAGCTGGCGAACGCCGACCTGGTGTTGTGCGAGGTGAAAGGGCGCGAGCTGACACTCAAGCACGTCCTCAAGCAACTCGAGCCGAAATACGACCTCATCATTCTCGACTGCCCACCCAACCTGTCACTGGTCGGCATCAACGCCTTGATGGCCGCCGACGCGCTGATCATCCCGGTGGCGCCGCAGTTTCTGGCCGTCGAGGGGCTGAACAGCTTGCTCGCATCGCTCGAAAAAGTACGGACGAGACTCGCCACGAAGAACCGGATCCTCGGCATCCTGCTGACGATGGTCGATCACACGGCGAAGAGCGGGATGGAAATCAGGGACCGCGTCCGGGCTCAATTTCGAGACCGGATCTTTCACACCGAGATCGACGTCAGCCGCTCGCTAGCAGACGCTCCAGCCTCGGCGCATGACATCCTGCAATTCGCTCCACGTTCGCGTGCGGCCGATTCGTTCCGGCGCCTGGCGGGCGAGGTCCTGGAACGCGCCGAGCATTAATCACGCATTTTTGGGGTGGAACGATTCTGCAGCCTGTTGCAGTAAACTGCTCAGCTTGCGTTAAACTATGCTCCCAATGTTGAATAGCCGCCGACTCATCCCACGCGCGTCACTCGAATTAAGGGTGGAAGTAATACGCAACTGACGCGTCGCACTCAGGACGCACTCCGGAGCACACATGGCGCGTCGGCGCAAAACCCTCAGCGGCAAAAAAGCGGACATTTTCGCACCCACCCGCCGTCACGCTTCGGGCAAGCGCAAGCCCGGCCGTCCGCCGGTGCACGACGAAGCCTGGACGAAGGTCACCGTCGTGCTCTTCAACCGGCAGATCGTGTTTCTGGATCGGCTTTCGGCCAACATCCGGGCGCAAAGCGGCGCCGCCATCAGCCGGGCCCAGCTGATCCGCTCCGTCGTGGACGCGATCTCAGACGCTGACATCGACTTGACCACCGCCACCTCGGAGGCGGATCTCAAGACGACAATTCTCGCCCGACTCGGCCGTTACAGATTGAGTCTCTAGCAGAAGGGAAAAGGCTGCGTTACGATCGAGCAGCGCACCGATGGCTGCCCGTCGATCGATTGCTTCGGCTCTCTGGCTCACCATCGCTCTTCCCACGCTCGCGTCAGCGCAAACGCTGGTCATCCACAAAGAAGGCACACGCGAATATCACCGCGCGTGGTGCCCGGCGATTCGAGATGGAAAAGGCGTGATGGCGTTGACGCTCGGGCAGGCGAACGCTCGCGGCCTCAAGCCACACGCCGAATGCGACAAGGAGCCGCCCACCGCTGCCGGAACCACCGGCGACGGTGCGCTACTCGGCAAACCGTCCGGGCCTGTGTTTGTGTTCGTTGACGGCACGAAGTACTACCACCGTGAAGACTGTGCCAAGCGCTCAGGATCCATGAAGCGGGAAGCGCTCGATGCTGCTGCGAAAACACATTGGCCGTGCCCCGCGTGCCGTCCTCCGGTGCGTAAGAAGGGCGAAGGTCCGGCAATCCCCAAGCGAGGAACGCGCGGCTGAACGCCTGCTGCCATCTTGCGAACACTCGGGCGAAGTTCGTAGGATCAGCTTACGTGTTCTATTTCTTCAAGAAGGGCACCGATACGATCACGTGCGAAGTGCGCACGTCTGCCGCGGGCCCCGGCTACGACATCATCATCATCGAGCCTGGGGGCGCAGTTCGCACCGAGACTCACCCCACGTCTGAAGCCGTCCACAAGCGCTGGCTGGAGCTCCTCGAGCGGTTTCAGCGCGACGGGTGGTGGGGGCCACACATTCAGGATGGGCGGACGTAAGCTTCCAGCTCTCAGCTTCCCCCTGCTCCCGACCGCCGGAACTCACGGACTTGGTCCTTTCCCGCCTGGTTGACGAGCACCGTGTAATAACTTTCACCGGACGCCTGATCCTTTACGGGTTTCAAATGACACCGCAAGTGACTGTCGTTCTCGAGATCAGGATATCGGCCCCACTCGGCACCAGACCTTGCACAAGGTGTATCGTCCGCTGCTGATGAACAGCTGGGGTCGCTGTGCAAATCAGCGCAACCCGCCCAGACGGAGCCAGGGACAGCAAACCATCGTCACGCTTTCAGAATCGCTGACCTGAACGGATAATATGAGCGACTCGATGAAAAACCTTCGCATCTACATGCCGCTGGCGAGCGGAGAACAGTTGACAGTGGAATTCGCGAACGGCAGGGACACGATCAACGGTCTCGTCCGCACGGAGCCAGGCTCGACGCCGCGCTCGCTGGTCTTCGAGGCGCAGACGGCCGATCGGCGGACGATCCGGCTCATCATTCCCTATTCCGACGGTGATCCGGCGAGAGTATTGATAGAGGGGGAGTAGCGCTCGACACGAGCGGTCATTCGGCCCGCATCGCGACCATGGGATCGAGCCGCGCAGCGCGGCGTGCGGGCAGGTAACTCGCGGCGCCGGCAACGATCAGCAGGAGCAAAGACACTGCAGCAAAGCTCCAGGGGTCGCTCGCTCGCACGCCGAAGAGCAGGCTCGAGAGCCACCGCGATGTCACGAGCGCACCGGCAGCGCCGATGACGAGCCCCAGCACCGTGAGCGTCAACCCTTGACGCATGAACACGGCGAGCACATCGCCGCGAGACGCACCCAGCGCCATGCGCGTGCCGATTTCCTGTCGCCGCTGCTCGACAAGGAAGGACAACACGCCGTAGACGCCGAGCGCCGCGAGCACGAGCGCCATCCCCGCAAAGCTGCCAAACAGTGTGGCGTTGAACCGTGGGGCTGCCGACGTGCCGGCCACGATCTCGTGCATCGTTCGGAGGCGCCTGATCCGCTGACTGGCGTCAATTTGGTCCACGGCTGAACGAAGTTGCGCGGCGAAATCCGCGGCGCCAGCCACTTTCACGACCCACGAGAGCGATGATCCGCCGAAGGCTGCCGTCATCGGCACGTACACCGTTGGTCGCGGCGGCGCCTGGAGCGTCACGGATTTCGTATCGGCAACCACGCCGACCACTTCCCGAGACACATCCTTGAAGAGTCCCTTGCCGCGGAATCGTCCGATCGTCACTCGATCACCGAGCGGATCTGCGCCCGGCCACCAGCTGCGTGCCACCGTCTCGTTGACGATGATGACGGGGAGCGACGCCGCCGCATCTGCCGGCACGAACCATCGCCCGCGCTTCAGGGGAATCCCCATGACGTCGAAATAGGCCGGTGTCACCGGCCGCACCTCCATACCGCCGATGCTGTGCTCCGGGTGGCCGTCGTGTTCCGTTGGCAGATTGCTCTGCCCCGTGAGAGGCAGCAGCGTCGTTGCGGCGGCCCCGCGCACGCCCGGCAGCTGCTCGATGCGCTCGAGCAGCGCGTGCGTGAAATTCAGCGTGTCAGCGGCGTCGCGCGCGCGTTCGGGGGCGAACGGCGTTTCGAAGGTGATGAGGCCCTCCGGCGAAAAGCCCAGTCGCTCTTGATGCAGCCTGTAAAGACTCTGAAGCATCAGGCCCGATGCAATGAGGAGGGTCGTCGAGAGTGCGACTTCGCTCACGACGAGCAGGTTTCGCGTGCGCGCGAGCACCGCCGGGGCGCCGACATGGCGCTCGCTGCGCAGACACGCCTGCACATCCAGTCGCCGCGAGGCAAACAGAGGGACGAGGGTGACGACGAGAGCCGTCCCTGCTGCCATGACGACCGTGAATGCCAGAGCCGGCCTGTCTACCTCAATGGCTGCCGCGGTTGGTAAATCGAAGGGGACCCACGCGACGAATCCACCGACCAGTCCGTAGGCAGCGAGCGCGCCGGCCGCCGCGCCCAGCCCCACGAGCACGAGGTTCTCGGTGAGAAACTGGATGATCAGTTGCCGGCTTCCACCGAGTGCCACGCGGACGGCAATCTCCCGCGCACGGCCAGCCGTCCTGGCGAGCAGGAGCATGGCGACGTTCGCGCAGGAGATCAGCAGCAGCAATCCCGTCGCGCCAAACAGCAGCATGAGGTTCAGACGGACGCTACCGACCAGCCAATCGTGATAGGACAGCACCGAGAGACCACGATAGTTCCTGGACACGTTTCCGCCCTGCGCGCGACGCAGATCGTCACTCATGCTGCCGACATCGTTTTGCGCCCATGCGAGCGTCATGTCGTCTCGCAGGCGAGCGATGATCTGCGTGTTCGTTCCGAGGTCACTGAGGCTGCCGGAGGGCTGCAAGGGCACGAGGACGTCGACCGGCTGAGGGAACCAGAAGTCGGCCGGCAGCACGCCCACGATGGTGTATGCCGCCGAGTTCAGGGTCGCAGTTCGACCGAGGACCTGCGGAGCCCCGCTGAACGTCGTACGCCAGACGCTATCGCTGATCACAATCGCCTGCGGGCCGCCGGCTCGTGCTTCCCCCGCAGTGAACTCGCGACCGAGCGCCGGCTGCTTCCGAAGGGTGCGCAGGAAGTCGTCGCTCACCGCCAGCACCGACACCCACGTCTGTGTTCGTCCGGTATCGAGGCGGCGCTCGCCTCCACCGCGATAGGCGGCGATCGATGCGAACGTGCGGCCGTGGTCTTTGACGAACTCGAACTCCGCGATCGTGACGTCACCGCCGCTGTGTTGATGAACCAGTCGAACCAGCCTCCCGGCATCCGGGTACGGCACCGCCCGCAGCAGCACGGCATTGATGACGCTGAACATCGTCGTGTTCACGGCGACGCCGAGCGCCAGGCACAGGATCGCGGCCGTCGAGAATCCCGGATTCTTCCGCAGCGTACGGAGGGCGTGGCGAAGTTCGCGTCGCACGAGATCGATGGAATCGGCTGCGCTCATGGAGGACCTCGAGCTCTAGCAGACAGTCTGAAATTAGACGGAGAAGGGGTCGTGGAGGGTTGACACGGACAATCCGTGCCTCTCGAGGCGGGTTTCCCGTTCGGATTCCCTTCCGCCAACGTTGTTGTCGATGGAGACCGATCAGCGGCAGGAGCACGCCTTATGACACGCGACTACCAGGAGCACGAAGGGCACCGCATCGAGATCCGCGGCCCCAAGGACCGGCCCGAACTGCTGATCGACGAGATTCCGGTCCTCTACGGGCGCTTGCCGAACTGGAAGTTCTTCCTGAACGACTACGCGTACGACTGGACCGACGACCTCGTCGAGCTCGCTCGTCGGTACATCACGTATCGCCGCAGGGTGCAGGAGGTTCGCGCCAGAGCCGCCGCTCAGAAAGGAAAGTGAGCGTATGCGCTGCCGCAAGAATTACCGCGATCTCACGCCCGTCGAGCGCGACCGCCTGGTCCAGGCCCTTTACCACGTCAAGGCCCTCGGCATCGTCGATCAGTACGCCGCCGAGCACGAAACCCACTTCAGCCACGGCATCCACACCAGCTCGCATTTCCTCCCGTGGCACCGCGACTTCATCCGCCGGTTCGAGGATGCGCTGCGCACGTACCACCCCGCGGTTACGCTGCCGTACTGGAACTCCGTCGCCGACACGAGCCCGTCGGATCCGCTGTGGGACAACGCGTTCCTCGGTCAGTTCGATTCAGCCTGGGGGCTCAACCGCGCGCTCGGGTCCGATACCCTGCCCACCGAGAACCAGATGAACACGGCTCTCGGGCACAACACGTACGACGCTTTCTGGCCCGACCTCGAGAGCAACGTCCACAACGCGCCCCACCGCTGGGTCGAGGGCGAAATGGGGCAGCGCGATTCTCCCCACGACCCCGTCTTCTATTTGCACCACTGCTGGATCGACCTGCTGTGGGCCCAGTGGCAGCTCCTCAACCCAACTGCTCCCTTCGTGTCGAGCGGAGCGGGGCTCGGCCTGAACGATCCGATGATGGGCGTGACGACGACGCCCGCAGACGTGATCGATCATCGGACGATCAACATCTATCACTATCCTCCCGGTTTTCAGCAGGACGCGCCCGTCGTCACGCTCGATACCGCGGTCGTCAACTTCCTGGACGTGCCGGCCGGCGAGACGCGGATGGTCGCTGCCGTGTTCAGCCTCGACGCCTGCGAGCCAGTCCACTTCACGGTGCTCAACGGACCCACGGTGACATCCGGTCCGCCGGGGACTGCCTTCGGCGTGTTCGCGTCGCCGGTCGTGGCCGATCCGCACCTCGACTCGAAGGGGCGCCTGTGGCTGACCTACACCGGAACCGCGGCGGACGATATCGCCACCGGCACGGTCACGATTGGTTGCGACGAAACAGGGGATCAGTTCGTGATCGCGTTGACGGCCAATACGATCGCGCGCCCGACAGCCGTTCTGACTATGGTGCTCGACCAGTCGAACAGCATGTCGTTTGATTCGGGTCTCGGCGCGGGGATTACCCGGGAACAAGTGCTGAAGTTCTCCGCTCCGACGGCGGTCGTTGTTCTGGAGGACGAGAACGCGATGGCGGTCTGCAGCTTCGACCAGGACGCGCACCCCGGCATCGGCGTCACACCGGCCGCAGGAATCGGAAAGGTGACGATCAACGCCGCCATCATGAACTATGCCTCCAATCCGAACGGCTGGACCTCAATCGGAGAGGGTGTCGCCTTCGCGCACGGCATCCTGGATCCTGTCACCGACTATGACGTGAAAGCGATCGTGGTGCTGACGGACGGACAGGAGAACCATGGATCGTACTCGCGTCGCTACATCGCCGATGTCGAGGATCTCATTACCTCGTTGAACGGCCGGGTGTTTGCCATCGGACTCGGCCGCGCGGAGGTTCTCAACCCTGCCGCGCTCGAAGCGCTGTGCAGCGGAAACGACGGCTACATGCTGATGACGGGGGACCTCACGCCCGATGCCTCCTACCGTCTGGCGAAGTACTACCAGCAGATCTTTGCGGGCGTGACCAACAACGAGATCGTCCTCGACCCGGAGGGGTTCGTCGGACCCGGGCCCGAAGTACGCATTCCGTTCTGGCTGGCCGAGACCGACATCACCGCGAAAGGCATCCTGCTCACGCCGGCGCCATGGGCGATCCGCTACCGGCTCGAGACGCCTCAAGGGGACATCATCGATCCGGCCGTGGCGGGAGCGCACCCAATGGTGAGTTTCGAGGGAGGTGACCAGGTCGCGCTCTACCGCGTGGGTCTGCCCGTGCCGCTCGGCGCGAACACCGCGCACGCCGGCCGGTGGTACGCACGACTCGAGGTGGACAGGAGGTACTTCAAGAAGTACCTCTCGTCGCTCGACAACAATCAGGCCTTGTACGCGACCACTGCCGCGCACGGCATCCGCTACAACTTCAACGTCCACGCGTACTCGAACCTGCGCATGCGGGCCTCGCTGTCGCAGACGAGCCACGTGCCGGGGGCCACAATCACCGTCCGCGCCGTGTTGACTGAATACGGAGTGCCGGTGGCAGCTCGCGCGATCTGCCGGGCCGAGCTCACGAGGCCCGACAATTCGCAGGCGGTACTGGCGATGTCCGAGGTTCAGCCTGGTGTGTTCGAGGGCGCGGTTCAGGCGATGGCTTCCGGCATCTACCGCTTTCGTCCCCTGGCGGAGGGCCAGACCCTGCGCGCGCGGCCTTTTACGCGGGAACAAACGCTGACGGGGGCCGTGTGGCGCGGCGGAGACGACGATCCGCCGACGTCGAAGGACGATCCGAACATCGATCGCGATCGCTTCTGCCGGCTGATTGCATGCCTGCTTGGGAACAAGGGTCTTCTCGAGAACCTGAGAAGGCAGGGTATCAATCCGGACGAGCTGCGCCGCTGCTTCGAGGGATATTGCCGAAAGCCATCCCCCGTTGCACCCGCTCACACTGCCCGGGTCGCGCTGGAAGAGCGGCTTCGGGCGATCCTCAACGACGAGGGAACAGTGCGGGCGGTGATGGCAGCGGTCGAACCAGAGCTGAAATGATGGGGATTCACACGGTCCATGGCGTCAGGGCTTCACCACGGTCACTCGCACCTCACACAGGGCGGTCTGGCCTGCGACGAGCGTGATTGAGTTGGTCCGGCACGGCGGTCCCAGCGGGATGTTCGGTCCACCTTCGCGCTGGGCGCTCCGGTGGACACCGTTCGATGGCTGGTGACGTGAGCTCGCCTGGCTTGCCGAGCCGTAGCCACCACCGTCGTTAGACGATGACCAAGCGACCGCTCACTTGTACCGAGAAGGACTCGTATCGCTGCAAGCTGTCAAATACTGTTAATTCGAGGCCATTCTCGAAGCGGAGCGTAAACGAGCGAGGCGCATCGATAGAGAACGCCGTGATCGGTACGTCGATGATCTGATGGATCCGGTAGCGTTCCCTCTCGGCGTGCGGCTTCTCAGCATCGACGATGACACCAGCTTCGTCGCGAAGTTCCCAATGTCCTTCAATCGAAATGCTACCGATGCCAGAGCTGTGCAACTGAGTCTGAAACTGGCCTAGACAGACCTGGTTAATCTCTTGTCCAACGAACGCCTGTAGTGGGAGGTTGGGGGGAACGCCGTACATCGATTCAGTCCAAAGGTTCAACGGGACGAGCGTCAGGCGAAGAGTGCGTCGGAACGTTTCGAGAGACGTGGTGCTCCGCAGATCGACGACGGCGTCGACTGAGATTCTTGAGGGTGAGGCGGTTGCCTGCGACGAGCGCCTCCTTCTTGGCTCGCGACCACCGCTTCAATTGCCGCTCGCGGGCAAGTGCCCCTTCCAGTGAATCACAATGTTCCGAATAAACGAGGCTGACAGGACGCCTTTGCGCGGTGTAGCGTGAGCCCCATCCTTCATTGTGCGTCTTCTCGCGACCAGTGAGGTCGTGGGTGTGACCCACATACAGCGTTTTGTCAGAGCATCGAAGCATGTAGACCCATGCCATAGGAGACGACGATGCCATCGTCGATGTGAAAAGGAAATAGATTCTGGGAGGTCGGCTTGCCAGAAGCGAGGCCCTTCGACTCGGCTAATAAGGGGACTCGGCCTGCCATGAGCGAGGCCTCGGCGAGAGCCGAGGCCGAGTCGAATGGTGCGAAAGGGGGGATTCGAACCCCCACGCTCTTGCGAGCGCCAGCCCCTCAAGCTGGTGCGTCTGCCAGTTCCGCCACTTTCGCGAGAGGTGTGACTTACTTCGGCGGCTGTGGCGCCGGTGCCGGTTGCGCGGGCGCCTGCTGCGCCGGTTGGGAACCGCCCACGCCGCTCATGATCGATCCAGGACCGCTTCGCCCCATGATGCCGAGCGCAATCGCGCCGAGCATGAACAGCACGCCGAGCACCGTGGTCGCCTTCGTCAGCACGGTCGCCCCGGCCCGCGCGCCGAACGCCGTCTGGCTGCCGCCGCCTCCGAACGCGCTCGCCATGTCGCCGCCTTTCCCTTGCTGCAGGAGCACGACGAGCAGCAGGAGGAAGCACGACAGGACGTAGAAGGACGCGGTCAGGTAGTAGAGCATAAGTGGCGATTATACCGCGCTTTGCCGGCTCCTCGCCACAATGTCGAAGAAGCCGCGGACGTCGAGGCTCGCGCCGCCGACGAGCGCGCCGTCCACATCAGCGTTGACCACGAGTTCGTGGATGTTGTCTGGCTTCACGCTGCCGCCATAAATGACGTGGCATTGATCGGCCGCGTCGCCGCCGAACCACTGACGCAACCGGCTGCGAATGTGCCCGTGCGCTTCGGCTGCCTGCTCGGGCGTCGCATTGCGCCCGGTGCCAATCGCCCACACCGGTTCGTAGGCCAGGACGAGCGACGCCACCTGGTCGCCGGTCAACCCATCGAGCCCTTTGCGGATTTGTCGATCGAGAACGGAAAGCGTCTGATCGGATTCGCGCTCTTCGAGCGTTTCGCCGATGCAGACAATTGGCGCGAGCTTCGCGCCGAGCGCGGCCACGAGCTTGCGATTCACTGTCTCATCGGTTTCGTGAAACAGGCGGCGACGCTCCGAGTGTCCGATGATCACGTACTCGGCGCCTGCTTCTTTCAGCATCGGCGCGCTGACCTCACCGGTGAACGCTCCCTCGCGCTCCCAATAAACGTCCTGCGCGGCCACGCCGACGTTCGTGTTTCGTGCGGCTTCCGCCACTGCGTGAATCGCCGTGAACGGCGGCGCGACGACGATCTCCACGTCGTCGAGGTCCTTCACCATGCTGCGGAACTCTTTGACGAAGACGACCGCTTCGTGCACGGTCTTGAACATCTTCCAGTTTGCCGCGATGAAGGGCAACCTCATGGGTGGGATCCTCGAGAGTGAGGCCTTTTACACTTTCTGTGTAAGCGCCGCGACGCCCGGCAGCGTCCGACCGCCGAGGAACTCCAGCGACGCGCCGCCTCCCGTCGAAATGTGCGTGATCCGATCGGCGACGCCAGCCTTCATCACCGCAGCAATCGAGTCGCCACCGCCGATGATGGTCGTCCCCTTGACGGCGGCGACGGCCTTCGCGACTTCAATGGTTCCGCGCGCGAATGCGTCCTTTTCGAATACCCCCATCGGCCCGTTCCAGATCACGGTTTTGGCTGTGCCGATGATACCGCGATACGTCTCGACCGTCTTCGGTCCGATGTCGAGGCCCATCTGGCCGGCGATCCCGGGATCGGCAATCGGCAGCACCTTGGCCTGATCGCCTGCGTCGATCGAAGGAGCCACCACGTGATCGGACGGCAATTCAAGACGAAGACCCCTGTCCTTCGCGCGCCGTTCGATGTCGCGTGCCGCCTCGATGAGGTCGGTCTCGACGAGTGACTTGCCGACCTCGGCGCCGCGAGCCTTCAAGAAGGTGTAGGCCATCGCCCCGCCAATCAGCAGCGCGTCCACCCGGGGCACGAGGTTCTCGATGACCTCGAGTTTGTCGGAGACCTTTGCCCCTCCAAGGATGGCGATGAACGGCCGGTCGGGCCGCTCGAGCACCCGTCCCAGGTGCTCCAGCTCCGTCGCCATGAGGAACCCGGCCGCGCTCTGTCTCACGTGCTGCACGATCCCCTCGGTGGACGCGTGGGCGCGATGAGCGGAGCCAAATGCATCGTTGACGTAGACGTCGGCAAGCGAGGCCAGCTCCTTCGCGAACTTCGGATCGTTCTTTTCTTCCTCGGCATGAAACCGGAGATTCTCGAGAAGGACGACG
The DNA here is from genome assembly GCA_049642465.1 of Vicinamibacterales bacterium. GTDB lineage: Bacteria > Acidobacteriota > Vicinamibacteria > Vicinamibacterales > 2-12-FULL-66-21 > CAWDPQ01. The sequence continues at coordinate 44,604 of JBAROV010000053.1, forward strand.
TGCGAGCTGCTGGCGGCCTGTTCGACGGCGCGGCGGGCGGGTTCGCCGATGCAATCGTCGGCAAACACGACCGGGCGTCCGAGGAGTTCGGACAGGCGCTGAGCGACCGGCTTCAGCGAAAACTCGGGACTCGCCTTTCCCTTCGGACGCCCGAGATGAGAGGCGAGAATGACAGCCGTGGCTCCTTTCTCGAGCGCATATTTGATCGTCGGGAGCGATGCCGTGATCCGCGTGTCATCGGTAATGGTCCCGTTCTTGATCGGGACGTTGAAATCCACGCGTATGAAGACGCGCTTGCCCTTGAGATCCAGTGTTTCGACGGATGGAGCTCCCACTACAACCCTTTCTTCACGAGAAACCGGAGCAGATCGACGCAGCGGCTGGAATAGCCCCACTCGTTGTCGTACCAGGAGAGGACTTTCACGAAATCCCCTTCCATCACGCTCGTGTACTGCGCGTCGAGACTGGAGGAATGCGAATTGCCGCGGAAATCGATGGAGACGAGCGGCGCGGTGACGAATTCGAGAATGCCTTTCATCGGTCCGTCTGCCGCCGCCTTGAAGGCGTTGTTGACTTCCTCGGTTGAGGTTTTCCGCTCGACCACGGCCGCCAGGTCCACGACCGAGACATTCGGCGTCGGCACCCGCATCGCGATGCCGTCGAGCCGTCCCTTCAACTCCGGCAGCACTTCACCCACGGCCGTCGCTGCGCCCGTGGTGGTTGGAATGATGGAGAGCGCGGCCGCTCGGGCGCGTCGCAAATCCTTGTGCGGAAGGTCCAGCAGTTGCTGATCGTTCGTGTATGAATGCACCGTCGTCATCCAGCCCTTCTGGATGCGGAAGGTCTCGTGCAGGACTTTGGCAATCGGCGCGAGACAGTTGGTGGTGCACGACGCGTTCGAGATGATCTGGTGCTTCGACGGGTCGTACTTGCCCTCGTTGACGCCCATGACGACGGTGATGTCCGGCTTCTTGGCCGGCGCGGTGATGACGACCTTCTTTGCGCCCGCGGCCAGGTGCTTTGCCGCCGAATCGCGATCGGTGAACAAGCCAGTCGATTCGAACACGATCTCGACGCCGAGGTCCTTCCACGGCAGTTGCGCGGGGTCCTTGACCGAGAGGACCTGAAACTCATCCTTGTTGACCGCAATGCGGTCGCCTTTTGCGGAAATCTCCGCCTTGAGGTTACCGAGGATCGAGTCGTATTTGAGCAGATGCGCGAGCGTCTGCGCGTTGGTGAGATCGTTCACGGCGACGAAATCGATGCCGCTGTCTCCCATCGCGGCCCGCATGATGTTGCGGCCAATGCGGCCAAATCCATTGATGCCGACCTTTATTGCCATCTACTCGTCCTCCAGCCCAAACATTCAATTTTAATGATCGTCTTGCGTGCCGGTCAAACCACGTCTAAAGTAAATCGATCCAATCATGTACGCGATCTACAGCGTCCTCACCGTGGCGTTCTTCATCGTGGTGTCGCCGTACTTCCTGTATCAGGCCATCCGCTATCGCAAGTACATCACGAACCTGCCGCAACGGATGGGATATCTGCCGCTGTCGTTCAATCTCGACGGTGACGAGTCGGTCTGGGTGCACGCCGTGTCGGTCGGCGAGGTGCTGACCGCGCGCGCGCTGCTGCCGGATTTGCGTGAGCGCTACCCGCGGCTCCGAATCTTTCTCTCGACCACGACGATTACCGGCCAGCAGATCGCGCGGAACAACCTGCACTTCGTCGACGAAGTCTTCTACTTCCCGTTCGATCTGGGATTCATCGTGAAGCGGACGCTGAGGCTCGTGAAGCCGCGTCTCTTCATCATGATGGAGACCGAAATCTGGCCCAACCTGCTGCGCGCCTGCCATCGCACCGGCGTGAAAACGATCCTCGTGAACGGCCGGATCTCGTCCCGGTCGTTTCCGCGATACCGGCTGGTGCGTCCGTTCTTTCGGCGCGTGCTGCGTCATGTGGATCGGTTCTGCATGCAGAGCGAGGAATCGGCCAGGCGCATCATCGACATCGGCGCGCCGCGCGATCGGGTGATCGTGACCGGCTCGCTCAAGTTCGATTCGCTCGACGTGCCGGGCGCCGTGGCGGCCGACCGCGGGCCCAATCGCGTGCTCCGCTACTTCCGAATGGCGCCCGATCGTCCGGTCGTGATCGCCGCATCGACGCTGAAGGGGGAGGAAGAGCCCGTGCTCGAAGCCTTCCAGCGAATTCGCGCGACGATGACCAACGCGCTCCTCATTATCGCGCCGCGGAAACCCGAGCGGTTCGACGAGGCGGAACGGATCGCCCGCCGTGCAGGGTGGAAGGTGGCGCGGCGAACCGAACTGCGCGTGGACTCCGAACCACGTCACGACGTCATCATCCTGGACACGATCGGGGAACTGGCTCAGCTCTATCAAATCGCGACGGCGGTGTTTGTCGGTGGCAGTCTGGTTGACGCTGGCGGCCACAATATTCTGGAGCCCGCGGTCTTCGGCAAGCCAATTGTGTTTGGCCCCTACATGCAGAACTTCGCCGAAATCGCGCAGACATTTCTCGACAACGGAGCGGCCATCCAGCTTCGCTCCGGCCGCGAGCTCGAACCAGTGCTCGTTGAACTCCTCTCCGATCCGGTTCGACGCGCAAGCCTGGGCGCGGCGGCGCGCGCCCTGGTCGAGGCCAACCGCGGCGCACGGGCGAAAAGCCTCGGCGCCATCGCCCAACTCATGCCGTCAGACGGCGCAGGCGTGGTCGTGCCGTTCAGGACGTCATTCTGATGACCCATTGCTGAGCACCCTCTACGCGGCTGTGGCGCGCCGTCGACGTGAGCGGTACGCCCGGCGCCCCGATCTTCGCCGCCGGCTGCGAAACCCCGTGGTGAGCATTGGCAACCTCGCCGTCGGAGGACGCGGCAAAACCCCCATGACGGCGTGCGTCGCGCGGATGCTGCTCGAAATGGGCGAACGTCCCGCGATTCTCAGTCGCGGGTACGGACGTCGCGACCGCCGCGATGGGGTCGTGATCGTTCGCGACGCCGAAGGGGTCCGTGCCGACCTGGATCGTGCCGGCGACGAGCCGCTGATGCTGGCGCGTCAACTCTCAGGCGTCGCTGTTCTTACCTGCGCCGATCGATATCTCGCGGGTCGGCTCGCCGAACACCATCTCGGATCCACGGTACACGTGCTCGACGACGGATTTCAGCATCTTCAGCTGGATCGCGATGTGGATCTGCTGATCCTTGCGCGGGCCGACATCGCGCGACCCTGGACGCTGCCCTCAGGACGGCTTCGCGAGCCGCTCGATACCGTCATCGCTGCGGACGCGATCCTTGCGGCGGATGACGATGTGATCGTGGAACCGGCGGAGGCAGCGCCGCCGATCTTTTCCATACGGAGACAGCCACTCGCCCCGCCGGAGGATGGGGAGACGGCTCTTGCCGTCGCCGGGATTGCTGAACCCGTTCGCTTCGTCGAGGACCTTCGGTCGGCGGGTTGGGCGGTCGCGGATACGATGTCGTTTCCGGACCATCATCCGTACAGCGTGCGGGATTTGCGGCAAATCGTCCAGCGGGCGAAGGCCGTCGGGGCGCGCCGCATCGTCACGACAGAAAAAGACATCGTGCGGCTGCTGCGGTTCCGGCCATTTCCGATGCCGATCGTGACGATTCCACTGCGACTGGAGCCCCAGCCGATCGAGGCGTTCAGGGAGTGGCTTTCAAGCGCGATCCGTGCGGCACGGGACCTCGCATGAGCGATCGACCAACGATTCAGCATCGCCTCGAATACCTTGGCGTTCGCGCGGTCGTGGCGCTCGTTCGCGTGCTGCCCATGCGTCTCGTGCTGGCGGCGGGTACGCTGCTTGGCCGCGCGTTTTACACCTTCGACGGCCCTCACCGGCGCCTCGCGATCGGCAATCTCATCGCATCCTTCCCGTTCCGAGCGGCGTCCGAGTGCCGCGCGATTGCCAGGGACATGTTCTCGCATTTCGGTCGGTTGCTGATGGTCCTCCTGAAGTTCAGCACCATGTCGCGCGAGCAGATGCTTGCGCACGTCGAGTTCGAGGGTGAGGAGCGGGTGGTGGCGGCGCATCACCAGGGGAAGGGTGTGCTGCTCTTCACAGGGCACTTTGGTTTCTGGGAGATCAACGCGCTCGTCCACGCGCTGGCGATGCAGCCGATCGCGGTGCTCGCGCGGCCGCTCGACAATCCGCTGCTGCACGAGTTGCTCGAATCGGTTCGCCGATCGACCGGCAACGCCGTGATTTACCGTCGAGGTGCACTGCGTCGCGTGTTGCGCGCGCTCGCGGAAAACCAGGCGGTCGCTATCCTTATTGATCAGCATATTCAGACGAGCGATGCGGTCTACGTCGATTTCTTCGACCGTCCAGCGGCAACAACCTCGGCTTTGGCGGCGTTGGCGCTCCGCACCGGCGCGCCTGTCGTACCGGTGTTTGCCTTGCCGCAGCCGGGCGGGCGATTCCGGATGGTCTACGAACATCCGGTCGATCCCCCGAGGGGCGAAGGACCGGATGCCATTCGTGAGTTCACGCAGCGGTGCACCGACGTGCTGGAGATGTACGTTCGCCGCTATCCAGAGTTGTGGCTCTGGATGCATCGGCGATGGCGGGATGTGGAAGGACGGAGCGCGAACGTGGGCGGGATGTTCCCGGCGGCGCGCAACGAAGAATCGTTGTGAGGGTTGAGGCTTTCGATCCCGGAACGGTGACGCGGGTGGTCGTGCGCGCACCCAATTGGCTGGGTGATGCCGTCATGGCGCTGCCGGCGATGGCTGCGGTGCGACGGACGTTTCCGCGCTCAACGCTCGTCGTCGCGGCGCTGCCGTCGATTGCGCCACTGTTTGAAGAAATGACATCGGCGGCTCCCGATGAAGTGATCAAGATCGAGCGGCGAGCCGAGATAGCTCACCTTCGAAACGGCCGCTTCGACTTGGCGATCCTGCTGCCGAATTCCTTTCGTTCGGCGTGGGTGGCGAAGCGTGCTGGGATTCCGCACCGATGGGGCGTCGCCGCGAGTGCACGACGGATGCTGCTGACACGAGCGGTGCGCGCAACGAAGGGGAAGGTCCATCAATCCGCGCGGTATCTCGCATTAATGGAAAGGCTCGGCATCACCGGGACCGATGATCTGCCACGTATTTCGCTGACGCCACCCACCGCCGCGCGCGCGCGCAGTCTGTTGTCGAACTACGGCATCGATCCATCAACCAAGCTCGTGGGATTCGCACCGGGGGCCGCGTACGGACACGCCAAACGCTGGCCGCCCGCGCGAGTCGCCCAGGTGATCGCGCGACTGAACGAGCGCGGCGCCACGGGCGTCCTCGTCGGCGCCGCCGACGATCGCGATGCGGGCCGTGAGATAGAATCGGCGCTGCCGGGGTCCGCTGGCATCGTGAACCTCATTGGGCGAACAGACCTGAGGCTGCTGGCCGGGGTCCTCGAACGGTGCCAGGTCTTCGTGTCAAATGATTCCGGATCCATGCACCTGGCGGCGGCGCTGGGCGTACCCGTGGTCGCGATTTTCGGTCCTACCGACGAACGCGTGACGGCGCCGCTCGGCAGTCACGACGTCCTGCTCGAACAGGTATTCTGCCGTCCTTGCATGTTGCGAGACTGTCCAATCGATCATCGCTGTATGAAACGCATCAGTGTCGATCGCGTGTTTGCCGCTGCCGCCGACAGGCTGCGGTTGGACCGGTCGGAACCGTCAGCCGAAAGGGCGTAACCGTCAATCATGAGACCGGCCGTGTTCGTGGATCGCGATGGCACGTTGCTCGAGGAGGCGGGCTACCTCGATCGACTGGAACGTCTGGTCTTCTTTCCGTTCGCGATCGACGCGGTCAGGCTGCTGAACCGTGCGAACTATGCTGTCGTCGTCGTGACAAACCAGTCCGGAATCGCCCGCGGCATGTACCGCGAGTCGTTCGTCAACGAGGCGCACGCGGTGATCAAAACCAGGATGGCTGAAGGAGGGGCACGAGTGGACGGCTTCTACTATTGCCCGCACCATCCCGATGCGACCGTGCCGGAATTCAAGCGCGACTGCGACTGCAGGAAGCCGGCCCCGGGCATGCTCCTCGCGGCCGCTCGCGACCTCACTCTCGATCTCACGCGATCGTTCAGCATCGGCGATAAATGGACCGACGTTGCTGTAGGCACTGCCGCAGGGGCACGAGGCGTCCTCGTGCGCACCGGCTACGGTCGCTCGACCGAGGTTGCTCTTCCGACACACGTCACTCCCGCGTCCGTAGAGGACAATCTCATCGCCGCGGTCGCCTGGATCCTGCGGCAATCATGAAGCGCACGCCACCTGCCGGAAGCAGGTCCTTCGACAGGGCTCAGGGCAGGCCCTTCGACAGGGCTCAGGGCGGGCCCTTCGACAGGGCTCAGGGCAGGCCCAATCCTGACCGGCTGCTCGAACTGATCGACACCTTTGCCGGCATCCGGGTCGCGGTATTTGGCGACCTCATCGTTGACGAATTCATCTACGGGCAGATCTCGCGCGTATCGCGCGAGGCGCCGGTCCTCATCCTCGAATACGACTCGACAGAAATCGTTCCCGGCGGTGCCGGCAATGCGGCAAACAACGTGGCCGCGCTCGGCGGACGCGCGCTGGCGCTTGGCGTCGCCGGAGACGATGAGCAGGGAAGCCGGTTGCTCGACGTGCTGGGGAGGACGGTCGATTCGGCGCACGTCGTGCGTTCGACAGTAATGAAAACCCCGACCAAAACCCGCATTCTGGCGGGCGGTGTGCACTCGGCCAAGCAGCAAGTGGTGCGCATCGATCGTGCGGCGAGATCCCCAATGTCAGATGCCGATCGAAAAGCCATCGAGGTCCGGTTGAACGCAGCCATGGCTCGGTGTCAGGCACTGATCGTGTCGGACTACGGCAGCGGCCTGGTCACGCCTGCGCTCGTGGCTGGTGCTCGGCGTCGGCTTCGCGGACCTGGCAGGCGGCAACCACCGGTGCTCGTCGATTCCCGCCACTCGCTGCTGGAGTTCCGCAACATGAGCGCCTGCACGCCCAACGAATCGGAAGTGGAGCAGTTGTTCGGCACGAAAATTGGAGAAGATGTGCGCGTTCTCGAGAAGGCTGGCCGCGATATCCTGACCCGAACGAAGGCGGAGGCCGTGCTCATCACGCGTGGCAGCCGGGGCATGGCGCTCTTCCAGCCGAAGCAGGAGACCCTGCACATCCCCATTTACGGGTCCGACCAGATTGCCGACGTCACCGGTGCCGGCGACACCGTCATCGCAACGATGACGCTGACGCTCGCTGCCGGAGGCACGTTCGAAGAGGCCGCACGCCTGGCGAACTACGCCGGTGGCCTGGTCGTGATGAAGCGGGGCACAGCCACCGTCACGGCTGATGAACTGCGGAACGCGGTCGCGTCGGATCGCGGGTGACGACCAAAGACCAAAGACCTCGATGGCACAGATCGTCACGCGTGACGCGCTCGTGGAGCTGCTCGACGCCGATCGGCGTGCAGGCCGGACCATCGCCTTCGCCAACGGCTGCTTCGATCTTCTCCACGTCGGACATATCCGATATCTGCAGGCGGCTTCACGCGAAGCGGACCGGCTGGTGGTCGCGGTCAACGACGACCGCACGGCAAGCCGAAAAGGACGCGGCCGCCCAATTCTTTCAGCGCCGGATCGCGCCGAACTCGTCGCCGCGCTGCGCGGCGTCGACTACGTCATCATCTTCCCGGAAGCCACGGTCGGTCCGCTCCTGATGCTGCTCAAGCCGGACGTCCACTGCAAAGGCACCGATTACAGCGTGGAGACCGTCCCCGAGCGGGACACCGTGCGCGCCTACGGCGGGCGCATCGCGATCGTCGGCGATCCCAAGGATCACTCGACGCGCGATCTCCTGAAGCGGATTGAGCAGGGGGCCAGCGGGCCCTGTTCATGAACGTTCTGATCGTCAGGATCGGCTCGCTCGGCGACGTGGTCCATGCGATTCCGGCGGCGGCCGCGCTGCGGCGCGCGCTGCCCCAGAGCCGCATCGATTGGCTGGTCGACGCGCGGCACCGCGACATTGTCGATCTCGTCACCGTGATCGATCACGTCATTCCGCTTGAAGCCCCGACGCCGCGGGCGTGGCTGAGAGTTGTGCGTGAGCTGCACGCGGGCCGCTACGACGTGGCGCTCGATTTTCAGGGCCTCATGAAGTCCGCGGTGCTCGCCCGCGCATCGGGTGCGAAGCGGGTGGCGGGCTTTTCGCTCTGGCACCTGCGCGAGAAGAGCGCGCGCCCGTTCTACACGTCCGCGGAGAAGGCCGAGGGCGGCCACGCGATTCGCAAGAATCTGCGGCTGCTCCGTGCGATCGGGATCAACGAGGACGATCGCATCGAGTTCCCGCTGGCGGGGTGCGAGTCACCAGTTATCGGGGCGTTGCGCGCGATGATCGGCGCTGCCCGTTTCGCGCTGATCAATCCTGGCGCCGCCTGGCCCAACAAACGCTGGCCTGCCGAACGTTTCGGGGCGCTCGCGGCGTTCGTGCGTGACGTCTGCGCCCTGACACCGGTCGTCCTATGGGGACCCGGAGAAGCACCGCTGGCAGAGGCCGTCGTGAGTGCTTCGCAGGGCGCTGGCGTTCTCGCGCCACCGACCTCGGTCCGGGATCTTGTCGCGATGAGTCGTGCGGCCGATCTGCTGGTGGCGGGCGACACCGGTCCGCTGCATATCGCGACCGCTGTCGGCACACCGACTGTCAGCCTCTTCGGCCCGACGTTTCCGGAGCGGAACGGTCCCTGGTCGGAGGATGACGTCTTCGTCTCACGCGCGGATCGTTGCGGCTGTCACCGCGCTCGACGCTGCCATCAATCCGCCTGGTGCCTGGACGACGTCTCGGTGGCGGAAGTGTGCGCCGCCGTGCAGCGTCGGCTGAGCGTCGGGAGCACGCGTGGGTGACGTGGGTAGCTTTCAGCACATCATCGAGCTGATCTCGAGGCGACGGGTGACCGCGAGTTTCGTCCTGAGTGTGTTTGTGCTCTGGCTTGCGAACCCGACGCCTCGTTCCCTCACCATTGGCGCCCTCGTCGCGACGATCGGCGAAGGGATCCGCCTCTGGGCCGCGGGTCATCTCGAGAAAGGACGTGAGGTCACCGCGTCCGGGCCATACGCCTTCACCCGTCATCCGCTCTATCTCGGCTCAGCGATCATCGGTGCCGGTATGGCGGTCGCCTCGGCCAACCTGGTCGCCGCGTCTGTCGTTGTGGTGTTTCTCGCAATCAGCCTGGGCGCCGCGATCCGTACAGAGGAGGCGCACCTCACGGAGAAGTTCGGTCATCAGTACCCCGCCTACCGCGCCGGACACACCCCAATGGTGGCTCGCCGCTTCAGCCTCGCGCGAGCAATCCGGAATCGGGAGTATCGCGCTGTCGCGGGACTGGTCGTGGTGCTGGCCCTGCTCGCCTGGAAAGCGTGGCACTGACGGGATGAGACGGTCTTCGCTCTTTCTCTGGTCGCTGTTTCCCTTCGTGCTGCTCTGCACGCTGAATTCGGCGATGTACCGCTACGGCGCGTCCGACCAGGCGTTCTATCTGCCTTCGGTACTGCTGAATCTGCACCCCGAGTACTTTCCGCGTGATAGAGGCCTTCTGCTCGCGCAAGCGCGGCTGACGGGCGCCGACGAGATCATCGGATCGATGGCACGGCTCAGCGGCACGTCGCTTCCGGCGCTCTTCGCGGTCCTCTATGTTGCGGCGCTGCTCTTTCTCGCGACAGCGGCGTGGCTGATCTCGAAACGGTTCTATCGCCACGGGTGGACGGGCGTGGTGCTCCTGGCCGCGCTCACGCTTCGACACGCCATCTGGCGAACAGGCACCAACACGTTGGAGGGCTATTTCCATCCGCGCCAGCTCGCGTTCGGCTTCGGCGCACTCGCCGTGGCGGCAGTCCTGCACGGGCGCCTGTTCCCGGCAGCCGTCGCGATCGCGTTTGCCGGCCTCGTGCACCCGACAACCGCGATGTGGTTTGCGATCTGGCTGGCCGTCGCGGTGGCCGTGATGGAGCCGCGATGGCGCATGCCCATCATCGGGTTTGCCGTCATCGGCGGAGGCGTCGCGCTGTGGATGATCACAGCGGGGCCGCTCGCGGGGCGGCTGGCGCCCATGGACCCGGAGTGGGTCGCGACACTGGCGACGAAGGATTACCTCTTTCCGTTTGGGTGGCCCCTCGCAGCGTGGGTCCTGAACCTCCTGCCGCTCGCGGTCATCGTTCTGGTTTACATCCGGCGCCGAGCCGCAGGACTCGTGGATCGGAGGGAAGCCGGCCTCGTGCTCGGCGTGGTTTCCCTGGCGGGCGTCTTCGCGGCGATTCTGCCGTTCAATGCGGCTCACGTGGCGCTGGCCGTGCAACTGCAGCCGGCACGCATCTTCTGGATGCTGGATTTCGTGGCTGTCATCTATGTCGTCTGGGCACTTGCCGAAGGGCGGTCGCCGGGGACGAAACGCGCGCAGCTCGTTGCCGCAATCCTGCTGTGTCTTTCGGCGGTGCGAGGTATCTACCTGAAAGTGGTCGAGTTTCCAGAGCGCCCCATCGCGCAGTTCGATATTCGTGCCGACGACTGGGGGCGGGCGATGGCCTGGGCGCGAACGACCGATTCCGGCTCGGGGTGGCTGGCGGATCCGGGACATGCCATCTTTTACGGCACGAGCGTTCGCGTGGCCGGCGCGCGCGACGTGCTCGTCGAGGCCGTCAAGGACGCGGCCATCGGCATGTACGATCGCGGAGTAGCGATACGGACGCGGGATCGCATCGCGGCGGTGGGCGACTTTCAGGCTCTGAGCGGAGATCACGCCCGCGCACTTGGCCAGACATACGACCTCGATTACGTCATCACCGATCGAGCGCTCGATCTGCCGCTCGCATTCCAGAGCGGCGAGCTTCGAATCTATCGTCTTCGCTGAAGGTCAGGCCCTACGACCTGATGAAGACGTAGTTGTATAGCTCGGGGAACTTGGCGACGTTGAAGGTCGGCGATCGTTTCTTGTGCAGCAGCGTGAATCCCGCCTGTTCGATCTCTGCAATCGCGGCGCGGTCGTCGGCGGATGCACCGTCGAGCTCCACCAGGAGCGACTTCAAGCGCGGATCCCGCAGCGTGCGCGCGGCGCCGCGAATGACTTTCGCCTCAATGCCGTCGACATCGATCTTGATGTGCGTGGGGAAGGGGTCCGGCTGGAACTCCAGAAAGCCGTCGAGTGAGAACGCCACGCTCCCCTGTTGAAAGGACGGCGTGAACGGGCGCTGTTGCCAGTCCAGCGCGCCGCCGAAGTTGTGCATCGATTCGCCGGCCCTGAATCGAGAGAGGTAGATGTAGTCCACGCCGTTGCGGTCAGAAAGGGCAATAGCCAGACACTGGATCCTGTCGCCCAAACCGTTCAGGAAGATGTTCTGATTAATCAACGCGTAGTTCTGTGATTCCGGTTCGAACGCAACGACTCGAACCGAGCGGCTGGCCGCGTAGATCGAGTACAGCCCGATGTTCGCGCCGATATCGAACAGGACGTCGCCGCGCTGGAAGGTGTCAATCCACCCGAGGGTTTCGGGTTCTTTCGTGAGGAACGTCCTCGCACGCCACGACACCATGCGGTTCGGGCAGACGAAGGCGTAAGTGTGGCCGTCCTTGGTGACCTGGCGGATGCGGCCGATCTTCTTGAGATAGTCTCGCGGAGTCCTGGGCGCCGAGCGCCGACGCAAGGCGCTCAGGAAGCCGCGAACCGCCCGGTCGGCTGACGGCCACTTTGCCCCGGCCGCAGCGAGCAGGTCCGTCAACGCCGATCCGACGGACGAACTCATCGGACGGATCGCCTCGTCACGCCAGCTTGCGTCCGAACAAACCTTCCAGCACCCGAAGCGGCGCCGTCGTCTGATTGCGAAGCGACGCGACCGACACGTAGAACGTCTGTTCGAGCTGGTGGATGCCCGACAAGGCCGCGTGGGGCACCTGATCGGTGTAGGCGATCCACGTGCTTCCCGCGGGAAAGCTGTGGGTGAATTGATCGCCCTGCGTTTGATATTCCTGATCCGCCTTCATACGGTCGTGCAGCTGCAGCATGTAATGGTCGTACGGACTTCGCATCGATTTCGTGATGCGCAACGCGTACATCGCGGCATGCGTGCCGGGAAGCGGGGCCCGAAGCGTCGACTTGAATCGACGCGCGACCCCCTCGAACGGCCCACCTATCTTCCAGACTCGCGGTCGTCCCTCGTGATTGACGTTGCTGAACACCCGCAGGATCCGCTCGCCGCGCGTCGGCGTGGAAGGGAAGGTATCGACATGGAGACGCGTGTCATCGGCGCGCCAGGACGACACGCGGCCAGCCACTTCAACGGGGCGAAGACTCGTTCGCCCCTGTCGCACTCCCGAGCCATAGAAAGGGAACAGCTCAGCAATCAGGCGGCGGGTTGCCCCTGAGAATCGGCTGAGCAACCCGCGCAGTTGCTCGAGGTCGTCGCCAGCGGCGGCCGTGCCGCCGACCCGTGCCGTCGCGGGGTTGTAGCTGACGTTCTTGGAACGATGCACCGTCGAGGGGTTGAGAAACTTGAGTTCGGGCTGCTGCAGGGCAAACGCGAGATTCGGCAGGAACACGATCCGTCCGGCCTCCAACGCCTGAACTGCCGCCTCTGTCGTCGCTGGCGGATAGGCCGCGTCCCAGCTTCGTGATTCGATGGTGAACAGGTCCATGGTGGTCAGGGCGATCGATCGCCACGCGATTCAAAGAATATCTGAAGGTGCTCACGATGATCCATGCGTCATCCGGATCCTGTGGCAGCGCTTGCCCTGCCCGCGCTCTCCACCCTATAATCGAAGTTTCTTCGATTGCAGATTGCGGACTGAGGACTGACGATTGCGTTGACTGACGATTGTCGATTGGGATTGGAGATTGACGATTGGATTGAGGATTGACGATTCATTCGGTAATCCACAACCCAATCATCAATCGACAATCCAATCGTCAATCGGCAATTTGAGGCAATCGTCAGTCTGCAGTCGGCAGTCGTCAATGTTCTAACG
>JBAROV010000054.1:0-2013 GCA_049642465.1 Vicinamibacterales bacterium
AGTCGGCCGAGAGGCAGGGGCTCGACAAGATCACGCCATGACGCCGCAAATGTTCTGGATAGCTAAACGTTCCGCAGGCGGAATCAGGACCGGTCTTCCTCGGGAAGGACGGGCGTTTTCGTAAGTCTTCCCCTCCCGGCTGGGCTTTTGGCGGGTCCGGTGACGAACCCCCGGGGAGGACCAGAGTTTTGGTATATAAAACCCGCAAATGAGCGAGTCGAAGCCGCCTCCCCCCGACGCCAGGCCGGTGCACGAGCTCTACCTCGTGAAATCCCTCGTGCACGGATCGCAGGTGCTCTGGGCCTTTCACCATACCGGCGAAACGCTGCGGCTGCGTGACGTAATGGATCGGACCGGCTTCGCCAAGGGGATGTGTTTCCGCTTGCTGTACACCCTTCGATACTGCGGGTTCATCGAAAAAGTCGAGAGCAACCGCTACCGGCTGACGAGTGAGATTCGACGGCGGAAGAAATACCGTTTCGGGTACGCCGCGCAGGGACAGGACAGCTCGTTTGCGCACGAGGTTCACAGCGGACTCGTCCGCGCCGCCGAGCGCGCGCAGGTCGAGCTGGTGGTCGTGAATAACCGGTATCAGCCGAAGATCGCGCTGAAGAACGCGCGGATGCTAATACGCGAAGGCGTCGACCTGGTGATCGAGTTTCAGACAGACGAGTCCGTCGCGCCGGCAATCGCCGCCGCTTATCACGAGGCGCGCATCCCGATGATTGCGATCGACATTCCCCACCCCGGTGCGACGTATTTCGGCGCGAACAACTACGAAGCCGGTTTGATTGCCGGCCGGCACCTCGCGCGCTGGGCGAAACAGCACTGGAGCGGCCGGGCCGACGAGCTGCTGCTCCTCGAACTGGCCCGGGCCGGATCGGTTCCAGCCGCACGGCTCCGCGGCGTCGTCGCCGGGGCGCGTGACGTGCTGCACGATGCCGCGCGATGGCGGATCGTGTCGATCGATTGCGACGGCCAGTTCAAGACCGCGCTGGAACGCGTCCGCAAACATCTCCGCGAGACGGCGGCGCAGCGCGTGCTGGTCGGCGCGGCGAACGATCCCAGCGCGCTCGGCGCGGCACGTGCGTTTCAGGAAGCCGGCAGGAGCGAGGGGTGCGCGATCGTCGGCCACAACGCCGAACCCGACGCGCGGGCGGAATTGCGCACACCGGACACCCCCGTGATTGGATCGGTGGGGTATTTTCCGGAGCGGTACGGCGACGGTATCATTCGACTCGGACTCGATCTTCTGGGCCGCCGCGCCCTGCCGCCGGCAATTTTCGTCAAGCACCAGCTGGTGACGCGCGAGAACGTCGACCACCTGTATCCGAACGACGCGCTGCTCGGCCTGGAACGGTTCGCGCGCTTCTAACCCTCTGATGACGCCCAATTCCATCACTCGCAAGTTCACCGCCGCGCTCGACGGGGTGGTTGAAGAGGTCAAGCGCGATCGCTCCATCCTCGCCGCGATCCTCTGCGGCAGCCTCTCGCACGACACGGTATGGGAGAAGTCGGACATCGACCTGGTGCTCGTCACCATCGACGACAAGAAAGTCCAGGCGGGCGGCCTGTCGCTCTACGCCGATGGGCTGAACGTTCACGCGATCCTCATGCCGCGCACCGCGTTTCGAAAAGCGGTCGAAGGGTCGCTGCGCAGCTCGTTTGCCCATTCGTTTCTCGCGAAGGGCCGGCTGCTCTACACCCACGATCCCACGATCGCCGCACTCTGCGAGACGCTTGCAGGGATGGGCCGGCGTGACCAGCAGGTGCAGCTGCTCAGGGCTGCCATGTGCGCGCTTCCCGACATCGACAAGGCGCAAAAGTGGTTCGTGACGCGCGCCGACCTCGACTACACGGCACTCTGGCTGCTCTACGCGGCGACCCCGCTGGCGCAGGTCGAGGTGATTGCCGCCGGCCAGCTGGTCGACCGCGAGGTCATTCCGCAGGCGTTGCGGCTCAACCCGGCATTTTTCAAGACGGTCTACACTGATCTGCTCAATTCGTCGAAGA
>JBAROV010000057.1:0-4170 GCA_049642465.1 Vicinamibacterales bacterium
TCACGCACCTCCTCCATCGACTGCACTGGCCGCTGCCTACTCATGTCCATCCGCGGCACGGCGAAGTCGTTCACCGGCATTCGATATCGCGTACCGCGATGCTTCACGTCGAACCACAGATGCTCCAGGCATCGCCGAGCGCTCCGACACGTGCCTCTGCATCGTCGTCTGATTGCCATACGTCCTCCTTCACATGCTTGTGCTCCTTGGGTTTCCCTTCAAAAGATTCGAGTTGGCGCCCCGCGCGCAATCCAGTCGAGCACGTCGCGCGGGTGAAACCGGCGGCCCCTGACACCGAACCGTTGCGAGACGAGCAGTCCTCGCAGGTACGCGCGACGAACGGTCTCCTCGTGGCAGCCGACGAATTCCGCGACCTCGAACGCGGTCAGCAGCCGGTTCGGCAGGCCCTCCGACTCGTACGCCGCAGCATCCTCGGCGACCCGATTGTCGACTCCATCAGGTTCCGGATACGTGTACTCGTTCCTCATAGCCTCCTCCGAGGATCCACGCCGATCAGCGTCCCCTCAGAAAAGCCGGCGGGCGATGACCAACGTATAGGGTGTCGCACCTGCGACGGAGCAGACACCGATGTTGTTGGGAAGCGGCGAGCCGGGAGGCCCGCACGGGAGTGAAGGACCTGAGGTCGATCACCGATCCGGCGGCCGGCTCGGAGGCCCGGTAGCAGGAGGGACCTAAGGCCGCTCATGCCCTTCCGGGTTTGAGCCGATGACGATCCGTCAGCTTCTACTCCGTGACGGTATCGGCGGACAAGCGCCCGCGCTGGTCGGCTCGTGGGTCAGTTTCGACGCCCGGGGGATGTTCCCGCGGGCTGTCGTCTGCCTCCAGGCACCGCGGCGACATCTCGCGTGGCGCGAGGATGCCGTTCGCAAAGGCCCTCAGTACGTTGGAGTCACCAGCCCATCGGTGGTGTGATCCGGTGCAGTGGACCCTGAGGACGCACTGCAATGGTCAGCGAGGTCGTTCAGTGCCGGTTGCCTCGAGTGGCCTCGTGCCGTCTGAGGCTGTCTCGCGCCGGCTGCGACTCCCACCGTCCTGGTGATTGGGTGCTTCCCGCTCGGGCTCTGAGAGCGACGACGGCGAAGCAGATCCACGCAGGTCTGAGACCGAACGTGGGATGTGGCGACTGATCGCCACTGACGATTGCACTCACGTTACGCTCGTCGCCGCCGCATGTCAAGCGACCGCGCCCTCGCGATGTTGTGACTCTTTGATAATGTCCCCTGGCGGACTCGTTAGAAATGTCCCCCTAAGCTGACGACCTCTGAGGAGGTCGTGGATTGGGGCGGACGGCGATGAGTACGAGCGAGCTGAAGCGCGCGGGGGTCTTGGCGCGCGTGGCGGCGGAGACGTTGACGTTGAAATCAGCGGCGGCCTTGATGGAGGTGAGCTACCGCCAGGCTAAGCGCCTGTATGGCCGGTATCGAGCAGAGGGCGCGAAAGGCCTGAAACATCGGAGTGCCGGGCGTGCGTCGAATCGAGCGGCGCCACGGCGCCTGCGGACACGCGTCCTGGCCCTGATCCGGGAAAAGTACAGCGGCAGGGTGGCCGAGCGATTTGGGCCGACGCTGGCGGCCGAGCACTTGGCGAGTGAAGACGGGGTGACGGTCGATCACGAGACGTTGCGGCGGTGGATGTTGGCGGCGGGCCTGTGGAGCCGGGCGCGCAAGCGGAGTCCGCATCGTCGACGGCGTGAGCGGATGGCGCACTTCGGCGAGCTGGTACAGCTCGATGGCAGTTTTCATCCGTGGTTCGAAGATCGGGGGCCGCAGAGCTGCTTGCTGACGCTGGTAGACGATGCGACCGGACGCAGCCTCGGCCGGTTTGGGGTGCAGGAGACCATCTGGGCCGCCGTCGCGATGCTGCGGACGTGGATCGAGCAGTACGGGATTCCGCGGGCGCTCTACACCGATTGGAAGAACGTGTATGTGCGGCGGCCGAATCAGGAGGAACGCGAGACCGGCGCCGAACCTCTGACGCAATTCGGGCGCATGTGCGCGATGCTGGGCATCAAGATTATTCCGGCGAGCTCGCCGCAGGCCAAGGGGCGCATCGAGCGGAATCACGGGACGCAGCAGGATCGCCTGGTGAAGAAGCTGCGGCGGAAAGGCATTGCCGATGTCGAGGCGGCCAATGCCTTTCTCGCCGCGGAGTACTGGGCCGAGCACAATCAGCGATTCGCGCAGGCGCCGGCGTCGGCGGACGACTTCCACGTGGCCGTCCCGCGGGGCGTGCGGCTCGACCAGGTGTTCCGCCTCGAGGAGAAACGCACGGTCTCGAACGACTGGGTCGTGCGCTACGACAACCGGTACCTGCAGATCGAGCGGCAAAGCTATCGGCCGCCGGCCAAGTCGACGGTCACGGTCTATGAAGCCGCCACCGGGCAGCTCGAGATTCGCTACCGCGATCGTGTGATGCGCTGGACTGAAATCGCGGCCCCGCTGCCGAGGCTCGTCGCGCCCGTGGCGCCTAGACCGTCACGGCCACCGACGCGGCGTTCCGGGGCGCGGCGCCGCGGCCAGTCTGCCGATCATCCATGGCACCACGGCGTCGAGGACTATCGGGCGAGATTGCAGTTGGCGGCGGCGCGACGGGCGTGGCTGGCGGTGCAGCCGTGAAGAGCCTGTGGAAGCTGACGGACCTGTGGACGCGAAGAGCACGCGCCCACAGGTCCTTGGAAAACTACAGAACAGTTTTCCACGAGCTCCCACAGGCATCGTCATCTTTAATCAGGAAGGGGACATTTCTATCGAGTTAAGAACGGGGACATTTCTAACGAGTCTTGACAGCGACCGCGCCCTCGCGACCGCGCCCTCGCTGTGAACGCGACCTCGCTTGTCAACGCGCCCTCGCGTGCCCTCGCGACCGCGCCCTCGTGTGACCGCGCCCTCGCGCCTTCGCTGTCAAGACCGCGCCTTCGCGACCACGCCTTCGAACCGCGCCTTCGCCCGCCGCGCAACAGCTCGCCATCCAACAGGTCGCCGCGCGACAGGGTCGCCCGCGATGGTCTGCGCAATGTTCGTCCGCGTCGAGTGTGTTCGATTCGAGCGTCCACAAGCCAGACTGAATCATCCGCTGGGCCATTGAACCGGCGAGACTTCCAGGGCTTAAGGAAACGGATGCTGGCGTCCAGATCACTACCATTCCTCAGAGCCTGCCATGGCAGCTTGTTCGCCTTATTCAAGTTGATCGTTTGTTAAGAGATGGGTCGTTCTCGCGCGCCTGTAGTGCGGAGCTGTTCGTTTCGTCGGCGACGACGGCGCCGTGGGTACGGACGGTGGAATTTGCGTGTTGCATCGTTGGGGGACGTTCCAATATGCCTCCGAACCACTCACTCTGCGCCGGCTAGGCTTGCTGCTTTGTGCGGATTGTTGACGATTAGTGCGTCTTGCCCAGCCGCCAATGGGCGAGCCGTCGGGCGAGCTAGATTTGATCCCAAGGTGGGAACTGCGCGCTCGCAGTATTCAGTGCACTCGCGCCGGTCCGCGAATACCCTCAATGCTCCAGATCTTTCTCGCGACAGCGCGTTTCGTGATTAACGGATCCTCGACCATTCCGGCCATCGTCTGGATGCTGGGCGATCGCCGACTCCCGCCGGATTCGGACGGCGACGTACGTCGCGATCGCAGGGATCGATTGGAACCCCAGCCGCAAAGCTTGCTGTGGATTGACGACCAAATTCGACCTGATGATGCGGTCGTTCGTCTGCTCGAGATGGAGGGATTCCACGTGGACTGCGCAGATTCCGGTACTGCTGGATTGGCGATGGCGCAGCGCGCCGCATACGTCGGCATTATTCTTGACCTGCGTCTGCCCGATATTTCCGGACTGAGCGTCCTCGAAACGCTCACGCGGCAACGGGTTCCCGCGCCTGTCCTTGTCCTAACCGGCTACCCTGACTTTGATGCCGCAGTGCAGGCCATGCGGTTGGGTGCATGGGACTGTCAGTCGAAAGCCATTCTTCTGAGCGACCAATGGATAGGTCTCGTGCGCGCGCTCGCCGAGCACGGAGACAAAATGCAAAGTCGGAGCATTGGCCTGCTCTCTGCGCATGGTGCGATCGTGCGGGAACTGCTCGACTTTCTGGACGATTTACACAAACGAAGCGAAATGGCGCAGGCACTGGCGGAACACGCCCGATCGAACCTACAG
>JBAROV010000058.1:0-3814 GCA_049642465.1 Vicinamibacterales bacterium
GAGATATATCGATCCGTATGGGTGACGGTCCTCAGTTCCGAGGCATTTCCCTCGAACGAGATCGTGCCGTCCTTGAGCATGATGAACTCCGCCTCGTCCGACTTGTCGGCTGATGCGCGATCGATGCGGAGTGTTCCATTCAGGCGCGCCGCCGTGTGTTCGGCGATGTAGAACGCGTCGCGAAGCTGGTGAGTGACCACAATCGAGCTGACCCCCTCCAAATCCCGCAGCTTGATGATTTCGTCGTCTATCGTGACCGACGTGATCGGATCCAGACCGGTCGTCGGCTCGTCGTACAGGAGGATACGCGGCTTGGCCGCCATCGCCCGTGCGATGGCGACGCGTCGCCGCTGGCCGCCCGACAGCTCTGAAGGTTTCCGATCGATGTATTCGCCAAGACCAACGAAGCCGAGAACCTCTTCGACCCGATGATTCGCCTGGTCGAAGGGCACGTTCGATTCTTCGAAAAGCTTGTAGCCAACGTTCTCGCGAACCGACAACGAATCAAAGAGCGCACCCTCCTGAAAGACCATACCCAGGTCGCCGCGCACGCGCATCATCTGATCTTCCGTCATATTGTCCACACGCTCGCCGTTGACGAAGATGAGCCCGCTGTCTGGCTTGAGCAACCCGAGAATCAACCGCAGAATCGTCGATTTGCCCGCGCCGCTCGCGCCGAGAAAGATCTTGGTATGTCCCGTCTTCAACGTAAAACTGATGTCCCGGAGAATGACCTTGTCGTCAAACGACAGCGACACCCGGTCGAACACGACAATCGGCCCGCCGAAGGCGAGCGCCTCTTCGAGCAGCGCCGGGCGAGGCGCGCGTTCGATGACCATCTAGCCGACTGTCTGCTCGACTTCCAAGGCAGGCCGCTCCGTCGTCTCGGCGTGGCAACCGCCGGCCGACATACCGGGTGATCCTTCAGCTTCCATTCATGCAGCCACTAGTACATCAGGACAATGAGCAATTTCGTGACGAGGAAGTTCACCACGAGCACGGCAACCGAACCGGCGACCACTGCGTTTGTCGTCGAGCGGCCAACTCCCTGCGTGCCGCCGCGGGTTCTGAGCCCGACGTGGCAGCCAATCGTGACGATCACAAAACCGAGAAAGAACGGTTTGATGATGCCCATCCAGACATCCTGGATGTACAGGCCCATCACCACCGAGTTCCAGTACACGCTCGAGGCGACCTTGAGCTGGGTGATCGTGATTAACCAGGCGCCAAGCAACCCGACGGCAACCGAAATACACGTCAGGAACGGCACCATTATCAGACCCGCCAGAACGCGCGGCAGCACCAGCTTGCGGATGGGATCGGTGCCAAGCGCGCGAAGCGCTGCGATCTGATCGGTCACCATCATCGAGCCGAGTTCCGCCGCAATACCCGAGCCGACGCGCCCCGCCACCATCAACGCCGTCAGCACCGGCCCCAGCTCCTTCACCATCGAGGCACTCACCAGCCGGCCGACCATCGATCGGGCGCCGAACTGGTCCAGCGTCAATCCCGACTGGAGCGCCAGGACCATCCCGGTGAACATGCCCGTGAGGAGCACGACGGTCATTGAACCGACGCCGATCGCATCGAACTGCTCGACGATGTCGCGAAAATAGTACGGAGGCGTGACCATCGCGCGACCCGTCCGGGCGATCATCCGGACGAATTCCTGCACTTCGAGCAGGCCCGCCTTCGCCCAGTCAACGAGCAACGCCACTAATTCCGGCTCCCTGCTAGTCCCAGCTCCCGGCTGCGCAGCTGCTTGATGCGGTCACGCAGTTTCGCGGCCTTCTCGAACTCCAGGTTTGCCGCGGCGGATTTCATCTGCATCTGCAGTTCGGCGACATGGGCCTCGAGTTCGGCGTGCGTCCTGAAGGGTTCACGCTCGTCGTTCGCGCCGCCAACCGTCACATAATCCCGCTCGTAGATGCTGCTCAGCACCTCGTCGATGCTCTTGACGATAGAGGCAGGCGTAATCCCGTGCTCTTTATTGTAGGCCTCCTGGATCTGGCGCCGGCGCTCCGTTTCGCTGATTGCAAGCCGCATCGATTCGGTGACGACGTCGGCGTACATGATCGCGCGGCCGTTGACGTTGCGAGCCGCCCGCCCGACCGTCTGAATCAGCGATCCGCCCGATCGCAGGAACCCTTCCTTGTCGGCATCGAGGATGGCGACGAGAGACACTTCCGGCAAATCGAGCCCTTCGCGAAGCAGGTTGATTCCGACGAGGACGTCGAACTCCCCCTTGCGGAGGTCGCGCAGGATCTGGATCCGTTCGAGGGTGTCGATGTCGGAGTGCAGGTACCTCACCTTGACACCGAGCTCCTGGTAATACTGCGTGAGGTCCTCGGCCATGCGCTTGGTGAGCGTCGTCACCAGCACACGCTCCCGGGCGGCCGCGCGAGTACGGATCTCGGCGAGCAGATCGTCCACTTGCCCGCGGACGGGACGCACCTCGATCACGGGATCGAGCAACCCGGTCGGCCGGATGATTTGCTCGACCACGACGCCGCCGGAGTGTCGAAGCTCGTACGGGCCCGGAGTCGCCGAGACAAACAGCCGCTGGGTCGCGCGCGACTCCCACTCCTCGAAGTTGAGCGGACGATTGTCGAGCGCGGAGGGCAGCCGGAACCCGTAGGCGACAAGCACCTCCTTGCGCGATCGATCGCCGTGATACATACCCCGCACCTGGGGGACCGTTTGATGGCTTTCGTCAACAATGGTCAAGGCGTCCGCAGGCAGATAATCGAGGAGCGTCGGCGGCGGCTCGCCGGGCTGACGGCCTGTCAGGTGGCGCGCGTAGTTCTCGATGCCGTGGCAATAGCCGATCTCCTTGATCATTTCGAGGTCGAACATGGTGCGCTGGTGCAAGCGGTGCGCCTCGAGGACCTTGCCCTCCGATTCGAGCTGACCGCGGTACCACGCGAGTTCAGCCTTGATGCTCTCGACCGCCGCCTTCGTCCGATCCCGGGAGGTCACAAAGTGCGTCTTCGGGTAAATCGCCACTTTGTCATGCCGGCGGATCGTCTTGGCGGTCAACGGATCGAACGAGACGAGCTCGTCCACCTCGTCGCCAAACAGCTCAATCCGAAGCGCCTGATCCTCGTACGACGGATACACCTCCACGATGTCGCCGCGAACCCGGAATACACCGCGGTTGAACTCGTGATCGTTGCGTTCATACTGAATCTCGACGAGCTTGCGGAGTATCTGGTCGCGGTCGATTCGCTGCCCCCGTTCGAGCGGCAGCATCATCCCGTAATAGGCCTCTGGGGAGCCCAAGCCGTAGATACATGAGACGCTCGCAACGATGATGACGTCCCGGCGCTCGAAGAGCGACCGGGTCGCCGACAGTCGCATCCGATCGATCTCGTCGTTAATCGTGGCTTCCTTCTCGATATACGAGTCGGTCGTCGGAACGTAGGCTTCCGGCTGGTAATAGTCGTAATAGCTGACGAAATATTCGACCGCATTCTCCGGAAAAAATCGGCGGAACTCCATGTAGAGCTGCGCCGCGAGCGTCTTGTTATGGGCCATCACGAGCGTCGGGCGATTCACCCGCGCGATGCACTGCGCCATGGTGAACGTCTTGCCGGACCCGGTGACGCCGAGCAGGACCTGGGCCTTGTCGCCGCGGTTCAACCCCTCGACGAGCTCGTCGATCGCGCGCGCCTGATCGCCCCGAAGCTCGAAGTCGGACACCAGCTTGAACCGGTCGTATTTGGACGCCATGAGTTTCAACAGGAGATCAGGAGATCAAGAGGGAATGGACAGGAGATCAAGAGATCAAGAGAAGTCCGCGTCGGGACCGGCC
>JBAROV010000069.1:0-12026 GCA_049642465.1 Vicinamibacterales bacterium
CGAAAACTCCGCGCGAAGGTTGGAGGGACGCGCGGCGAAGCCGCGCCCCCGAGCGAGAGCGAGCGGGGGTGGGGCCCCGCGAGCACCTAAAAGAGGACGGCAGTGACACCGCTCATCGGCATCACACGTTGCACCAAGCTGGAAGACTACATCGCTGCCGTCGAGCAGACCGGTGCACGCGTTCGCGTGCTCGAAGTCAGCGACAGCCCGCGGACGGTGTTGAACGAAGTTCACGGCGTTCTGTTGACTGGCGGCGGCGACGTCGATCCGGTTTTCTACGGCGAGGATCGTCACGAGAGCGTTGAGGACGCCGAGCCTGGGCGCGACGAATTCGAGCTGGACCTCGCCCGCAGAGCCATGGCGTCAGAGGTGCCGTTGCTGGCCATCTGTCGCGGCGCACAAGTCCTCAATGTCGCCGCGGGCGGAAGTCTCATCCAGGACATCCCTTCGTCCCTGGAGACTGATCTCCCACACAGTGTCGCGCAGCCGAAGGATGCAGACTGTCACGAGATCTCCGTCCGTCCGGGCACGCGCCTCGCGTCGGTACTGGGAGACCGCGTCGGGAGCGACTGCAGCTGCCGCGTGAACAGCCGTCACCATCAGTCCGTCGGGCGTGTGGGCAATGGACTTGTCGTCAGTGCCACCGCCAGCGACGGTGTGATCGAGGCAATCGAATCCGCATCCGCGCCGTTTTGCCTCGGTATCCAGTGGCACCCCGAGAATTTCTGGGAGACCGGGGAGTTCAACTCGCTATTCGACGGGTTTGTCGCTGCCGCCCGCGCCCGTGCGGTCGAACACACCAAGCGCTTCGACGTGGGGAGTATTGGGGAAGAGGTCGAAGGCCTGTAATGCCGTCAGGCCGTATCCACTACTCACCAACCGTGCGGCATCGCGCGCCATCGTCGGTGGATCGCATGACACGTAGACGACTCGCTCAGGCCGTGATCGAAGGATCGCCTCGATCGCCTTGCGGGAGATGCCGGTCCGGGGCGGATCCACGATCATGGTGCCGGTTCTCGCGCGATTAGAAGAAAGATACTCTTCGACGCTTCCGACAATGACACGAACCGACGCGCCGCAGGTCGAGGCGTTGGCCATCAGGTCTCGCGCGCTCGCCCGATCGCCTTCGACTGCGGTGATGCGTTCCCGTCCCGTGTGTGCCAGGGAGATAGAAAACAGGCCGACACCGGCATAAAGCTCCGTGATCGAACCATCCGGCAAGACAGAACTGAGCACGCTCGTCACGAGGTCGGGCAGCAGAAACCTGTTGGCCTGAAAGAAGGATTCGGCGTGGCGCTCGAGCTGACCGGCTCCGGCGCGTCCCTTGGTGAGCGCTTCGAGCGCATCGGTGACAACGGGAACACCGGCAACATTCGAGCGCGTACCGGAATGTGCGCTGCATCCGGTCAGGCCGCCGGCTTGTACGGCAGTCTCGAGCGCGGTCAGCGGAATCTCGGCGCCACCGCTACTTTCGAGACAAAGCACTCGCTGCACGGCGCTCAGATTCTCCGTCACTTCAGCTCCAGCGACCGGAGCCGACGCGAGGACGGCGTTGACGGCGGCCGAAACGGCAGCAACTGTCTCGTCGAGGAGCTGACCGGTAGTACGAGGGTCGCACAGTTCGTGACTCCCTTCTCGATAGAAGCCAATCCGTCCGTCACGCACGTGGAACCTTGCGCGCATGCGGTAGCCACGCTCGGGAGATTCTTTGACGTCGAGCGGAGCTTCGAGGTGGATGTGACCCTGCCGTGCGAACGCGTCCTTTATGACCTCGGCCTTGAGCTGAAGTTGCCGTGGATAGTTGATGTGCGCGTACGAACAGCCACCGCAGGCAAGATCGGTGAACGTGGGCCGACGGTCAGGCGAGGCGTCGAGAACCTCGCTGGTGGATGCGAAGGCGAGCTGACGCTCGACCTTCGTTACGCGCGCACGGATCCGCTCTCCGGGGATGGCCCCGTGTACGAGAATGATGCGCCCTTCGAGGCGGGCCAACATGCGTCCACCTGCGGCGGGTTTCTCGACAATCACCTCAATCTCGTCGCCGAGGCCGAGCATCGCTATTCGTAGCTCAGAGTGGGCAGGCCGTACGCCTCACGAACGAGCCGCTGCAATGCGGCAGCGGTCGCTTTCTCACGCGCTTCCGGTGTCAGCCGCGTGCCAAATGGGGCGAGTTCGGCCGCGGCTTCTCTGGCCAGGTCCGCGGCACGCACGTGGTCGAGTTCACGATCCGCTCGAGCCATCAGTTCGCGATCGAGTGATGTCATCCGCTCGATAATGCGCTCACGCGACTCCCCGCGCGCTGCGCGGGCGTCGGCCGAGAAGCCTTCGAGTTCCGCAATCGTGCGGTCGAGAAGTGCGAGAAACTCAGGAGACCCGGCGCCATTGGTCGCCAGAGTTCGCAAGCGCGCCAGGACCCGATCGATGTGCGAAGCTAGTGATGGCTTTCTTGCAGACGAGCCGACATCCTCGTCCGTCGCGCCCGGACCGAGACCGACACCCACAGCGCGCCGCCATTCGTCAAAAGCGTCGAGGATGTCCGCTTCGCAGAACTCGATGCGAACCGGACGACGCCGGCCGGGTTTCGCGTAGTGCCGTGCGCAATACCGATCGATGCCGCGGAAGGCAATCCTCAGGGGAACGCCGCGCTCGGCCCACGAACACACCTGCTCGAATGCCGGCCCGACGATTCGAATCAGGTGCCCTTCGTTCTTTTGGCAGAGATACGATTCCAGTTCCCGGCAGTACCTGGCCACATCCCCCGCTAGGTTTTCCGCTGCCATATCAGTCGCAGTCCGTCCAGCGTGAGGTCGGGTTCGATCTTTTGAATGGCGCGGCTTTCCTCGCCGATCACTTCGACCAGCCCACCAGTGCCGATCACTGTAGCGTGATCTCCGCCGGGCAGCTCTGTACGTATACGCCGAATCAGCCCGTCCACCATTTCCACGTACCCGAAGAACAAACCGGATTGCATCGCGTGGACCGTCGTCTGTCCAATGACCGATGGGGGCTTGCGCACCTCTACGCGGGGCAAACGAGCAGCGTGCTGAAAGAGCGCTTCTGCAGAAATACCGATCCCCGGGCAGATAATTCCCCCAAGGTACTCACCCTCGCGCGAAATGATGTCGAACGTCGTCCCCGTGCCGAAGTCCACGACAATCAACGGCGCGCCGTCTCGCGTGCCATATTTCTCCCAGGCGGCAACGGCATTGACGATGCGGTCGGCGCCGACGTCGGTGGCTGGCGAGTAGCGGACCGTCATCCCCGCGTTTGTCGCATCGACCAGTAACGCTTTCCTTCCAAAGTACCGCTCGCACATCTCCTCCATCGGACGAGTGAGCGGTGGGACCACGGATGCGACGACAATCCCGGAAATGGAGTTCACGTTGATCTTCGCCTGCTCGAGCAACCGCGTGATGAAGATCCCGAGTTCGTCGGCCGTGCGCTCCCGCAGCGCGGCGAGCCGCCAGTTGTGCGCCAGGCGCGCGCCGTCGAAGACGCCGATCGTGACGTTGGTGTTACCGACGTCGATGGCTAGAAGCATGGGTTGTCCCTTTTCCCTTCTCCCTTTTCCCTTTTCCCTTTCTCAAAGCCACCGCACTTCCCCCGACACGATCCGTTCCGTGGAATCTCCCGAGCGCACGAGGAGCGCTCCCTCATCGTCAATGCCCACTGTCGTTCCGCGCGCGCGGGCGTTTGCGCGTTCCCATTCCACCGTCGAGCCGAGTGCGGACGGTGCGAGCGCGCGCCACCGCGTCAGAACGGTTTCCTGATCGCCGGCGCACAATCGTTGGATGAGCGTGTTGAGGGAGGCCAGCGTTTCAGCGAGAATCGCCGCCGGATCCGCGGGGCGGCCAAGCTCCCGCTCGATGCAGGTCGCAATCCCCCGCAGTTCATTCGGCAGAGGCGCCGATCGGACGTTGATGCCGAATCCGAGGATTATGTGCTGTAGCCCTTCGGCGCCACTCGAAGCCTCTGCCAGCACCCCGGCGACCTTCAACCGTCGTCGTCCCGACCCGTCATCTCGTACAACGACGTCGTTGGGCCATTTGATCTCTACGGGAAGACCAGTGGCGGTACGGATACCCTCAGCGATGGCCACGCCTCCAGCCAGCGTCAACATCGACGCGACCCGAGGATTACGAAACACGATTGAGACGTACAATCCCGCACCCGGCGGTGAGTGCCAAATCCGGCCGAGGCGCCCCCTTCCCGAGGTCTGCGCCGACGCAATGACCGCAGTCCCTTCGGGCGCACCATGGTCCGCCAGCCGCGCGGCGACGTCGTTGGTGGAGGTGACTTCCGTGAAGTAACGAATTGGATGTCCGAGGGATCCAAGGCGACCCGCAATCCGGCTCAGCGCCTCCGCGATTTCCAGCGGCAGCGGTTCAGACATCCGGCTCCAGTTCGAAACTGATGTCAGCGGCCGGTGCGGAGTGCGTCAACGCCCCCACGGAGACGTAGTTCGCACCGGTCCGCGCAAGCTCACTCATGCGCTCGAGCGTGACCCCCCCGGACACTTCAATCTTGGCGCGGCCGCGCACTCGCTTGACCGCTTCGCGAACCTGTTCGATTGGCAGGTTATCAACCAGGATGATGTCCGCACCCGCGGCGATCGCCTGATCCACTTGATCGAGACTCTGCGCCTCGACCTCGATTGGCATTTCCTGGCCGGCCTGCTTCATGCGTCGTACTGCTTCTTCGACGCCGCCGGCAAGCCGGATATGGTTGTCCTTGATGAGAATCCCGTCGTCGAGGCCGGACCGGTGGTTCGTGCCTCCACCGGCACGGACGGCATACTTTTCGAGCGCACGCAGTGTGGGCGTTGTCTTGCGGGTATCGAGCACGATGATGGATCCGCCGGCGGCATCCACAAACGCCCGCGTCAGCGTGGCAATGCCAGACATCCGCTGCAGAAGATTTAGAGCCGTGCGCTCGGCGGTGAGCATCGCGGCGGCAGATCCACGCGCCTCGGCGACTATGTCACCGGGCGCGCAGCGGTCGCTGTCCTGACGCCGGATTTGAAACAGGATGGCCGGATCGAGTTGGCGGAAGACTTCTTCCGCAACCTGAATACCGGCGACCACGCAGGGCGATTTGGCAAGAATGATTCCCCGGGCGCGCTGCTCCGGCGCAACGGTTGCCTCGGTCGTGACGTCGCCCCAGCCCAAATCCTCCGCGAGCGCACGCCTCACAATCTCGCGGTAGAGCGCGGGATCGAGCGGCGCGAAGGGCACGCTTTTCACTCGCGCGCGTCTCCAGCCGGCGTGGCATCGTCAAAGTCCAGTTCGACGAGCATGGGGACAGGTTTCTCGAGAAACTCGAGTCGATCGGCACCCGCGGCACTGCGCAAGTCCACGTCGAGACGTTCCAACATGGCGAGGTCACGGACCTCGCCATGAATGCGCGCGACCTGGATACGGGTTTTGCCGGGTCGCTTGGTCAGCGATTTGATGCGGCGAATCTCGCCCAGCACCTCGACGGCCTTGTCGAGCGCATGCCGGGCGTCCGGATCGGGAGCGGCCACACCTTCGACCTCGTCCACGGTGGGCCAGCGCGCGGCGTGTACGGATCCCGGTTGCCACCACGACCACACTTCTTCTGTCACAAACGGCAGGTACGGCGCAAACATACGGTTTAGAACAGACAGCGCGCAGAGGAGCGTCGCGTTCGCCGAACCCGCAGCCTCGGCGCCGTGATCGCCATAACGCCGGGACTTCACCATTTCCAGGTAGTAGTCGCACAGTGACCAGAAAAATGTTTCGGTGATTTGAAGTGCTCGGGCGTAGTCGTACTCGTCGAGTGCGCGCGTCGAATCGTCGACCAGTCGCCCGAGCGCGGTCAGCAGGCCGCGATCGAGCAGGTGCGTCACCCGCCCTGACGGTTCGGGTTTTCCCAGCACAAATTTCGAGGCATTGAGAAATTTGATCGCCAGCCGACGGCCGACGCGCATCTGTCCCGGATCAAACGCCGTGTCAGTGCCTGGACGTCCGCTCGCCGCCCAATACCGCACGCCATCCGAGCCGTGTTCCTCCAGCAGGGCCATCGGTGTGACGACGTTTCCCTTCGACTTCGACATCTTTTTCCGGTCGGGATCGAGCACCCATCCAGAAATCGCCGCATGCTTCCACGGCAAGGTGCCGTGCTCGAGTTCCGACCGCAACATCGTCGAAAAGAGCCAGGTGCGGATGATGTCGTGCGCCTGCGGGCGGACATCCATCGGAAATACCCGCGTGAACAGATCGTCGTCTTCCTGCCACCCGCTGGCCACCTGTGGGCTCAACGACGAGGTGGCCCACGTGTCCATGATGTCGGGATCTCCGGTGAAGCCGCCAGGCTTGTTGCGACGATCGGCGCGGTAACCATCCGGAACATCCGTGGAAGGATCCACCGGCAGTCGAGATTCGTCCGGCAGCAGACAGGCATCGTAATCGACGCTGCCATCCTCGCGCACCCCGTACCACACGGGGAACGGCACACCGAAAAAGCGCTGCCGGCTGATGCACCAATCGCCGGCCAGACCGTTGATCCAGTTTTCGAGGCGGGCCTGCATGTATGCCGGATGCCAGCGAAGTTCGCGGCCGCGTTCCAACAAGCGCTCGCGGAACTCCATGGTCTTGATGAACCACTGACGGCTGGTGACGATCTCGAGCGGCCGATCGCCTTTCTCGTAAAACTTGACAGCGTGAGTGATGGGTCGGGGATCCCCAACCAGATCGCCGCTGTCCTTCAGCAGGTCCACGATACGTACGCGTGCTTTGACGGCAGACAGTCCAGTGAGCTGATCGTAGTGCTGCTGGGCGCGTGCGACGTCCACCGATTCCCAACCCGCATCACCCCACGTGATGGGCCGCAGCGCTCCGTTCGGCTGAATCACCGCGCGGACGGGCAGCGATAACTCACGCCACCAGGTGACGTCGGTGATGTCGCCGAACGTGCAAATCATCGCGACGCCGGATCCTTTTTCTGGATCCGCCAGCGCGTGAGCCTTGACCGGCACGCGCACGCCAAAGAGCGGTGTCGTGACGTCGGTTCCAAACAGTCCACGATACCGTTCGTCCTCGGGGTGTGCGACGAGGGCGACGCAGGCTGGGATCAACTCCGGCCGTGTTGTTTCGATGTAGATCGGTTCCCCATCCGGACGCATGAATCGGATCCGGTGGTATGCGCCGGGCTGCTCGCGATCCTCGAGTTCTGCCTGGGCCACCGCGGTCCGGAAGTCGACGTCCCAGAGCGTCGGCGCCTCGAGCTGATAGACCTGACCGCGCGCGAGCAGCCGCAGGAACGAGAGCTGAGAAATACGTTGTGCCCGCGGGCCAATCGTGGCGTAGGTCATCGACCAATCGACCGAGAGCCCAAGGTGACGCCACAGATGCTCGAACGCCTTTTCGTCTTCCGCGGTCAGCTGCTCGCACAGCTTGATGAAGTTCGGCCGGGAAACCGCAACAGGTCCTTTCCCGCCCTTGTCCCCCTTCGTCAACGGCGGCACAAACGACGGATCGTAGGGCAAGGAGGGATCGCATCTCACGCCGAAGTAGTTCTGGACCCGACGCTCGGTCGGCAGCCCGTTGTCGTCCCAGCCCATCGGGTAAAAGACCGCACGGCCCCGCATGCGGTGAAAACGCGCGACGACGTCCGTGTGGGTGTAGGAAAAGACATGGCCGACGTGCAGAGAACCACTGACGGTCGGCGGTGGTGTATCGATGGAAAAAATCCTGTCGCGCGGCTGCGCCCGATCGAAGCGGTACAGACCGGATTCTTCCCAGCGTGCTGCCCACTTGGCTTCGAGACCTTCGAGTGCAGGCTTCTCCGGAACGGAAATAGGGTGTGTCAGGTCGAGGCCTTCCGCCATAACGACGCGGGAGCTTATGCGTTCGACCGTTTGATGCGGTCGATTTCTTCGCGTACCAGGCGCTCGGCGACGTCAATCACCGTCTGCCGCATGTCCTCGTCTTGAAGACGATCGAGCACCCGTCTCACGATATCTTCTACGATCTCGGGGCTCGGCGTGGCAGGGGCGGCGGCACGCGGCCGGGCGAGGGGAATCGCCTGCCCGTGCTCCGCAGCCAGCAAAGTGGCGAATGCTTCCGCCAGAGAAATCTGCTGAACCGGAGGCTGTGTCGTCCTCGAGGCTGGCGAGGCCACCGCGCCTGGTGCGCTATCCCCTGGCGTTTGGTCAACAGCCGGATGGGTCGATGGTGGCGCGGGCACCACAGCCGCAGGCGGTGCGTGAGGAACTGGCGCGACTGCGGGCTGCTGCGCCGGTAAGACTGGGATTGCAGCCGGCGCATGAACGATAGGGGTCGGCAGACTGGCAGCCGGCCGCTGTGCGTCGCCAGCAAGGTCGGGATCCCAGTTCGCGAAATCTTCTACGGTGGCGGGCCGTGAGGGCTCAACAGCCGACGCCGCTGGAGGCGCCGCCACCGGAGACGCGCCGTTCCCGGAAGCTGCCGGGGCGGCGGGCTCACCACCCAAGGTCGCAAATGCCGCATCCAGGCGGTCGAAATAATCTTCGAGTGAGTCGTTCGTTTTCGCGTTTGGCGGGTGCGCGGCGAACGGATCGAGTTCGGGCGCCGCGGGCTGCGCCTGCGATGTCGTGGAGTCGGAATGTGCGCCGGACTTCCGCCCAGCAAGTAGATCTTTGACGCGGTTGATAACCATTTGCGGCTCAAAAGGTTTGACGAGAACGCCATCGCACCCCACAGCGCGAGCGCGAGTCTCGTCGATTGGCTCGAACGCACCCGTCAACAGCAGTACCGGAATATGCGCCAGGTGCGGCTGGCTCTTGACGAACGCTGCCACCTCGTACCCGTCGCGCTCCGGCATCCCGACATCCGCCAAGACGATATCGGGACGATCCGCCTGGATCCGATCGATCGCGTGCTTGCCATCACCGACGGCGAACACCTGCACGTCCTCTTCAGCGAATGTCAGCTCGATCACCCGCTGAATGGTCACGCTGTCGTCGGCAAGCAGCAGTTTGTGGCCCATCATCCTAGGTCTGACCCTGAGGTTCTTCGACGCGATCGCGAACGTTCACTTTGATGAAGTCGATGATCTCCTGCATCGGACTCCCGGGCAGGAAGATCCCGCGAACGCCAATCTCGCGTAGCTTCGGGATATCGACATCCGGGATGATCCCGCCGACGAGCACGAGCACATCGTCCAGGCCGCGCTCGTGGAGCAGCGTCATCACGCGAGGGCAGATGTGCATGTGCGCGCCGGACAAGATCGACAACCCGATCACGTCGGCGTCCTCCTGCAGCGCAGCCGCAACGATCTGTTCTGGCGTCTGTCGCAGGCCCATGTAGATGACTTCCATCCCCGCATCGCGCAACGCACGGGCGATCACCTTCGCGCCACGATCGGGGCCGTCGAGACCGGGCTTGGCGATGACGACGCGGATTTTTCGCATGAGCCAGTTACCAGTAGCCAGTTACCCGTAGCCAGTAGTCCGTTGCCCGCCGATTCCAGCCTGCAAACTGGCAACTGGAAACTGCCGACTAAATCAGGGGTACCTCCTCGTACTCCCCCCAGACTTCCCGCAGGGCGTCGCACATTTCGCCAACCGTGGCATATGCGCGAACGCAGTCGAGCAGCGGATACATCGTGTTCCCCTGCCCTTTGGCCGTCTGCCGCAGTCGGTCGAGCGAGGCCCGGACGGCTTCGTGGTCACGGGTCCGGCGCAGGCGTTCGAGCCTCACGATCTGAGTATCGGCCGTTGACTCGTCAATGTAGAGGATCGGGACCGGCGGCTCGCCTTCCTGCACGAAATCGTTGACGCCGACGACTATCTTGTCCCGTTTTTCGACAGCCTGCTGGAATCTGTAGGAGGCTTCTGCAATCTCTTTCTGCGGGTACCCCTCCTCGATCGCCTCGACCATCCCACCGAGACGGTCGATCTGGTGGAAGTAGTCCTTGGCCTCGCGCTCCATGTCGAGGGTCAAGCGCTCCAGAAAATAGGCCCCCCCGAGCGGATCGACAACGTTGGCGACACCGGTTTCGTGGGCAATGATTTGCTGCGTGCGGAGCGCGAGGGTCGCAGCCTCTTCCGTGGGGAGTGCGAGTGCTTCATCCAGTGAATTTGTGTGCAACGAATTCGTGCCGCCGAGCACGCCAGCCAAGGCCTGCAACGCGGTTCTCACGACGTTGTTGTACGGCTGCTGCGCAGTGAGCGAAACGCCAGCCGTCTGGGTATGGAACCGCAGCTTCCAGGATCGTTCGTCGCGCGCGCCAAAACGGTCTCGCATGACCTCGGCCCACAGTTTTCGAGCAGCGCGAAACTTGGCGATTTCCTCGAAGAAGTCGCTGTGCGAATTGAAGAAGAACGAGATTCGTGGTGCGAACTGGTCGACGTCGAGGCCGGCATCGATTCCGTACTGCACGTATTCGATGCCATCCCGAATTGTGAACGCGAGCTCCTGCAGCGCGGTCGCGCCAGCCTCCCGGATGTGATACCCGCTGACCGACACGGTATTCCAGCGCGGAACTTCCTTGGCGCAGAACGCAAAGACATCCGTGATGAGTCGCATCGACTCGCGCGGCGGGTAGATGTATTCCTTTTGAGCGATGAATTCCTTGAGGATGTCGTTCTGGATTGTGCCGGAAAGACCCTTCCAGTCGGCGCCTTGCTTTTCCGCGACGACGAGATACATCGCGAAGATCATCGGCGCCGGCGAGTTGATCGTCATCGACGTCGTGATGTCTGCGAGGCGGATGCCGTCGAAGAGTCGCTCCATGTCGGCCAGCGACACAACGCTGACGCCGCATTTGCCGACTTCACCGAGCGACAGTGGGTGGTCCGGATCGCGACCCATCAGCGTCGGCAGATCGAAGGCCACGCTCAGCCCTGTCCCGCCGGCCTCCAGCAGCGCCCGATATCGCTGATTGGTTTCCTCCGGCGTACCAAAACCCGCAAACTGCCTCATCGTCCAGAGCTTGCCGCGGTAACCCGTCGGATGAATGCCTCGCGTGTAAGGGAATATTCCGGGGTTGCTTAAATCGCGGTTGTAGTCAAGGCCGGAGAGATCGTCGGGTGTGTACAGCCGCTCGATCGAACGGCCTGAGATGGTTGTGAACGGGGTGTCGCGCTCAGGGGACTTTTTGAGCGTCGGCTCGAGCACCTCACGCTCCCAGCGTCCCTTTTCCGTCTCGGCCGTGAAGCTCTTCATCCCCGGTCATTATAGCCCGCAGAGCTTCTAAATCCTGCCATCTGATTGAAAGATTGGACGTTCGGGGGAAAGCCAGGAAGGACCGAATCGAACCGGGTGACGCCCTCAGAGGGCGCCACCCGACAACCAGGTTACGGAACGATGGCGCAGATCGCGTGCACACGAACCGTAGTCGTCACGGATCCGCCGGAGTTATTGCGGACCTGTACGCGCCATCCCGTAGCGAACGAGTCGCTCGGGTGCGATGCAATCGCTGTCAGCTGGGCGCCAGTGCCGCCAACGAACTCGTAGCCGCCACCAACCGCGCGTTTACCCGCCGGGCATACGGTGAGATACCACGACGACGCACCGGAACTGAGCCCAGGCGAGGCGATGATGTTGTCAATCGAGACAACCTGGTGACCGCTGACTCCGGGAGGCCCTTGCAGACCTTGCGGGCCAGCCGGGCCCTGCACGCCCTGGGCACCCTGAGGTCCGGCAGGCCCGACCGCTCCCTGCAGACCTTGAGGGCCCTGCAGGCCGGTGGCACCTGTCTCACCCTGCGGCCCGGCAGGGCCAGCAGGTCCGGCAGGTCCCGCCGGGCCTGCCGGTCCAACCGGTCCTACGTCACCGCGCTCCCCCTGTAATCCCTGTAGTCCCTGTAATCCTTGCGGTCCCTGGGGTCCGGCCGGTCCAGCAGGTCCAGCCGGTCCGGCGTCACCCTGAGGTCCGGCAGGCCCAGCCGGTCCCGCGGGTCCCATCTCACCCTGCGCCCCAGCCGGCCCAGCGGGTCCAGCGGGTCCCGCCGGCCCAGCGGGCCCTGTCGCGCCCGTCGGCCCAGCCGGCCCGACCGGTCCGGCAGGTCCCGCGGGGCCAGCC
>JBAROV010000074.1:0-7100 GCA_049642465.1 Vicinamibacterales bacterium
AGCTGGCAGACGAATCCGTTGACAGGATTATCTGCTTCGACGCCTTTCATCACGTCCCGAATCAGGCGGAAGTGTTACGTGAGCTGGGACGCGTCCTGAGGCCTGGGGGGATCGCGGGCTTCAGCGAGCCCGGCCGCTATCATTCACGCGCGCCGCAGTCGCAATACGACATGCGGAATCACCGCGGGCTCGAGAACGACATCGATCTGAACGAGATCTTTTCGCTGGCCGAGTCCGCAGGCTCTCGTACTCCAGGGTGCGAGTGTCCGAGGACGCGCGCGTGCTCGAAGCTTCAACGCCGCGGAGTGATCGCTGTCACCGCTTTCTCGAGGGCTTCGAGCTGCCCATTGAACGCGCTCCACCGGGATTGTTCCTGCGCCAGGAGCTGCATCAGCTCTGCCTGGCGCTGCTTCAGCTCCGAATCGGTCTTCGTGCTGGCGTCCATCTGGTTCCTGAACATCTCCACGATCGGACCCATTTCCTTTGGAGGCTCCGCGCCCGGTTCGACTCCCATCAACTTGAGTACCTGTTCTGGCGCCATCCGGCCTTTCTCGTTCGCCTGAAGCTTGTCGTCGAGTTCCGACAACTGACGCCATACGCTATTGATTCGCTGCTCCTGCAGCTGCAGCCGCGCGACCAGCAGCTGTGCACGCAGACTCGCCGCGGATGACTCCTTCAATTCGGTGCGTAGCGCGCGCAATTCGTTCAGGACATCGTCCAGCGTCGCCGCCGTTGCGGTTGGTGCGGTCCGCTGCTGACCGCTCGCGCTCCCAGCGCCGCCAACAACCAGAACGGCGCCCATCGCGAACGCCAGCGCATTGCTTCGCATGATCCCTCCTGCGTCACATTATTACTCCCCTTTGCGCGAACGTAGACGCGGTTGCGTCCGCGCGAGGGCCGTCGTTCGCCGCGCGCGATCTGCCTATTGGATCGTGAATTCTCGAAGGATGTTGCGAGTTGCCCAGAAATAACTGGACCTCCTTCCCGCGAGCCGCTTCGGCCTCGGCGGCGCTGCCGCTTCGGCGTGCGTCGACTGTTCGAAACTATCTCGGCACTCGCTTGCGCGCCGTCGGAATCGGTGGCGAGATGCCCCCCTCGCCTGTCGACGCCGGCGATCGGCACACGCCCGTCAGCGGATCGCACGAGTCGCCCTCTGCGCACATCGTCACATGGCATCGTGCTGCCAGATTCGCCTCGACCGTGTTCAGCTGCGGTGTCCCGCACTTGCAGCTGCCGGGCGGCGGTGGCTCGACGCACAGCGCCACGGACGGTGGGCATCGTTCTGGCGCCGTGGGTGACATGCTGGCGAAGAGACACATCATCTGGGGGTCCGCTACAGCCGTGTCTGGCGTCGGGTAGATGTACGGCCCCAGCGGGTCCGCGGTGAGATCCGGGTCGCGAGCGAGCGAATCGCCGAGACTCAACGTGCATGCTGGCGTGTTGTCCATCTCGCCGACGGGCGTCTCCGGATCGGGCGGCGGCGGTGGAGGCGGGGGCTTTTCGTCGCAAAGCTGGCCCGTACACTTGCCGTCTGGGCCGATAGTTGCTTCCTTCTTGTTGCCATCCTTGTCCGTCTGGACGATAGTCGTGACATTGTTCTTGTCCGTCGTGACAGTGGTGCTGCTGCCATCAGCGTTCTTCTGGTAGG
The DNA here is from genome assembly GCA_049642465.1 of Vicinamibacterales bacterium. GTDB lineage: Bacteria > Acidobacteriota > Vicinamibacteria > Vicinamibacterales > 2-12-FULL-66-21 > CAWDPQ01. Next base: position 1,649 of record JBAROV010000074.1, read on the forward strand.
TCGAGGTGCCACCCTCGCCGTAGTCAGTGACGCTGAACGTGAGCTCGCCGTCTTCATCGTAGCGGTCCTGCGTCATATTGCCCTGGCCATCGTGCGTGACGACGTAGGTGCCGCGGTCTTCCTTCCCGTTGATGCGCATCTGATAATCCGTGACCGTTCTCGTCCCGCCGGCCGCGTTCGTGTAGTGATGATCCACCTGCCGGCCGTAGTTGCCATTGGGTCCGTGACGAATCGTCTCCGTCGATCCGGTGTGCGTCCACCCTGGCTGCGAGGGCGGGGGCCCCAGCCACTCGGCCGAGAGGCTCGACCCGTCGATCTGGTATTCCGTCGGGGGTTTGGCCTTGCTGACGATGCAGGCTGTGTACGCTTCCACGGCTTCCACCATCTCCAGACCGTGGCGCTCGCCGCTCAGGCACTCGAACGTATGTGATCTGATACCTCCATTGACGTCAGTGAGCGCCGCTTGCAGGATCCCCGCTTGCGCGGATTTTGAGAGCTCGCCGACCACCACATCAAGGAACCGGCGACATCTTTCCCTGGCGCCTGCGCTTCTCGCCTGCTCTCTCTTCTCGTCTGGCTGGCATTCCCACGCCATCGCCACCGTCCGCGTCAGGTCGGATGGCGTCTGGCCGTGGCGCATCTGCCGCAGGCCGTAATCGGTGAACGCGATCCGCGCGACGGCAACCGACACCGGCTCGTCGTGCTGGCGGTACGTGACGCTGCCGTGGCGGCGAATGAGAGCCGGCATGCGCTTCGCTTCGGCCATCAGAGCGCTTCGGTCGGCGCGCGCGTGAACGACCCTGGCGAGCGCCATGAACTTGGCGGCTGTCTTGGGATGATCGACTCGGGCCAGCCGATAGCCGACGTCGATCGCAACGGAGGCGTACGGCGCGAGCCCGTCTCGCCTGATGGCGGCCACGAGTTGATCGACTTCCGGCAGCAGCGCGCGAATCGAGGCGCGGTTCGTCAAGCGCAACGTGTTCGCCGTCGCTCTCAGATGGGCGATAGGGTTGTCTGCTCTGTGAGCGGTCGCGATCTCGCTGAGTCGGACTGCGATCTCGGCCTGGAGACGGCGGGAGGCTTTGGAGTAGTCGGGGCGCCGCTCCAACCTGAGGGGCCCCCACGCGAGCAACGCGGCAAGAACCCCGATAATCGAGACGACTGAAATCACAAAACGCGTCGATGGGGCCATATTGCCTCCTCTCGTCTGCTCGCTGGGGAGGTCTCACCCTGGCCAGTCGTGTGCCATGGCTGCCGGCCGACGAACTCGACAAGATAGATGATAGGAAATACCAGGTCCCTCTCGGAGTCAACGGAACGCGCGGGCCCGGTCCCTGAGCAAGGGGAACGCCTCAAATGCAGGTGGCGCCTCATGACGCCCGGTCGGCTGTGAGCCGAAAGCCATCCGTTCTGCGCATGCCTGTGCAGAGGACTTCCGATGCAAAAACTCGCCTGTCTGACGGTCTTGCTACTGCTGGCATCGCGGGGTGTCGCGAATGCTCAGTCATTCGGAGTCCACGGGTTCGCCGGGCCGATCCTTCGCGAGAGCGGATACAGCGTCGCGGCTGGTGTTGAGTTTTCCCCGATCTCGTATGTCGCGTTCGTGTTCAACGTCGAGCGGATGCACATTGCGAGTCGGGTGGACCGCGATGGCGATGTGATCTCGACGTTTCGCGGCGCGACTCTGACGCTCGGGACCGCGGAGCTGCGTGTGACACCGTTCGGCCACCAACGAATTGGACCATACGGGTTGATCGGGACGGGCGCTGGCGTCGCGCGTCCCAACGAGGACCAGCGGTTTCCCGGCGAAGGCACGACCGGCAGCGTGCGGGCAGTGTTCCTCGGCGGCGGGCTGCAGGTGCCGGTCCGCCAGCGTCTGAGGATCTTCGCCGAGTTCCGGATGATGCTCGTGGGAGAGGTCGAGGGCGAGGGGCTCCTCGGGGCGGGGCCGTTGTGCGCGGGTCTTGCCTGGCGCTTCTGAGTCGCGGTTTCGACCGCGTCGCGGAGCTCAGCGAGCGGCTTGACGAAGCGTTCGGGGGCAATCGCGTGCGTATGAGCCAAAAGATGTGAAGAGGGGGGACAACTTGCGTCAGGCGGCCTGAGATCTTGCCGCTCAGTCTCCGAAGCCGTACAGTCGGTATGGAAGTGCACGTCACGGCCGAAACGGCCAAGACACTGAAGGATCTCGCCGCGACCAGCGGACGGAGCGGAAGCGCGGCGGACGGCTCTTAAATGCGAGCGCGCGGCAACTCCGTCCCATTCCACGACTCGCGCCAGCCGTGATTCAGCACCGGCTCGCGGAGTGGCGACGGCCCTGCGAATCGCCCAAGCCGTGGGCGAAGAATTTATTGCGAACCGAGATGAGCTTCTTTAGGAGACAGCCTTCGTCCGTCACTCCGCTCCCTTCGAAGCCAGTATCCCCGGCGGCGAAGGTTTCCGTTACTGACGTCCTGCTCGCATATCGCCTCATCCTCAAGCGTGAGGCGGATCCCCGCGGCCTTGAGACCTACACCCAGCGCATCTGTGAAGGTCTGACGCTCGAGGAGTTGATCCGGAGCCTTCTCGATTCTCCGGAGCGCGCAGAGAGGATCCAAAGAGGTGACGCCGAGCAGACCGGCGCGGATGGACGCGCGGCCGACGCCTCGCTCATCAATCCCAAGGAGGTAATGCAGCGCTACTCGGTGGCGGAGCTGAACGAGACGGCCGACGAGTACTACCGGGTGATGCAGGATCCGGATCTGACCTTGCGCAAGCCCTTCCAGTCGGTCAACGAGACACCTGAGATGCTCGAAAACCTGGGCGCGCTCCTCGGTGGGCTGCATCTGGGCAAGGCGATGACAGTCCTCGATTTCGGCGCGGGAACGTGCTGGCTGTCGCGGCTGATCGCGCAGTTGAACTGCGGGGTGATCTGCTGCGATCCGTCGGCCGTCGCGCTCGACATCGGCCGCCGGTTCTTTGAGGAGCATCCGCCGCTCACGCGCGAGCTACTTCCGCCGCGGTTCCTCCAATTTGACGGGCATCGGCTGGAGCTGGCAGACGAATCCGTTGACAGGATTATCTGCTTCGACGCCTTTCATCACGTCCCGAATCAGGCGGAAGTGTTACGTGAGCTGGGACGCGTCCTGAAGCCTGGGGGGATCGCCGGCTTCAGCGAGCCCGGCCGCTATCATTCACGCGCGCCGCAGTCGCAATACGACATGCGGAACCACCGCGTGCTCGAGAACGACATCGACTTGAACGAGATCTTCTCGCTGGCCGAGTCCGCCGGCTTCACCGAGCTTACGGTTCGAGTGATGAACGACCTGGCCATCAGCCTGGAGCAGTACAACGCCCTCGTCGACAGTTCCGTTGCGAGCCTGGAACTGCGTTCGGCCGCTTGGGAACGGATGCACGATACGATGCTGAACCGGACGGTATTCTTCCTGCACAAGGGAGCGCTGCGACTCGACAGCCGCGGACACAGCGGCCTGGCCCACACGATGAGTGTTGCCCCCGAGACAGTGTCATCTCCCGGCGGTGATCCGGTGACGTTGACGTTCACGATCACGAACTCCGGCGCGGCGCGCTGGCTCAACCAGGGGCCGGAAATTTTCGGCCTCGTGCGTCTTGCCTGCCACCTGTACGATGAAGACGGCGCGCTCATGAACCTGGACTACTTCCGAACCGAGTTGCCTACATCCGTAGGGCCCGGCGAAACCGTCCACATGACGGTGACGGTTCCCGTGCACGAGCAGCGTCCGTGCTCGCTGGTGTTCGATCTGGTTGCCGAAGGTGTCCGATGGTTCGAGAAGGCTGGGTCCAAACCCGTCGTCGTGAAAATAGATCGGTAAACGGGAGGGCTGCGAAGCAAGAATCTCTGCACTTCGCGCGACGGCGCCGAAGTTCTAGTGGCGCTCGATGATCTCGATGGTGCAGTCAACAAGCTGGAAGAAGCAATTGAACGTCACGTCTGTTTTGCGTTTGTTGAACCGAACATCAGCGGGGATTCGTCCCCAACGGGAGACGCGCTGAAACGCGTGGTTCTCAGATGCTGCGGCTTTCGGCGCTGGTGCTGAGGTGAAGGAGGATTCGTCCCAAGCCGACGTGCTCCCTTCCGTGAGTTCGCCTTTTTGATCCTCGCGGGTGAACGAACCGCAACAGCGAACGGAGGGAATTCGTTCCCAGCGCGACAGCCGACTTTGTACTTGGAGGCGCCGCTCGGCTGCAGCTGGTTGCGGGCGACGAGGCGAAGGTTCGTTCGCATCGTCCACGCAGTCAGGATGGCGGCAGAAGTCCGCGACGCTCCACCGAGCCACACAACGTATCGATCGCCTCGAGTACGCTCTGCCACTTCGACAGATTGAAAGAGCTCGGAAACGAATCGTGGGACGCCTTCAGCCAGCCCTCCACATGACGCAGCCTCAGCCCATGCTTGACTTCGAGGGCGAACGCCGCCACCTCGCCGTCACGATCGCCCTTGTAGCCCGCGAAGTCGTAGGTGTCCATCTTCGGCGCTGCGTGTGTCGCCATCGCGATGATCAGCGTTGATGGTTCCTCCTCGTTCCCGTCCTGCAGCACGATGGCGACCTTCCGACCGCGGAACTCGCCAGTGACGGCCGAGCGATTGGCGATCCAGTCGCCCAAGCCGTCAGCCGAGCGGGGGGACTCCAGCAGCCTCGCGAAGTCCACCACGAAGCGGGTCTTCCGTCGGCGGTACACTAGCCATGCGACGATGGCTGAGAGCAAAAAGAGGAGGACGAGGAAGAGGCTTGGCAGCATCGAGCGTTCGTCAGCGGGAGGAGACGATTGTGCGGGTCGCCCGGGCCACGAGTCAACGGAGAGAACCGATGCATCTTTCGCGAACGAGATCCGCGGGTCTCACTCGTTCCGGAACAGGCGCGATTCTTGCCCGCCACCGAAGTAACGTCCCAACGGGACAAGCTCTGATGTATTCGGGGGATCGAGCAGGATCGAGTTGTCAGGAGCGGTGGATCGACAGGTCGCGTGAGCGGATCGCTGGTGTCGTCGTAGACTGATCGAATCCGAGAACGCAAATCATGGCTCCGACACCTCCGTACTTGCATCCGTTCGCCTGCTTCGTCGCGCTGGCAATGTGTTATTGGCTGACCACACCGCACATTGGGAGGTTCGGGCTAACGCCGTCTGGCGTCGGGGCGGAGTCTTCTTCATTTGCGGAGGTTGCGGCGGACGGCGAACCCGTCTCTATCTGCCATTGGCGACGTCGTCCCTTGCCTGTGCACGTGCTGGGGCCTCATCCAGTTTTGCTGATGTGGGACCGGGCGCCGTCCATGCCCATTGGACGGCGGCGTTACGGTTGCAGGTCGGTAACTGGGTAAGCCGTCGCATTGCTTCCTTGTCACCTCGTCCGCGCTGCAACCGCAGTAGAATGCCCGGAGGCCGGCGCTGTAAGGACGGCAACCTCGTCCAGGAGGGAATCGCCGATGAAGTACGC
>JBAROV010000080.1:0-30480 GCA_049642465.1 Vicinamibacterales bacterium
CGCGTCACGCCGACGTTGTCGCTCGCCGTCGCCGTCACGCTCGTTGTCCCACTCACGGTCGCCCCCGCGGTCGGTGACGTGATCGCCGTCGTGGGCGCCTGCGTGTCCGGCCCGGGACCGTTACTCACCGTGACCAACACCGTGGAGGACGAGCCAGTCAGTCCGGCCGCATCGTAAGCCCGTGATTGCAGACTGTGGCTTCCATTCGACACCGTCGTCGTGTTCCAGCTGAAGGTGTACGGCGACGACGTGTCCGTCAGCGCCAGCGCCCCGTCCACCCACAACTCGACCCGCGTCACTCCGACGTTGTCGCTCGCTGTCGCCGTGACCGACGTCGGGCCGCTGACCGTCGCGCCGTTTGACGGACTCGTGATCGACGTCGTCGGCGGCTGGATGTCGCCCGTCGTGTTGCTGGATTCCGGGTAGATGTTCGTGTCGTTCTTCAGCGCGCCAGGCGACGCCGACAGGAACTGTGACGGCGACAGCATGATCTGATCGATCGACAGGCCATCCTCCCGCGTCTGCACGCGGATCGTGTGCGTCCCCGTCGTCGTGAAAACGATGTGCGGGCCCGAGATGCCGACACCCCACCCGTTGTCCTGCCAGCCCCATCCCGAGAGCCCGCAGCCGCTGCAATCTTCGAGATTCATATCGGTCGCCGAGGTCGTGCCAATCGCGTAGTTGGTGGCGCCCGAGAACTGGATGAAGACCGAATCGTTCGCCCAGTCATCGTTGTCCGCTTTCGACCGGACCCACAGGTGATACGGCACGTTGGCGTCCGCCTCGAACGTCAGCTCGAAATAGTCCACGGGCGAGGCCAGGGCGGCCGTCCGCTTGGGTGCGCCGGCGTTGGGATGACGCATTACGGCGCCGCCTGCCGCCGAGGGATTCAATTCACGCCGCCAGCCGCCGCTCGTCACCGTCGCGTTGGCGGCATAGAGCACGATATCGCCGCCGCCCGTCGTCGGGTTGGCGACTGTCACCTGCACAGTCCCGGAATCCGCGCTGTTGCCAGCCGCATCGAACGCACGGACCACCAACTGGTGCGTGCCGTTCGACGTCGTGGTCGTGGACCACGCAAAGCTGTACGGCGCGGACGTGTCCTGCGCGACCGACGTACCGTCAATCAGCAGCTCCGTTCGCGTCACACCCACGTTGTCCGACGCTGTGGCGGTTACCGGAGTGTTGCCGCTCACCGTCGCGCCTGGCGCCGGAGCAGTGATTGAGACCGTGGGATCTTCGGTGTCGGTCCCGCCGCAGCGGTCCAACGTCACCGAATCGAACACCGACGCGTCGGTCCCAACCGCCTCGATTGTCAGTACGCACGTTGTAGCGCTTCCACGCACGTAGTGAAAACGAGACGCCGATACAGCCGTCCACGTGTCCGTGCCAGCCGGGTAAAGCGGAGCGCCACCGCCACCCGTCACGATGTAGGTCACTGGCGTCCCGGACGGATCGGTGCCAATTTTCCACGCCTTGGTGCGTTCGTACGTGTGCTCGTGTGCCGAGAACACCGCCTGCACACCGTAGCGCTCGAACACGGGTGAAAACGCCGCGCGCACGGTCAGGTCGGATCCGTGCTCACCGCCCGCACTGAACGGAGACCGGTGGAAAACGGCAATCTTCCACGGCTGCGACGCGCTGCTCAGATCTGCTTCGAGCCACGCCAGCTGCGCCGCGCGTCGAGTCGTATCCTGGAAGGCGAGTTCCGTATCGAGAACGACGACGTGCAGCGGCCCGTAGTTGAAACTGTAGTACCGCTCTGCGTGATCGGGGAACGAGCCGTTGCCACCGTTGCGGGGCAGCACGAACATATCGAGGTAGTGTTTTCCGTCCGAGTTAGACGCACGGCTGTCGTGATTCCCAACCGATGGGAAGACGGGTTTGCCGCGCAGCGAGTTTCGGTAGATCGAGAAGAACCAGTCATTGAGCGTTTGATAGGTGCCGTCACCCGTCCCGCCCGAATTCCCGTACGCAAGATCTCCCGCGTGGAGCATCAGGTCGAACGACTCCGCATCGATGCGTGACGCAATCTGCTGCTGCTCCGTCGATCCGACTCCACTGTCGCCAAACGCCACAAATCTGACGGTACCAGTCCCCACGGACGGCGCGGTCGTGAACGTATCTGTCTGCGGGTTGGCGTCAACGTCGCCAACGAGGATGTCGTAGCTGTACGTCGTGCCGGGCGACAGACCGGTGACCGTTGCCTCGTGCTGGTAATAGTCGGCGGAGAGACCGGTTGTCGCCGCGGTGTAGCGCGTCGTCGCAGCCGTCGCCGTAACGGTAGTGCTACCAACTGTTGCGCGCACCTGGCCGACACCGGGATCGCTCGTCGCCCACACGACAATCGCGCTCGTCGGCGTCACCTGCTGCAAATACGGTCCGCGCACGACGTTTACGGGCGGAGGAGGCGGTGGCGGGGTCCCGGCGGTCGTGAACGTCCAATTGGGGCTCGTACGCGCCTGGTTCGCCATCGTCTTGCCGACGACGCGCCAGTAGTACACGGTGCCTGGCTGCAGGGCGGTCTGGAGTGTCAGGCTCTGGACGTACGGGTAAAGCTCGAGGTTCGACGCGATGAGCGGCGGATTCGATGTGGTGCCGAGGTACACATCGTAGACGTGGGCGAAGGCGCCGCCATTCCACTGCAGCGTGACGTTTGTCGGGTCGACACCCGTTGCCCCTGATACCGGCTCCGGCCACTGCGGCTGGTCAGGCGGCAGTGGAACGAAGTCCTCTGTTTCGATCACACCGCTGCTGTTGTTCCACTTGCGCTCGAACTGATTGACCAACCAGTCGAACATCCAGGGTTCTTTGGTAAAGAGATTGTGCTCTTCCTGATCCTCGGACGAGGGGCTCGTCCAGTTGGAGGAGCCGTTGATCGTCATCTCCTGGCCGTAGAGGATCACCGTTTTCTGATGATTGAGCCCGGCATGCTTGCGATGTTTGATCTGCACCCCCGCCATGTAGAGGCGGTCGACGTTCCACGAGTGCCACAAACGTGAGGCATCTCGATACTGCATTGGCTCGGTGATAAGCCGCACCGGTATGCCACGAGCGACCGCCCTGATCATCGCGTCGGTGTGCCGCCGATCGGTGATGCGGTACATGGTGACGTCGATGCGCTGCGTCTCCGCGTCATAAAGCGGAACCGCGCGACCGACGTACGACTCGGCGGGCGAGAAGTTCAGCTCGGGATCGATCGGGAAGGTACCGTACCGCCGCGTCAGTGGCGGCGTGATGTTGTCGTAGTTACGGTACAACAACGTGTCCACCCACAAATCGTCGTACTTCGTCCGGAAGCTGTTGACGATCGAGTCCTTGCCGGTGAAGAGGATCGCCTCATCAATGTAGTTGCTGTACAGGGGCAGGGCGAGCGGGCCCCAGGCGTCTCCGCTGTAATTGGCGCCGCTGAACTGGACGATGCCCTGGCCGTCGAACATCATCATCTTCCAGTGCAGGATGCCGCCTCCGAAACGCTCGCGCATGGGGATGCCGGCAGCCGCCAGTTTGTCGAGGATGGGCCCGTTCTTCGGGTAGGTGGAGTTCGCGCGCGAGTCGACGATGATGCGGACTGGCACGTTTGCCTGCCACTTCTTGATGAGCTCGTCGGCGAACCAATCCTCTTCCATGAACCAGAACGCGACGTCGATGCCGACCTGCTCGGCACGAATAATACTGATGAGGATGTCCCGGCAGTCTTCATTACCCGGGTCGCAAAGACGGTCCTGGGCACGCGCGGTGCCCGCAAGGAACAGAGTTGCCAAAAGAGCGAATACGGATAGCCGTATCAGGGATTTCGGACGAGGTGTCACGTAGGGAGCCTTCCAAATTTGGGTAGCGGACCTCCGATCATGAGAGGTGCGGAGACGCACATCAAGCTGATCGGGGCTACACGGCAGGTCGAGTTTGCAATCCAGCTTCCAGCTTCCAGCTGAACTGGAAGCCGGAAGCCGGAACCCGGAAGCTGGAAGCTGGAAGCTGGAGGCTGGCAGCTGTCTAGTAGCGGTAGTGCTCAGGCTTATAAGGCCCTTCCACCGGCACGCCGATGTACTCCGCCTGCTCCTTTCGGAGCTTGGTGAGCTTCACGCCCAGATGATCCAGGTGCAGGCGCGCGACTTCTTCGTCGAGATGCTTCGGCAGGATGTACACCTTCTTCTCGTACTTCTCATTGTGCTGGTGGAGCTCGAGCTGAGCTATTACCTGATTGGTAAAGGATGCTGACATCACGAAACTCGGATGTCCCGTCGCGCATCCCAGATTCAGCAACCGCCCTTCTGCCAGCACCATCACGCTATGGCCATCGGGGAAGCGCCATTCGTCATACTGCGGCTTGATGTTGATCCGCTCGATGCCTTTCAGCCTCTTCAGGCCGGCCATGTCGATCTCGTTGTCGAAGTGGCCGATGTTGCCGACGATCGCCTTGTCCTTCATCCGCGCCATGTGATCGGCGGTGATGATATTCAGATTGCCCGTCGCGGTAATGAAGACATCTGCGGTGCTGACAACGTCGTCAATCGTCTTGACTTCGTAGCCCTCCATCGCCGCCTGCAGCGCGCAGATCGGATCGATTTCAGTGACGATGACGCGCGCGCCCTGCCCGCGGAGCGCCTGCGCGCATCCCTTGCCCACCTCTCCAAATCCGCAAACAACTGCAACCTTGCCGCCCAGCATGACGTCGGTGGCGCGGTTGATGCCATCGATCAGGGAGTGACGGCACCCGTAGATGTTGTCGAACTTGCTCTTCGTCACCGAGTCGTTGACGTTAATGGCCGGGAACAGCAGCGTTCCTGCTTTCATCATCTCGTAGAGACGATGGACACCCGTGGTCGTCTCCTCGCTGACGCCGCGCAGGTCAGCGGCCACTTTCGTCCAGCGCCTGGGGTTCTCCTTCTGCTCCGTCCGCAACAGGTCGAGAATGACGCCCCACTCCTCGGGTTCGGAATCAGCATTAAACGCCGGCACCTTGCCTGCCTTCTCGAACTCCACGCCTTTGTGCACGAGCAAGGTCGCATCCCCGCCATCGTCCACGAGCAGCGTCGGGCCGGATCCATCGGGCCACATCAGCGCTTCGCTCGTGCACCACCAGTATTCTTCGAGGGTCTCACCCTTCCACGCAAACACCGGGGTGCCCTTTGGGTTCTGAGGCGTGCCGCCCGTTTCCGGCCGTCCAACAACCACGGCCGCCGCCGCATGGTCCTGCGTCGAAAAGATGTTGCAGGACACCCACCGGACATCCGCGCCCAGTTCGGTCAGGGTTTCAATAAGCACACCGCTCTGGATTGTCATGTGCAGACTGCCCATGACCTTCGCCCCGGCCAGCGGCCGCTTGCCCTTGTACCTCGCGCGCAAGGCCATCAGACCCGGCATCTCCTGTTCCGCCAGGCGGATCTCCTTCCGGCCGAATTCGGCGAGCGTCAGATCTTTGACTTTGAAAGGCTCGCGGCCGGCCTTGGCCGCAGCTTCGAACGCATGCATCTCACGAACAGCAGTACTCATTTTCGGCTCCTTTAGTCACCCTTGAATGCGCTCGCGACGAAGAGCGCCGGTCCTTTGGCTTCCCGATCCGGCGGCAGCGCGACGATTCGAACGCCTTTGAACCCCGCACTCGCGCAGAAACGCCGAACCTGATCTTCGGAGAACCCGAGCCAGACATGCCCCATCTGCTGCCGGTATTCCTCCCGGTCATGGGGGAGCATGTCTGTGATCAGCACGCGGCCGCCAGGCTTCAGCACTCTCGCCGTTTCGCGAATCGCCGCCGCGGGGTCCGGCAGGTGATGTAGCACGAGTACCAGTGTGGCCGCGTCGATGGCGGCGTCATCGAGCGGCAGCGATTCGAGGTCCCCTTTGCGCACTTGCACATTGGGCAACTCGCGAAGCCGCCGCTCGGCGGCCTCGAGCATCTCACCTGAACGATCTACGGCAATGATGCGTGCGACAAACGGCGCGAGGCTGGCACTCAACGCTCCCGTGCCGCAACCCAGATCACCGAGGGTCCACTGCGGATCCAGCAGTGCCGGCACGGCCTGCAGATGCGAGGCGCGCCCGTACAGATCCTGGCGAAGTCTGTCCCACTGAGCAGCCGCCGTCTCGAAAAACTGTTGCGACTTGGTTTGCCGGGTTCTGAGAACCGTCTGCAAACGACGGGCATCCTGATCGGCGCCGCGCGTGGCGCGGACCTGGTCGCGCAGCAACGCCCACAGCCGGCGTGGGTGCTCGTCACGTTCGTCGATGGCCAGCGTGTAGTAGCGGCTCGTGCCGTCCCGACGCGACGAGACCCACTCGGCCTCCGACAGCGTTTTGAGGTGACGGCTCACCGTGGACTGCGGCAGCTGCAGCACGCTGCACAACTCACCCACGGTCAGTTCGTGCCGTTCGAGCAACACCAGCATGCGGCTGCGGGTGGCATCGGCCAGGGCGGTCAAATCCTCAATGATTGCTGCATCCATCCGTATATCCGGATTAAGTGATTCATTATGGTGAGTCCCGATTGTCCTGTCAAGTGGCCCGAGATCGCACCCCGACCGCCTCAGAACATCACCGGCTCTACCCAGTGTGGCCCCCGGCGGTCCTTCTCATGGGGCGGCGCGCTCTCTTTTCCCAGTCAATTTACCCAGGCTGATGTCCGCGGTCCCTTGGCATCGCGCTGGCAGTCAGCGCCGGCGGTGGACCTGCGACACCAACCCGGTTGAGGTAGCAATGCGTACGAAACGGTACGGAGGGACCTTATTCATTGTCATTGCGCTACTCCTCGCATCTGCGACGAGCGCGCGCGCCACCGACAAGCTCTGCGATCCCGGAAACGAAGACTGTCGCAATATTCTCATTCAAAAGATCCGCGGTGAGTTGGTCGGCATCGACGTCGCGTTCTGGTTCATGGAAGAACCGTGGTACGCCAACGAACTGATCAACAAGTGGCGTGCGGGTGTACCCGTGCGCATCATCGTCGATTCCCGCGCGAACGCCACCTATCCCAAGAACGGCCCGATTCTCGACATGCTCAGGCAAGCGGGGATCCCGATGCGTGAGCGGTACACCGGTGGAATTCTTCACTGGAAGATGATGCTCTTTACGGGGCAGAACTTCGTTCAGTTCAGCGGCGCCAACTACAGCGAGGATGCGTGGGGGCCCCTCGCCATGCCGCTGTACAGCAACTACATCGACGAAGCGATCCTCTTCACCGACAGGCCGACGATCGTCAACAGCTTCCGGACGAAGTACGACGATTTGTGGGTCAACACCACGCATTACCGAAATTACGCCAACCTCTCCGGTCCACTCGCCCGCGAGTACGGGATCTATCCGAAAGATCCCGAGCTGAACTTCTCTCCGGCCGAACCGTACGTCAACCGCGCCGTACCGCTCTACAACGCGGAGACGCAGCGGATCGACGTCATCATGTATCGCATCACCGATCGCCGGCACACCGATGCCATCATCAACGCGGTGAACCGCGGCATTCCAGTCCGGCTCATCACCGAGCCAATTCAGTACCGAGATCCCAACCGGTTGTGGCATTCCTGGAACGTCGATCGGCTGTACATGGCGGGGGTGCAGATCAAACATCGCAAGCATGCCGGTTTGAATCATCAGAAGTCGGTCATCCTTTACAACCAGCGGATGGCGATCAACGGATCGTCGAACTGGACGAGCCCCTCGTCCGAGGATCAGGAAGAGCACAACCTGTTCACGAGGGACTCGGCGATGTTTCAGTGGTTCGTGGACCAGTTCGACCGCAAATGGAACAACAGCAGCGGTGTGATCGAAACCGAGGACTTCGTTCCACTGCCGCCTGACCAGCCGCAGTCGCCGAATCCGGTATCAGGCGCACCGGCTGTCGACCCGACAAACGTCACGCTGCAGTGGAACGGTGGCGCCTTCGCCCACGTCTACGATGTGTACCTCGGCACCACGTCGAATCCGCCGCTCATCGCGTCGAACCTCGCGCTTTCCCCGTACGTCCAGAGCCTGACACTCCAGACCGCCCTGCAGCCGGGCACCGTGTACTACTGGCGCGTCGTCGCCAAGACGATGGCGAACAAGGCGTCGGCGAGCCCGATGTGGAGCTTCACGACGACCGGCTCTGCACCGCCGCCTCCCCCGCCGTCCACGGGCTCAGGGGACATCGTCCTCTACGCCGCGGACGCGAGTGCGCGGGCTGGCGGCTGGCGCGTGACGGCGGATGGCACGGCTGCCGGCGGGTCGCTGATGGTGCACCCCGATGCAGGCGCAGCAAAACTCACAGCGCCTCTGGCAAATCCGTCCAATTATTTCGAGCTGCAATTCAATGCTGAAGCTGGCCGAGGCTACCGGTTATGGATTCGCGGCAAAGCCGCGAACGACTACTGGGCCAATGACTCTGTGTTCGTCCAATTCTCGGGTTCCGTGACGTCAAGCGGCGCGCCGACGTGGCGCATCGGGACGACGTCGGCGACGGACGTGAACATGGAGGAATGCAGTGGCTGCGGCCTGTCGGGATGGGGATGGCAGGACAACGGCTGGGGCGTCGGCGTCCTCGGGCCGCTCGTCTACTTCGCCACGACTGGGGCTCAAACGATTCGCATTCAAACGAGGGAAGACGGCCTGTCGATTGACCAGGTCGTGCTGTCGTACTCCTCGTTTGTCACTGCGGCCCCGGGTGCCAGGTTCAACGACCAGACGATCCTACCGAAGACGCCTGGCGGCTCTACGCCCCCGCCGCCGCCACCGCCGCCAACAGGCGCTGCAGAAATCGTGCTCCGCGCGTCAGATGTCACTGTGCTCGCCGGAGCGTGGAGAAAAGAGAACGACGGAACCGCGGCTGGCGGTCAGCGTGTCCGCCATCCGGATGCGGGCGCGGCGAAAATCACGACCGCGGTGGCGAGTCCCGCCAACTATTTCGAGCTGACCTTCAGCGCTCAGGCCGGGACCGCCTATCGCATCTGGATCCGCGGAAAAGCGGACGCTGACTACTGGGCGAACGATTCGGTTTTCGTGCAGTTTGACAAATCGGTCACCTCCAGCGGTTCGGCGATCTGGAGGATCGGAACCACGTCCGCTGCGGACGTGAACCTGGAAGACTGCAGCGGTTGTGGAACATCAGGATGGGGATGGCAGGACAACGGCTGGGGCGTTGGCATCATGGGCCCGCTCGTGTACTTCTCGACGACGGGCACGCAGCGGCTGCGCATCCAGACGCGCGAGGACGGCTTCTCGATCGATCAGATCGTCATCTCCCCGGCGCAGTATCTGAACCAGGCCCCGGGCGCACTGAAGAACGACAACACTATCGTTCCGAGGTAAGGAGAGGCTTCCTCGCCTCCATATACAGGGTTCCGCTCAGATTACGTTTGGCGGAGTCGAGCGACGGGTCGAACGACCGTCGCTCGACCTGCTCGAAGCCAACACGCTCGAGAATCTGGCGGAGCGTCTCCTCGTCGTACGAGTACTTGTGCAAGCCGTCCTGACGGAAGTTGTAGTTGATGTGGTGCATCAGTGTCGTGTCGCCATCCCGCAGGTACGACCGCAGCCGCCGTTGCTGGAAGAAGCTCGTGTCGCGAGTCGCATAGGCGGTTGCCACGACGCCATGGTCGGGCACGCCGACGCTGAACACACCGCCGGGAGCGAGAATGCGAAAACACTCCTGCAGGATGTGCCGCACGTCCCGCGGATATTCAAAGTGTTCGAGCACGTGCTCGCTGTAGATCAGTGAGACGCTCTCGTCGGCGAACGGAAACCGTTCGCGCAAATCCAGAGCTACGTCCGCGGTCGGATTGAACAGGTCGATATTGACCCAACCGGGCTTGTAGTTCGAGCCGCAACCGACGTGCAGTTTGAGGTGTGTCGCTCCAGCGTAGGCCGTGCGCGCCTTGCGAGATCCTCGCAGATGCTTCCGCTGCATCGTCCATTCGCGGGACAACTCTCCGAGCGCACGTTTGAATCCTACCGTCATGCGTTTACTCACCCACTGCTTCATTGGAGTGCTGCCACCGATCACCAATTCCTTGCACGCTACATGCCTGAGCTCGGGCCAAGGAATGCTCTGATGGCGTCGCCGTTGAGCGTCGAAATCACTGGCTCAGGTTCGAACACCGAGCCTGTCAACACCCGCTACAGTGGCTCTAGCCTGCATTCGGAAGATCTGGCGGCTCGCTGCTCTTCCGCCTTCCAGCCGGCAGCCACCCCAATTCATTCATCAGGGACGCCGTTCCATAGACAAAGGTCACAGCATCAACAGGATGGAGGAAATCGCAAGGCTGCCCTTCCTGCCGGGTATTGTAATCGCTTCGCCTTGGGCCGCTCGGGTACGTCTTGTGCACGGAACGTGTGGATGTCACTAGGTCGGGAGGAGGCGTCTGACATGGGGGATGGATCGAAGAACCTGATGATCGCACGCAGCGAGAAGAGCGTGTGGGACAAGCCGCGCCTCTCTGCGACGCTGGCGACTTACGATCAGCAGCGATGGATAACCGCCGCGTGGGGTTCGGCGCTCACGCTGCTCGGTGCGCGGCGCGGAGGGTTCGCCGGTGGCCTCCTCGCGATGCTCGGCGCCACGATTACGGTGCGAGCCGCGATGGGTCATCGCGACTTTCAGGCCGCACGCGACTGCGTCGATCGCGCGATGAGCCGTGGCGCGTGGCGGCCGAACGATGTCGTGTCACAGGCTTCGGACGAGTCGTTCCCCGCGAGCGACTCGCCCTCGTGGACGCCCACATCAGGCGCAAGGGCGAGGAAGTAAAGGTGCCAGGGTGCCAGGGTGCCAAGGTGCCAAGGTGCCAGGGTGCCAAGGTGCCAAGGTGCCAGGGTGCCAAGGTGCCAAGGTGCCAAGGTGCCAAGGTGGCAGGGTACCAAGGTGCCAGGGTGCCAGGGTGCCAGAACAGGGGCGAAGCCCCTCGACCAATAAGGAGTGACGATGGCTTACATGGATGTTGAGTTCCCGGGTGACAGGCGGGAAGCACTCGTGCGCAGCGGCAGGAACCTCAGCGACGCCGAAAAATGGATCTCGCTGGCGGCCGGCGCAGGGATGACGATATACGGCGTCAGTCGCGCCCGTCGAGGCGGATGGCTGCTTGCAGCCCTTGGCGGCATGCTGATCGAACGGGGCGCGACAGGTCATTGCCGCGTGTACGAGGCGTTCAACATCAACACGGCAGGGAGTGGCGATGACACACGCCGCGCGCTGGGCGGATCGGCTGGTGTCCACGTGGACGAGCACGTCACCATCAACCGGCCGATTGAAGAACTCTACCGGTTCTGGCGCAATCTCGAGAACCTGCCGCGATTCATGCAGCACCTCGAATCGGTCGAGCGCTTGACCGACACGCTGTCGCGTTGGCGCGCGAAAGGACCGGCCGGGACGGTCGTGGAGTGGACCGCGGAAATCATCAACGAAGTACCCAATCAGGTCATTGGCTGGCGCTCGATCGACGGCTCCGACGTCGCCAGCGCGGGGTCAGTAAATTTCGACCAGATCGGATCCGGTCAGACGCAGGTCCGAGTCCGACTCCAGTACAGCCCCCCGGGAGGCAAAGCCGGCGCCGCGGTGGCCAGACTATTTGGACGTGATGCCGCCTCGGAGATTCGCGACGATCTCCAGCGCTTCAAGCAGCTCGTCGAAACCGGCGAAAAAGTGTGAGAACGGGGCCTGTCCCCTTTTCAGACCTCGTTGTTCAGGACCGCAGCGCGCTCTGTGAGCGTCGTCGCGGCTGACGGGGCGAGGCGGGATTCGCTGTCGCGCCCACGACGCGGGATGTTCCCCTCGCGTCCCGCAGCTGCTGGGAGCAGCCGCGTTCCGAGGCTGAGGAGCCGCGCAACCGCCGCTGGCGCCACGGCGTTTGCGACAACCGCCATCTTGGCCGGAAGCGTGATGGTCAGCTCCGGATCCCCGTAACGGCAGGCTTCGACGATCTGCCTCGCCGCGCTCTCAGCCGACGTCGAGAGCCCTGGAATCGAATCTGCCAGCGCAAACCAGGCGTACTCCTTCCAATACTGACCTTTGATCTGCGCATTTCTCGGCGATCCGGTTCGCATCAAGCCTGGCGAAACCGTCGTCACCTGGATGCCGTGCGGCGCCAGCTCCGATCGCATCGCGTCGGACAACCCGACCAGCGCGAACTTGCTCGCGGAGTAGGGTGCCAGGTGCGGTACGGCTACACGGCCGCCGATTGACGAAATGTTGACGATACGCCCGAAACCGCGACGACGCATCGATGGAATCGTCTCGAACATCGTGTGCAACGGACCCCAGAAATGCGTCGCCATCGCGTTCTCGAAGTCTTCGGTGTTCATGTTGTCCAACGGACCGACTTGAATAATCCCGGCGACGTTTATCAGCACGTCAATCGCGACCCACTGCGCCAGAACTCGCGCGACCGCATTCCTGACGTCGTCCGGTTGGCGCACGTCGCACCGCAGCGTCATGACGTCCACTGAGGGAAACTCTTCCTCGAGAAGTCGCTTCGCGCGATCGAGCTCGCGCTCGTCGCGTGCGAGCAGGCACAGCCGCGCTCCCTCGCGCGCGAACTGTCGCGCGAGCACGAGCCCAAGCCCGCGGGATCCTCCTGTGATCACGACCGTGCGTCCGCCGAATTCAATCGCTCGGCGTGCCCGGGCGAGACGTGACGCGGCGAATGCTCCGCCGACCCCAGCGATGAGTCCGAGAAGGAATTTTTGTTCATTTCGCATGGCGCTCTCCGTCCTCCCGACCTCCCGACTCCAACAGACCCCGCAGCGTGAGTGCATCGCGCGGCGCGTGACCTCCGACATCGTTGTTGAAGTACGCGTAGACGTTCGTACCGGCTTCGACTTCGCGATTCAGCCACTCGGCCCACGAACGGAGCCGGTCCAGCGGATACCCACCGTGATACCGTCCCGAGGGCCCGTGAAATCGAACGTAGACGATCGGCCCGACACGCAATCGAGCCGTGGCAGATCCCCGCATATCGTGGAGGCACAAACTCACCCGGTGGCGTGTCATCCGCGCGAAAATCTCATCGGTGTACCACGATGGATCGCGGAACTCCAGTACGTGCTGAGCATCGCGCGGCAGCACCTTCAAGAAATGCTGCAGCCTGGGAAGGTCTGCCTTCCAGCCTGGCGGCAACTGATAGAGCACGGGACCAAGATGACGGCCCAACGCGCGCATCCGAGCGAACAGCCGCTCGATCGGCTCTTCCGGATCTTTCAGCTTTTTCATGTGCGTCAGAAAGCGGCTGGCCTTCACGGCAAAGACCAGCCGTATCGGGACGCGCGACGCCCAGTTCGCGAAGGTGGAGGCTTCGGGCAATCGGTAGAAGCTGTTGTTGATTTCTACCGTATCGAAAACGCTGGCGTAGTACTCCAGCCAGCGGGCTTGCGGAAGGTCGGCCGAGTAGAAGTTTCCACGCCAATGCCGGTATTGCCAACCGGAGCATCCGACGAAGGCGCGTCCCGTGGGCCAGCCCATGCGTAGAATGAACGCAACGCATGTACCACCGGATCCGGCGCAGACGGTCCGCAAGAAGGCTCAAGCCATGATCACATTCGGCCAGTTCGAAGACGTTGACATCCGCGTCGGCAGGATCGTTCGGGTTGAAGTGTCTCCGGAAGCGCGCAAACCGGCCTACAGGCTGGCGATCGACTTCGGTGCCGCAATCGGCGTGAAGCGCTCGTCTGCCCAGCTGACCGAGCGATATCGGCCCGAGAGCCTGACCGGGCGTCTCGTACTCGCGGTTGTCAACATGCCCCCGCGGCAGATCGGACCGTTCGTCTCGGAAGTGCTGACCCTTGGACTCCCCGATGCTGATGGAGCGGTCGTGCTCGCCGTGCCGGACCGTGATGTACCGGTGGGCGGAAAGCTCTTCTGACGCCTAACTCTTGACGCCTCGGTCGTGCGCCTCGGCAGGCGCCGGCTGAGCACTCAGTTCCCGCTCGGCACAGAGCCAGTCATCGACGTCCTGACCGTCCGCGCCGCCACGCGCCAGGTACAACTCGTACGCGCGTTGAGCCACTCGGTTGCGATCCATCGATGCCGCTGTCGTGTCACCAGAGAACTGAGGACCGGCATCATCCACAGTTGCACTGTCTTGCTTCCGTCGTGTTTTTGCCATGGGTGGGTGAACCGCAAAGGGTGTGCCGGAGAGAGGTGCGCAAATCGCGTGAAACCGTGAAGGTTCTCACAAACTCCGGCACAGCCGTTCCATACATTTTGCTCCCCAATCGACATACAAACAAGGCGCGCCTCGCTCCGTCCTCCCGTCCTCCGGCTACACTTACGCCCATCCGGAGGCGTTGCGATGCTGAAGATGTGTGCGCGAGCGGCAGTGGTTCTGTCGTTGTTGAGTACGGCCCAGTTCGTGTCGGGTCAGGAACAGACGGCTCCGGTGCGGAGAGCCGGCGAGGCGATCTCGACGATCTCGGCACGAACCACTGGCATGAAGAAGATCGACGGCTTCTTTCCGTTGTATTGGGACGAGGCCGGTGGCCGGCTGTTTCTTGAAGTCCCGAAGCTGGATACCGAGGTGCTGCACGCGACGGGATTCGGGACGGGTCTGGGCTCCAACGACATCGGGATCGATCGCGGGGCGTTGTCAGGGGCGCGGATCGTCAAGTTCGAGCGCGTGGGCCCGCGCCTGCTGATGGTGCAACCAAATTACGGCTTCCGCGGGACGAGCAGCAATGCTGCCGAAGTACGCGACGTCAACGAAGCCTTTGCTCGATCCGTGCTGTGGGGCTTTCCGATCGCGGCAGCGAGCGACGGGCACGTGCTGGTTGACTTCACGGATTTCCTCGTGCGAGACGCCAACGATCTTGCCGGCCGCCTCCGTCCAGGGTCCTACCGCTTTGATGCGGGCCGCAGCACCGTCTACCTGCCAATGACGATGGGATTTCCCAAGAATACGGAGATGGAGGCCGAGCTGACGTTCGTGCGGCAGCCGGGCGGGGGCGGCCCCGGCGGCGCCGGGCCAGGAGGCGGCCGCGGCGGTCCAGCGACGCCGTTTTTCGAAGGAGTCGCCGACGTCGCCGCGACTGGTGAGGCGGCGAGCATTCGAGTCCATCATTCGATCGTCGAACTGCCTGACTCGGCCTATAAGCCCAGACGGTTCGATCCGCGCGCAGGGTATTTCGGCATTACCTTCGAGGATTTCGCGGCGCCACTCGGCGTGCCGATGACCACGCGGTACATTGCCCGTCACAGGCTCGAGAAGAAGGACCCGGCGGCGGCGGTCAGCGACCCGGTCAAACCCGTCACCTACTACGTCGATCCCGGTGCTCCCGAACCAATACGGACGGCTCTCGTCGAGGGTGCGAGGTGGTGGAACCAGGCCTTCGAGGCAGCGGGGTATCGAAATGCATTTCAAGTGCAGATGTTGCCCGACGGTGTCAGCCCGCTGGACATTCGATACAACGTCATCAACTGGGTCCACCGATCGACGCGTGGCTGGAGCACCGGCGGCAGCGTGACCGATCCTCGAACCGGCGAAATCATCAAAAGCGTGGTGACGCTCGGTTCGCTGCGGGATCGGCAGGACTATCTCATCGCCGAAGGCCTGCTGCAGCCCTACAAGACCGGAGACGAGAATCCGCCGGAACTTCGCGAGTGGGCAATCGCTCGCATTCGGCAACTCGCGGCGCACGAGGTCGGGCACACGCTCGGGCTCGGTCACAACTACTGGGACAGCAGAGCGGGGCGCATCTCGGTCATGGACTACCCACATCCGCTCGTGACGCTGCAAAAAGACGGCACTCTCGACTACTCGCAGGTCTATGCGGTCGGCATTGGCGAGTGGGACAAAGTGGCGATCACTTACGGTTATCAGGATTTTCCGGACGGCACCGACGAGGCGAAACCACTGGCGGAGATCCTCGATCAGGCGTGGGCGAAGGATCTCCGGTATATGACGAACCAGGATACCAGCGCCAATCCGCGGGTCGATCAATGGTCGAACGGCACCGATGCAGCAGCCGAACTGAATCGCATGATGGCGGTTCGCCGCGCCGCTCTCTCGCGGTTCGGCGAGCAGACGATCAAGCGTGGTCAACCCATGGCGCTCATCGAAGAGGTGCTCGTCCCGCTGTATCTGCACCATCGATATCAGGTCGACGCGGCAGCGTCTGCGGTCGGGGGCCTGCACTACATCTATGCATTCCGTGGCGACGGTCGCGATCCAGTCACTCGAGTTCCCGCCTCGGAGCAGCGAGCGGCGCTCGACGCGCTGATCGCCACGCTGAAGCCGTCAGAGCTCGCGCTCCCGGCGGCGCTTCTCGAGAACCTGCCGCCGCGGCCATCCGGGTACGGGATGCACCGTGAGCTGTTTCCGCGCCACACTGGCTCGGCATTCGATGCCATCACGCCGGCTGTGGTCGCCGCCGATCTGGTCGTCAGCAATCTGCTCGAGCCGGCGCGCGCGGCGCGCTTGACCGAGCAGCACGCCCTCGACTCGTCGCTCCCGGGTCTCAGCGACGTGATCGATCGGTTGATCCGCGCCTCAGGCCAGGACCAGGCGACGACGCCGTACGAATCGGAACTCGCCCGCGCGGTCCAGCACGTCGTCATCGACAACCTGATTACGCTGGCGGATCGCGCGCCGATGCCGCAGGTGCGGGCGGTTGCGACACTCAAACTTCGCCAGCGCGTCCAGGCTTGGTCTCCAGGCACGGGCGCATCGAGCGCCGTGAACACGTCGCAGTTGGCGATGAACAGCTATCTGGCCGCCGAGATCAAGCGCTTCCTCGACCGTCCGTCGAGCCCCGCACCGCGCCCGGTCGTCCCCGAGGCGCCGCCAGGCGCGCCGATTGGTGAGGATCGACGTTTCTGATGGCTGGAGTCACTCCGGTTTCGATCAAGTTGCGTGCGCCGTGAAGAGGCGCCGGTGGCGATTGGCGTGCGATAGAGCACCTGTCCCTGTTCAGAGGTTACGAACTCGAGATCGAACGCGGCCTCGGCAAATGCCACGAGCTGAGGAGAGACAAGTCCGGTGTGGATAACCACGTAGCCAATGTCGAGCCGTGGCGGATACATGTGCGCGCGTTCGATCGCCCGCTCCAGCCGCTCGGGGCTGACGGGGCGGCGAGCGCTGAGGTCCATCAGCACGCTGAGACGATGGCTTCGGCGATACGGCTCGATACCTCGGCTCGGGAGTCGCGATAGATAACCGCCTACGAGACCCTTCTCGTGCGCCGTCTGAAAGAACTGCGTCGCGGCCATGAAGTTGCCGTGGGACGAGGTGCCATCGCGCAACCCGAACGGGAGCGTCAGGACGCGCACGGGTCTGGGATCAGCAGCGATCTGCTTGTAAAACGACGGCACGCGGGCCGAGTTGAGGGGGCGTGGTGCTGGCAGAAGCTCCACCAACAGGAAGGACGCCACGATCGTGGCAGCCGTCCACGGCCGAGTGGAGCGCGCACGAAGCGCGCGGACGGCAAACGTCAGCAACACCGCCGCCCCGAGTATCACCAGGATCGAGATTCTCGCGGGCATTCGTGTCGCGCCGATCACCGGCAGATAACGCAGGAGCGACCACGGTGTCGGGACATGCGTCTGCCATCCGGCGATGGAAACGAACGGACCCAAAGAGAGCAGCGCGGCGCCTGATGTGAACACGACCCAGTAGCGGGGCAGCCGCAGGCCGGCGTAAAGCAACGCGACGGCAACGGCAAACGTCACGGTCCACGGAATCGCCGCAGTGTTCTCGACGAGGCCGCCGTTTCCAGTGGCAAGCCAATCGGAGGAGATCCAGCCAAGCCATCGGCTCATTGGATTTGGAACCAGGTAGGCGAGCACGTCGAGCCCGGAAGGACTGCTGCGCCACAACGTTTTCGGCGCAATCCATTGCCGTTCTCCGAGGTGCGCCGCCATGACGGTCAGCACCGGTGAGAGCACCAGCACGCAGGTGGCCACGGCAACGGCCGACGTTCTGAGATGCGGACGAAGCACGGCGGGCATCAAGGCCACACGTGGTCTCAGCGCCATCCACAGCCGCACGACGACCAGCAACGTGAGCACGAGCATCGGGGTGTAGAGATGCGTCATGCTCACGCGGATGCCGAGCCACTCGAACCGGCCACCGCCGCGGATCATCACGCCAGCGACGAGGCCCGCCACGCACATGATGGCGATGTCGATGCCGACGCGGAACATCGCGGGTACGGCGCGCGCGGCACCGCGCTGCACGGACACAGCCATCCAGACGGCGGCGTAGCCTGCCATCAACAGACAATAGACGGCGTAGTAGGGGTCGCAGAGGAATGCGATGCCGACGAGCGCGCCGGCCACTGCGCCGCGACGCAGCGTTGGTGCTTCCCGCACGCGGTCCAAGGCGAGCGCGAATGCCGGGAGCGCCGCAGCCTGGACCAGGCTGAAGTGCGCCGTACTGCGTGCCGTCATGAATGGCGAGAACCCGAACAGGAGCCCCGCGACCCACGCGGCCGCCGAATCCCCGGACAGGCGGCGCAGCAGCAGGAATGCGGCAAACGCGGACACAGCTCCGCTGGCGATCGTCAGGACGTTGAACGTCGCGACGGTACCGAGCCAGGGCAGCAGCGGAAATGCGATGACGTTTGCGAGCGACGTGTAGTTATGAAGCGTAAGCGGCGTGCCGGCGTTGAGGGCGAGGATCTCGCTCGTCGAGAAGGGAAATCGTCCGTGCTCGACGATCTCATGGCGAAACACCCAGAGATTCCAGACGTAGACGCCAGTATCCCCGCCAATCGGCCCCAGAAGGCTGTCACCCAGATGGAGTGGAAGCGGCCAGGCGAAGACGAGCGCAACACACACGTATCCGAACAGCGCCGCGGCGTGGAGCCGCGCACCTTTCGCAGGCATTGGCGTGGGTATTACATTCCCCGCCTCATCGGTATGTCAATTTGAAACATCAGGCAGGAGATCGACACCGTTACTTACCGCACTCCCTCGTTTCGCTGACCATGTTGCCGAGCACCGAGGTCAAGCCGGTGCCGTTCGGGTAGTAGTTGCCGTCTCGAACGGATCGGATGAACGTGCTCGTGCTGTCCAACGGCAGCGTGGCGACATTCGCGCAGAACGGCTCGCTACGGTTCTCCCGGTAGAGGTATTGCTCGACGTTCGAGAGGTAAAACGCGGACACGACGACGTCCCGCAACTTCAGATAGCGCCCCACCGCGCGCAGCGCTTTCGGTCCGGCGAAATCGCCGATGATCGGGACGATCAGGTTGCGCGAGTGGAGGTTCTTGATGAACGCGAACTGCTCTTCCGAGGCGAGGAAGCCGCGCGACACCCCCGCCCCATCGGTCGCGGTCATCAGTTGGGCGTAGGTTGGGAAGTTCCCTCCCCCGCCGCCCATCGAACTCGAGTACTGAATGATCGGACCGTACCAGTAGAACGCGCGATAGACCGCTTCGACGCCCCGCAGATCGTCGACCGTCAGCGGTAGCTTGTGCGCCGACGTCAGTTGCGTGCGGACCGCGGCGAGGTTGTGGTTGTACAGCGCTTCGCCGGTTTCGACATCCCAGAAGGCCTTGAAGATCTCGGCAGCGCTCGACCGCGCGGTGAGTCCCTCCGGCCGCTTCTTGGAAAAGAGCGCCGACACGAAATCCGCCCGGTCGGCGGAGAGTTCAAAGAGCGCCTTATAAAGAAGGTGGAGGTTCAGATTGCCGCGCCGGATGTCCACGATGAAGGCGATCGACGGCTTGACGGCGGCAATGTAGGTGAAGTTCTGCTCCGGACCGACCCCGAGGTACGCGCGACCGGGCACCGCGGTCCGAACCAACTCCGGAATCACGTGCTGCATCTGCAGCTCGTTCGAGAGGAGGTTATCGGATCGAAAGAAGCCGTTCGGCTCGGAGGCTTCGGTGATGAGCGTCCAGAACTGGTCGTCGGTCAGCTTCTCGGGCAGCGCGACGCGCGCCGGCGGCGCCAGTCGGGCGACGGCCACGAGAAGGATCGCGCCCAGGAGCACTTGTCGTCTCTGAAGCATTGGACGCCACGCAGATGTTATCAAAGCCTCCACAATCGACATGCAAGAATCCGGCAGGTTTTATATACTCCCGCGCATCTCCTCAACCCAATCCCGAACTGACTTCCGGAAGGCGCCGCATGATGAACCGTATGGTCGGTCTGGTAGTGTTGCTGCTCTGTTTGCCGTGTGTCGCAATCGCTCAAACGAAAGGCCGCGTCAGCGTCGGCGCGTCGGTCACGTTCGTTCAGCCAACCAGTGATGGCGTCAATTCAGCCGTTGGCGTGGGGCCGCTCGTGCGATTGAATCCGCGGCGCGGCTGGGGACCAGCCGGTGCGTTCAATTGGTTCCGGGCCGACCTGGAAAACCCGTCGGGCGAGTCTAGCGATTTCGCGCGCCTCCGGATTCGGCCGGTCATGGCTGGCGTCGCGTATACGATCGGGTCGGACCGACTGCTCACGAGCTTCTCTGTCGTCGCCGGTCCGTCGTTCAACAAGATTGAATTCGAACGCAGCTTCATCGAGGGCCTGCCTGCCACATCTGCACCGTCGATCGATGTGGAAAACAGCATTGCCATCCGGCCTGGCGTCAACGTCACCCTCACGGTTGCACCGCGCGTGGCGATTGTCGGCTTCGGCGGATATCTCATCAACCGGCCGGACACAGTCTATCGAGATCAGGTGGGCAACGAGTTCCGGAATCGCTGGAAGGCGGACTCGGTGGTGCTGAGCGCAGGCGTGGTGTATTCGATCTTCTGACCGCGCGCGAATCGCGCTCGATAGCGGCCACCGCTGACTCGCTACTCCAGCCGCAACGCAACCGCGGGGTCGATGCGCGCGGCCCGGCGGGCGGCGCCGAACGTCGCGACCCCGACCACCGCGGCGAGGAGTACCACTACGACAACGAGCGTGAGCGGGTCGCTCGCCCGAACACCAAACAGCATCGTCGTCATCAGCCGTGATGCGAGCAGCGCGGCGCCGAGGCCGATGACCATGCCGACGATCATGACGCGCGCCGCCTGGTGAAGGACCAAGCCGATCACGCGTGATGCGGTAGCCCCGAGCGCCACTCGTACGCCGATTTCGTGCGTCCGCTGACGCACCCCGTAGGCGATCACGCCGTGTAACCCGAACGCGGCAAGCCCCAGCGCGGCCAGCGCAAACGCCTCGAGCAGGTGGGTGGCGAATCGACGTTGCGCGAGCTGGCTGGCAACGAGTTCGTCGCCGGTGCGGAGCGCGTACAGCGGCAGATTCGGATCGACATCAGCGACTGCTTTTCGCACAAGACCAACGGAGGGCGGCGCGGAACGCCCCTGCGCGACAATCGCGAGCGCGAGGCCCGATATCTGCCACAGGGACTGATAGATCTGCGGCCGTACTGGCAGGTCGAGCCCGTCTTCCTTGACGTCGGCGCCGACGCCAACAATCGTGACCCACGGCGCATTGGGCGCGACCTGCCCGCGCCGGCCGACAAACCGGAAGCGCCGGCCGATGGGATCTTCCGAACCAAAGTACGTTCGGGCCAGTGTCTGGTTGATGACGACCGAGCGTCCGGTGTGCTCGTTGTCCGAGTCGTTCAGGAATCGTCCCGCGATCAACGTGATACCGAGCGCGCGGAAGTACTCTGGCGTCACGGCCACGGGTGTGGCGGTCGCGAGGTCGCGACGATCGGGCGTCCAGCCCTCCACAGCAAAGGACGCCGTGCCGCTGTCGTTGAACGCGGGCAGCGCCGTGCTGACGCCGGCGAAGGCGACATCTGGCAGGGCCTGAAGCCGCTCGACCAGCCCTCGGATCACGGCGACCCGTTTTTCGTGAGTAAAGTACGGACCCGCAGACGGGTCGTTTGGCTGCGGCAGCCACACCCGAGCGGTCAGCAACCGGTCCTTGGCAATGCCTGTTTCGACGTCCTGGAGGTTCCACAAGCTGCGGACGAGCAAAGCGGCATTCGCGAGCAACACGATCGCGATGGCGATTTGCGCAATGACCAGCGCGTTGCGCACGCGCGCCCGCGCGCCCCCCGGGACCGTACGTCCTGCCGCCTTCAATCGGCCAATCACGTCGGCACGCGCCGACTGCAGGGCCGGCGCCAACGCGACGAGCAAACCCGCCAGCATCGACGTGATTGCGGTAAACAGAAACACCCGCCGGTCGATCCCGATCTCAGTGGCGCGCGGCAGCCGCTCGGGAACGAACGTCAGCAGCAGATCCACGCCCCACACGCTGATGAGCAACCCCAGCGCTCCGCCGATGGCGGCAAGAACGACCCCCTCGACGAGCAGACCGGCGATGATTCGCACGCGTGTGGCCCCCAGTGCGCGCTGGATGGCGACCTCACGCTCGCGCTCCACCGCCCGCACGAGCAGGAGGTTGGAGATGTTCGAGATCGCGATCAAGAGAACGAGGACCACTCCGCCCATCAACATCAGCAGCGCCGGCCTGACACCCGCGACCAGATCGGCCGCGAGCGACTGCACCTGCGGCGTCCAGCCAAGCCGCGCCGGATAATCATCCGGATGCTCTCGCACGAGTTCACGAGCGAGGTTGTCCACTCGGGCGCGCGCAACCTCCAGGGTCACGCCCGGCGCCATCCGGCCGATAGCCGACGGCATGAACCGGACGCTGTGGCCAGGTGCGGGAAACGGCGCCGCCTTCCAGCCCGACGCAGCCCAGACTTCGACGTCGGTCTCGAGCGTGACGCTCGGATGCCGGAAAGACTCGGGCATCACGCCAATGACCTCGTAGAGATCCTCGTCAATTCGCAGCGTCCGCCCAACGATGCGCGGATCGCTGCCGAAGCCGCGGCGCCACAGGCCGTCACTGATCACCGCGGCGGTGGCGATCCCGGGAATCTCGTCGCGTTCGTTATAGGTGCGGCCGAGCGCCGCTCGTGCACCAAGGAGATCGAAATAGTTCGAGCTGGTCAGGAGAACCTCGACGCGCTCGGGCCGCTCGCTGCCAGTCAGGTTTGCCGTGATCGGCCAGATGCCAGCAATCGATTCGAGCGCACCGGAACGCTTGCCGAAGTCCTCCAACTCGGGTTGCGAGAGTCCCACATTGCGAAGGTCGATGCCCTTGAAGTCCGCGGTGATCTTGACGAGTGTGTCGGAACGCGGAAACGGCAGCGGCTTCAAGAGCACGCCGTCCACCACCGAATAGATGGACGTCGCCGCGGCCACTCCGAGGGCGAGCGTCCCGGCAACCGTCACAGCAAACAATGGTGTACGTCGGATTCGACGGATTGCCAGGCGGATGTCCTGAGCAAGATGCATCTGGGAACGCCTCCAGGGGTGCCGAAGGCTGCACCCGATATGCCAGCAATCACCAACAAAACCGGCCAAAACCGGTGCCTTCGGCCGCCGTCACCGTCCGGAAACGAAACTGGCTGACCGCATCTGAACGAACGAAAAGCGCGGGAGGTCCGGGGAGCTGGGACTGCATTGGTGGCAGGTGGGAGTTGTCCCGGATCACGGTTCTGGGTGGCGCAAAATGAGAATCGTGTTTCATCGCTGCATCGACCTGAGCAAACGGCGGCAGAGTAATCACTTAGCGCAAAACGCACCCGAGATGACTCGCAGGGCTGCCTCACAACGGCACACAACCTCCTATTCACTGGCCGCCTGAATCAACGGCTTACGAGGACGCTAACTGTCTCGAAAGTAGTCAGTTGCGCGCGAAACGCGGGGTCGATTACAGAGCTGGCTGGCGTTTTGCCTCTACGGCTGACATGCGAAAACTGCTTTGCGGTCTTTGTGTCCTTGTGACGATGCCTGGCGCGGCGAGCGCTCAACAGACGATCAAAGAACAGGTGCTGAAGAACGGAGTTTCTGAGGAAGTCGTGATCGCTGACTATCCGACGCTCTCCGTGGGCGCCTTGTCGGCGGCGGCCGGCGCTGTCGTCCACGTCGCCGTGCGCAGCAGTGATACGTTCCTCTCGAGCGACGGAAGCGCCATCCTGACCGATTATCGAGTGGCCGTTGTCGATGTCATCAAGGATTCGGCGTCGCACGTCAATGCCGGTGACGTGATTACGATTCGCCGGGTTGGCGGAGCGCTCAATATCGAAGGACGAACGTTCCTCTCGAATGAGGCTGGATTTGCGCCGTTCTCGACGGGTGCTGAGTACGTCCTGTTTCTGAAGACGGATTCGGGCCAGCCGTTCGAGATGCTGGCGGGCCCGCAATCAGCGTACCTCGTGCATCAGGGCACGGTTGCGTCGCTCATGAGCTCGGGGCCGCGCCCGTTGCTCGTCCCGATGCAGTCGTTTCTCGGCGACGTAAGAGAGTATTCGGGCCGCATCAACGGCACCCGGTAATCCGCACGCGACACGGTAAGCCACCTTCGCGCTTTGCGCTTCGGTGGGCAGGCCGACTCGGCGTACGCTGATCGGGTGCCAATCGTTGCCGCGCTCGCCGCGGCGCTCTTCATCATTCTCCTGGCCATCATTCTGATGCCGCTGACGCTCCTGCAGCGTTATCGAGTCGGTACGATGCGACGGCTTGGGAGAGGATGGGTGGTCACGCTCAATCTCGTGGCCATCCTGATCTCGATTGGAATTTTTCTCTCGAGCGCCGCGCTGACGTCGATCTGGGTTCCGGGCGCGTTCAGCTACTCACTGGGCGGTCTGCTCGTCGGCTGCGCATGCGGCCTGCTCGGCCTCGCGCTCACGAGGTGGGAGGCATCCCCCCAATCCCTGCATTACACGCCAAATCGCTGGCTGGTGCTCACCATCACGCTCGTCGTCACCGCACGAGTGCTCTACGGGTTCTGGCGCAGCTGGCATGCGTGGCAGTCGGGTCTGCAAGGAGGTTCGTGGTTCGTCGCGTCTGGTGTCGCGGGATCGCTCGGAGCGGGAGCCATCGTACTCGGGTACTACCTGGTCTACTGGGCTGGCGTGCGGCGACGGCTCAGGAAACATCGTCGGACGTTCGGGATCAACGACCCGCCCATGCCGCCCTCACGCGGATTCGCGCGTCGAGTCGATTGACCCGAGTCTCCTCAGCCGTCCTGCCGCAGCGCCAGCGTCGGGTCCACCCGTGATGCGCGCCATGCGGGCACGGCACACGCGATCAGCAGTGACAGCCCCATCACCACGGCCGCAGAAACATAGGAGAACGGGTCGCCGGGGCCGACACCGAAGAGCAGGCTCTGGAGGGCGCGCGCGAGCAGAAACGCTCCGAGCAGTCCGAGGAGCGCGCCTCCAGCGGCCAGGATCGCCCCCTGTCGCAGCACCATCGCGAGCACGTCCGCCGGGCTGGCGCCGAGGGCCATGCGAACGCCGATCTCCGCCGTTCGCCGCACGACGAGCTGAGCCATCAGCCCGAACACACCGACTGCAGTGAGGAGCACCGCCAGCAGCGAGAACATCGCCAGCAGCCACGCTTGAAAGCGCCGAATGGCGAGCGATTCGCCGAGCTGCGCTTCAACGGTACTAACCGCGGTCACGGGTGCCGATCGATCGAGCGCGCGTACTTCGGCGCGTACTGCTGGCGCGACCGCGAGGGCATTGCCGTCGGTCGAGACGAGCAGCTGCATGTTGCGACCCATGTTTTGCGTCGTTGAAAAGAACGTCTCGAGCCGCGCTCCTCGATGGAGCCCGCGGCGGTGCATGTCGGCGGCCACGCCAACGATCGTAATCCACGGATTCCGTTCACCGGGCGATCCGAACACCAGCCGCTTGCCGACCGGGTCCTCATTGGGCCAGTAGCGTTTCGCAAAGGTTTCATTGATGACGATGGCGCGTGCCCCGCCATCGCGATCCCGCGAGTCGAAGAACCGGCCCCGAACGAGGGGGACCTGCATCATTTCGAAGAAGTCTGGCGATACCATGTCGGTCGTCGCTTCGATCTGCTCTGAGGGTGGAAAGGGCGGGCGATCCTCGAGTGTGAAGGTGCCCGAGCTTGGCGTATCGGTGAGAAACAGATTCGACGTGATCGCGGCGCCTTTGACGCCGGGCAATCTTCGGACACGCTCGAGCAGCTGATCGTAGAACTGGCGAAGCTGCGGCGGCTGTGGGAACGACGCGCGCGAGGCGTTGACTCGCATCGTGAGGATGCTCGCGGTTTGAAAGCCGGGATCCGTCGCGTGGAGCACCTGAAGGGATCGAATCAGGAGTCCGGCACCCGCGAGCAGCACGACGGCCAACGCGCATTGCGCGACGAGAAGCGACGCGCGCGTGCGCGCGGCCGCCTTCGAACCGGCCACACTCCGGCTGCTGTCACGGAGCGCTTCCTGGAGATTCACGCTGGAAGACCGCAGCGCGGGCCAGAGTCCACAGACGATGGCCGTTAGCGAGGTAATCGCCAGGGCGAAGGCGAACACGGTGGCATCGAGAGCGATTTCGTCTACCCGTGGAAGATCTCGCGGTGCCAGCGATACCAGAATGCGGATGCCTGCATAAGCCGCGAGAATGCCCGCCGCGCCCGCCACGATTGCGACGGTAGCGGACTCAATCAGCATCTGGCGCACCAGCCGTCCGCGGCTCGCACCGAGCGCCGATCGCACCACGATCTCGCGACTCCTCCTCTCGGCCCGCGCGAGAAACAGTCCGGCGACGTTGACGCACGCGATCAGCAGCACGAAGCCCACGGCGCCGAGCAGCACGAATAGCGGCGTCCTGACGTTGCCGGCGACATGCCGCTCGAGCGGGTTCACGTAGATGCCGTAACCGGCGTTGTCGGCCGGATACTGCTGTTCGAGCTGCTGGCCGACGAGCGTCATTTGAGACTGCGCCGCAGCCGGCGTCACACCCGGCTTCAGACGGCCAACCATCTGCAGAAAGTAGCCGACACGGCGTGCCTTTGCCGCCTCGGGCACCGCCAGGGGGGCCCAGAACTCGGTGGATTTCGAGGGAAAGGCAAACCCGGCGGGCATCACGCCGATGATCGTCATCCGTCGTCCGTCAAAGTCGAGCGTGCGCCCGATTGCTTCGCCGCCAGCGAAGCGGCGTTGCCACAACCCCCACCCGATCAGCACGACGTTTTCTTTGCCAGCCGTTTCGTGGTCGCGGGTGAAGAGACTGCCGGCCGCAGGCGATACGCCCAGCACGTCGAACAGCGCCGCTTCGGCGAAGGCGCCGTCGATCCGTTCAGGGTCCCCGTCGCCGATCAGATTCACGGTCGGCTGGGTAAACGCGGCCATCGACTCGAACGACGTGCCGAGCCGCTTGTAGTCCTGGTAGTTGGCATACGACGCCCAGTCTTCACGCATCTCGAGTCGCCGGTTGTCCATCCAGATTCGCGCGAGGCGATCGGGCTCGCGATACGGCAGCGGCTTGAGAATGACGCTGCGCACGACGCTGAATAGCGCGGTATTCAGTCCGATGCCCAGGGCGAGCGTGACGATGGCCAGGGATGCGAACCCGGGATTCAGTCGAAGCTGGCGGAACCCGTATTGGAGATCCGCAGTCGCTGAAGACATGGCGTGCACGTGGCACCTCCGGAAGCGCGGCGATCGATTGGACCGACCGCCGCGCCACCTTGACTTAATGAGGTGCGGTGAGCACCAGGTTTTCGACCGCCTGGATGATGGCCTGCACGAACGGCGCGCCGCCGGTCATGAGATTCTGGCGAGTCATGTAATCCACCGGGATGTCCGGGCGCACGCCAATATTCTCGATGTATGGAGCGGGCGGAAAATCCGGCGTGTTCACGACATGGCCGCGGTTCATGAGCGAGACGGTGATCCGGAAGAAGCTTTCCGTGAATGCCGGTCCGGTAAAGCCCACGACGCTCCCGCCTGCGCCCATCGTCCGCCACCCGAACACCGGACCGCGGTTGTTGCTTTGCAGGATCGCCGGCAACATGTCCCCGCCTGAGGCTGAGAATTCGTCGGTCAATACCATGAGCGGCTTCGCGTAGGCGCCGGCAACGGGATTGAGCTGCAGACTCCCGGTGGAGTTGAGCGAGACCGGTGCACTGCGGCCTCGATTCTCGTTGAATGCCCCGAACACTTCGTTGAAGTTGGCCTCCAGATTGGCCAGCACGGCCGGAGGCGTCGCCGGGTTCAGCCGCGCATTGTTGAGCGACGAGGCAAAGCTGAATAGCCACGCCGCGGTGGCGCGAATCTCGAAGCCAATCGTTTTGAACGGTGTCGGGATCAGCCGCTGTGAAACCGCCTCGACGAATGACACGAGCCCGCCTGGATTGCGCATCACGTCGACGATCAACGCGTCCGTGTTCGGCGTGAAGAAGGCCACGGCTCGATCGAGCTGCGCGAGTGCGATCGCCGTGCTCGGTGGCGACATCGACGGGATCCGCAGGAATCCAACGCGAACGCCTCCGAGCGTCGTGAAGGTGCCGACGAGATAGAAGATGGGCTCTCCCGGTCTGTTGATGCACGTGGGGCACGGAGCACTGAGGTCCGTGAATCCCGGCGGCGGTGCGAAGATCGGGAATCGGCTGCCGAAATTCAACACGGAGTAGTAGTCCTTCGACACGCTGGCGTTGAGCAGCGGTCGGAGCGGATCCATGTAGTCCGGCAGCGTGTTGTCAACGGGGGTGGCGTCAGCCATCTTGAAGACCGACGCTGTGGCCGCGGCGCTGCCGGGTAAGCCCGCCGTAATGTCCTGGCCATCGGTTGAGAGGAAGATGCGTCCGTTTCCGCGAACCGGGCTCGGCAGTGGTCCTTGCGCGGTCACGGGAATGCCGTTCTTCAGCCAGTTGATGGTGTAGACCGCGGTCGCGCCGGTCGAGGCCATCTTGATGGCGACGGCGGCCGTATCGCCAAGCTGATAGACGTGCGGCATGATCTGCTGGCTTCGGCTGACGAGCCGCGCCGCGGCGATCCGATCCGTGCTGCGCTGATTTGCGGAAATCGCGTACTTCCTGAAGGACTGGATGAGTTCCTGGACGGGACGACCATCGATCGACACGACCTCATCGCCGACGCCGAACGGGAACTGCGCGAGCGGCAGCGCGGTGCGGTTGATTGCGTCGATAAGGACATTGCCGTCATAGATGTCGAGGCTCATCGGCAGCGAGGCACTGAAGGTCGTCGGAAAGGCAATCAAGTCGTGCGCATCGTTGAGCGATGCGACGTACTCGATCAGGGCTTCCTGAAAATCCAGATCGTCAGAATGCTGGATGCGCTGCAGCCACGGCGTGAGGCGCAGCAGATCGAACCCCTGCACGTCGCGTTTCCATTCGTACGGGCCGTAATTCTTGGCGTACTGGCTGGCGAGCTGGGTCAGATCAGAGATCCGCTGTTCGCGAGTCAGGGCTTGCTGGGCGTACGGAGTCGTGGTGGAGAGCGTCAGGAGCAGAACGGCAACGCCGAAACGACGCATGCAGGGCCTCCCATGTTGTCGAGACGAGGAACGGTGCAATCGGAGAACGACGCGACACACTATCCCTGCGCGGGCGGTGCGTCAAGCGACCGATACCACTGGTTGTAAAATGTGGGGGTAAGTACTTCCCGCATGCGCCCGTAGCTCAGTGGATAGAGCATCGGCCTTCTAAGCCGAGGGTCGCAGGTTCAAGTCCTGCCGGGCGCGCCACTTTCTGAAGGGCCGTGTGACACAGGTGTGACACTTCGTCAGCCATTCTGACCTCCCGCAACCGCCTTCAGGGTCCGTCGCTTCCAGCTGACCTCCAGGCCTTTGCGCAACTCCTCGTCGGTCACGTTCAAGTAGCGCTGCGTCTGCTGCACACTCGCGTGTCCAAGCATCAACTGGATGATGCGGATATCGACTCCGTCGGTCAGGAGCCGGCAGGCACCTTCGTGCCGCAGGTCGTGCCAGTGAAGGTCGATCTCCTGCAGCTTGGCGCGGTCGACGCGAGCACCGGGTTTTGCGCGCTTGGTGGAGTGGCCGTTGGCGACCAGCAGCAGCGATTCCCAAGCCGTCTTGAAGTTGGCGAGGAACTCGCCGTTTTCTGTTCCGAACACGAACGCGTTCGGACCGAGCGTGCTGCGTCTCTTGAGAATCGCCGCCAGCCGACCGTTCGGGTCGAACGGAATCCGGCGATTCTCTTTGTCTTTCGCGGTGTGCCCTGGGATCCCGATCGTGTGGGTATCCCAATCCACGCGCCGGTTCTGGATGAGCAACATCTCGCCGCGCCGGCAACAGAGCTCGAGCGCGCCGATGACGCGGTCGTGCATCAGCGGACCGACATACTTGTGCTCCCACGTGTTCATGGCCATCGCCGCGTCGAGGAGCCGCTTTTCCTCTTCGCGTGAGATCCGCCGATCGCGAATCGTTTCTGCCTTGGTGTTCAGCCGAACGCCAAAGCGGTGGAACGGCGACTTGTCGATGAGCGGTGGCGTCTGCGCTTGGCCCCAGCGGATGGCAGCGCGCAAGATCGCCAGCACTTTGTGCAGCGTGGAGATCTCGACCCTGCGCGAGTACTCGGATTCGCTCTTGAACCGGTTGATGATCGCCGGCTCTTCCAGCGCCTTGACCGGGAGGTCGCCGAAGTGTTGCTTCAGAATCTTGATTCGTCCAGCCGCCGTGTCGAGACTCCGAATGCCGGCCGGTCGCAGGTGACGTTCAAAGTAGGCGCTTAAGAAGCCTGCGACGCTCTGGAAATCAGTCGGCCTGTCTTTACGGGCCGGCGTGATCCGCGGATCACGTCCGGCCTTGATCTCGCCGACGAACAGCC
>JBAROV010000075.1:0-13556 GCA_049642465.1 Vicinamibacterales bacterium
ACCGACTGTTCCACTCTTTCCAAGACCCTCGACACTTCGCACAGTCTCGGTTTTTGCTGAAACGGCTGTGAAGTGAAGTCACTTCGAGCATCGTTGGCTTCTGGCAGTGAACTCGGGCGGCGGGACGTGATGTCGTCGGACAGCCGGAGGCCGTCCGACGACACTCCGGCTGCGGCGGGACTAGTCCTGGTCGTCGCGAAACAGTGATAGGTCGATCGCATCGGCCATCACCTGATAGCCAATGTCGTTCGGATGGACGTGATCGCCGCTGTCATACTCAGGCAGCAGACGCGATGGATGACTCGGATCCCGCAGCACTTGATCGAAATCGATGACCGCATCATAGGCGTGGCTGGTACGGATCCAGCGGTTGATGGCCTGACGTTTCTCCTCAAGATCCGCGGTCCAGAATCCGGGGAATGGGTAGCCTTCGAGCGGGTTCAACGTGCAGCCGAAAGCCTTGAGTCCCAAGGCGTGAGCGCGATCGATGATCTGGCGGTGACCCTGGATGATTTGCTCGACGGTGACGACTTCCGCAGGATTTCCGATAAGGCGAGGGATGAGGATGTCCGCGTTGCCCTGCAGCACGATCAGGTAGCCGGCTCCGGGCTGGACGAGCACATCGCGATCGAGCCTGACCAGGGCACTGGTGCCCACGAAATCGTGCAGAATCCGATTGCCGACCACACCGGCATTGAGCACGGCAAGCTGCGACGTGCTCGGACTTGCTTGCAGCCGCTCGGCCAGGAGATTGGGCCAGCGCCGATTCATGTCGGGTGTTGAGCCGAATCCGACGGTGACTGAGTCGCCCAGCGTGACAATCGCCCTGGCTCGCTTCGACGCGCTGACTTCAACGCCGGTGAGGAAGTAGTAGGACTGAGTGGTGTTAGCCGCAAAGGAGCTTGCGCTGGTAAAGTCTCCTGGAGCCGAAATGTAGGTCGTCTGGATAGCCTCCGTTTGCGAGGTCGTCGCCGTCACGTTGTCCGGCAGATAAAGCGTGACTGCGAGATCGCCGAGGGGCGGCAGGTCGAGTCTGATGGGATCGCTCACCGCCAAGGCGCCGGCGGGAATGGTGATGGTAGGTGATCCGTTGAATGTGAGGATGCGGTCCGTGCCGTCGACAATCCCTGCGCCGCCGGCGCTGAGCGCCGCATGCGCCGCGCCGATGACCAGTGCGCTCGTGCCGTACGCGTTCGACAGGCGTACGCGAATCCACTCCCCCTTCAAGCTCGCGTGCACGATCTGGCGCACCGTCTGTCCATTGATCTGAACGGCCGCACCCGCTTGCTGAGGGCTTGCGCTCCATGTCGCGACCCAGTGTTCGTCGGTATGCCGTTCGTTCGCGATCACCGCTGGGGCCCACACCAGCGCTGTGAAGGTCAATACAATTGCCGCGGCCGCTTTGAGTGCTCTCATGGTGTCTCCTTGATGGTTTTTGCTGGCCGGAGGCATTGTTGCCAATGACCAATGGCGTCGCCATCGATGCCGTCTTGAAGAAATCTGGAATTTTTCTCGATGACCTTGGCGTTGGCACTCACGTGTGTCAGAGTGGTCGGCGTTTGCACTCATGAAGACGAGCGCGGGCGGCGCGACGTACCGCTTCGGGGAATTCGAGGTGGATGCGTCCGCCTACGAGGTTCGCCGGCGCGGAGACCGGATCCGGCTCTCCGGCCAGCCCATGGATCTCCTCCTGCTACTGCTCGAGCGCCACCATGAATTGGTGTCGCGCGAGGCCATCGCACAGCGGTTGTGGAGTCCCAACGTTTTTACCGACCTCGACGCGGGCATTCACACCGCGATTCTCAAGATCCGACACGTGTTGGGCGATTCGCGGGAGTCGCCTCGATTCGTCGAGACCGTGCCCGGGAAGGGCTATCGGTTCGTCGGCCAAGTGGACATCCTGGCCCAAACGCCCGGTCAAGCCGCGCGTGGTCCGCTAGTGGCATTCGAGCGTGTGCCCAATCGGCCTCGTCACAACCTGCCACCCGAGCTCACGAGCTTTGTCGGCCGTCACAGAGATTTGCTGGAGCTGCCCCGGATTCTTGCGTCCTCGCGACTCGTGTCGCTGACCGGCGCCGGCGGTGTGGGAAAGACGCGTCTAGCCGTGCGGCTCGCCTCTGCGGTCGTGGACGACTTCCCCGATGGCGTGTGGCTGGTCGATCTGGCGCCTCTCTCCGCGCCGGATCTGTTGTCGCAAACAATCGCCGCCACGCTCGGTATCCGGGAGGGACCGCAGCGATCGGTGCGCGATGCCCTGCTCGACGGTTTGCGGGATCGTGAGCTCCTCGTCGTGCTTGACAACTGCGAGCACATGATTGGCGCCTGCGCCGATCTCGTCGAAGCGCTGCTTCTTGGCACGCCGTCGTTCCGGGTTGTCGCGACGAGCCGCGAGCCGCTCGGTGTGGCCGGCGAGACCGTCTATCGAGTTCCGTCGATGTCCATCCCTGAGACGCTGACCGGTCTCTCAGCCGATGCGCTCGTCGACTCCGAAGCCACTCACCTCTTCATCGAGCGCGCACGCGCCGCCGACCAGTCGTTCAGGCCGACGATCGACAACGCGGGTGCGATCGTGCGAATCTGCCAGCGCCTAGATGGGATTCCTCTCGCGATCGAGCTGGCTGCCGCGCGCGTGGTGATGCTGTCCGTCGAGCAGATTGAGGCTCGGCTGCGGGACCGATTCAGACTGCTGACCGGCGGAGCGCGGACGGCCGTTGCACGGCAGCGGACACTCGAGGCAACGGTCGATTGGAGTTACCAGCTGCTTTCGGACGTCGAACGGCAGTTGTTCAGCCGACTGGCCGTGTTTCCTGCGGCGTGGACGCTCGAGGCCGCCGAGCAGGTGTGTGTCGGCGACGGCATTCAGAATCGCGACGTGCTCGACCTCCTCTCGCGCCTGGTCCAAAAATCGTTGGTCGTTGTGGACAGCGAGTTCGCCGGCGAGCGCCGGTACCGTTTCCTCGAGACCCTCCGACAGTTTGCCGTCGAACGGCTCGCGCAAGATGGTGTCGCCGATCACTGGCGCGATCGGCATTTCGAGTTTTTCTTCGACGAGTTTCGGGGGGCACGGCCTATCCTCCGCGGCCCGAGTCAGGTGGCATTGCTTCAGCGGCTGCGGCTGGAGGAGGAGAACATTCGGGCGACGCTCGAATGGGGTGTGACGTCGCCCGCCCTCGCCGGGCAGGCGGTCGAGCTCGCCGGCGCGCTGTTCTGGTTCTGGACCAAGCGTAGCCAGTTCGAGGAGGGAAGGCACTGGCTCGAACGGGCGCTCGCAGCGGGGGCAGAAGCGGAGGGCGCGCCGCGAGCGCGAGCGTTGATCGGGCTCGCGCATATGCACTATTTCCAGCAGACCGATTTGCGCGCGGTGGTGGCCGAGGCACTGTCGCTCGGCCGTGCAGCCGGGGATCCCTGGGTCGTGTCGGTCGCGCTATTTCTTCAGGGTCTTGCCGCGCTCGAACGCGGTGACCACGACGAGGCTGTCGCACGCGCCCTGGCGGCGCGAGCCGCGGCGGATGCCGGCGGCGGCGCCGTGGAGCATGGCGGCCCGCTGTTCATCCTTGCCGACGTCGCGGTCTCGAAGGGCGACCTCGATGTCGGCCAGCAGCTCTACGACGAGTCGATT
Source organism: Vicinamibacterales bacterium (assembly GCA_049642465.1). Taxonomy (GTDB): domain Bacteria; phylum Acidobacteriota; class Vicinamibacteria; order Vicinamibacterales; family 2-12-FULL-66-21; genus CAWDPQ01. Next base: position 3,620 of record JBAROV010000075.1, read on the forward strand.
GACGTGCATCGCGAGGCGGGCGAACCCTGGGGGCTGGGCATTCAGCTGGTGGCCGCCGCCGCGATGCGCCTCGTTCGTGAAGAGCACGCCGAGGCGCGCGATCAGGCATCCGAGGCACTGTCGCTGTTTCAGGAGCTGGAGGATCCGCGTGGCATCGCGTGGAGTCTCGAAGTGTTCGCGGGCCTGCTCGCCGCCGGGGGACAGGCGGAAGAAGCGGCCCGTTTATGGGGTGCGGCGGCAGGGCTGCTGGAGCGGATCGCCGCCTCTGTATCGCCGAACGTCAGATTGATCCGGAATCGGTATATCGAACGCGTGACTGCGTCCCTCGACGAGGCGCGATTTGAGACTGCGTACGCCGAGGGCCGAGCGATGCCGCTCGGGCACGCGATTGCGCTCGCGCGACTGCAGTCCGATCTACTCGGCTGATCCTCGCCAAACCCTGCGGCGCATCTTCGAAACTCGCAACGCCTTTGTCTTTGTAGAGACAGTCTGCCGGGTTCCTGAATCGCTTTGCAGTGGGTGTGTACCGGAGGCTCAAACCGGGGAAAGCAGAGGCCGGTCTTACAGTCGCTCTCGGGCCCCGGGGGTCAGTCGAACCCTTCAACGTTAGCAGCGAAGGCAAGCTGGCCGACGTGCACATCAACCCCAAAGGCGCAAGAGCCAGTTGCGGACATCGTCCAGTGCGGCTAGGCAACCACAAGGCACTCCGGATCAATGACTTAGTCGAACAGTCAACACCGCTGCCGCGTAAGCTACTGATTTTGCTGATCTTATGGGGCGTGGCTCACCAGTCTGGACAACTTTCGCAACTGGCTCATCCGTAGCGCGTGAGACAAATCAAAACGAGTATCGAATCCCCCACTGAATCTGCCGTGCATCCCGCGCAGTCCGGCGTTCGAGGAATGCCGCTGAGTTCAGATTACGGTTGACGGATGTGGAGTTGTAGTTCACGTGGTTCGTCAGGTTGAACGCCTCCAGCGTTAGGTCGAGCCGTCGCGGGGCTCGAACCAGGAACACCCTCGTAAGACGCACGTCGAGTGAACGGTACGGATCGAGGCGTAGAAGATTTGGGTCGATTGGAGGCAGCGTCAGACCGGCACGGAATTCGTTGATGATGCGCAGGCTCTCCTCCACGTCGTGCCGGCCCACGGTGATCGCCAGCCCAGTGGGGCGGTCCCCAGTTGGCGACCGGTCCCCGTCGATATCCATCCCAGCCTGGGCTGGCATCGGCGAGCCACTTATCAGCTTGACGATCGCACTGACCTCCAATTGCCACGGAAGGGGAAAGCTCGCGGCGGCGGTCAGGTTGTGCCGTTGATCGCTTGGACTGTAGCCGCGCTCCCGAGGCGTACGCTGGGTGCCTCGAACGGTATTGAAGAAATCGACGCCATCGAGATAGCTTCGGGACAGCGTGTAGGATGCCTGCAGCCGGCCCGATCGGGGCAGGTTTACCCGGAGCTGCGTTTCGAGTGCGTCGTACCAGCTCTTGGTGAAGTTCTCGAGCATCCAGACTTGGGCAAACTCCCGAACCGGGCGCGGATTGGTCGCGCTGATTGTGCCGGTTGACGGAACGTTACGATCCGTGAAACCCGTCTGACGGTTGGCGTACGAATGGACGTAGTCGACATCCCAGGAAGCCGCACGACCGAGCTGCCATGCGGTTCCGATTGTCGTGTTGAGCGCGTAGGACTGCACAAAGTCATCTGGAATCACTGTGCCGAGCTGAAGCGGGGCGCCCCCGGCAAGGATCGCTGAAATGTCGGGATAGAGGCGCAACCGCGCTGGATCCTCGACGACCATCGCCGGCGCTCCGACCTGATTCATCGATCGAAGCTGATACCACGCTCGGTTTCGGGCGACGTACATGCCCCATCCACCACGCAGCACAACCCGTCCGTCTCCGCGGAGATCGTAGGTTGCGCCAAGGCGTGGCTGAAGATTGTTCGTATCGGTGCCTCTATGGTCGCTGACGAACGCGTTGAGTCGCGCCAGTTCAGGCCTGCGCAGAAGGTCCTCATAGAAATCGTTGATACGCAGCGTTGGATCGAGGTCGTATCGAACGCCGAGGTTCAGCCGGAGTCGCGTGGCCGCGCGCCAATCGTCCTGTACGAACAGTGCAAGTTGGCGTGCCCGATAGGTCTGCACGTTCCGCGGCTGCTGTTGGAACGAGGTCGGCCATGTTAGCGGTGAGTTCTGGTCGAACGGCAGGTCACTGCGGAACATGAAGAATCCGTCTTCGAAGAAGTGGGCGTCCAGCTCGTTCGTGCCGAACGAGACCTCACCGCCAAACTTCAGATCGTGTCGTGCTCCGCTGATATAGAGCTCGTCAAACAGCGTCAGCCTGGTTCGCGAGAGCGTCTGCCAATCGCCGCCGACTGTTTGCCCCGTCGTGACTGACGGTCGTTGGATACCCGGCGTCCGGTCGAGCGTGTGCGGGGTGCCTTCGCTGGTATGCGTAAACCAATGAACGCGAAGCGTGTTGAGCGCGCGTGGTGAAAGGGTCGAATCGATTTCGCCGACGACGCTGTGCGCCCGACTGAACGTGTCCACCTGGCTCGAATCAGAGGTCGGCGCGACGCCGGCACGAATCAAGGTTTGGTCGTCATGGATGTACCGAACGAACGCAGTGTGCGCGTTTGCAATCCGATGGTCGAGCCTCAGCGCCGCCATGTGCTCGTCCACACTGGCTGGGAAGATTCCGTTCTCGCGAGTGGCGAAATCGTTACTAGCCGGCAGTGCGATGATGCGCGCGGTGTCGACGTGATCGCGTTCGTAGGTCGCAAACAGATGCGTCCGGTTCCTTGCGAGCGGACCACCGATAGCGCCGCCCGCCCGCTGTTCGTCAAACGGTGCCTTTCGCTGGGCAAAGACGTTCCTCGCGTTGAGCGTATCGTCGCGGCCGAAGTAGAACGCGCTTCCCTGAAACTGATTACCACCCGCCCGCGTGACCACCGACACGACCGCGTTCAGCGCATTCCCGTATTGAGCGTCGAACTGGTGTCGAAAGACTCTGAACTCCTGCACACTTTCCTGCGTGACATTAATGGTCGGTCCTCCCCATTGCGTATCATCGACGTCGCCGCCGTCCAACATCGTTGTAAAGCCACTGCGCTGATCGCCGGCACCGCCGAATTTCGTCGTCGCAAATCTGCCGGGTGTGGTGTTGAGCGGTCCAGAACCAGGTATCAGCTGGGCCAGCACAAGGAAATTCCGTCCGATGTCGGGCAGCGTCCTGATGTCGTCGAATGTGACGAGCGACGAGGGGTAAGACTTGGCTGTGTCGAACGATGCTGGAACCACCGCGATCGTCTCTCGCACACCAGCCACGGTGAGTCTCACCTCAAGAGTTGCCTCGGACCCGACACTCAGCACCACGTCGCGCTCCGTGCGCGCGAACCCCGGACTTTCGACGACCAGCCGATAGGGCGCCGGCTGCAGTGCGACGACGCGGAACTCTCCTTGTTCGCCCGCAGTCAAGTTCTGACTGCGGCCGTTGGCAACATTCGTGATCGTGATCGTCGCCTCCGTCACACGCGCGCCCGATGCATCGGTGACCACGCCCGCGATGTTCCCACCGGTCGATTGACCGGCCGCAGGGACCGCAAGGCCTATGATTGCAAGAAGCGCGACGGCTTTCATGAGCGTACCTCCGCTCTCAGATCGAAGGCCTGGGAGGTCGATGCGGCCATCACCACGATGCGGTACGTCAGGCCGTGGATGGTAGGCAGGCTAACATGCCTCACCGCCCATCCTTCGTGCAGGTCTGTCCAGCGACAATCCAAAGCGCCCGGCAAGTGGTCGCCGTTGTAATATCCACGCGAGGGTCCCCGGCTTCCTGCCCAGGAGAAATATCCCGCGGCCAGGCTAGGATCGAGGCCCTCCACCCTGGAGTCTTTGGGAAATCGTCAGCATTCTCTGGGTTTTCGATAGGCCTGTGAAACTCCGTCTCGGCGAGCTGACATTCGACCCTGATGCGCGCCAGCTTCTAAGCGGCGAGAAGGAGCTGCACCTCTCTCCCAAGGCCATCGACCTGCTGCGAATTCTCATCGCACATCGCCCCCGTGCCCTATCGAAGCAGGAACTGCACGAGCACCTCTGGCCGGCAACGTTTGTATCCGAGGCCAATCTTGCGAGTCTCATCGCCGAGGTTCGCGAGGCGCTGGGCGATACCGCACGCCAGCCGCGGTTCATTCGAACGGCACATCGGTTCGGGTATGCGTTTTCCGGAGAAGCGGTGGAGATGCCCGACTCGCCACCATCCGTTCAAGCAACGAGCTTTTGCTGGTTGGTAACGGACGGCAAGCGGCTGCCTTTGCAACCGGGTGAAAACATCCTCGGCCGTGACGAAGCCGACATTCACATCGATTCTCCGACAGTCTCTCGTCGTCATGCCCGTATTCGGATTTGTGGCGCCGAAGCGGTGCTGGAGGATCTCGGCAGCAAGAATGGCACGTTCGCCAATGGGGAGCGAGTGTCAACGGTTGTCAAGTTGACGGACGGCGACGAAGTGCAGGTCGGCTCAGTCGTCGCCCGCTTCCGGATGACATCGCCGAAAGGTGTGACCGCCACGTGGAGCGGGCACGACCGTGCGTCGTGAGGCTTACTGGTTCAGCGCGCCCATCCAATTGAGGACGACCGTGATTCGCGATGAGGATGGCTCCTCGACTGGCACGTTGATGAGAAAGCGCGCTCCATCGGGCGTCACGTCGTAGACGATGTTGCGGCGCGCGACGCGGGCCGCCATGGAAGCAGGGATGCCAAAAAGACGGGCGGGGATGCCCGCCTTCACCGTCGGGCCAAGTTGCACGGGAACACGAACGATCGCACGGCCATCCGGCGAGGCATAGAACAGCTCCGTGCCGTCGCGACGCCAGCGCGGCGTGATTCCGCCACCGTTTGAGACCCGTGTTCTATCGCCCGGTTGTTCCACTGGGGCAATGTACACTTCCGGAAGCCCGGCTTCAGTCGACACGAATGCCAGCCACCGTGCGTCGGGCGAGAACGCCGCGCCCCCCTCGTCAAACCGTTCGGTGGAGAAGGGCTGCGCTTTCGCACCATCGCTCAACGGCATGAGCCACAGGTCGACACCTGTCTGCTGGGAATTGCGAGTGTAGGCAACCCACCGACCATCGCGCGACCAATCCTCTCCTCCAAGTGGGCCGCGGTCGGCGGCAATCAGTTCTTCGGCTCCTGTGCCGATGACCTTCGCGTAGAGATTCGGCGCCGCCGACCCGATTTTGAGACTCGTGGGCCCGCCACGATCCATCCGCATCAGGATACGGCTGCCATCCGGCGACCACACTGGTCCGCTCTCATCCCATGGATCGGCGGTGAATCGGACCGGCGCTCCGCGGGCTGTGTCGAAGAGCCAGACGTCGGCTGCCCCCGTTCGGGGATCGACCACGTCGACAGCTACACGTTCGGCGTTAGGAGAGAAGCGAAGACTGCCGTAGTCCTGCCGAGGCCAACCCGTCTCGGTGATATTGCCGCTCCGATCGGCCCACACCACTTGCGATTCACTCCCGGCGCTCTGGTATGCCAACACGCCGTTGGTCGAGGCCGTAAAGCTTCCATTCCCGACGACTCGGACATAGGCAATCCCGTCGGCGATCTGTGTGGGCTCGCCAACCAGCTGCCGCCTCGTCATCTCGAAACGCTGGGCCAGCAGGGCGCCGTTCTCGACGAACAGTAGATAGCCCGGCTCGACGTACGTCATGCGCGAATGCCCCCGGGTCAGCAGCCTCGCTTCAGGCGAATTGAGCGATGCGATGTAAACGCTCGGGGTCGCGCGCAATCCGGATTCTTCGAGGGCTGTTGCCAGGTACAGAAAGTGCTGCCCGTCGGGGAGGAATTCGGGCCAGTAGTGATTCAGCTCGCGCCGCCCCTTGTCCACCTGCGTCACGCGCGTCGGCGCTCCGCCATCGGCCGACACACGAAAGATGCCATCGAGGAACTTGGTAAACAGAATGGTGCCGTCGCGACCCCACGTGGGAGCACTGTCGACCTGCGCGGTGCAAATGGTTCGCGCCGGTCCGCCGGCAAGCGCGACCTTCTTCAGGGTCCCATCGCCAGGCGAGAAGAACCCGACGAATCGGCTGTCCGGCGACCAGAACGGCGAGATGCCGCCCTCCGTTCCGGGGAGCGGTTCGGCTGCCACAGAATCGAGGGAGCGAATCCAGATCTGTTGCCGGCCCTCGCCGAGGGGGACGATCGCCAATCGCCGCCCGTCAGGCGAAATCGCGATCCGCGTCCGGCTTTGGGCCACGGGGAGCGTGGTGCCCGCAGGCGGGGAGATGATGAACCGGGTGGATTCAGTGCGCGCGTTTTCCGTCGGAATCATGATCGCGACCGCCGCGGCGACGACTGCAATCAGCGCCAACGACCACGCTACTGCTTCACGCCACCGCGGTCTCCGGCCGGTCGGAACGGAAGCGCGGCGCGAGGATTTCCCTTGGTCGATCCATTCGAGCTCCAACTTGACGTCTCGCGCCGTCTGCCACCGCTCTTCGGCACTTTTAGCTAGGCAGCGGTCGACAACGTGTTCGAGGGCGGCGAGCGAGCTGTTCGCCTCGATCACTGCAGGCACCGACGACATCGCGGGCGGGTGTGCGGTGAGGATCGAGGCAATGAGGCTCGCCTGGCTGTCGCCTTCGAACGCCCTCCGGCCCGTCGCCATTTCGTAGAGGACTGACCCGAGTGCAAAGATGTCGGTTCGTTCATCGACCGACTTGCCTTCGAGCTGCTCCGGCGACATGTACTGGAACGTGCCGATCATCGTCCCTTCCGCCGTTAGCTTTCTCTGGTCGAGCGACGCGGTGGACGTCGGAGTGGTGGCGAGGAGCAACGGACCCTTCGCAAGACCGAAATCGAGCAGCTTTACTCCGGCTGCCGTGAGCATCACGTTGCTCGGCTTCACGTCGCGATGGATCACATGCTTGTGGTGAGCATGGTCGAGCGCGTCAGCGATTTCGGCGCCGTAGCGGAGAACGTCGGCCACCGGCAACGGTCCGCGGGTGAGCCGGTCATCGAGTGTCTCTCCCTCGAGATACTCCATGACCAGATAGGCGCGGCCTTGGTGATCGCCGACGTCGAACAGCGTGCAAATATGAGGGTGGCCGAGGGCGGACACCGCGCGGGCTTCCGTTTCGAATCGCGCGCGGCGATCGGGCCGCTCGGCACCGTCGGCGTTCAGAACCTTGATGGCTACCAGACGATCCAGACGTGTATCACGGGCTTTGTAGACCTCGCCCATCCCGCCGGTCCCGATCAACGACAGGATCTGGTACGGGCCCACCCGCGCACCCGCTGATATCGCCATACAGATCGCTCGTACTATGGAAAACCCAGGAAACGCCGACGATTCTCCAAAGACTGGCGCCGCAGTGGCCTCCTATCTTACGCGGAACCGATTGGATGAGGAGGCGACATGCAGCGAGCCGTTCGGACCGCCGTTTTCGTGATCGCGTGCGCGGGGTCAGTCGCAGCGCCCCGGACCATACATACACAAGGCACCTCGTGCCTCGTGTCTACCTTGAACGGTCCTGTGCAAGGCGTCGACAGTGGGGACTCGTGCGTCTTCGCCGGGATTCCTTACGCAGCACCGCCACTTGGCCAACTGCGATGGAAACCACCGCAGCCAGCGCCGTCCTGGACGTTTCTGAACGCCCACGTACAGTCCAACTGTCCTTCGATTCGGTTTCCCGGTCCTGTTCTTACAGGCAACGAAGACTGTCTCAAGCTGAACGTCTGGGTGAGGGATCCCCTGCCGGCCGTACCCGCTCCAGTGATCGTGTGGCTGCACACAGGCGCATTCTTCGGAGGCTCGGCGAATCTCGCGTTTCACAATCCGCAGCGGCTCGTTCTAGAAACCGGGGCGATCGTCGTCATGCCCAACTATCGACATGGCCCGTTCGGGTTTCTCGCTCACAGCGCGCTGACGGCGGAAGACCCACTACATCCCGGATCCGGCAACTATGGGCTCATGGACCAACGCGCGGCGCTGGAATGGGTGCGCGACAACATCGCCCAGTTCGGAGGTGACCCGCAGAACGTCACGCTCGCCGGGACGTCAGCGGGCGGCGAAAGTGTCGGCTTGCAGATGGTCTCACCCGCTAGTGCCGGTTTGTTTCACCGTGCCATCGTGCAGAGCGGCGCCGTGACGGTCCGCTGGCCCGATCGCGCGGAGGCAGAGGCGCAAGGGGGCGCCTTGGCAGCCGCCCTCGGATGTGCCGGGTCAGACGTTCTCGGGTGCATGAGGGCAAAGACACGCGAGCAGGTCATGCTGGCGCTTTCGCAGGGAACCCAGCAAGTCACTGCGCAACCGGGGACTGTCTACTGGTTGCCGATCGTCGACGGTCTGGAAATTCCGGATCAACCACGCTACCTGTTCGAGTCCGGCGGGTTCAATCGAGTCCCAACGATTGTCGGGACGAATCGAGACGAAGGATGGGGCTCATTTGTCACTCGAAGTTTTCTAGCCGGTCCGGATCCTATGCAGTATGAGGCGTGGGTGTTCGACGAGTTCGGGCCCGATGCGGCTCGGATGTTGACGATGTATCCCGCACCGAGCGGTCCTTCCGCCACCGAGCAGATGGCGCGTTTGGTTGGAGACGTCCAGTTCGTCTGCGAAGCCCGAAGGCTGGCGCGCTTGGTCGAAAAGACCAAGACACCGACCTACGTCTATTCATACGACTACGTGATCGACAGCCTTGCACCCGACCATGTCATCCACGGTGTGGAGGCCAACATCCTGTTTGGCAACGACTACACGACGCCGGCCTTCACGGCAAACCATCCTCTCGATGCGTCCGACTTCGCGCTCCATTCAGCCATGGCGGGTTACTGGATGCGCTTCGCGAAGACGGGGAATCCGAATAGCGATGACGACAGCGTAGTGCATTGGCCGGCATTCAAGCACCCGACCGCGGATGGGCGCGGATCCGACAAGCATCTCGTTCTCGATTCGAACGCGCGGGAGGGAATGCGCTTGCGAGAGCAGCAGTGTGACTTCCTCGAACCCTCTTTCTTCCGGTCTCTTCTCGCGGGCGTCCCGGCGTCGACACCGTAAACTCGCGGTCTAATGGGTCTCGGGGGTGGGCAGGCACTTCCTTTGGGTTCTACGATTCATGAAGTCGACGCGGAACGCGCGTACCGTGTTCTGCAACGCGGGGTTTCTGGCGACCGCGTTCCGCGTCGCCACTCGCCTGCCGATATGTGAAGTCGTCTGGTCAGGGCCGGAAGGGGACGATCCGCACTCACTGGACGATCGATCGATGGCCCGCATGTGACGCGCGAAACATCAGAACTCGCAAGCGCTTGGCTCCGCGCGACTTACGTGGAGATTTTGAAGGTGGCTCCTCAGCCTGGACTCGAACCAGGAACCCTCCGGTTAACAGGCGGAAAAAGCGACGTTAGCCGCTCTTTGATGTTATTTGCTTGCGGTTGCTGGAACGTCCGTCAATGCCCCAGAATCCCGCAATCCTTCGCTTTCGCCTTGTGCCGCTCGTTGCCAAGCATAGCCAGCTTTTGTAGCCGCCAAAGGGCAAGAAAAGGGCAAAGCGGACGATACCCGAGGTCCTTGTCGACGGGAGTCCGAGAATGAATCTAGGCGGGTGCCGCCTTTGCGATGAAGATCACCAAGACTCATTGCGCCCAGGGTTGGTCGTGCAGTGCTGTTGAGATCTATCGTAGGCGGGCAATCACCCGACTGGAACATCTGTGGCGTCTCGTCGAAGGAAACATCATCGAAGTCAACGGGAAGGGGGGCCGGCGTATTACGACAACGATCGCGAGATGGATGCTGAGTCGTCAACGGCCCCACGCTGGCAATTATCAAAGGGGGGCGGAACCAGATCGTCGCGCTCTTCCGGAACGACGGGAAGGGACACTTGCCGACGTGACGCACGCAAGTGGTCTTAGTGCACGGAGCTTGGCGACG
>JBAROV010000094.1:0-2044 GCA_049642465.1 Vicinamibacterales bacterium
ACACGAGGCCGACACCAAACGCCAGGAGCAGGCCGATCCCCAGACCCACGAGCGACAGGCGCATCCCTTCGCGGACCACGAGCCGCAGCACGTCAGTACGGGCGGCGCCGAGCGCCATCCGCACGCCGATTTCGCGTGTCCGCCGGGTCACTGCGTAGGACACAACGGCGTACAAGCCCATCACGGCCAGCAGCAGACCGATGATCCCTTGTACCGCCGCCATCGATGCGCCCATTCGCAACGGCATGAGCGCAAACACGCTCTCCCGAATGTGCGTTTCCATCGTGCGGACGTTGAATATCGGGAGGTCGGGATCACGTTCGGTCAGGAGGCGCTGAACCGGCATCGCCAGTGTGGCGGGATCGGTCGCGGTGCGCACCATGAGCGTGATCGGCGAGCGATAGTGCTGATCGAGCGGAACGTAGAAGTACGATCGCGATTGCTCCGCGAGCATCACGTATTTGCCATCCGCCGCGACACCGACCACTTCGATCCAATCTCCGTCGCGGCCGAACCGGAAGCGTTGGCCCAGAGGATCCTGATTCGGCCAGAGGGTGCGTGCCATGGTCTCGTTCACGACCGCGACTCGCCGGGAATGTTCGTCGTCTCTACCATCGAGGACGCGTCCCTTGACCATCGTTGCGCCGGTGGTCTCGAAGAATTTCGGTCCCACGACGTTGTACGGAGTGGAGACGTAACCGTCTTTCGAGCCGGGGATTTCCCGTCCGATGCCGACGTCAGTGAATTGCATGCCGTAGTCGAACGGCACGTGGATCGCGAGGGTCGCCGAGCGCACACCGGGCAGTGCCTCCGCGCGCATCACCAGGTCCTCGAGGAACTGTCGCCCGCGCTCGCCGCTGTACTGCTGTAACCCGAGATCGATTGACATCATCAGGAGGTTGTCGGGCCTGAAGCCAAGCGGCTGGGTCTGCATGCGCTGCAGGCTGTGAAGGAATAGACCGGCGCTGACGAGCACGACGAGTGACATCGTCACTTGACCGATGACGAGAAGATTTCGCAGGGCGTGCCGCGACGTGCCGGCGGCAGCGCTACCATCCTTCAGCGACTCGACGAGATCGAAGCGCGTGGCCCGGCGTGCCGGCCAGAGTCCTGCCGCAACGCCCGCGGCTGCCGAAATGAGAACAGTGAACGGATAGATGCGCCAGTCGAACGGATGATCCTGGTTGACGGGAATGTCGCCGGACGGTGCGAATCCCGCCAATAGTGGCCCGGCCAACTGGGCGAGCAAGAGCCCGACGACGCCCGCTGTAGCGGCAAGGACGACGCTCTCGACAATCTGCATCCGAACGAGACGAAAGCGAGTGGCACCGAGCGCGGATCGAATGACGAGGTCCCGCTGTCGCGCGACGGCGCGCGCAAACGTCAGGTTGGCCACGTTGGCGCAGGCAATCAGCAGCACGAGTCCTACCATTGCGGCAAACACGGCTGCGAAGATCGGGAGAAAACCGGCGATGGCCGGGTCCGGTCTCGCCCGGTTTTCAGGAATGAGGAGGACGCGGCTGTCTTTGTGCTCGGCGGGGTAGGTCGTCGCCAGTTGCCGGGCCAGCACCTCGAACTCGGCACGCGCATCTTGAAGTGTTTTCCCGGGGGCGAGCCGTCCCATGATCCGGAAGGCGGGCGCGCCCCGGTTCTCCCGGAACGCATCGCCTCCCTCCATCAACGTCCCCAGTGCCCCCGCCGGAACGAACGCGCTGACAGCCATCGCCCACGAGAGGCCGGTGAAGCTTGCCGGGGCGATGCCCAGCACCGTGAAGGGGCGACCGTTCAAGGTAATCAGTTGTCCGACGAGCGCGGGGTTGCCACCAAACCGCCGCTGCCAATAGCGGTAACTGAGCACGACGGTTGGCGCGGAGGAGGTGGCGGAATCGTCGGGACGCGGAAACTCGCCAAACGCCGGAGCAACACCAGCCAGCGCAAAATAATTCGGCGACACGATTTCGACCCAGGTCCGCTCGGGTGTCTGTCCGCGCGCGCTCACGTGCGCGGGTGTCGGCATGTAGGCCGCAAGATCGGTCAACGTGCC
>JBAROV010000100.1:0-69637 GCA_049642465.1 Vicinamibacterales bacterium
AAGAGCTCGTGGCAGGCAGGCGCGTGACCCGCGTCTCGTTCAACGATCCAGCGAAAAACAACGTCTGGGCGGCAGCTGAACGGCTCGGGGAACTCCGCGCAATCCATCCCAATCTCCTCGCTGAACCGGATGACGTCTCATCAATCAGTGCCTCGCTCGGGCGGTCTCGTCTTGGACGGGCATGGACGCGATCGGAGGCGATCAGAGAACTCATCAGGAGTCAGCTGACACTGCTCGGTCCGGTGCGCGCCAGCGATCTCGCCGATCCACTGGGCATCGACATCGCCGAAGCAGACGAAGCGCTCCTCGCGCTCGAATCCGAAGGAGTCGTGCTGCGAGGACGATTCTCGCCACCGGTGGGCCACGCCATCCAATGGTGCGACCGCACGCTCCTCTCACGGATCCATCGCTACACGCTCAACCGCCTCCGCGCCGAGATCGAGCCTGTCACCGCCGCTGATTTCATGCGGTTCCTGTTGCGGTGGCAGCACGTCGACCCCTCGAGCAGGCTCACGGGCCTCGATGGACTCCGCGAAATCGTGACGATGCTCGATGGGTTCGAGCTCGCGGCAGGCGCCTGGGAGCGGAGCGTGATTCCGTCGAGGATCGACGGATACGAACCTTCGCTCCTCGATATGCTCTGTCTTGCCGGGGAGGTCTGTTGGGGACGACTGTCCGTTCCCACGTTGCCGCAAGGCGGTGAGCGGAGACCGATCGCCGCGACGCCCATCGCGCTCTTCCCACGTGAGCATGCAGAGACCTGGCAGACGTTGCGGACGAGCACGGGCGAGTTCGACACGCTGCTGGGGGAACCGGCTCGTCGCGTTCTGGAAACGTTGCGAACGCGCGGGGCGTGCTTCTTCGCCGATCTCATTGCAGCAACCGGAATGCCAGCTACCGATGTGCGTGACGCGCTCGGCGCACTCGTCCTTTCCGGTTTGGCGGCTTCCGACGGCTTCTCCGGCCTGCGGGCCCTCGTCTGGTCGTCTCGTAATCTTCCGCCACACAGAGATCGCCGGACTCATTTCTCTGGGCGCTGGACCACGGTTGCAGCCGTCCCCTCGACGGACGCACAGAGGCACGAAGCGGCCGTCGAACTGCAGGCGTGGACGCTTCTGCGACGCTACGGCGTCGTGTTCCGCCGGCTCCTGGTTCGCGAAACGAACGCCGCACCGTGGAGGGAGCTGACACGCGTGTATCGTCGGCTCGAGGCCCGTGGGGAAATCCGAGGCGGTCGCTTCGTGTCCGGCATGTCCGGCGAGCAGTTCGCACTGCCGGACGCGATCGATCGACTGCGCGAGGTTCGGAGACAGCCGCCCGACGGCCGCCTGATCGCCATCTCGACGGCCGATCCACTCAATCTCGTCGGCATCGTCACCGCCGGAGACAGGATTCGCGCGATGCGGCGGAACCGGCTTGTCTACCGCGATGGCGTTCCGCTTGCGGTACTGGAAGGAGATTTCGTCCGCGAGCTGGTGCCGATCGAGCCGGCGATTGCCGGTGAGGTCTCGAGAGCGCTCCAGCGTCCGCGGATGAGGGCGCAGGCGTGACGACTGACGCTTGTCAGTCGCTGGTCGCCAGTCGCTAGTCCGGCTGCCGCTTGTCAGTCGCTGGTCGCCAGTCGGTAGTCGCCAGTCGCGGCGGGCGCCCATTGGATCGAGCGCGGGTACCCGTACACCTCGCCGCGCTGCGCTCGCATCCCAATGGGCTGGGGGCGACGGGCCCCGCGGGGTGCCCGCCCGCTAACCATTCAGCCCAATCGCTGATTCGCTACCGCTGTCGGCGCTACACTGTGTGCGCCATGCTTCGCTTCGCTGCTCCTCTCGCGCTAGCCATATTGACCACGATCCAGGCGCAATCGCCGCCGCGTGAGTGGATCGAGCCGACAACCGGCCACCGGGTCCTCCGCCTCTCGGACGAACCGGGCACCGCCAGCCTGTATTTCCACCAGAATCCATACACCGCGACGGGCGACAAGATGGTCGTCTCCACGCCGCAGGGTCTCTCGACGATCGAGCTGGCGACGCGCGTCATTAGACCGCTCGTGAAGGGACGCGTCAGCCATCTCGTTGTCGGACGGAAAACGCGGCGGGCGTTTTACATCCAGAACGACGCCGTCTACGCCACGAATGTGGATACCGGCGAGTCACGGAAGATCGTGGAACATCCCAGACTGCGCACCGGATCCGGCTTCGGGATCAGCGCCGACGAAACGCTGCTGGCCGGGAGCTTCGTGCTCGAGGGCACCGCGCCCACGGCTCCCGCATCCGCCGCGCCCCCGGCGGCTCCCGCGAATCCGCTCGCGACACCGCCGCCGACGGAGTCCAGCCTCGAGGCACGCTGGAAAGCACGGCGGCCGATGGCGCTGTATACGCTCAATGTCACGAATGGCGAGCTGCGCCTCATCCACAAGGCGACCGACTGGCTGAATCACGTGCAGATGTCGCCAACCGATCCGGCGCTGATCATGTTCTGCCACGAAGGGCCGTGGCATCTCGTCGATCGCATCTGGACGATCAGGGCGGACGGCTCGAATCTGAAGTTGATGCACAAGCGGACGATGGAGATGGAAATCGCCGGGCACGAATTCTTCGGCCACGACGGGAAGATCATCTGGTACGACCTGCAGACCCCCAAGTACAAGGTGTTCTGGCTCGCGGGGGTCAACGTTGCATCGGGCGCGACGATTCGGTATCCAGTCGCGCGAGAGGAGTGGTCCGTCCATTTCAACGTGTCGCCGGACGGCAAGCTGTTTGCGGGTGACGGCGGCGGTCCGCGCAGCGTCGCCGCGCCGGGGAACGGGCAATGGATTTATCTGTTTACGCCAACGCCCGACGGGAAGCTGAAAGCCGAACGTCTCGTCGATCTCTCAAAACACGACTACCAGCTCGAGCCGAACGTCACGTTCACGCCGGACGGGAAGCGTATCGTGTTCCGTTCGAACATGCACGGAGCCACGCACGTGTACGCGGCCGACGTCGCAAAGGCGAAGCCGTAGGACTCATTTCTCGAGCAGTACTTCCTGCAATACCCGTCCTTCGACGCCCTTCAGCTGGACGCCGAGCAGACGCGCGGCAGTCGGGGCAATATCCACGTTGTTGACGGTTTCGAGCGTGACGCCCGGCTTGATGCCGCGGCCCGCCGCGATGAACAGGGCACGAATGTCGGGTTCGGTCGAGATGTAGCCATGGGTGCCGAGGCTGGTGGCGGGGGCATCGACCACGAAGGGTTCGTTGATGTCGGCCGTGAACGCAAATCCGTCTTTGGCGGTCAGGAAGAGCGCACCCATCTGCTCGTTCGCGCTCGGCAACGGTAATCCAAACTCGGCGTACTGGGCTGGCTCGATAACCCGGTCGATACCTTCCATCCCCTCGAGAGCCTGCTTCACCCGTCCGAGAATTGCGCCTGACGGATCCGGGACGGTCACGTGGACGATCGCTGTCCCCCCCTCGGGCACGGAATAGGCCTCGGTCTTCGAGATCTTTCCGTCCTGCGCCGCCATCAAACCCGCCTTCAGCAGCGCGGCGTTGGGCCGGATCTGCCGTTTGACTGTTTTGAAACCGTGATCCGACACGACGAAGATCGTGGTGCGCGGCATCAGTCCGGTTTCTTCGAGCGTCTTGACGACCTTGCCCACCTGTTCATCGAGCAGCGTCATCGTCGTGATCGCTGCGGGCGTTCGCGGTCCGTAGCGATGCTGCGTCGAGTCGAGATTCAGCAAATGAAACAGGAGCAGGTTGGGCCGGTGCTGCCGCAGGATGTGGAGCGCAGCCTCGGTCCAGATGTGATCGCGATAAAGGATGTTCTTGCTGGCGAATGCCGCGAGGTCTTCGTCCGATATCACTCCCGTTTTCACCAGTTCGCGCGCGATCTGTCCCTTCGGATCCGGGCGTTCCGGGAATTCCCAGGTAATCGTCGGCGCATTGAGAATGGCCACCCAATCCACCTGCGCCGTCGTCAGACCCCGCTCGTGCGCAGCGTCGTAGAGCGTCCTGGCGCGCACCATCTCCTTCTTGTCTCGCCACGGCTCGACGCGCGGTTGACCTCCCACCGGGCGCATGAGCATCCCGTTGAAGAGAACGCCGTGACGCGATGGAGTGACGCCCGTCACCATCGACGTGTGATTTGGCCACGTCACACTCGGGTTCACCGGACGCAGGCCCTTCGCACTCGCGCCCTGCCTGGCGAGGCGCCGGAGCGTCGGAGCGGGCAGGTAGGGGTCGTCCAGCGCCCACCCCGCAAATCCGTCGAGGCTGATAATCACGACGTGGTTGCCGACGCCGGCGGGAGGCTGTTGCGGCGCCAGTCCGAGTGTAGTGAAGACGACAAATGCGAAGACAAGAAGCGGGAGTTTTTTTGGCATGGGAGATTAGCGCTCGAGCGCGGTGCGATCCCACTTGCCGAGATCCGCAGCCGCTTCATAAGTGGTCTGGAAGAACTGTAGCAGCATCTCGTCGGGCGAGGAGGACTCACGGACACGGTCGTAGGGCAGGATGAACTCTCGAAAGTCCGGACTATAGAACGCGCCAGCCGATCCGACGTTGGCCTGCGCAAAACCCGGCGGTTCAGGGTACACGTAGGCATAGAACGCCGGGTAAGCGATCGGGGCGGTGCCCGACCAGAAGCCGCAGCTGCTCACTTCGTGGGAATAGGCCTCGCGCGTCACGCGATCGGGCAGATTGGGAATGCCGCCGGGATGGAGAGGCGCGGGCCTGCCGGAGAAGCGGCTCACGGCCATGTCCATCGCGCCCCAGAAGAGATGGACCGGACTGCACTTGCCGATGAATCGCGCGCGAAACTCCTTCATCACGCGATCGACCTGGACCAGCATTTTCCAGAACCGCGTCACCGCGTCCGAATCGTACGAGCGATGCACGTGGTCTTCGGCGAAGGGAATGACTTCCGGAAGTTCATTCGGCTGAGCGAAGATTCTTACCGGCAGCGTGAGCCGCACCAACTCGTCCATCAAGTGGGTGTAGAAGGCGGCCACTGTTTGCGGCGCGAGGGCAAACCCGCCAATGCGGCCATCGCTGCATTCGATCATCAACCGGTGATCAATCAGATCCAAGTCAATCTGAAACTCTCGGTTGCCGTGGGGAATCGTGGATGTCGTCAGGCCGCGGGACGTGACGTACAGGGCCGTGTGCCAGCCGTGATTCACCCATGGCGTCTGCTTCAGTCGAATCTTGCCAATGATCTGCAACCAGAGATGGAGCGTATCCCGCGTCGCGATCCATTCCTGCAACTCGAGCGTGGGCCAGCCTTCGCGAGTGAGGTCTTCTTCTGACATTCGGTCAGCCTACTACAGTCGGCCGTGCCATGATCGAATTGGAGGCACGTTATGCAGGAGGGCGTCTGTCCGCACATCGAAGCGGTGACCGATGTCAGGAAAGCCAAACGGCATGAATGCGAAGAGTGCGTGAAGATCAAATCCAGCTGGGTCCATCTCCGCACCTGTCAGGCGTGTGGGGTAACGCTCTGCTGCGACTCTTCACCCAACCGCCACGCGAGCCAGCACGCGCGCCGCAGTCAGCACCCCGTGATTGCCTCCGCGGAGCCCGGTGAACGCTGGTTGTACTGCTATCCCGACGATGCGATGACGGAATACTGAGGGGGCTGGCTACGGAGATGCGCACGGTCTCGGTGATCCTCAATCGTTCGTCCGGCTCCGCTGCCGCCAAGATCGAAGCGCTGCAATCGCTGGTGGCCAATGCCGGCCTGAAGGCGGACGTCCTCCAGGTGTCGGGCGCTGAGATCACCACGGCCGCGCTGCGCGCCGCTCGTGCGGGACACGTGCTCGTAGCCGCGGGCGGGGACGGAACGGCGTCGACGGTGGCCGGTGTAGCTGTTCGAAACGGCGCCACGTTCGGAGTCATTCCGCTGGGCACGCTCAATCACTTTGCCCGCGACGCCGGCATCCCGCTCGAGCTGGACAAAGCGGTGGCGACGATTGCCGCCGGCGGCACGCGAGCTCTCGACGTCGGCCTCATGAACGACGCGACGTTCCTCAACAACGTGAGTCTTGGACTCTACCCGCAGCTGGTGTGGGAGCGGCAGCGCGAGCAATCCCGCGGGCGCCGGAAATCGGTGGCATTCCTGATTGCCCTCGTTCGCACGTGGCGGCACTATCCAACGGTCGGCGTGCATATGACCGTCGATAACGTCGAGCTCCTGCGGCGAACGCCTTTCGTCTTCATCGGCAATGGCGAATATCACGCCGAGGGAATGGACCTGGGTACCCGTGCGTCGCTCAACAGCGGCACGCTGTCTGTCTACCTTGCGCCAGGCGTGGGACGACTGGAGTTTCTCCAGCTGCCAATCCGTGCGCTGCGCGGACGCCTTCGCGACGCTGTGAAGTTCGAGTCCTTTCCGGCATGCGACGTTCGTATTGAAACCCGCGGACGGCTCATCGACGTCGCGCTCGACGGTGAACTGAGGTCGGAGAAGACGCCGCTCCGCTGCACCATACGACGCGGCGCACTCACGACGCTGGTGCCGCAGGGGACCTAGTGCGGACGATCCTCCATCTGTCAGATCTGCATATGGGTCGGCTGGATCCCCAAGTGCTGACCCCTCTGGTTGAAGTGATCCGTCAGGCGAGGGCCGACCTCGTGGTGATTTCAGGAGACTTCACTCAACGCGCGACCGACGCGCAGTTCCGCTCGGCTCGCGCGTTTCTCGACGCGATCGATCAGCGGACCCTGTGCATTCCGGGAAACCACGACGTGCCGCTCTGGAACGTGGCCGCACGGTTTCTGACGCCGCTCGATCGCTACCGCCGCTACATTTCCGCAGACCTGTCCCCTGAATACCGGGACGAGGAAATGATTGTCGTGGGAGTGAACACGGCACGATCGCTCGCCTGGGGCGAAGGCCGTGTCAATCTCGCGGAAGTCGAACGTGTTTTGACCCGGCTCGCCACCGCTGCTCCGACGGCCACACGAATTGTCGTCACCCATCACCCGTTCGACCTTCCCCTCGGCGTGCGCGAAAAACGTCTCGTTGGCCGGGCGCGCGCCGCCATGGCACGGCTCGCTGAAGGCGGAGCGGACCTCTTTCTGTCTGGCCACCTCCACCTGTCTCACATCAGCCACTCAGCGGAGCGCTACCGAATAACAGGGCACTCTGCGTTGATCGTCCAAGCGGGCACAGTGTCAATGCGCGGCCGGGGGGAAGAACCGTCCTTCAACGTGTTGCGCCTCGAACGCGGACGGCTACAGATTGATCGGTTCCTGTGGGATCCTGCCAGACGCCGATTCGACGAGACGGCGTTCGGCACCTATCGTCGGGATGGTGACGGCTGGACGGCCGTCGAAGACGTCAACGCTTTGCCGCCCGTTTCTCCATGATCCTGAGAAACGAGCGGCCTTGCAGTTCGTCCACGGTCAGACCGGTCTCACTTGCCTCCTGCATCGTCAACGCGCCTGACGTGAGGCCTCGAACGAAGAAGTTCAATAGACCCTGACCCGTCGCTGCATCGTCGAACACGTCTCCGACGAGTGTGGCCTGCGCCGCCTTCTCGACGAAGTTGTGAAGACGCGCCACCGCGGCAGGTCTCGCGGACAGAAAGAACGAGTAAACAGCCGCGTACCGCGTCGGGAGTTGGGAGGGATGGAGGTCCCAACCCTGATAGTAGCCATTAATCAAGGAATGCCGCACGTCATCGAAATGCATCTTCCACGCACGATGGATGGTTTCGCGATTCTCCTTGCGCTGCGTGTCGGTCAGCGGTCGATCGGGGGTCACGCGGTGCGGTGCAACCGGCATGATGTTGGTCGCGCCGTCCGACAGATGCACACCGGACTGCGCGAGCGCCACCTGCATCATGTGCTTGGCGAAGTCACAGGCCTGATGGCCCATGCGCTGCCAGGACGCCGTGATCCCGCAGAGCGCGGTGTAGTCATAGGTTCCAAAATGTGCGCCGGTGACGCGGCCCCCGCCAGCCGCGACGAGCGCGCGGAGCGCTGACGAACCATCTGCCGCGAGGATTGACTGCGGTGTTTCGATCATCAGCTCGAGCTTGAGCACCCCAGCACGGAGGCCAAGCCGGCGTTCGAGGGCACTGCAGGCGCTGGCGACGGTTGCGACCTGCCCGGCAGCCATGATCTTCGGGATCGTGATAACGAACTTGGTCGGAAGTTGTTTTTTTGTCTCGCGCGCAAGCGCGGTGACGAAGAGGTCGAGCGTTCGCAGGCTGCGACCGTGTAGCTCAGGAGACAACGGTTTGATGCGGATGCCGATAAAGGGCGGCAGCGTGGCTGCCCTCAATCCAGCAGCCACCTCGTGCGCCGCTGACTCCGCATGGCCGTCTTCCTCAGCGTCTGGCCGATTGCCGTAGCCGTCCTCGAAATCGAGTCTGAAGTCCTCAACCGGCTCGCGATTCAGCTTGTCGACGATGCGGGCTCGAAGAGTATCAGCGAAGCCAGGTGTGCCGTTCGGCTCGAGCTGCAAGGCCTCGGCAAGGCTCACTCCGTCTGGAGCGTACTCATCGAGCGCCGTCAACGCGAGCGCGCCAAGGCGTTGCGCCGAGTTCGCGCGAAACAAATGCGCGCCGCCGTAAACGGTGTGCACGGGCTGGCGGTCGTCGCGCTCACCAGGATACGCGCGCGCAACCTCAGCATTGACATCCCGTAGTTCGCGCAGAATGGCCTTGAGATCCCGCTCCGTGAGCGAGCCTGACGATCGACGGTTGCGAAACATACTTGGTTGTTGTGGTTTACGAGCCGCGGTACGTGGTGTAGCCGAAAGGACTGAGAAGCAGCGGGACGTGGTAGTGATCCGCAGCGTCCGACACTTCGAATGTCACGGCGACGAGTGGAAAGAACGAGTTGATCCCGGAATCGATGAAGTACCCACGAGCGTCAAACATCAGGCGATAGATCCCGGGGACCGGCCTGGCTGAGTCAGGCATCAGGGTTTTGAGCCGTCCGCTACTGTCGGTAACACCGTGACCTATCGCGTGCCATTCTTCCTTGCTGTCGATCTGCTCCAGCGAGACCCGTACGCCACGAGCGGGAATGCCGCGTGCGGTGTCGAGCACATGTGTCGTAATCGCGCTCATCGGAGGGGCAATCTTAGCATCCCGCACTGCGGCCAAGTATGAGCCGTCCCTTCCCTGGGACGAATCGGCCTTTTTCAAAGACCACGTCTCCACGCAACAGTGTTTTTCGAATCTTGCCTCTCAGACGCATACCGGCGTACGGCGTGACGGGATGACGATGGTGCAAACCGAACGGATCCACGACATCTTCCGCATCAGGATCCCAGACGACGAGGTCCGCATCACGTCCCACCGCGATGGATCCTTTGGTGCGATTCAATCCAGCCAGCCGCGCCGGAGCTTCGGCCATCCAGCGAGCGACGTCGTGCAAGCCGTAGCCTCGCGCCGACGCGCCAGTCCAAACGGCGCGCAAGCCAAGTTCCAACGATGCAATACCGCCCCACGCACCCAGAAAATCTCCATCAGCAAGTCTCTTCAGCTCGGTAGGTGCCGGGGAATGATCCGTGGCGATCAGGTCGATTTCGGACGACCCCAGCGCCTGCCAGAGACGTTCGCGGTGATCCTTCGTACGGATCGGCGGCGCGCATTTGAATGCCGTCGCCCCCCGTGCAATGTCTTCCGCGGCAAACGTCAGATAGTGCGGGCAGGTCTCCACCGTCACCGGAAGGCCGGCCGTCCTCGCGGCAGTCAGAATCCTCAGCCCGTTCGCCGCGGCGAGATGGACGACATGAACGTGGGCGCCAGACTTGTCCGCGAGCGCAATCAGCAACTCGATGGCCGCGCATTCGCTTTCCGGAGGCCGACTGTTCAGCCAGGTGGCGTAGTCGGTGGCCTCGCCGACTGGCTCGACGAGTTTCGCGGGCAGCTCCGCATGCGCCAGGAGCGGGACCTGCAGGCCAGCCAGAATGGGCATCGCCTCACGCAGATCTGATTCCGATACATGGCTGAATTCGTCCACGCCCGAAGGAGCGAGAAAACATTTGAATCCCAGGACGCCCATTCTGGTCAGCGGTTCCAGGGCTCGTGCATTGCCGGGGACGACGCCACCCCAGAAGCCGACGTCCACGTGACATCGCCCGGCTGACGCGGCGAGCTTTGCATCGAACGCTTCGACCGTGGTTGTCGCAGGAATACTGTTGAGCGGCATGTCCACGACTGTGGTCACACCCCCAGCGGCCGCGGCGCGGGTGGCGTGCTCGAAACCCTCCCAGTCGGCGCGGCCGGGATCGTTGATGTGCACATGCGTGTCGACCAGTCCGGGAAAGACGACCAGGCTGCCGGCGTCGATGTCGATGGCCCGCGCTGACGGAGCGTCGTATGTCTCTATCCCCACAATCCGCCCGGCCTCGATGTGCACGGAAGCGGGACGCACGCCGTCCGATAGCACGACACGTTTGCCGCGCACTACACTACGGGCGTCTGTCATCGAACGAGCGTCGCTTCGATGAGCCCGTAAGGCTCATCTGTAGGAACGAAGATTTCGTTCCGATTCTCCAGACCGAATGGTCGGAGATCCACCGGAAGGTGATGTTTGTTGGGCATCGTGAGTCGAATGGCCGTGACGTCCTCGATGGTATCGAGCACTGCCTGCCCCATCGCGTGGAGCGTGTGCTGAACGGATTCGCTCCGGTGCTCCGCGAACGTCTCGAGCAGGGTTTGCCGGACCGCATGCCACGCGGAACGGAAATCCATTTCAGTCGTGGAGTAGCGCCAGGTCGCGGTCAGCGACGTCGCGAGGAGACGATCGCGTGTTTCCGGCAACGTCGTCAACTCGTCACGCGGAAAGCCGCTGAAGGCGGAGTCGGCGGATTTCAGGATCACGAGATCTGCCACGCCGGCGCCGACGAGCGTTCTCCTGCGATGGGCATGGACGGCTGCGGTTCGCCCTTCGGATGCGGCGCGGACAAATGCGTGCCCGTGGTCGCGATCGCCTCGGGTGATGCGGTTCCACAGCTGTTCGGTGAGGTCGATCCTGGCGCGCAGCAGATGAGGGTTGCGTTCCAGGAAGTGCCGCGCCAGCAGCAGACCGAAGGCTTCGGGCTCGTCTACGCCGTTTCGCGCAGCAAGCGCATAGACTGTGTTCTTCATCGTGTCGGTGGGCAGCACGTCGCTGTTGTCGCCGGCGATGTACGAGCGCTCGTAGTTCCCTTCGAACCGGATGGCCACCGTCAGGTCGCGGATCTCGTGCCAGTTCGGTCGGCGCTGTACCTGGACCAAACGGACGCGCGACTTCCCATACGCTGATTGAGCGAGCATGCCGAATACTACTCCGCCATTTACGTCTCTGGCCGACCTCGCCTCCGCCCGCGTGGGTGGCTGCGTGCTGGCGGCCATCGACGAGTTCTTCGCGCCCAAGTCGAACCTGCTGAAGCCGGAATCGCCCATCTTTGTTCCTGGCAAGTTCACGACGCGAGGCAAGTGGATGGACGGGTGGGAAACCAGGCGTCGCCGCAGCCCCGGCCATGACTGGTGCGTCATCAAGCTGGGCATGCGCGGGATCGTCCGAGGTGTGGATGTGGACACCAGTTGCTTCACCGGCAATTACCCGTCCCACTGCTCCATCGATGCGCTCGACGTGTCGGTGACGCTGACGAAGGAGACGTATGCTGGAACTGGCGGGCCGTGGAGCACGATCCTGCCAAAGGCCGAGCTGGTGGGCGACTCACACAACTATTTTGAATTGGCGAACGCCGAACCCCGAGCCCCGGCCTGGACTCACCTCCGCTTGAACATCTACCCCGACGGCGGCGTCGCGCGCCTTCGCGCCTACGGCGACGTCGTCGTCGACTGGACGGCGCTCGGTAATCGCCCGATCGATCTCGCGGAAATCACCCATGGCGGACTGGTGCTTGGCGCGAGCGATATGCACTTCGGTGCGAAAGACAACATGATCATGCCGGGGCGCGCAAAGAACATGGGGGATGGTTGGGAAACGCGCCGGCGTCGCGGCCCCGGCCACGATTGGGCCATCGTCCGGCTGGGCACGAGCGGGCTGGTCAAGCGAATCGAGCTGGACACCCATCACTTCAAGGGCAACTATCCGGATTCCGCCTCGATCGAAGGATGCCTCGCGCCTGGAGCGACGCTCGAAACACTTGCGGCGGCCACGTGGGTCGAGCTGTTGCCTCAAACCAGGCTGAAACCCAACTTCCGGCATCTGTTCACCAAGGAGTTGCGTCAGACGGGCGCTCTCTCGCACCTACGTCTCAACATCTTTCCCGATGGTGGGATCAGCCGTTTCCGCGTCTATGGAAGCGTGGCTCAGGCTCGATCGCGCTGACGCCGCGGACGCGCGCGAGTGGCTTGGACGCTGCTGCGGCTCGACGTCGTGGGTCGAGGGAATGCTGGCACGACGCCCTTTTCGCTCGCGCGAAGCGCTCCTCGCAACCGCACGCGACATCTGGCTCAACCTCGATCGGTCAGACTGGCTCGAAGCATTCAGCCATCATCCAAAAATCGGTGACCGAGCCGCGCTGCGTCAACGCTTCGCGGCCACGCGTCATCTCTCGGCGAAGGAACAGGCTGGTGTCGAGAGTGCGAGCGAGGCAACGTTCACTGCGCTCGCTGAGGCAAACGAGGAGTATGAAAAGAAGTTCGGCTACATCTTCATCGTCTGCGCAACCGGCCGAAGCGCCGATGAGATGCTAGGAATGTTGCGCGCCCGTTTGATGAACGATCCAGAAAGGGAGATTCGGATCGCCGCAGATGAGCAGGCGGAGATTACAGCACTCCGGTTGCTGTCTTTATAAGAAATTTCCTGATACCGCGGCTGTCGATTCTTAGTAGGCGATGACGACGCGCAAAGACCCGCTGTTATCTCCCAAATAATCATCGTTCAGCCCGAGAAACAGCCGGCCCGAACCCCGCACGCGAATGGCTTCCTTCGTATCGCCAATGAAGAACGGATCGCCGTTCTCGCCGATCCTGCCAATGAGCGCAGCAGCATTGCGATCCGGCATCGGCCGCCCCTGATTGAACGGTGAGTTACGCTCGCCGGCTGCGCCGTCGCGGCGATTCGGTCCCCATCGGACTTGACCAGTTGCCGTAAACAGGATCTGCTGTGCCGAACGAATATCGACGCCGGCATCGGTCCATGGCGTGCGAGAGTCAACCAACACCGTGCGCTCTCTCATCCCCGTTCGACCGCCGCCGGGATATCCATCGTCGCGGTATCGATTGCCGGGCAGGCCGTTGTCGAACTCGATCGTGCGCACATCTGCACGCTCGTAGCGGATGACTCGGCCTCTGTCCCGCCCGGACTGGTGTTCGAATTCGATCGTGTCGCCTCGCACCCCGACGAGCACGCCGTCAACGCGGCGCCCGTCGCGCAGTACCAGAACATCGGCGAGTATTCCCGACTCCGCTGCCACGACCAGCACGGCGGCCAGCAATCGTGTCGATCTGAACTGTGTCATCGCGTACTCCGGCGTTTTTATCGGTTGATGGGTCGCTTTTCTGTTCTGCTTCCTGAAAATGTTAAATTTGACGTTCTGTCCCCTCGACAGGCTCGGGGACACCCTGAGTTGCGTCGAGAGGGTGTCAGGAGGAGATTCCATGCGGCTGATGTGGAGATATCTGCGGGGTGTGCTCGCCGTCGCGGCGGTTGGCTTGGCGTCGGTATCTGGAGTGGCTCAGCAGCAGGCACCGGCCGCCGGCGCGCAGCAGCCGGCGCCCGCAGGGCGTCAGGGCGGACCGGCCGGCGCAGGTCGCCAGGGTGGATTTCCGCGGGTTCCTGCACTGGCCTTCCCGGATGCAGCGCAGGAACTCGAAACGCTTGGACCCAAAATCCGCGTCGTCCCGCTGTTCAAAGGACTCGTCAATCCGTGGAGCCTTACGTTCCTGCCAAACGGCGACATGTTGATCACCGAACGACCGGGGCGCTTGCGCATTGCGCGGAATGGCACGCTCGAACCACAGCCGATTGCCGGAGTGCCACAGGTCTGGGCGGTTGGTCAGGGCGGATTGCTCGAAGTGCTTCCGCATCCGCGATACGCCGAGAATCACTTCTTGTACTTGACGTACTCCAAGCCGTGCGCGGCCGACAAATCTGCGACGACGGCGCTTGCGCGAGGCACGTTTGACGGCAAGGGGCTGACGGAGGTGAAGGACCTGTTCGTTGCCGACAACTGCAACACGGGGAACCCGCACTACGGATCGAAGCTCGCGTGGGGACGCGACGGGATGCTCTACATGAGCGTCGGCGAACGCGGCGACCGAAACCGCGCGCAGAACACGAACATCCACGGCGGAAAGATCCTCCGGTTG
Organism: Vicinamibacterales bacterium; assembly: GCA_049642465.1. Lineage (GTDB taxonomy): Bacteria > Acidobacteriota > Vicinamibacteria > Vicinamibacterales > 2-12-FULL-66-21 > CAWDPQ01. The sequence continues at coordinate 14,267 of JBAROV010000100.1, forward strand.
CGAGAAGATGGAACCGTCCCTCCCGATAATCCCTTCGTCGGTAAACCAGATCACAAACCGGAGATCTACAGCTACGGTCACCGCAATCCGCAGGGGCTCGCATTTCATCCCGAGACTGGCGAACTGTGGTCGAACGAACATGGCCCCCAGGGCGGAGACGAACTGAACATCATCGTGCCGGGCAAGAACTATGGCTGGCCGGTTGCGTCGTACGGACGTGAGTATCCGCCCGACGGAGCAAAGGTCAGTGCTGTGCCCTCCAAGGAAGGGATCGAAGAGCCGCTGCTTCTCTGGATCCCTTCGATCGGAATCTCCGGCATGGTGTTCTACACCGGCGACAAGTTTCCGGACTGGAGAGGCAATGTGTTCGTCGGCGGACTGTCCGGGTTGGCCATCCACCGAATCGGGTTCAACGAGAAGAAAGGGTTGATGGGACGCGAGACGCTGCTTGGCACGCTACGACAACGCATCCGCGACGTCAGGCAAGGACCTGATGGCCTGCTGTATCTCGCCGTTGATGGCAACCCTGGCGGCATTCTGCGCGTCGAACCAGCCCAGACATCTTCGAACACGGCCAATGACAGATAGAGTCATCAAGGCTCTCATCGGAGCGGGACTCGTCGTCGTGACCATCGCGGGCGTCCACGTGGGCGCCCAGCAGGCGCCGCCGCAGGTCCCGCCGGCCCAGACTCCGCCGCCCGCAGGCGGGCGCGAAGGCGGACGCGGACAGGGACGAGGTCGTCCGGCGGTTTTTCCCGCGCAACAACGTCAACTCGCGGATCCGGCTGTGATCGAGCGTGGCCGATCGGTGTACTCGGTGACGTGCAGCTCCTGCCACGGCGTTGATCTTCGCGGCGGACAGCTCGGTGGGCCGAACCTTCTGCGTTCCCAGGTTGTATTGAACGATCAACACGGCGAACTGATCCTGCCAATCGTGCGTGGTGCACGCGCCGACAAAGGCATGCCACCAATCTCGATGAGCGAACAGGATGTGACGGCAGTCGCCGAGTTCATGCACGCCGTCGCCGCCGCAAGTCGAGGCCAGGGGGCGCCGCCGGAAAGCGAGAGCTCGGCGCCAGATCCGGTCGTGGGGGACGCGGCTGCGGGTCAAGCGTACTTCGCGGCCAGATGCAGCTCGTGTCACTCGGCAACGGGGGATCTCCAGGGTCTGGCGACGCGAGTGCCGGATCCGCGCGCGCTGCAAAACCTCTGGGTCTCCGGGGGGGCCGCCGGCCGCGGCAGAGGCGGAAGAGGAGCGGCCTCGGCGAATGCTTCGCGTGTGACCGCCGCAGTCGCAATGCCGTCAGGAGAAAAAGTCGAAGGAGACCTCCTGCGTCTCGACGACTTTCTGATCACAGTGCGACTGGCCGACGGGTCGCTGAGAAGTTTCCGTCGGGACGGCGACCTGCCGAAGGTGACGATACGGGATCCCCGCGAAGCGCACCGCACCTTGCTGACGACGTACTCAGACAAAGACATGCACGACGTGACTGCTTACCTGGTGACCCTCAAATGACGCTGAAGAGACTCCTGCCCTTCGCCGCCCTGTTGGTCCTCCCCCTCGTGGTCATCGATCTTTCAGGGCAGGGTCGCGGCGTTGCGCCCCCCGAGCTGCTCAAGCCGCTCGGCGAATCGTGGCCGACCTACTCCGGCGACTATTCGGGGAAACGTTACAGCTCGCTGAAGCAGATCAACCAGACAACGGTAAAGAACCTGACGCTCGCATGGGTGGCCACGCTCACCGGCGGTGCCGGCGACGGCGGCTTCGGATTCGGCCGCGGCGGTCGCGGCGGCGCCCCGGTCGTCGTCGGCGGCGAAGGCACAGGCGAGTTCTCTGACGGACGCGGCGTCACCGTCAAGGGATCGGCGCTCATGGTTGACGGTACGATCTACATCTCGGCGCCGGACAATGCCTGGGCGATCAACGCGCTCGATGGCACGGAACTGTGGCACTACTTCTGGAAGACGAAGGGTGGCACGCACATCGGCAATCGCGGTCTGGGCATGTGGAACGGCTATCTCTACATGGAAACGCCGGACAACTACCTGGTATCTCTCGACGCCAAGACCGGGAAGGAGCGCTGGCACAAGGTCATCGCCGACTTCAATCAGCAGTACTTTTCGACCACCGCGGCGATGGTAATTGGCGATCACGTACTGGCCGGAACCGGCAACGATCTCGACGCGCCAGGATTCCTGCAGTCCTTCGACCCGGAAACTGGTGACCTCCAGTGGAAGCTGTACACCGTCCCGATGAAAGCGGGAGACCCAGGGCTCGATACCTGGCCAAACCTCACCGCCGCGCAACACGGTGGCGCGCAGCCGTGGTTGCCCGGTGCCTACGATCCCGAGACCAAGCTGTACATCTTCGGAACAGGAAATCCCACGCCGGCGTACACCGTGGGCCGAGGTGAGGGAGACAACCTGTTCACGTGTTCGTTGATCGCGGTGAACGTGGATACCGGAAAGATGGCGTGGTATTTCCAGACCTCGCCCCACGACATGCACGACTGGGATTCCGCCCAGACACCGATCCTTTTCGACGCCGTCATCAACGGCAAGCCGCGCAAGCTCGTGTCCACGGCGGCGCGCAACGGGTACTTCTTCACGCTCGATCGCGTCACGGGTGAACACCTCGTCTCCACCAAATACGGTTCGACGACGAACTGGGTGAAGAACGTGGCGCCGAACGGATCGTTACGGCGCGATCCCGTCAAGGATCCTTCTGTCGGCGGCGCGCTGGTCTCCCCAACGGCGGGTGGAACGATCAACTGGGAACCGCCGGCCTACTCGCCCGACACGGGGCTGTTCTACGTCTCGGAACGGAACGGGTTTTCGATCTTCTATCTGATCGACACCGATCCTCGCGGCTCGATGGGGCTCGGCGGCGTCGAGCAAGCGAATGTTGGATCGGGCGGAAGCTTCCTGACGGCCATCGATCCCAAGACGGGGAAGATTGCGTGGCGGCGGCCCTATCCGAGCGCCGGCGGAGGCGCGGGCGGCGGCGGTGGAGGTCTGCTCACCACCGCGGGTGGACTGGTGTTTGCCGGAGACGCAGGCGGCAACATCGTTGCTTACGACGCGAAGACGGGCAAGCCGCTCTGGCACTCGAGGATTGGCGGTGTGACGAACGCGCCGCAAACTTACATGGTGGACGGCAGGCAGTATCTGCTCGTCGCGGCAGGAGATACGCTCTATGCGTTCACGCTCTATTAACCGAAGCCACGAGCCAGGGCCGGCCCGCGAGCACGCGGGCGCCTGCGGCCCGAGCGAGGCGCCGGCTTGCCAGCCGGAGCGCCGGCCCGCCTTCGCGAAAGCTACGGCGGGCAACCTTCGCGATAACTCGGCGCGAAGGGTGGAGGGAAGTCGGCCGAAGGCCGACCGCCGAGCGAGAGCGAGCGGGGGTGGGGCCCCGCGAGCACTAAGCAAAGGTAACGGTCATGAAGATCGAAGAACTGGTGCTTCTCACAAACGGACTCTCAGTGACCGCTTGCGGACAGACGCTCGTCTGCGACCGGACTCGAATTGTCCCGGTCAGAAATGACGCGTTCGATCTGAAGTTCCTGATTGCGGGCACCGACCAGGTGCCGCGCCTGCGACTGTCGCGCGAGCGCGTGCTGAAGGCCAGCGCGGACGAAGTGAGGGGAATCGTCCGCCGCGTCGTCCGCGCGCTAGCCTGTTCGAGAGTTTTGTAGCTCTTTTCCCTTTTCCCTTCCTAGAGCGGCCCCGACCTCCATGGACCCCAAATCGCCAGCGTCGCTGCGCGCTCGAAGCGTTCAGGACCGACTGGGATCTGCAGCGCGCTCCTGTACGGCTGGGTTGTGCGGACCGTCGAACGCCCGTACTGATTCACAAAGAGTGTCTGGCCGTCGGGACTGAAGCACACACCGGCGAACTCGATCGTATTCCTCAGGTTGCGCGCCAAATCGAAGATTTCACCCGAGGGTGAAATCCCGCGCAGGAACTGCGTGCCGCCCGCATCTTCGCACACGATCAATCCGCCCTGCGGCGTCGTGCAGCAGTTGTCCGGGCCGTCACAGACCTCATGATGCGGCGATTCGAAGATCATCGTGAGCGTAGATGCCACGGGATCGTGGACCCAGACCTGTCCGAATCCCATTTGGCCGCCGTTGGTGGACACGAAATAGATCTTGCCGCGGTCGTACCAGCAACCCTCGAGACGGCGGAATCGTATTCCGCCGAGGTCGTACCCTTGTTTGAATACAGCGGACCCGGCAACCGTGCTTGGCGAACCTGGAAAAGCTTCGATGGTGGCGCCGACGGGGGTCGGATCGGGGTCGCCGATCGTTACCCACTCGACGTCAAGCGTATGCCCAACGTGCTGATTGATCCCGGCCTCGTAGCGATCGACGTTGCGCACCTTCATCATCTCGAGGACGCCGCCGTTGGCCGCAAGATCGCCAGGACGCGTGGGTTTCACATTGGGAACGAAGCGGTAGAACCCTGAGACGTCTCCCTGATCCTCCGTTTCGTAAACGATACCGGTTGCGGGATCCACCGCCACGGCTTCGTGGGCAAATCGTCCGAGCTGACGCAGTGGTACTGGTGCAGCCGGTGCCCCCGGAGGCGTGTTGATCGGCACTTCGAAGTTGTATCCGTGGTTCTGAGCGAATCCTGAGGTTGCCGTGGGCGAGCCGTTCAGCAGCGTCTCTTCGGATGAGAGCCAGCTGCCCCAGGGCGTGACGCCACCCGCGCAGTTCCGCAGCGTTCCGACGAGACTCCAGTGCTGGGAAATGAGACGCCGTTGTCCATGGGGCTCCACGACCAGCGTGCTCGTTCCCCCGCCGGCATAGGTGTCATAGGCGAAGGCGCGTGGGCCAAAATCCGTCTCCAGAACGGAGTTCAGGATGCCAGCTGACGACGATGTGCTGCCCGATGGTCTGGGACGAAGCCGATTGGGATCCTCGTTGTCTTCGTGATTGCGGACGAGCAGGATATTGCCGTTCGGCAAGCCAAACGCGCCCATCCCGTCCATGGCTTTGGGTGCTGGAAACCCGTCGTCCATCGGATCGCCTTCGGTACTGACGACGCGATACTGGAAGCCTGGTGGCAAGGCGAGATCGTCGCCTGCCGGCGTCAACCGGCCGTAGCCAGTCCCGCGGCCGCGATCGGGCGCGGCGGCATATGCGGCCCGGGCCACGAGCGCGTCGAAGAGACCACCGCCGATCGTTGTAGCACCGGCGGCGAACGCGGAACGGGTAACGAACTGGCGGCGATTGAGGTCTGACCGCTTGCGTGACATCGGCAACCTCCGTGAAAGAGTGGACGGCGCTAGATTCTCTGTGCCCCGGGCCGCGAGATCAAGAGGGATGTGAAAACGACGCCGTTTTGGTGGTTTGCAGCACACCGGCCAGCACAGCAGCATCGACATTCGCGCCCGTCAGCACGAATCCGACAACCCGACCGCGTATGCGATCGCGTTCCTGTAGCAGTGCCGCCAGACCCGCAGCTCCGGCTCCTTCGGCCACGTTGTGAGTGTCGTCGTACACCGCCCTCATGGCTCCTTCGATCTCGTCGTCTGTCACTTCGACGATCCGTTCGACGCCGCGGCGGAGAATCTCGAAAGCCGTTGGCTCAGGTGTGCGACAGGCGATCCCGTCCGCGATTCGCGTCGTGACATCGTGTGATATGGGCTGGCCCAACGCGAAGGAGCGCGCGTAGGCCGGCGCTTCAGCCGCGACGACGCCGACGATCTGTGTGGTGCGATTCAGGGCGTCGCGAACGGCAATCGCACCGCAGATGCCCGAGCCGAGTCCGATCGGCACATAGAGCGTGTCCAGCGCAGGCACGGCCCGAAAGAGTTCCAGCGAATAAGTAGCGACGCCTCGAACCAGCAGTTCGTGGAACGAAGGCATCATGTGCCAGCCGCGCTCCCCGGCAATCGCCAGTGCAGCCTCGAATGACGATTGGAAGTCGTAACCACGCTCGATGATTTCGGCACCGAGTGCCCGCATCGCACGGTTCTTGCTGACGCTGTTGCCATGAGGGACCACGACCGCGACGGGTGTGCCAGAACGCCGCGCCGCGTACGCCACGGATTGACCGTGATTGCCGCGCGTTGCGGCAATCACGCCGCCGATCTGTTCCCCCCCTTTCAGAAGATCGTCGAAATAAACGAGACCTCCTCGAATCTTGAACGCCCCCACCGGGGTGTGGTTTTCGTGCTTGACCCATACCTCCGTCCCGCACCGCTCGTCGAGAAGCGGCCATCGCTGCTGCGGGGTTGGAGCCATCGCGCCGTAAACGACAGCGGCTGCGGCCTCGATTTCATCGAGCCTCATCAAGCAAGCATGCTACCGCAGCACGCCGCCCGCCGCTCGTTGCACGTCGCTTATACTCCACCCCATGAAGATCACGGACGTTCGCGCGACGACTGTGACCGTTCCGCTCGAAGCGCCGCTCCGCCACGCGAATGGGTGCCACTGGGGACGCTTCGTGCGGACGATCGTCGAGATCGAGACCGACAACGGGCTGGTCGGCCTGGGCGAGATGGGCGGCGGCGGCGAGTCTGCGGTGGCGGGTGTCACCGCGCTGAAGTCGTACCTACTCGGACGAGATCCGGCGCGCCTCGAGGAAATGCGGTTTCTGCTCGCGAATCCGACGGCATCTCTCTACAACAATCGCACGCAGATTGTTGCAGCGCTCGAGTTTGCCTGCCTCGACATCCTCGGACAGGCGTGGGGAGTCCCCGTTTCCGAAATCCTCGGAGGTCGGCTTCGAGATCGGGTGACCTTTGCGTCCTATCTGTTCTATCGCTATGCCGCGGCAAACGGCCGCGGAACGACGCGCACAATCGAACAGGTCATTGCGCATGCGAAGGAACTGAAAGCGAAGTATGGCTTCGAGACGCACAAGCTGAAAGGCGGCGTCTTCCCGCCAGAGTACGACCTCGAGGTCTACCGCGCACTGACGAGCGCGCTGCCCGGTGACGCGTTCCGCTTCGATCCCAATGCCGTCTGGTCTGCGGAACAGGCCATCTGGTTTGGTCGCCGCATCGAAGACCTGAACAACGACTACCTCGAGGACCCGGTGTTCGGTCTGACGGGCATGCGCCATGTCAGGGAACGGCTTCGATTCCCGCTCGCCACCAACACCGTCGTCGTCAATTTCGAGCAGCTTGCCGCAAATGTGCTGAACAGAGCGGTTGATGTGATTCTGCTCGACACGACGTTTTGGGGAGGCATCCGTGCGTGCGTGAAGGCCGCCGGCGTCTGCGAGACATTCCAGCTGGGTGTGGCCGTTCACTCGTCCGGCGAGCTTGGCATTCAGCTGGCGACGATGCTGCATCTGGGGGCGGTGATCCCGAACCTCTCGTTCGCGGCAGACGCACACTACCACCATCTCCTGGACGACATCATCGAGGGAGGCAAGTTGAAATACGAAAGGGGCGCGATTCGCGTGCCTGACCGTCCGGGGCTCGGTGTGCGACTGGATCGGGAGAAGCTCGCCAAGTACGCGGAGCTTTATCGGAAGCTCGGATCCTACCCCTACGATCAGGATCCCGGCCGTCCCGGATGGACCCCGCTCGTCCCGAACGATCGCTGGGCCGATCCCGGCGATTCGACAGAGCCGTTTGCTGACGCTACTTCTTCATCCCGGGCGAGCTCCAGTTGACGACGTGATACGTCGCCGGCCCCGCGCCGACGTTCCTGATCCCGTGCAGCTGGTTGGACGCCTGGAAGATGACTGACCCCACGCCAAGCTTCTTCCACTCGCCGTTCACCAGCGCTTCGACGGTCCCCTCTTTCACGATGAGCAGTTCCTCGTTCGGGTGCTGGTGCGGCGCGTGAGACGTCTGACCGGGATTGAGGGTCGTGATGTGGATCTCGAGTTCGTCGAGCGTGGCCGTGGGGGACCGCACGACCTGCCTGACTGTCCCCACCTCCGTCTTCCTGACGGCCACGCTGTCCCAGTCGAACGCCGTGGATGGCAGAACGGCGCGCGGCGCCGCGGCAACAACGGCCATGGTGGCGCCGACGGAGATGACTGCAACGACGAGATCGCGTGGCTTCAGCAGCGTCATAGGGTGCTCTCGATCATGGTGTAGGGGAAGCGTTGTGGACGCGACAGCATCGCGTTTGCCTCATCATCATTCCTGAATCGTTCTCTCACGGGATCCCAGTACACCTTGCGCTTGAGTTTCATGGCGATGTGGTGGACGAGGCACGCGGCGCACGACCGGTGCGCCACTTCAACCGGCGCGATCGGTTCGCGGCGCGAGCGAACGCACTCCAGCCAATTACGATGATGATTCGAGCTCTCGTAGAGGTGGGTTTCGTCCGGTCCGATCACTGACGTGATGATTTTTGGATCGCTGGCGGAGAGCGCTTTCGGATCCTTGAGCTTTGCCACCGGATCGCTGCCAGTCACCGTCTCGTTTCCGCGAGACACGAAAATCCAGCCTTCGGTGCCAATGAACTTGATGCCGTTCGGAAAATCGCCGCTCACGATCATCTTCACGCCGTTGGCGTACAGCGCTTCGGTCCTGAAGGGCCCGTGCACATCCCAGATCCCTTTTTTGGGGAACTCCGCCGTGCCCGAGACTTCGATTGGACCTGTGAACTCGGTGTCCATCCCCCAATGCGCGCTGTCGAGGTGATGGGCGCCCCACCCGGTGATCATGCCCGCGCCGAATTGCTCGCAGCGCAGCCATCCCGGTCGGTCGTAGCCGCTCTGCGGATGGACTCGCTTCTCCGTGTAGGGCACGACGGGCGTGGACCCCAGCCACATGTCGTAGTTGAGGTTCTTCGGGACCGGCATCACCGGTTCTTCATCGCCGGACGGATCGCCTGGGAGTCCGACTTCGACGGTCTTCAACTCGCCGATGCGCCCGTTCCGAACCAGCTCGGCGGCGTATCGGAACTGCGCGGACGACCGCTGCTGGCTGCCGATCTGAAAGATGCGCCCGGATCGATGCACGGCATCGCTGAGCGCGCGCCCTTCGCCAATGGTGAGCGACGCCGGCTTCTGCAGATAGACATCCTTGCCGGCGTGCACGGCATGGATGGCAATGATGGTGTGCCAGTGATCGGGCGTACTGATGACGACCGCGTCGATGTCCTTTCGCGCCAGAAGATCGCGATAGTCGGCGCACGTCGTCACACCATCGTAGGGTTTACCGGTTGTCTTGGTGTAGTAACCGTTGACGAGTGCTTTTGCCTCCTCGACGCGCTTGCTGTCCACATCGCACACCGCGATGATGCGGGCACGTTCGTTTCGCCAGATGCCTGGCATGTCGTGGCCGCGGGAGATCCGTCCCGTCCCGATCGCCCCGACGTTGATGCGGTTGCTGGGAGCGGCCGCTCCAAAGACCGATGCCGGAAGGATGGCTGGAAAACCGGCAACGAGCGACGAGGCCGCCGCGGCGTTGCCTGCGGTCTTGATGAACGTGCGGCGGGAGGTGCGTTTGTCGGACATGCATGCTCCAGTCCGGATGTGGCTTGCGGCCAGCCGTGTGGCTTCCGCCTTCAGGCGGAATCGCCTTTTGCCGGCTGCGCTTGCTTCTGCGCTTTCAGCACTAATTCGGTCGCCAACAAGCAGTGCGCCTGCGGCATCGCCGTCTCCGTGCGGTCCACGACGTCCGAGACGAGTTGTTCGCCATAGGGAAGCGGTACCTTCGAACAATCGATGTAGCGCGTCTCCTTGTGATCCACGAGAAACAGGTGGCTGCCGCCGGGTCGGCCTGCGATGTCGATATTCTTCCGGATTTCGATGTAACCATCTGTCCCGAGCACGGTCAGTCGGCCGTCTCCCCACGTCGCCAATCCGTCAGGTGTGAACCAGTCAACCCGTATGTAACCTGCGCCGCCGTTGCCGCGGACCAACATGTCGCCGAAATCCTCGAACGTCGGGTACTGCGGATGATGCACGTTACCGACCTGAGAGGCGACGACCTCGGCTCGTGTCGAACCCGTGAAATAGAGGAACTGATCGGCCTGATGTGACGCGATATCGCAGAGGATTCCGCCGAACCGCGGTCGATCGAAAAACCACGGCGGCCGGGTGGAGGCGTTCATTCGATGCGGCCCGAGACCGATCGTCTGGACCACACGACCGATCGCGCCTGCTTTGACGAGTTCGCCAGCTTTGACGGTCGCCCGGTTCTCGAACCGCTCGCTGTACATGATGGAGTAGATTCGGTGCGTCTGAGCCTGGACCTTGCGCACCTCGGCCAGCTGATCGAGCGTCGTGATGCCCGGCTTGTCGGCCATGTAGTCCTTGCCGTGCTGCATCACGCGGATGCCGAGCGGGGCTCGCTCGTCGGGGATCGCCGCGCTCAACACCAGCTTGATGTCGCGATCCTCCAGGACCTCGTTTTCACTGCGTGCGAGCTTCGCTTGCGGAAACCGTTTTACGAAGGCTGCCGCAAGATCCGGTTCGCGCGCGTAGACGAGCGTCAGCTCACCGCCCCCGCGAAGCACAGCTTCTGTCTGACTGTTGATATGCCCGTGATTCAGGCCGATCACGCCGAACCTGAGACGCGGGGATTTCGTTGGCGCGGCCTGGCGCCAGCGCGTCGCAGCGGACCGTGGTGCGCCGTGCGCGCGAGCGACAAACGCAGAGGTCACGAGACTCGTGAGAAAGCCGCGACGGCCGGGTCGATGTGGCGTCATGTTTTGCCCTGTCAAACGGTTGCAAGGATCGGCGTAGATGCTATACGGTTGCGCGCGACAGGTAAACCTCGCGAGGCTCCCCCGCTGGTCGCGGGGCTGGGCGTGGAGGCCAGCATCATGTTCAGGCACTCACCAGCGGCGATCCACCGGTTTGTCGAAACAGCTCTGCTCGTAGCCCTACTCCTCACGCTCTCATCCCCGGCACGCGCCCAATCAGTGAGCGGCACGCTCCTCGGAACGGTCACCGATTCATCGGGTGCTGTGATCTCGAAGGCAAAGGTCACCGTGATCAACGAAGGCACCGGCCTGACGCGCACGGTTGAAGCCGACTCCAACGGCGACTTTTCCGTTCCGTCCATTCCCACCGGCCGCTACACGGTCACGGCGGAGATGTCTGGGTTCAAGACGCTCGCCCTCTCCAACGTCGAAGTCGGAGTCGATCAGCGCGTGCGGATCGACTTGAAGCTCGAAGTCGGCGCCATGACTGAGTCGGTCACCGTCGAAGCCGTCAGCCCGCTCGTTCAGACCTCATCGTCCGAGCTCGGCACGACGGTGGACGACCAGCAGATCGAGGCGTTGCCGCTCAACGGCCGCAACTTCGTCAGCCTGACGCGGACCGTCCCCGGCGTGCTGCGAGGAATTCCGGGTTCCAACATCGACGGTGCCGGCAGTCTCGCGTGGCGGGCCTCGGCCGCGTTCTCCGCAAACGGACAGCGGCCGCGCGACAACAACTTCATGCTCGATGGCGTGGACAACAACGAAACCTGGCTGCAGACCGTCGTGATTTTCCCCAGCGTTGACGCACTCGACGAATTCAAGCTCCAGACCTCAACGTACTCAGCCGAATTCGGACGTTCGCTCGGCGGTGTCGTCAACCTCCAGATCAAATCGGGAACGAATAGCCTGCGCGGGAGCGCCTTCGAGTTCCACCGCAACGACGCGTTCGATGCCAACAACTTCTTCAACAATCGAGCCGGACGCGACAAGCCGGATTTCAAACAGAACCAGTTCGGCGGAACGGTCGGGGGCGCCCTGCTGAGAGATCGGACGTTCTTCTTTGGCTCGTATCAGGGACATCGCGAGACACAGGGCCAGACGTTTCTCTCGACCGTGCCCACGCTGGCGATGCGCGGCGGAAACTTTTCGGAGTTGAACCGGGTGATTTACGACCCGCAGACCGGCCAGCCGTTCCCCGGCAACATCATCCCCAACGATCGAATTGATTCGGTTGCGCGCAGCATCCTCACCCAGCTCTATCCTGAACCGAACACCGCCGGCACGCGACAAGCTAACGGTCAGACGATCAGCAACTACCTGATCAACCCGATCAAGGAACGCCAGGACAACCAGTTCGACGTCAAGGTCGATCACAACCTGTCCTCGTCCAACCGCTTCTTTACGCGCTACAGCTTTCAGAAAACGCATCGGCTGCAGCCCGCCACGCTCCCGCACGGCGACGCGGGCGCCACGTTCGGTGCAGGCGATGGCAACATCAAGGGCCAGAGCCTCGCGTTCAACGACACCCAGACGCTGGGGAGCCGATGGCTGAACGAGTTCCGCTTCGGCTGGTCGTCGATCAAGTTCCTGATGACCCCAATCGACTACGGCACGAACCCGGCGCAAGCCGTCGGCCTGCCGGGCATCAACCTCAACGAAGTGACGTCAGCCATGACGCAGATGACGTTCCAGAACATCCGCAACCTCGGCGCTAATGGCAACCAGCCGCTCATCACGAACCAGAACGACTTTCAGATCTTCGACAACGTCACCTGGAGTCCCGGGCGCCACACGCTGAAAATGGGCGGGAGCATCACGTTCCGCTCGCGCGAGATTCTCAATGCCGACTCTATCGTCGGGAATTTCAGCTTCAACAACAACATGACCTCGAACTGCGCCGGACAGCCAGCGGGCTGCACGGTGAACAGCAGCACCGGCTTCGACGTCGCGAGCTTCATGCTTGGACTCGTCAACGTGAAGAGCCGCAATATGTTCGATGCGGGAACCTACACGGAAAAGCGTCCTGAAATTTCGACCTACATTCAGGATGACTTTCGACTGAGCCACAGGCTGACGCTGAACATGGGACTGCGGTGGGATGTCTACCCACCATGGGTCGAAATCGAAGATCGGCAGTCGAATTTTGATGAATCCACCGGTCGGTTCGTCGTGGCCTCGCCGAATGCGGTGATTAACGGCGTCGAGGTCGGCCGATACCTGCAGACATACTCGAAACGCGACGTCGGTCCGCGTTTCGGATTCGCCTACGACCTCGCCGGAGACGGCAAAACGGTCGTTCGTGGCGGTTTTGGCGTGTTCTGGAACTTCTCACCGGGCGGCACGTCTTCGTCGAAAGCGCAGAATCCGCCGTTCCTGCAGTCGACGACGCTCAATCCCTCGCCGACCGCCTACGGCAGCAATCTGCTGTTGAAAGACGGCCTGCCACCCCCTCCAGGCGTGGATCCGAATCGCCCGGCCGCTGGTTCAACGCGGTCGATTTTCGACATCAACTTCCGCGACGCCTACGCCAGGCAGTGGAACCTGAACATCCAGCGCGGGCTCGCGACCAACTACATGCTCGAGCTCGCGTACGTCGGGTCGCAAGGGCGGCAGATGATGCTGAAGGGCGATCCCAACCAGGCGCCGCCCGTGGTCGGCGTCACCGACGCGAACGTGAATCGACCCTACGCCAGGATCTCGCCAGCGCTGCGCACCATCGGCCAGACGCAGAGCAAGGGCACGCTCGATTATCACGGTCTGCTCGTGAAGTTCCAGCGGCGATTCGCGAACAACTTCTCGTTCTTGAACTCGTACACGTGGGGCAAGGCGATCGATCTGAATTCGGATAACGACGGGACGGTGACGCTCACCAACGTCTACGACCCCCAGTACAACCGCGGGCCTGCCGACTACGATATCAAGCACACGTTCTCGTCGAGCTGGATTTACGAGCTGCCGTGGGCCCGCAACGCACTCTACGGCGGTTGGCAGGTGACCGGAATCCTGCTGCTCCGCAGTGGGCTCCCGCTGACAGTCACGCAGTCGCAAGGCGTTCAGTCGACCGGGACCGGGAATCGCCCGAACCGCATCTGCGATGGCAAGTTGAGCAACCCGACCATCGATCGGTGGTTCGATGCGGCGTGCTTCGCTCAGGTGCCCGACGTGACCGGGACCTACGGCGATGCCGGCCGCGGCATCATCCGCGGGCCGGGCTCATTCAATATTGACGCGTCGATCATCAAGAACACGCGGATCGGGCGCTACCAGACCGAAATCCGCATCGAGGCGTTCAACCTGCTCAATCACCCGCAGTTTGCGAACCCCAACACGACGATCGGCAACGCCGCCGTCGGGACGATCACCGCGATGCTCTCCAACCCGTCCTGCTCGCTCTGCGGCACCACAGAGCGGCAGGTGCAGCTCGGAGTGAAGGTGAGGTTCTAGCGCGTGCTGCCCCGTGTCGGCACGCGCTTCTCGTAGGCGGGTCGTGCCGGCGGTTTCGGCGCCTTCGCGATGCGATCCAGAACTTCGGCAATCGCTCGCTGCAGCTGCGGATCCGTTCCGTTCGCGAGCTTCGACGGATCCTCCGGCACCGGGATGTCGGGCTCGACGCCGTGGCCTTCCGCAAACCACTGCCCCTTCGGGTCGTACATCCGGAAAGTCGGCACCGTCACATTGCCGCCATCGATGAGCGGCGGCGCACCGCTGATGCCGATGAGCCCACCCCACGTCCGCGTGCCGATCAGCGGTCCAAGGCCCGCTTGTTTGAAGTAGGTCGGAAACGCATCGCCGCCCGAACCACTCCATCCATTGATCAACATCACTTGCGGACCGCGATGGGCAACCGGAGGCCACTGCCAGCTCTGCCCGTCGCGCACCGCCCAATAGGCGAGCACCGGGCGGTTCAGCAACTCGACGAAGCGATCGGGAATCTGGCCACCGCTGTTCCACCGCTCGTCGATGATCAAGCCCTCTTTCTTCCACTGCGCCATAAACTGACGCACGAGCTCGTTCTGCGCATCCACCCCGGTACTCTGCACGTAGATGTAGCCGACTTTTCCGTTCGTGGCTTTGTCGACCACTTGACGACGTTCGTCGACCCAGGCACGGAACCGCAGCTCGGTTTCGCTCGGCAGACACTTGACGACAACCTGACGCGCCCCGGTCTGCGACGGTGAGGAATTCACCGTGAGCAGCGCCGTCTTGTTGCCCAGTCCCTGGAACGCTGCCCACGGGTCGGCTTTCGTGTCGATGGGAACACCGTTGACGGCAAGGACGTATTCCCCTTCCTTGACGAGGACGCCGGATTCCTCGAGCGGCGAACGCACGTCGGCATCCCACGTGCCGCCGCGAACGATGCGCTTGATCCGATAGGCGCCGTTCGCCAGTTCCCAATCGACGCCGAGCAGACCGACGTTTCTCGAAGGGGCCAGCTCCTTGTCGCCGCCGCCGTAATAGGTGTGGGAGGCATTCAGCTCGCCGATGAACTCACCCAGCACGAAGTCCACGTCCCAGCGCGTCACCGCATCATCCAGCAGTTTTCCGTAGCGCTGGCGCATGCCGGCCCAGTCCACGCCGTGCATCGACGGGTCGTAGAAGAAGTCCCGCTGGAACCTGAATGCGTCCGCAAACATCTGCCGCCACTCGGCACGCGGATCGACGGGCGCCTCCATGTCGGCGGTGACGATCGGTTTTTCGAATTTCTGGGCGGCTTTGATTTCCAGAATCGCGTACTTGCCGGCCTGCCGGACCAGCATCTTCTTGCCGTCGTGCGTCACCTCGAAGTCCGACGCATCATCCAGTACGGTCTTTTCTTCGCGCTCGGTGAGATCGAAGTAGACGATCGCGCTCTTCTCTTCGCCCGATCCGGTCCGCGGCTGCCGGCGATACAGCAGCTTTCCTTTGATCGCCTGCAGGTCGTCGTAATTCCCCGCCTTCGGCGGCAGGACGACGGCGCGCGCTTCGAATCCATCCAGATCGATATCGACAGCCTTGGCAGGGGCCGGCTTGGCTTCGTCCTTCTTCTCGTCGGCCTGCGTGTCCTTCTTGTCCTCGGCTTTCTTTTCCTCCGCCTTCTTTGGCTCGTCGGACTTGTTCGTGTCGGTGGCAGCGCTTTCCGAATCGTTGCGCGCCGCCAGAGGCGAGGCCACGTCCCGGCGCAGCGGCACCGCAACCAGTTTCGTGGGGTTTGGATACGTCCAGCTGTTGTCGAACGCCCCGTATACGGGCTCGAACTCGCGGTCGGATGCGTAGAACAGGTACTTGCCCTCAGGATCGAAGGTCGGCTGCGAATCGTTCATATAGCCGGAAGTGCCCTGGTGCAGCTTTGCGCCTTTCGAGTCGTAGAGATACACCGCGCTGTTCGAGTCGGCGGTCGGACGCGCGTAAGTAAGCCATCGCGAATCCGGAGACCAGCGCATTCGGAAACCAGCCAGGGCGCCGTGACTGATCCATTCCGGGCTCTCGTCTATCTGCGTCAGCTTGCCGGTGTCGAGATCGCAAATCCGAATCCGCATGCCCTGGTCGATGAATGCAATCCTCTTGCTGTCGGGAGACCAATGCGGGGCATAGCGGAAACCAGGACCGAGCGACGTAACCGTCTTCTCGGGCCCTGTCCCGTCGGCAGGTCTGATCGTCAATTCATATTCGCCGTTCCGATCGCTCCAGAACGCGACGCTCTTCCCATCCGGCGACCAGCGCGGATATCGTTCCGCGACGCCGGATGATCGGGTGACGTTCACGACGGCGCCGAATTCGGCTGGCGCCGAAAACACGTCGCCGCGGGCTTCGAATACCGCCCGCTTCCCGGTCGGAGACACCGACGCACCCTGCAGGAGTGACTCCACTTTGGTCGTTCTCGTTCGCAGCGTCGTTTCGTCGGTGACCACCCGGACCGGCACTTCCTTTTCCTTGCCGCTCGCCACATCGAGGTAATACAGCCGTCCGCCAGCCTGAAAGACGATGCCGTCGGGTCCGAGCGAGGGGAAGGTGATGTCGAAGTCGTTGAAGTGCGTGATCTGCCGGACCGCATTCGTCTTGAGGTCGTAGGCCCAGATGTTGTTGCGTTCGTTCGTTCCGCGATCGGAGACGAAATAGATCGTGTTGCCGTGCCACATCGGCTGGGCGTCGTTTGCGGGGTTTTCGGTGAGGTTGTGCGATGTCTTGCTCTTGAGATTGAACAGCCACAAGTCCGGCGACCAGCCGCCTCGGTATCGCTTCCAGGTGCGGAAATCCTGGGACATCGGCATGTAGACGAATTGCACGCCGTCGGGCGAATACGCACCGAACTCGCCGTAGGGTACGGGCAACTTCTCGGGAAGGCCGCCGCTCAGACCGACGGTGAAGAACTGGCTGTAGCGCTGTCGTCCGCTCTCTCGGCCTGACGCGAACAGCACGCGCGTGCCGTCCGGGGTCCAACCGATCACGCGATCGGCCATCGGGTGATAAGTGAGGCGCACAGGCTCGCCGCCCGCGCTCGGAATCACGAAGACGTCGATGTTGCCGTCGTACGATGCGCTGAATGCGACCTTGGAGCCGTCTGGCGAGAAGCGCGGGAAGCTCTCTTCACCCGGAGACGCGGTGAGCCGTACCGCGGTCCCCCCTTCTTTGCTCACGAGCCACACGTCTCCGGCATAGACAAATGCGATCTGCGTTTTCGAAACGGCCGGATAGCGCAGCATACGTGCGTCGATCTGGGCCAAGGCGGCAGCGGAACAGATGAGTACGAACGCAAGGCATAGTACGCCGCGAAATACTTTCGAGATGTTCATCAGGAATTCCTCTGAGGTAACGAGCGAATGAGTATTTTACAGCGAAGTTGGCCCGAACCTGGCAGCACGACCTTCGCCGAAGCACTAGCGACTCTAGCGACTGACAAGCGTTAGACGGACTAGCGACTAGCGACTGGCAATTCGTCCCCGCTGCTGGTGTATGCGGGTGGGACGTAGACGCTCAACGTCCGGAGCGGCGTTCGGCCGGTGTTGCGGATTTCGTGCCGATCGCCGCGCTCGATGAGGAGGAGGACTCCGGCTTTGAGCGTGGTGCGACGGCCATTGACGATCGCGATGCCACGGCCTGACTCGACAAACAGCCACTGATCGGCGCCGCGGTGGCGGTTGTCCGGCCCGCCTTCACAGTCGCCCGGTCCGAGCGTCATGCTGGCGGCCTGCGAGCGGCGGTTGCCGACGATGACCTTGAATCCACGGCCGAACCGGACGGTTGCGCGCTTCATGCCTGCCCCGTGGCGGCGCGTGGCCGGACGTTGCTGATGATGTACTCCATCACCACTCCTCGTCTTCGTGCGTCGGAGTTGATCGCGCGCTTGGCGGCGACCTTGTGTGCGCGCAAGCCCCGCCTTCGAGCGTCCCGGTACAGTTCCCCCACCATCGGCGCCGTGGAATTGCTGATGACGACGTGGCAGCCGCGGCCGACCAGTTCACAAGCAACCTCCTGGAGGCGCCGCTGATCCACATCTGAAAAACCGTCGGCCGTGTACGCCGTGAATCGTGCCGTTGTGCTGAGCGGCGCATAGGGCGGATCGAAGTAGATGAGATCGCCGGGGCGTGCACGCTCGAGCACCGATTCGTATCGCGCCTGCCGAATGTCAATCGCGCTCGAGGATAGTGCCGCAGCCACCGCTCGCAAGTTCGACCCGTCGCAGATCGTGGGTTTCACGTAGCGGCCCGCAGGAACGTTGAAGGCTCCGCGTGAGTTCAACCGGAACAGCCCGTTGAACCCGGTCCGATTGAGATAGATGAACATCGCCGCCAGTTCCGGGGAACAGCGGGCGGCAGACGACTGAGCCTCCCGCGCAGGATTGAACAGCTCGTCGCGGACGCGGTAGTAGTGCGCTGCCGGGTCCTCGCGATGCGCACGCTCGTGCAACTCGAGAGAGGCGATCACCGCTTCGACGTCGCTGCGGATGGCCGCGTAGCAGCCGATGAGGTCGATGTTGCTGTCTGTCAGATGCGCCGCGCGACCATCGAGCAGGCCCCGCGTCCATAGATCGAAGAAGAGGGCGCCGCTTCCGAGGAAGGGTTCGTTATACGCCTTGAAGGAGTCCGGAACGAACCGACGGAGTTGCGAAAGTAGCTGGCGCTTGCCGCCCGCCCATTTGACGAAGGGGCGCACGGAAGGTCGAACGAACGTTTTCGTGCTGATTGGCTCTGCAGATGCCCGCATCCGACACGTGGAGGATAACATCGTCCGATCGGTACCAGGACATTGGGCCGTGCACAATTTCAAAACCTCCCCATCCGGGTGATCCGCCCCTGGGTTTGAGCGTTCAGACTCGAGCCATGACAAACACTGAAGTGCTCCTCTCATTCTCAAATGCCTTGGCCGATCTTGCCGCGGCCGCGGGCGCAAGCGTTCTTCAGGTGCGGGGCGGGCGCCGCGCGACGAGCGGCCTCGTCTATGGGTCAGATACGGTGGTGACCTCTGCCCGCGCCATCGGACGCGAGGACGGTCTCCAGGTGACGTTGCCTGATGGCCACAGCGTCGACGCCAATCTGAGCGGCTGGGATCCTGCCACGGGGATTGCCGTGCTCCGGACACCTCGGCCGCTCGAACTCCCGGTGCCTTCCACCGCGGACACCGAACCCAGAGTCGGGCACCTCGTTCTCGCCCTCGCACGCTCGTGGAGCAACGCCCTCACCGCAAGCGCCGGCACGGTGGCCGTCGTTGGAGGCCCGCTTCGAACCGGCAGACGACGGGAAATTCCGCGGGTCTTCCGCATCACGGCTTCCGTGCACGACGGTTTTGCCGGCGGCGGTGTCTTCGATGTCGAGGGACGCCTGACCGGCATCGCAACCGCGACCTCCATTCGTGGGTTCGGTGTGGTGATCCCCGCATCGATTGCTTTCGCCAGCGCCCGACAGGTATTGACATCTGGAACGCCACAGCGTGGCTTCCTGGGAGTGGCCGTGCAGTCGGTGAAGCTGACGGGCGCGCAGCAATCGGCCGGCGCCGAACGAGGCCTGCTCGTGATGAACGTGACCGCTTCCAGTCCGGCGGAGGTTGCCGGACTGCTGGTCGGCGACGTCTTGCTGCGCTTCGATGACCATCCCCTCGAGGATTCCGAAGACCTATTGGATTTGCTGACCGATCGGCGCGTTGGCCAGGCGGCCGTTGTCCGATTGTTGCGTGGCCATTCCGCCCAGGAAACGCGGATTACGGTGGCGCGTCGCGACTGACGGGACCGCGCCAGGCGGCTCAGGCGTCTCTCTCTACATGCGCGTCGTTCTCGTCGGACCGCCCGCGGTTCGCCTTCGTTTGCGTAGTCAGTTACCGGATGGCATTGAGATCGTGGCCGAACAGGAGACGATGGATGGCTGGCAGACTGTGGAGGCGGACGCGTTCCTCATCGCGCCCCGCCGTCAGGACGCCGGTGAACCGCTCTTCGAGCCGTTGACGGCCCGCGAATCGCAGGTGCTGGATCGGCTGGCGAAGGGCCTGTCAAACAAGATGATTGCAGCGGATCTGCGGATCAGCGATGAGACGGTCAAGTTTCATCTCGCCGCAATATTCGGAAAACTCGGCGCATCGAACCGCACGGACGCCGTGCGACTCGCGATTGGCCGCGGATTGGTGTCAATCTAATTCCCGTTCTCCCGTTCTCCCGTTCTCCCGATAACATACCGATTCATATGCGCCTCTTCCCGATCGTTTTCTTCCTCGCCCTCACCTTTCCGGCTGCTTCCCCACAGCAGAACCGGCCGACGACCGCGCCGCGACCGTTCGGCACGCTTCGCGAGCAGGCGGCCCTGCAGCAGGAATGGCTGCGCAAACGACTGGACACCATCCTCCCACCGCTGATGCGCAAGCACCGAATCGACATGTGGGTCATCCCGATGCGCGAGTACAACGAGGACCCCGCCTTTGTCGCGCTGACGGCGCCGGAAACGTTTGCCGCACGCAGGCGGACGATTT
Source organism: Vicinamibacterales bacterium (assembly GCA_049642465.1). GTDB lineage: Bacteria > Acidobacteriota > Vicinamibacteria > Vicinamibacterales > 2-12-FULL-66-21 > CAWDPQ01. The sequence goes on from JBAROV010000100.1 coordinate 34,828, forward strand.
ACGTGTTCTTCGACAAATGCGCAGCCGACGCGAAGCCGCCGTCAACAGCCTGCGTCGAACGGCTCGCGCTCGGCGGCACCTCACAAGGAGGCGTATTCGAGGCGCGCCGGTCAACCAGGAAGGCCGCCGGAGACGTCGGCCGCGGACAGCAGGCTGAATTGTGGGGCGACGAGCAATGGCAGGTCCTCGACGCGGTCATTGCGGAACGCAACCCGCGCGTCATCGCCATCAACCGCTCCACGGTCTTTGCGTTCTCCGACGGCCTCTCGAGCGGGGAGCTCATGGGCATGTCGGCGGCGCTCGGGGACAAATGGACTTCGCGTTTCAAGGACGCCGAAGCGCTTCCGCTCGAGTTCATCGCCTCGCGACTCCCTGAGGAGGAGGTGTTCTTCCGCCGCATGCAGGAACTCGTGTGGTCGATGACGCAGGAGATGTTTTCCTCAAAGACGATCACGCCTGGCAGCACGCGGACCAGCGATCTCGTGTGGTGGTGGCGGCAGCGTGTGAACGACCTCGGGCTCGACACATGGTTTCAACCCAGCGTCGACGTGCAGCGGCAGGGCGTCACCGCGGAGAAGCTGGGAAACGATCCGGTCATCGAAGCTGGTGATGTGCTGCACTGCGACGTCGGCATCACGGTTGCCAGACTGAACACCGACACGCAGCACCTCGCCTACGTGTTGCGTACCGGCGAGACCGATGCACCAGAAGGACTGCGACGCGCACTCGCCAACGCAAACGCCCTGCAGGACATCGTCATGGAGGAGATTCGGCCGGGCCGGAGCGGGAACGAGATTCTGGCGACGTCACGCGAGCGAATGCAGGCAAAGAACATCAATGGGACCGTCTATTCGCACGCGATTGGCCTGCACGGGCACGGGGCCGGCCCACTCATCGGCCTCTGGGATTATCAGGACGGCGTGCCCGGTCGCGGCGACGCCAAGGTTATTCCGAATATGTGGTGGTCGATCGAGTTACAGGCGACGACGCCTGTCCCAGAGTGGGGCGGTCAAGCCGTGCGCATGGCCCAGGAAGAGGACGCGATCATCGGAGCGGACGGCAGGATTCGCTGGGCGCTGCGCCGCCAGGACAAATTGTTGCTGGTGCGGTAATCGAGCGAGCGACGGCGCGAGCTCCAATAGCAAACAGCGTCGAGACGCCGCGCACGTACATCACGCCGTCAGACAGCGCTGGCGTGGCCATCACCAGTTCGCCCATCGCGTAGGCTCCGAGCTTCTTGAACTCCCGCCCCGCGGCCACCACGATGATGTCGCCGTCCTCGCTGGTGAGATAGATGCGGCCATCAGCAGCCACGGGTGAAGCGCTGAAACCGCTCCCGACCGGTTCGAGGCGCTGGCGATAGACTTCCTTCCCCGATTCCAACTCGTAGGCATCGAATACGCCGTTGTTGTTCAAGACGTACAGGATTCCCTGATACGCAAGGGGCGTCGGCATGTACGATCCGCGGCCCGTTTTGCTCCACGCCACCTTCTCGCTGCTCGTCTGATCTTTTGCGAGCGTCAAATCGCCGCGCGCGCCCGGACGAACGACGAAGATCGGCCGCTCCGGACCGCGTCCGCTGGCGATCACGAGGAGGCCGTCCGCGCCAAATGGTGTGGGTGCCGTAATCTTGGAACTGCCGCCGAGCTTCCAGAGTTCCTTTCCGGTCCGCGGATCGTAGCCACGGATGTAGTTGGACGCGTTGGTCACCAGCTCCTCGCCCGACGGCGTGGAGACAACGGTTGGAGTGCCCCAGGATGGCAGCTCCTGCCGATCGGTTTTCCAGACCGTCTTGCCTGTCGCGGCATCGAGCGCCAGGAGAAATGAGTCGGCTTGCGTGTCGACCTGGAGGATGACCATGCCGTTCCAGATGATCGGAGAACTGGCCGGTCCCCATTCGTAGGAGGGAATATCGTACGCGCCCATGTCCACGCGTCCGACATCGACCGCCCACAGCTGGTTTCCGTTGACGTCGTACGCGAACACGCCCTGCGACCCGTACCATGCGACCACGATGCGCCCGTCAGTTGCCGGAGAAGCGCTCGCGTAGGTGGACTTGATGTGCCGCTTGTTGCGAGGCTCCCCTTCGAACGCGACGCGCTCCCACGCGATCTTCCCTGTGCGTTTATCGATCGCGTAGAGCATCCACTTGTGCGGCGAGCGATCGTCCGACGCATCGCCGTCGCCGTAGAGGCCCGGCTTGAACGTTGCGTTCGCCTTGCTGCTGATCGCGCTCGTCACGAAGATGCGATCGCCCCACACGATCGGGCTCGAGTGGGCGAGCCCTGGAATCGGGGTACGCCAGCGAATATTCGCGCCGCTTTTCCCGTCCCACGAGTCCGGCAGATTCTGGCCATCAGCGATCCCCGAGGCATTCGGGCCGCGGAAGGATGGCCAGCTGCCCTGTGCAGCACTCGCGGCCGGGAGTTTTGGAGCCCTGTCTGGACCTTTTCGGAGGATCTTGCGCTCGGGGATCGCGGGCGCTTCAGTCTCGGGGAGCCAGGTGCTGTCGTGCAGGATCATTCGCCGCGGCACGCAATCGTCCGCGACGAGCGTCACCAGAAGGTGTGTGCCTGCAACACGAAAGCGGTAACGCCCCGCCGCTTCGCAGCCTTTTGGTCCGCCCGTCGTCGAAACCGTCAGCTCGTCTTTCTCGGCTTTCCACGTCCCGTTGAATTGCGGCCACCCTTGAGCCGTGAGCGCCAGCGCGCCGTCCTGCGCGAGCTTCAGCGTGAACGCGCCGTAGCGGAGGGGTGTCGATGGGAGTGTTTGTTGTGCGGATGCTGTTGTGACACCCGCGAGGAGGGCCAAGAGCAGGAAGCGCGGCATGGCGCACAGTGTAGCAGTCCAGGCGGCCCTCGATGCACCGGACCGGCATGGCGTTCGCATCGCCGGTAGCGGAGGCGCATCGATGATTCGCAAGCTCAGCTCGGGTCAGTACCGCTTGTACTCGAAGAAGCGCGACCCGAAAACGGGCCGGCGGCGAAATCTGGGAACGTTCAGCAGCCGCGCGGCCGCAGAGAAGCACGAACGCGCGGTTCAGTTCTTCAAGCGGCACTGAGGTATCGCTGAATCGGCGATCGGCGCGGGCACCCACGCGGGTCCTGTCGCCCGGCAGCCTCGGGGTCCCCGCCGCGCGTTTTCTGCGCGGTGGGGTGGAGGTCATTGGGATGCGAGCGCAGCGCGGCGAGGTGCACGGGTGCCTGCGCTCGATCCCAATGGGCGCCCGCCGTGCGCCACCCGCGAGCCCGCCCCAATACCGATTCAGCTCTCAGCGGCCGCACACGATTTTGCATCTGATCTGTTCGGGAATGAATCGTCGGGCAAATGCAAAGGGCCGGCGTATGCCGGCCCTTCCCGAACTCCCGTGCTCCCGTCCTCCCGAACTCCCGAGCCCCGGATCCCGGACCCCCAGCCCCGAGTCTACGCGCAGCCGGACGTATTCCCGCAGTTCGCGCACTTGTAGCACGAACCCGATCGCACCATGATCGACCCGCACGTCGAACACGGCGGCGCGTCTTCCTGGTTCTGCATCGCCGCAAACGACGAGGTCTGCTTCGAGGCAATCACCGCGGTCGGTGACGCACCAGCCGCGGCCGCGACATCGAGCGGCAACTGCTCGGGCGCGACGACGTAGTCTTCGCGGTTGTTGACGCCGGCGCGATACTGCGCGTCCTGCGACAGGAACTTCGTCGCCATCCATCGGAAGATATAGTCCACGATCGACTTGGCGAACCGCACGTCCGGATTCTTCGTCATGCCCGACGGCTCGAAGCGGACGTGGCTGAACTTGTCGACGAGATCCTGCAGCGGCACGCCGTACTGGAGCGCGTACGAGATCGCCTGCGCGAACGCGTCTGCGAAGCCGGAGATGGTCGATCCTTCCTTCGCCATGACGATGAAGATCTCGCCCGGGAGGCCGTCCTCGTAAAGGCCGACAGTGATGTAACCCTCGTGGCCGGCGATGTCGAACTTGTGCGTGATGGCGTTGCGCTCGTCCGGCAGCCTCCGCCGGCGCGGCCCTTCCTGCACCGGCGCCGCGGTCGTCGCAACCTTGTCCTTCGAGGTATTCAACGGCTGCGTGCGCTTGGAGCCATCGCGATAGATTGAGACGGCCTTGGCGCCGAGACGCCATGAATCGACATAGGCCTGCTCGATCTCCTCGACCGTGGCTTCTTTCGGCACGTTGACGGTCTTCGAAATCGCACCGGAGAGGAACGGCTGTGTCGCGCCAACCATCTTGATGTGGCCCATGTAGTGGATGGACCGTACGCCGCGTGCCGGCTTGAACGCGCAGTCGAACACCGGCAGATGCGCATCCTTGATATGCGGCGCGCCCTCGATGGTCTCGTGCTCGTCGATGTACTCGACGATTTCCTTGACCTGCGTCGGGCTGTATCCGAGCTTCTTGAGCGCCATGGGCACGGTCTGGTTGACGATCTTCATCAACCCGCCACCCACGAGCTTCTTGTACTTGACGAGCGCGATGTCCGGCTCGACACCCGTCGTGTCGCAATCCATCATGAAGCCGATGGTGCCGGTCGGCGCGAGCACGGTCGCCTGGGCGTTGCGGAAGCCGTGCTGCTCGCCCATCTCGATGACCTCGTCCCAGACCATCTTCGCGGCTTCCATGAGGTCCTTCGGGACATGCGTCTTGTCGATGTCCTTCAGTGCCGCACGGTGCTTGCGCATCACCCGCAGGAACGGCTCCCGGTTCTTCTCGTAGCCAGCGAATGGACCGCCGTGATCGCGCGCTACCTTCGACGACTGCGCGTAGGCGGCACCATGCATCAGCGCGGTAATCGCCGCGGCATAGTCCCGGCCCGCGACGCTGTCGTACGGCAGCCCCCGCGCCATCAGCAGCGCACCGAGGTTCGCATACCCGAGGCCGAGCGGCCGGTATTCGTGGCTGTTCTTCGCAATCGCCGGCGTCGGATAACTCGAGTTGTCTACCAGAATCTCCTGCGCCGTGATCATCGTCCGGCATGCCGCCTCGAACGCGACGGGGTCGACTTCGCCGTCTTCGGTCACGAACTTCATCAGGTTGATCGAGGCGAGGTTGCACGCCGAATCGTCCAGGAACATGTATTCCGAGCACGGATTGCTCGCGTTGATGCGCGCCGTGTTCGGGCAGGTATGCCAGTCGTTGACGGTCGTGTCGAACTGCAGGCCGGGATCGCCGCAGATCCACGTCGCCTCGGCAATCTGCCGCATCAGGTCGCGCGCCTTGTAGCTGTCCATCACCTCGCCGGTGATAACGGCTCGCGTCTGCCATTCGCCATCATCCATCACCGCGCGCATGAAGTCGTCGGTCACGCGTACGCTGTTGTTCGAGTTCTGGAAGAAGACCGAGGCGTACGCCGGGCCCGTAAACGAGCCGTCGTAGCCGGCATCGATGAGAGCCCAGGCCTTTTTCTCTTCCTCCACCTTGCAGTTGATGAATTCCTCGACGTCGGGATGGTCGGCGTTGAGGATCACCATCTTTGCCGCACGTCGTGTCTTCCCGCCGGACTTGATGACGCCGGCAAATGCGTCGAACCCCTTCATGAACGAGACCGGGCCGGACGCGGTGCCTCCGCCCGCGAGCAGCTCACGCGACGAGCGAATGGTTGAGAGGTTCGAGCCGGTGCCGGAGCCGTACTTGAACAGCATCCCCTCGGTCTTCGCGAGGCCGAGGATCGATTCCATCGTGTCCTGGACCGAGTTGATGAAGCACGCGGAGCACTGCGGATGTTTCTCGAAGCCGACGTTGAACCATACCGGGCTGTTAAAGGCGGCTTTCTGATAGACGAGCAGATGCTTCAAATCGTCGCTGAACGCCTGGAGATCATCCTCGCTCGCGAAATACTTCTGCTTTCGCGCCCAGCCGGTGATCGTGTCCACGACGCGCCCGACGAGCTGTTTGACGCTCCGCTCGCGCTCGGGCGTCCCAATGACGCCGCGGAAATACTTGGAGACGACGATGTTGGTGGCCTGCTGCGACCAGAACCGTGGAATTTCGACGTCGCGCTGCTCGAAGACGACCGCCCCCTTTTCATTGCCGATGACGGCCGACCGCATCTCCCATTCGATCTCATCGAACGGATCGATCCCCTCCCGAGTAAAGAACCGCTCGTACTCGAGACCCGGGACCGCTGACACCGGTGCCGACAAACGGGCAGGGGTGGTCTGCGTGCCGGCCGGCTCAATCGCCCCGCCCGACGCAGCAGCAACGCCTTTTTCCATAGTCCCTCCGAACGTGAGCTACCGACCCGCCCCTGGACGGCAACCCTGAAACGAACAATTGTGTTGGAACGTGCCGTACGACCTGGAACCTTCGAAGCCGGGAACCCTCGAAGGGATTCAACTATCCGCGGGTGAAGGCGGCGACCAATATGGACCCTGTTTACAGCCTTGTCAAGGGGCAGATCTACCAGATATTGTGCAGGAGTTTTAGGGCAGGCGCAAGATATCGCGGATCTTGCGAAATGGCGGGATCTTCTTCTGATTGACCTAGTTACCTAACTCTGGAGGCCTCTCGCCAGCGTTTCCGCCTTCTCCGCCAGCTCGAGCGCGTACTCGAATTTCGCGTCCTTGATCGCCGCTTCGGCCAACTCGGCGAATTGCTTGGCCTCGTTGTAGACCTTCTGCCGTTCGGTGCTCAGTCTCTGATAGTCCACTTTGGAAAGAAGACCGTTGGCCCGGCCGATCGTGTCTTTAATCTGGCGTTCCGCCTGGGCCCCGTCCAGTGTTCGGGAGGTGCGAAGCGGCCCGACGGGTTGAGGCGGAGGGGTAACAGGCGCTGGAGTGGCTTCGACGGGCGCAGCCTCGGGAGGCTTTGCTTCGGACTTCGCTTCCCGGGCACTGTCCCGCGGCGGATTCGGCCGGGGACGCGGGGGGGTTGCCGGTGCGGTCGGCAGCTCTCCTATGGGTTCCAGCGTCGCTGGCTCGGGCGGAAGCACCGGCTCGATGACGCGTGGCGGCACCGGCGGCACCTCGAGCGCCGGACGTTGCGTCGGCGTCTGCGCCCTCGTGGTGGCGCAGGCAGAGCTCAGAAGCCCAACCCCCAGCGCCACGACGATCCGTGCCCACGTCCCCCTCATGGCAGCCCTCTATTCTACTCTCCCAAGGGCCGGGATGGCTGAGGAAACATTAAGCGGAAGCGTGTCCCATGCCCCGGCGTGGACTGCACCTCGACCTCCCCATCGTGCAGCTGGACGATCCGGTAGACCATGGAGAGGCCGATCCCACTTCCGTCTTTCTTCGTCGTGAAATACAGATCGAAAATCCGCGACAGATGTTCTGGCGGAATCCCGACGCCGGTGTCCTCGATGTCCACGATCACCCGTCGCCGATCGTCGGTGCGGCACGAAATCCGGAGCGTCCCGCCGTTTGGCATCGCCTGACAGGCGTTGATCGCGAGATTCAAGAACGCCTGATTCAACATCCCCGGGTCCGCATTGATGGCCGGAATACTCGCCGGACATTCAGCGCGGATTGTCACGTTGCGCGCTTCCGCCTCCGGCATCGCCGTCGTGACGACTTCGCTGACGAGTGCGCCAAGTTGCACGGGCTGAAGTTTGAGCTCATCAGGGCGCGCGAACTTCAGAAAGCCATTCACGACCTCATCGAGACGACGAATTTCGCTCGAGATGATGTGCACGTGCTTGGATAGATCTGTTCCGCGCGGACCGGTCTCGCGAGGGCCGGCGGCAACCGTGACGAGTTCCGGGACCGCTGCCAGCTTCTGCTTCAGAAGCTCGAGGTGAATCGTCATCGCGTTGAGCGGGTTCTTCACTTCGTGCGCTACGCCGGTCATCAGCCGGCCAAGCGCCGCCAGCTTGCGTGAGTAATTGAGCGTCGAATGGACCTGACTGAGATACCCCAGATTCCGCGCCACGAGCATCGCACCGAGGAAACGCCCGTTGATATCTTCGATCGCGTGCGAGATCAGCATCCGCTCGGCTTCGGCATTTTCGTGCGCGCCTCCGTCCGGAATCCGTGGATCGCTGCTGACGCGCGCCGAAGCATCAGCGAACGTCGCCGCGATTGGGCCCTGAGACTTTCTGCCGGCCAGCGTCCGATCGACGAGTTGCTTCGCTGGATGTGAGGGGGGCAATTCGCTGATCCGCAGCGCACGCATGCCCGCATTGCTGAAGATGATGTCGCCGGTCGGCGAGAACAGCGCGACCGCATCTTCGAGGTTCTCCATCACCGACTCGAAATCCGCGCTGCCACCCGGCCGCACGGTGTGCGGCTCTGCCGGGTCCGACGAGCTTGCCCGCCCCAACGCAGCAAGTTGCGCACTCACGGCCTCGAACGAACTCCCAAGGTCCTTGAATTCCACTTCCGGAAGTTCGAGTCGGACGTCGAGTTCACCGCGTCCCAGGCGGCTGAAGGCGCTCTGGATCACGTGAATCGGCCGCAGCATCCACTGCGCCAACAGCATCGCCACCACCATCGAGATGGCCAGGATGGCGACAACAGTACCTGCCGCCGTCCTCAGGGCGCCTTGGAGTTCGCTACGCACCAGCAGCGGAGAGACGCCAATCCGAATCGTGGCGAACACTTCATTGCCGGCCAACATCGGCTCCTCGATCTCGAACGTGCGATCCGAGTACACGGCCGACAGTTGGGTCAGGGCGCCGGCCGCCACGATCGGGCCAAAGTCCTCCTGCTTCGGCATCACGTGGCCTTCCTGCGAGGGAAAGGTGCTGTGAGCCACCGCGATGCCCTTGGGATTGACAATGGCGGCGTAGGTGACGTTTCGGGAGTAGCCGATGCTCGTCTCGAAAATGGCGCGAATGCCGTCGTCCTTCTGCAGAGCGGCGTACGGGTCGGGACTGGGCGTCGCCAGGACCTGGTTGACACGCTGCAGAATCGCCTTGGACAGCAACTCCGCGCGCGACGCGGTCTCCTGGAGATTGAGCCGGGCGAGCGTGGCAAGGTGATAGCCGCTCAAGACCGCGACGATCAACACAACGAGCGACGTGACGCCAGCGACCTGTTTAGCTTTGATACTCATCAATCAGTGCTCGTGGGGCCCCACTCCCCACTCACTCTCGCTCCGGCGACTTCGCGCCTCGCTCGGGCCGCAGGCGCCCGATCAGCTCCTATTCGCTGTTTCTTCTTTCATTCGATTCAATTTGTTATGTAACGTTTTGAGGCTGATACCCAGGATCTCGGCCGCTCGCGTCTTGTTATTACGGGTGTGATCGAGCGTGAGCAGAATCAACCGCCGCTCCGCCTCGTCAACCGTCGTCCCCGGTGACAACGTCACCGTCGGTAACGACTCTTCGCCCCGCGAGACGAGCACTGGCGGCAGATGCTTTGGCTCGATGAAGTCTCCTTCGGCCAGAATCGTCGCCCGTTCGATGACGTTTCGAAGCTCCCGGATATTGCCGGGCCACGGGTAGCGTTCGAGGATGTACATCGCCTCCTGATCGACCGCCCGTACCGCCTTGCCGTTGCGAACGTTGAATTCGTTCAGGAATTGTTGAACCAGCAGGGGAATGTCCTCGCGCCGTTCACGAAGCGCCGGCAGTTCGAGAGCGAAGACATTCAACCGATAATAAAGGTCTTCACGCAGTTTGCCTGATCGGACGGCTTCGTGCGGATCCTGGTTGGTGGCCGCGATGACGCGCACGTCCACGGTTTGTTCCTGCCGCCCGCCGAGGCGTCTGAACGTGCGCTCCTGCAGCACACGCAGCAGTTTGACCTGCGTCGCCGGCATCATCTCGGCAATCTCGTCGAGAAAGAGTGTGCCGCGGTGTGCAAGCTCGAATACACCGGTGCGCCGATCGTGGGCGCCCGTGAACGCGCCTTTCTCATGGCCGAAAATCTCGCTCTCGAGCAGCGTTTCCGGGATCGCGGCGCAATTGATCGCGACAAACGGAAACGACGCGCGCGGGCTGAGTTCGTGGATCGTCTGCGCAATCAGTTCCTTGCCGGTGCCCGATTCGCCGGAGATGAGGACCGATGCCTGCGTCGGCGCCGCCTGCTCGATGACGCGATACACGCTGCGGATCATCGGGCTGTTGCCCACGATCCGGCCAAAGCTGCCGACCTCGCGCAGCTGACGGCGGAGGTGACGCACTTCGCGAAGCGTCTCCTGCCGCTCGACTGCCTTCTTCAGCAGAATCTGCAGCCGCTGCGGATCGACGGGCTTACTCAGATAATCGTAGGCGCCGTCTTTGATCGCCTCGACGGCGCTCTCCACCGTCCCCTGCGCGGTCAGCAGAATGAACGTGATATCGGATAACTGATCACGCAAGGCGCGCAGCAGTTCGAGCCCACCCATGCGCGGCATCACGAGATCACTCACGATGATCGCGGGACGGAAGGTCGTCACCATGCGGAACGCCTCTTCCCCGTCGGCCGCCTCATCCGTTTGGAAGCCCCAGGCCTGGACGAGTTCCGCCAAGCCGCTGCGAGTCGGCGGATCGTCCTCGACGATAAGAACGCGTTCGGGTTGCGGGACAGTTGAACTCTGTTGTGCTTCGTCCATCAGATTCGTATTCGTCAATGCATTTACGTCGGTGATAACGAGCAGGATATCACCACTGGGTAAGGATTACACGGTTTCTAACACCGGTATAGCCATTGCAGTTTGGCGTCGAAAAGGATGGGTGAGGTCTTATGAAGCCATTTTGTGTGGCCCTTTCGATTGCCCTCGTCACGGTGGCGGGCTGTTCGAAGGGCCAGGCGCTGGAAGTTTCCACGGGCAGTGAAGTGACGGTCCAAAAGAAGGACGGCGTGAAGGTCGCGGGCCGTCTCGTCGAAGTGAAACCGGATCAAGTCGTGGTCGAAACGCGCAACGGTGAGAAGCTGCCGGTGGCGCGAGCCGAGATCGCCAGCGTGCATGCCGAGGTGAAGCCTGAAGAGCCCAAGCCGGCAACCGCGCCTGAACCCGAAGTTCAGCGAAGGCCCGAGTATCGCGAAGTCACGATCCCTGCGGGAACCGTGTTGCCAGTCGAACTGCAGTCGACGGTCAGTTCCGACACAAGCCATCCCGAGGATCAGGTGCGTGGGACGCTGCGACGCAGCATCACGATAGACGGCGTCGAGGCGTTACCCGCGGGAACTGCCGCGCTCGGTCACGTGACGGTGGCGGAGCGATCCGGTCGAGTGAAAGGGCGCGCGCGCGTGGCGTTTCGTTTCACGAGACTCGATCCTCCGGGAGAAGCCGAGCGCGTCTCGGTTCAGACCGGCGTCATTTCGCAGGTGGCTGCGGCAACGAAGAAACAGGACGCGGCGAAGATTGGTGGCGGCGCGGCCGGCGGCGCGATCATCGGCGGCATTCTGGGTGGCGGCAGCGGCGCGGCAAAAGGCGCCGCGATCGGTGGAGCCGCGGGTACGGGAGTGGTGCTTGGCACTCGCGGCAAGGAAGTTCGTCTCGCGCCAGGGACGAACCTGTCCGTGAAACTGACCGCACCAGTGACCGTGCGCGTGCTCATGCGCAAATAAGCAACCACCCCTCGCGCCGAGGTAGTACGATGCGGGGGTGCCGGAGTCTGCCTCCGTTGACGGCTTTTCACCTTCGCCGGAGGCTCCGGCGGACGGCCCGGCAGGACCAACAGTCCTGCCGGTGCAGCGCATCGGAGCACTGATCGAAGTGCTGCTCTGCTCCGGCTATCCCACGCAAATCATCCTGATAGGAATACTCACCGGCCTCGGGTTTGAGATGCAGACCGAAGCCGGCCGTCTTTCGCCGAGCTTTGTCTCGATTCTCTCGCTCGCCGATGCCGTTCTCGTCACGGCTCTGGTGTTTTTCTTCATCAACGCCCACGGCGAGTCGGCGCGGCAACTGCTGGTCGGTCATCGACCGGTCCTTCGCGAAGCGCTCATCGGCATCATCCTGATGCCGGTGCTCCTTCTCCTCGTTTTTCTCCTGCTCGCGTTGGTGCTGACCTTCGCCCCGCAGCTGCATAACGTGCCGCGGAATCCCTTCGAGGACATGCTGCAGACTCGCTCCGACACGGCCGCGTTCGCCGTGGTCGTTCTGGTGGCCGGCGGCGTGCGCGAAGAAATCCAGCGAGGATTCATCCTGCGCCGGTTTCAGCAATATCTCGGAGGCGGAGCCGTCGGCCTGATCGTGTTCAGTGCGCTCTTTGGTCTCGGACACATCGATCAGGGCATCGATGCGGTGCTCGCCACGGGACTGCTCGGCGCGGCCTGGGGCGGCCTCTACCTGGTCCGCCGAAGCATCGTCGCGCCGATGGTGAGTCACGCGGCCTTCAACCTCGCGCAGCTGCTGAAATACGTCACGTTCGCGAGTTAGAATCTCCTCGTGTTTGGTCTGACGCGTCGCGAGCTGGCCGGGCTCGTGGCGCTGTTTCTGGCGACGCTGCCGGTCGTCACACCCCGGATCTATTCCTCAGACGAAGTGCAGTACTTCTCGTATCTGCGCTCGCTCTGGTTCGATCGCGATGTTTCCTTCGACAACGAATATCGATATTTCTACGAGCACGGAGTAGCCCGGACACAGGGCTTTGAAGACACATTTCTGCAGCTGACAACGCCGGCCGGTCGTCGAGTGAATTTCGCCACGCTCGGCTGCGCGGTCTTGTGGGCGCCGTTCTACGCGGTGGCCGACGTGTGGACCCGCATGGCGCGCGCTCGCGGCTCGGAGATGGAAGCTGACGGCTTCTCTCAGCCTTATGTCGCAGCCGTCGCCTACGGATCCGCATGCTATGGTTTCCTCGCGGTACTGCTGTCGATTGGCGCGGCCCGTCGCGTCACCGGGTACGGCATCGCGCCGGGGCTCGCGGTCTGGGTGGGCAGCCCGCTCCTCTTCTACATGTACGTGGCGCCAGGCTACTCGCACGCGTGCTCGGCGTTTGCCGTGGCTCTGTTCGTGTCGATATGGCTGCACGTCAGGCGGACGTGGTCACACGGCGGCGTCGCGGCGCTCGCCGCGTCGGCGGCGCTGATGACGATCGTCCGCGAGCAGGACGCGTTCCTCGCGCTTGGGCCAGCGCTCGATTACCTGCTCCCCGGCAGCAACCGGGTCTTGAGCGACCGGGGCCTCGCCAGTCACGCCCAGAGACTCGCGATCGCGGGCGTCGCCTTTGTCCTGTGCGCCCTTCCGCAGCTCCTCGCCTACAAGGCAGTGAACGGGCACTTCAGCCCCTCCCGGCTCGTCTCCCGCAAAATGACGTGGACGGCGCCTCATGGCCTGCAGGTCCTGTTATCGCCCGAGCACGGATTCTTTTTCTGGACGCCACTCGCATTCCTTGCGGTGGTTGGTGTGATCCTCCTGGCGTTGCGCGGCGTTCCTTACCACATCGACGCACGGCGCATCGGTGTGTGTGCCGTGGTGATGATCGCAGCGCAGGTGTATGTCAGTGGCAGCGTCGAATCGTGGACGGTTGCCGGTGCCTTCGGACAGCGACGGTTCGTCGCGTTGACTGTTCTGCTGACGATGGGAATGGCCGCGATCTGGAGCCGCGCGAACTGGCAGCCGGGCTGGTTCCGGTACGCGCTTGCCGGATGCGTGGCGGTGGCGATCTGGTGGAACGTGGCGCTGATCGCCCTCTTCGGCACGGGCCTGATGGATCGTCAAAGGCTGGAGCTTGGGCGTAACGCGTACGACGTGTTTGTCACCCTTCCGACAATGGCGCCGCAACTTGCCTACCGCTATTTCACCAATCGCCGCAGCTTTTACAAACCTCCGGAGATCCCGTGAGCGATCGGGCCGCCGCGGCGGCGTTGTTCGTGGTTCTCTTCGCGGTCTACAACGCGAACGGCCGCGAGGTGGGCAACTACGATTCCCAGCCGACCAAGTACGCCGCGCGCGAACTCCTGCTGCGCGGCACCCTGACCCTGAACTATGTCGTCGGCGCCACTCCCCAGCTGATGGAGCGCCCGGCGTTCGTGGCCGCACGCGATGGCCGCTACCGATCGGCGTACTCTCCTGTGCCCGCAATAGCCGCGGCTGGTATCTGCTGGCCGTTGTGGCAGACCGGCATCATCGACATTCGCGCGCCGCTCGGCGCCAACGTGATTGCGAAGCTCTCGGCTTCCGTCCTGACGTCAGCCGCCGTGACACTCGCATTCTTCACGGCGCGGCGCTACACGTCCACACACCGGGCCTTGTTCATTGCCATCGCGCTCGGCATCGGAACCGGCTATTGGAGTACAACCAGCCAGACGCTCTGGCAGCACGAGACAGCCGCGTTCGGTCTCAGTCTCGCGGTGCTGGGATTCACGGCGCTCGACGCGCCCCTGGTGTCCCTGGTGGCAACTGGCGCGGGCCTCGCGCTCGCGGGCACGAGCCGGCCGCAGCTGGCACCCGCGATCGCGGTGCTGCTGTTGGGTGTCGTCGCGCGCGCCGGCTGGCGTCGCGCGATCATTCCCATCGGAATTGTGGCCGCAGCGGCTGTTGCCTTGATGACCGTTCACATGCAGTGGTTTGGTACGGTTCTCGGCGGCATGCCGATCCTCGAAGCGTTGCACCCACGCGTGCACGCAACGGAAAGTACGTTCACCTTCACAGCTGATGGTTTGCTCGGGTTGTGGATCTCGCCGAACAGAGGACTACTAATCTTCAGTCCGATTGTCGCCGGGGTGGCCGCAGGCGTGAAGAAGCTGCTCCACGACGATTGGCGCGCAGCCACCCGATGGTGTGCGGTCGCAGCGCTCGCGCAATATGCCCTCTACAGTGCGTATGCCGTGTGGTGGGGCGGCCATACCTACGGACCGCGATACATGCTCGATGTCTTGCCATTCCTGGTTCCGCTGGCCGCAGCGGTTGGTCCTTGGAGGGTGTCGCGCGCAGGCATGGCGAGCCTCGCGCTGGCGTTCGCGTGGTCCGTCGCCGTCGCTGGTCTGGGAGCGTTCGTGTTCCCCAACGAGCGATGGAACCTCATGCCGGAAGACGTGGACCGGCACCACGAACGCCTGTGGAACTGGTCGGACATGCAGATTCACCGCGCGTGGCTCGCGGGCGCGAGTCCACAGAACTTTTCGCTGCCGCCGTTCGGCGCGGACCGTTAAAGTCTCCTGACGCGTGCGTATCCTGTATTTCGCCGACATCCGCTTTCCCCTCGAGCGCGCTAACGGGATCCAGACCATGGAGACGTGTTATGCGCTGGGCGAGCGTGGACACGAGGTGCAATTGATCGTGCGCCCTGATACGCAGTCGCCGCCTCGCGATCCGTTTGCGTACTATGGCCTCCCGCCCAGCAATCGCGTCACAATTGAACGCGCGCCCGTGTTCGGTCCGCATGTCGCACGGCGCGTCGGCTACTTGTCTTTCGCGCTCGGCCGGTCGCTGGGAAAAGCCCGAGTGGACATATTGATGACCCGGGACCTCGGCACGGCCTCGATGCTGACCGCGGTACCTTTATCGATGCGAGCACCGTTGGTGTACGAGTCGCACGGATATGCTCCAGACGTCGCGGCGGCACTCCCACAGATGTTGACGGGCGCGCGAGCGCCTGGCAGGGGGCGTGTGAAGCGGCTGGCGAAGCGCGAAGCGGCGGTGTGGCGGAGCGCGGAGGGTTACGTCACCATCACCACCGGTCTGCGACACACGCTCGAAGCCAGGTTCGGGGTGCGTCCCCGGATTGCAGTCGTTCCGGACGGTGTTCGTCTCCCGCCCGCCCGGCGATTCGAGTTTCCTTCAGCCGCCACTGAAACCATCGTCGGCTATGCCGGTCACCTGTATCCATGGAAGGGAGTGGACGTTCTGCTGGAAGCTCTGGCCAGCACCAGAGGCATCTCGGCGCTGATCATCGGCGGCCACGACGCAGAAGGCGATCGGGCGCGGCTCGAGTTGCTGGCTGCACGGCTCGGGGTGACCGAGCGGGTCACGTTCACGGGACACGTCGAACCGTCCAGGGTTCCTGGTCTGCTGCAACGCGCGACGATCCTCGCTTTACCGAATCCCGTGTCCGCCGCTTCAACCTACTTCACTTCGCCGCTCAAACTCTTCGAGTACATGGCTGCCGGGCGTGCGATCGTTGCCTCGGATCTCCCCGCCATCCGCGAAGTGCTCCAGCATGAGAGAAACGCCTTGCTCGTCCTGCCAGGAGATCCCACGGCGATGGCTCGGACGATTGAGCGATTGGCCGCCGACCGCGATCTGGCAAAGCGGCTCGCCCAGCAGGCGTTCAACGACGTCGCCGACTACAGCTGGGAACGTCGAGCGGCGCGGCTCGATACCCTCCTGGACGAGGTTCGCGCCGGGCGATGATTTCAGAATGGTTGCTGTCAACCGCACGCTGTCCAGAATGTCGTTCGACCCTGGATGTCCGGGGTGGACGAGCGGCGGGCGCCACCCTCAAGTGCCTGGGTTGTGCCGTCGAATACCCGCAGGCCTCTGCTGACTTCCTCGACTTGCGTCCACGGGAACGATTTCACGAGCAGACGAAGTATCTCGAGGAGTCGCTGCACGCCGACGCCCGGCACGAGCGCGTGTCGCCGCCGCTGCTCGGTTCGAAGATCCGTAACGATATGCTCCGAGAGTTCCTCGATCCTTCCGCGGCCGATCGGGTCGTCGATCTCGGATGCGGCAGCGGGCGCGCCCTGATATGGAACCGGGACTGGGGCGCACGGGCGGTTGGGATCGACATCGCGCCGTTTTTTTCCGAGGATGCGCGACGGGAAGTGGATCTGCTCCTTGGCGACCTGCGACGGCTGCCATTTGCAGACGAGGCCTTTACCCGCGCCTACTCGCTGGACGTCCTGGAGCACCTGTCACCCGAGGCGTTGCGCGGCATGCTCACCGAGGCCAATCGGGTACTCGAACGCGGCGGCAGACTGTTCGTCTACACCCACGTTCGAAAAAACGCGAAGATTGCGGTGGGACTCCGTTGGATTAATGCAATGGCCCGAACGCTCGAACGCGCCGGCCTCATCGACATGCGGCAGGAGCGCCTGAGAAAATCGGATCATCTGAATCCACTGCGCGACATCCCCGAACTCGAGACGGTTGTCGCGGACGCCGGTTTCCGGATCGCGCGCATCACCTACTACACCCCGATCGTGGGCGGCTTTGTCGAGAACCTCCTGATGAGGATGGCGGAACGAGCGATGACGCGGCGCGCCGCCCGGCGGCTTGGCACGAATCAGGATGATGGCGAGTCCATGCGAGCGGCACGACAAGCGGCCCGGCAGCGGATCCAGCGGAGAGGGCCAACCTATGCCGCCCTGGGCGTTCTGTCGTACATCATGAAACTCGACGTGCTGCTCTTCGGGCGCATCAAGTCCGGTCCATTCTTCGCGCTGCTCGAGAAAACGAGGTCGGTCGGAGCGCCGGTGCGGACATGAGGATCCTCTACGCGGCCATCGATCAGATGGTGCCGGGAACCGTTGGGGGATCCACGCATGTCGCCGCCGTCGCCGAAGGACTTGCCGCCCTCGGCCACGACGTTCACGTCCTGGCCAGCCCCGGATCCGCTCCGTTTCCGGCATTCCCGCGAGTCGAGTGGACGGCGATGTCGCCGCCGCTCGGGGCAAAAACGCTCCGTTGGCTGCGACGAACTGCCGTGACCCGTATCGCCCAGACGTTCAAGCCGGACGTGGTCATCGAGCGGTACTACAACTTCGGTGGCGAGGCGATCACAGCCGGCCGTGACCTTGGCGCGACGACTGTCCTTGAAGTGAATGCCCCGGTTGTCGATTATCCCCACTCGAAGAAAGCGCTCCTCGACAAGCTTCTGCTCGTCGAACCGATGCGGCGCTGGCGAGAATCGTTGTGCTCGAGCGCCGACCTCATCGTGACGCCGAGCGCGAACATCCTGCCGAGTGGCACCCCGCGATCGAAGGTGTTGGAACTCGAATGGGGCGCAGATACCACGCGCTTTCATCCCGGCGCCGAAGGTGTCGCGCCCTTCGAGCGGCGCGCGCCGACGGTTGTCGTGTTTGCCGGAGCCTTCCGCCGCTGGCACGGCGCCATCGATCTCGTCAGGGCGATGCGAGAGCTGGAGGCACGCGGTCGCCGGGACATCGCAGCGGTGTTGATTGGGGACGGCCCGGAGCGGCCCGTCGTGGACGCTGCCGCCCAGACGCTGCAAACGGTCGACTGTATCGGGCCCATTCCGAACGCGGATATGCCGGCGGCGCTCGCCGCGGCTGACATCGGCGTGGCGCCCTTCGACATCAGCGCCCATCGCCCGTTGTCACTGGGGTTCTACTGGTCCCCGTTGAAGATCTTCGAGTATATGGCCGCGGGACTTCCGGTTGTCGCGCCGATCGTCGATCGCATCCCACGGCTCGTCTCCCATGAGCGGGAGGGGATCCTCTACAATCCGCGCACTCCGGGATCCCTTGCTGATGCGCTCGAACGGCTCAGCGATCGATCCTTGAGACAGCGAATGAGCGCGGCCGCGCGCGAACGTGCGGTGCGAGACTTCAGCTGGTCCGGCCATTGCCAGGCGCTCGCCGCCGCTTTCACCGCGGCCGCGCAGCGTCGGACCGAGGTCGCACGCTCAGCCACGCTGGAAACCCGGGCGCCTCACACCGGACCGTGAGAATCCTGCTGGCCACCGATTCGTTTCCGCCTGGCTGCGGCGGCAGCGGGTGGAGCACGTTCGAATTGGCGCGGGGCCTGCGCGGGCTCGGCCACGAAATCCTGCTCGTGCAACCGATCGCGGGACGTGCCGAGGGGCTTCGCGACCGGACATACGACAATTTCAACATCATCGAGTTCGGCGCTCCGGCGCCACCTGTTCCGTTTCTCCGCAACTACTACAAGAACGAGCGCCTCCACGCGCGGCTCACGACGTATCTCATCGACGTGATTGCCCGGCGGCACGTCGATGTTGTCCATGGACAGCATGTGCTGACGTGTCTCCCGTCAATTGCCGCGGCGCGGCGAGCAGGCATCCCATCGGTGTGCACGGTGCGCGATTACTGGCCGGTTTGCTACTGGAGCGACCTGATGCACACACGCGAAGATGACGCGCTCTGTCCCGGCTGTTCGGCGTCGATGATGACCCACTGTATTCGTCCCCGCGCGGGCGCGGCATGGCCCCTCGTCTTGCCGATGATTCCGTACATGCGCAGCAATCTTGCGCGAAAGCAGACGGGGCTCGCGGCTGCGGACGCGGTGATTGCCGTCAGCACCGCCATCGCAGCCGACCTGCGCTCGCGCGCACCGGAGTTGGCGGCCACACGAATGGTCGTGATTCCCAACCCCGTGGACGTTTCACGGCTGCGGGCGCAGGCCGCAGCGACCACCAGGCCGCTCGCAGGGCCTTACGCGCTGTATCTTGGCAAAATCGCACGAAATAAAGGGACCGATCATCTGCTTCGCGTCGCGCGTGGCGCGGGACTGGAGTGGCCGCTCGTGATCGCCGGGGACGGCCCGGACCGCGCCGCGCTGGAGGCCGAAGCTGCGCGGCTCGGCGGCGATGTGCGATTCACCGGCTGGCTCCAGTCGAACGAAGCGCTGCGATGGCTCGCGCACGCCGACATCCTGATCTTTCCCTCCCGAGGTCCGGAATCGCTCAGCCGTGTGCTGCTCGAAGCGAGTGCCTTGGGCATTGCCATCGCCGCCATGCGGACGGGAGGCACAGCGGACATCATCGAGGACGAGCGAACCGGTTTGCTTTCCGCGACCGCGGACGAGCTCACCGCGGACGTCCACCGATTGATTGTCGATGCCAATCTGCGCACGCGGCTTGGCAGCGCGGCGCAGCAGCGCGCGGCGGACCGCTTCGAGGCGCGCAACGTCGTGGCACGGGTTGAGGAGCTTTACCAGAGCCTCGTTGCGGAGCCCGTGGGTTGACGCCGATGCGCATTGCGATCGTGGCTCGTGCCGTGTATCCGTTTCATGGCGTCGGCGGGCTGGAGCGGTCCGTCTACGACCTCTCGAGGCACCTCGCTCGCGATGGCATGCAGGTCACCCTGATCACCCGCAATCCTTCGCCGGCACACTCCGCCGAGTCCATTCATCCGGATGTCCGAACGGTGTTTGTGCCATACCGCACGTTTCCGCTGGCGAACCGACCCGGCACGACCGTGCTCGATCGCAGCACCGCGTATCCGCTCTTCGGTCTGCGCGCCGGGAGAGTGGCGTTGGACCTCGTTCGCGCAAACGTAGTCGATCTCGTTCACGGCTTCGGCGCGAGCGTACTGGGGTACGCGCGGCACAGACGGTCGGCGACGGCGCCGCTCGTCCTGAATCCGCAAGGGCTCGAGGAATTCGGCGCGACCGACCCTGCGCGTGCCCGATTGAAACGCGCGTTCTATCTTCCGTTGCGTAAAGCCGTCCGCTCGTGCGCTCGAGCGGCCGATCGGGTCATCGCCACCGATCGGGCGCTGGTGCCGGTCGTCCGGCAGCACCTGAACCTGCCGATGGAGCGGATTTGTCTCATCCCCAACGGGATCGACCTCGAGGCTATCGACCGCATCGCCAATCGAGAAGAGGGGTGCCGCGTCAGGACGGAAGCGGGCATCGGCCCGGACGAACAGGTACTGTTGAGTGTCGGGCGTCTTGAACACAACAAGGGATTTCATGTGCTGGCCGACGCGCTGGCCGCGCTTCGCGCGCACGGCAGTTCTGACGCCGCAGAGAACTGGAAGTGGGTCCTCGTCGGTGAAGGACCCTATCGTTCGCGGATCGAAGCAGGCATCCGCCAGGCGAAGCTCCAGGATCGCGTCGTGATGACCGGCCGGGTGGACGAAGCGTCACTTCACGCGTGGTACGAGGCCGCCACGCTATTCGTCCACCCGACTTTGTACGAGGGCAGTTCGCTCGTCACGCTCGAGGTCATGGCGCATCGCCGGGCTGTCATCGCGAGCGACGCGGGCGGCCTGCCCGACAAAGTCAGGCCGGGCGTCAACGGATGGCTGGTGCCTCCGGGCCGTCCCGATGCGCTCGCTGCGGCAATCAGCGGCGCGCTCGCATCGCCATCGGCGCTGGCCGTCATGGGACAGGCGAGCCGAGGCATCGTCGAGAACGAGTTTGCGTGGCCGATCCTGGCGCGGAGGCACCGCGATCTGTACCGCGAACTGCTCGAGGCCACACCGTGAAGGCGCGCTCGGGGCCCGCCGGAAGTGTGGTTGGAGTACCGGCTGCTGGCTTGCGCGGCTGCGCTTGCTTGCCATACGCTACACGCCCATCACCTCCGTGCACGAGCGACTTCCAACCCGCCAGCGGCACTCGACAGGAGTCTCGGTGACCGACCGTGAGTGGCGCGAAGGGAGCGACACGCGTCGCGCGACGCTGACCCTCGCGATCATCGTGGTCGCCGCGGCCCTCCTGCGATTCTGGGCGCTCGATGCGGGCATCCCCGGCTCACTCGGCATAGACGAGCCACAAGTCATGATGCGATCCGTGCAGATGATGCGCTCTGGTTCGCTCAATCCGCACGGGTTCTTCGACTATCCGGGCCTGTATCTGTATATGCAGCTCTTTGTCGCCTGCGTCCGTTTTCTCGTCGGCGCGATCGGCGGCGAGTGGACGGCGTTGAACGAGGCGCAGCCAGAGGATTTCTATCTGTGGGGACGGGCGGTCACGGCGGTGCTCGGCACGCTGACGGTGCTGCTCGTCTACCGCGTCGGCCTTCGCTGGGGAACTCGATACGCGCTCCTCGCATCGGCACTGATGGCGGTGATGCCGCTGCACGTCCGCGAATCGCACTACGTGCTCACCGACGTCCCGCTGACCTTTTTTGTAACGCTCGCCCTCGTGTGCGCGTTCGATGCGCACGAGCGGCCGACGCTGGCGAACTTCGCCAGGGCGGGCGCGGCTGTCGGCCTCGCGGCGGCGACGAAATATCCGGGCGGTCTCTCGATCCTGCTGCCGCTCTTCGTCGCCTGGATGACACCGGGCGTCCGGCCGTCGCGTGCGGCCGCCGCGTTGATCGCGTGCGGCTCGGCGCTGGGCGTCTTTCTCCTCGCAGCCCCTTACACCTGGCTCGATCTGCCGGGCTTCCTCAACGGCTTCGCTCGTCTGGCATCCGTGTACTCGGCTCCGTCGGAAGCCGTGTGGGTGACATACCTCAAGCACCTCCGGCTCAATCTGCACTGGCCCGCCATGTTGCTGATGGTCGCCGGCGTGGTGCTCGCGCTCGTTCGCGTCGTTCGCGGACCGAGCCGTCTCAGATGGGCGCTCGCCGTCGTGTTTCCGATCGTGTACTTCTGGTTCGTCTCCCGGCAGGGTCTCGTTTACGGCCGATATCTGCTGCCGATCGTCCCGTTCCTCTGCATACTGACAGCGGCGGCCGTCGTCTCCGGCGTGAGCCTGTTGCGCCGGTTCGCGATCCCGCGCGCTGCACGCACCGCGCTGATTGCGGTGTTGACAATCGCGGTACTTCTTCCCCCCACGGTGCACGCGATCGGCTTCAATCGCATGATCAACCGTCGCAATACAACGGAGCTGGCCTACAACTGGATCGTCACGAACATCCCAAAACACTCGACGCTGGTGATTGAAACCGGAGCCGTACGGCTGCCCGCGCCGTACAAGTCGAGAAACGTCCGCGAGCTGAGAGAGCGTGACGTTCCCAATTACCAGCAGGAGGGGGTCGAATATCTCGTGGCCTCGTCCGAGGCCTTCGGCGCCTACCTCGCAGCGCCGCAAAAGGCCCCGCGGGAGTACGCCGATTACATGAATATCTTCGGCAGGACGCAGGAACTCGTCCGCTTCGCTCCTTCCGATGTCCACCCGGGTCCGGAGCTGAGGATCCTCAAGATCCAGCCCTGAATTGTTCTCTTACATTCGACCCGGCGGTGTTGTGCCGAAGTAGAGTTGCGCGATGTTGGCGCGACGTCTCAGGCCTGAGAGCCATTCGCGAACCAGCGAGGCTCGACGCTCGCTGACGAACCTGTTCCGAACCTGCTCACGAACCTCCGCGTACGGCGCGAGCACACCGCCCCGAATGTACTCGTCAGCATGCAGGCGATAGTACGCGGCCAACTCGTCGTCGCTTGGCTGGATCGTTGCCGTGAATCGTTGCTGCAAATAGCGTTCGATTCGCAGCTCGTCCCGGAGATATCGCCTGACGTCGTCTCGTGCCCATCCGACCTGGCCAAGCACGATTTCGAACGCCAGTGCATCGGGATAGGGCTTTAGAACAGTCTGCAGTTGCGCGTCGATTTCGGCGGTTGACGGTTCAGCAGGCGCGTAACGATCGACTTCGATCAGCATCAATTGGCGATCGATCAACTTGTCCAACGCGACTGGGATAGGGTCGCTGTTCTGGGGCGCTGTCTCCAAGCTGAGACGGAGCACGGCGCGGACATCGGAGAGCGTAATCAACTGCCCTTCGACGACCGCCAGAATACGATCGATGATCTCCGCGCGAAGCGGAGAGGCGAGGAAGGCAATCAGGAAGAAAGCGAGGGTCGAAGGCGCTTTTCTCAAAATGCCTGTCCGATGCTGAAATGCAAAGCCGAGCGCCGCTCGCTCTCGCGTCGATCCATCTTGAAACCAAGGTCGAGCCGGATTGGTCCGATCGGCGAACGATAGCGGACGCCAAAGCCCAGGCTCCCGCGCAGCTCGCCGAAATCGAACGCCGTGACCCGGTTGAACACGTTGCCGCCGTCCATGAACACCGCCATTCCAATGTCGCCCCAGACGGGGACTCGAAGCTCTGCGTTCAGGATGAGGACGGCGTTCCCACCCTTGGGGAATCCCTGAGCGCTGATGGTGTCGGGCGTCGCGACCGAGTCGAGCGCAAACCCCCGAATGCTCGTGTCTCCACCGGCAAAGAACCGTTCACTGGCTGGCAGATCCTCGATGGTCTCGAATTCGTCAGGAATGGCTTCACCGTTTTCATCAACGGCTTGCACCGTGCGCGCAAACCCGTCAGCGAGCCCGGTGGCGGCGCGCGTCGCAAAGACCACGCGCGGTGCGCCGGGCATCGGCGTGAACCAGTAACCCTGGATGTAGCTCTTCACGAAACCCACTTGGCCCCCAATCGTACGGGCGGCCAGGCTGCCTTCAACGCTGATGAACGTGCCTCGACTCGGCTCGGCCACATCGTCGCGCGTGTCGCGCGCAACGGCGCCGGAGATGGTGGACAGTCGGACCTGCGGGAACAAGCGATCGATCGTCGCGACATCCTGGCCGGTCAGCCGTTCGTCGTATGTCTTGGTCGTCCCGAGCGCATACCGCGCGCTGCTGCGGATGGAAGGGGTCAGACGGCGCAGAAATTCAATATTGACGCCCTTTCGCGTGAAGTTGAAACTGGAGCGGATCCCTTGTTCGGCAGCACCCGTCAACGTGAGATCGGCGTTCCAGCCGAACGCCCGCGGCTCACGGTAGGTGCCGACGATTCGATACTCGCTGAATCCAAACCCCTGTCCGTCCTGCGCTGGATCGTCCGGCGCGTCCTTGGGCCTGACGCTCACGCGGGTGTAAAGATTGACGGACCGGTTCCTGCCGCCAAGATTGCGACGTCCAACTTCGAAAAACCCTCGCGGCGCCCATTCGATCCGCTCTTCGGCCAGTCCTTCGGGGCCGGCCCGACGTAGCCGTCGCGTCAATTCGACTCCACCACCGTAGCCCAGGCTGGTCGCGGGCGCTTCTTCCACAGTCACCACGACGTCACGACGCTCGGCTCCACCGTGCGCCAGCTCGGTGATGTTGATGCGGCGAAACAGCCCCAGGGCGCTCAATCGGCGGCGGCTCTCGATCATGTCCTGCAGCCCGAGCGGCGCTCCGGATCGCAGGAGGATCTCCTGACGTATCAAATCGGCATCGGTTCGTTGATTGCCGACGATGATGACGTGATCTACTCTGGTCTGCGGGCCTTCGCGGATGGAAAAGAGCAAATCCACGCGACTGCGATCAGCGCTGATTGTGGGACGGACCGTGACTTCCACGCCCGCATAACCGAGATTCAGATACTCGAGCAGGATCGCGTCACGATCGGCAGCAGCCGCCGGTTCGTACCAGGCCGCCCCCGGTTTCGATTGCAGCTTTTGCCGCAGCTCGGCCTCGGGGATCTGTTGCGTTCCGCTCAAGCTGACGTTGCCGATCGTCGCTCGCGGCCCTTCAACGATGACGATGGAGGGACGCACTCGGCCTTCCCCCGACAGCCCGACTTCGGTGACTGCCGGCTTCACGTCAACCCAGGCAAAACCCCGCGCGCGATACAGCTGCCGGATAGCGCCGACTGCTGCATCGAGCTCTGCTGAGGTGAAGACCTCACCCACCGCCAGCGGCACGAGCGGCTGCAGCTCCAGCAACGACACGGCTGACGCACCGGTGATTTCGATCTCCGACACGCGGTAGACCGGCCCTTTGCGAATGGTGAAGACAATCTCCAGCTCGTCCGCTTTTTCGCGTTGATCGACCGTGACGTCGGCCTTCCAGTAACCCTGCGCGTGCAGATAATCACGGATACGCTGAGCCGAGTCTTCGCGCAAATCCTCGTCTGCGGTGCCTTCGCGCTCGATCGGCACCAAGTCTTTCAGCCGATCGGCGGGAAGGGTGTCGCCGACGAACGTGACGCGGACGAGCGGTCCCGATTGAACGTCGATCGTCAGATCGGCGCGGGTCTGATCGTCAGAGAGCTGCGCGGTGTGCGTGGCCCCCGCCTGGTAGTACCGGCTCTTCTTCAGGTCGTTCACGAAATCAGTCAGCCGTCGCTGAAGTACCGCTCGCTCGTAGGGCCGTCCTTGTGCGAGGCCGAGGCGGTTCACCACGACGGCGTGTGTCGCACGCGGTTGTCCCGAAACGACGACGGTACCGATGATGGCGCGTGGTCCCGCCGCGACCTCGAACGCGAGGATTGTCCGATCCGGATCGTGCAGCTCGGTCGCCACGGGCCGCACCTTCGCGTCGAAGTAGCCGTGGTCTTCGTACAACTGTTCGAGCACGCGCGCGACCTCGGCGGCCCGCCCGACGGGCGGTGTCGCACCGAACCGCTCCGTCATCGCGCCGCGCAACAGACCTTCGGAGAGGCCAAGAGTTCCGGTGAAGTTCACTCGCTCGACGTGATGCAGCGGAACGAGGTTGTAGCGGAGCTCCACTCCGCCGGCAGTGTCCACCGCCTCGACCTGAATGTCCTGAAAACGTCCGAGGCTATAGAGGTGGGTAATCGATTCCCGGACCTTTGCGAGCGACAGAGGTTCCCCTTGCCGCGTTTCGATGAGATCGGTGAGCAGCAGTTCATTGGCTGGAGCGCGTTCAATGAGGACGTGCACGCTCGCGACTGGGCGTCCGGAATAGCTGGCGACTGACACCTGCCCGAACGCAGCGGTGCCAGGCACGAGCCAGAACGTGAACAGAGCCGGGATCGCGAACCGCACCCGCATCAGAAGCTGCGCCGCACTCGAAGGTCGATGGCGAACGTGCTATCCCCGATCTGCGTCAGAACGAAACCGAATCGATCGCTCTGGTCGTATTCGAGCACGATGATCTGGCTTCGATCGGCGATTCCGAGCGCACGCGAGTACATGAGAAACGCACGCGGTGATATCCGCTTGCCGAGCGTCAGGCGTGCGGATGTCTGTAGAGGATCGTTCTCATTACCTATCGTCGGCGTCACCTGTGCCGTGTCCAGGCCGAATGTTTCCTCAACGACGCGGCGCACCGGGGTGGAAATGGGGCTGGCAATCAGGCGCGCGCCGGCCGCTCGGATCAGTGCCTGTTTGGCTTCGGTTTCCGCGCCCGGCCTCAGAGCCCGAAGCTCCGCGTCCTGGACGTTTGTCGTTTGGCCGAACAGCAGCGCCACGATGTCGATTTCCGGCAGCGGCGGATCGGAGTTGAGCGACATCGAGAATCGGTTCGGCGTGCCGTTGACGGCGAGCGTCACCCGGTAGGTCTGGGAAGGCACCCGCACGCGTGTCTCGGCCTCGATGTCGAAGAGCGGTTCGATGCGGCCGGCCGGATTGAGGAAATCGATCGTCCCTCGCGTGACCAGGTAGCGGTTGCCTTCGAAAACAATGTCTCCCCGGTTGATCTCCGCGTGACCGAAGAGCAGCGGCTTCTCGTAGGTCCCCTGCAGCCTGAGTTCCGCGCTGGAGTAGACATGGGCGATGTTGTTTTCGAGGCGCAGCGCTGACGCCGGCGCATTCACCTGGATGTCGAACCTGAGAGGAAACGCTGGAGTCGTCGAGGCGGGACCCGCGATGCTTGAACCGCCGCCGAGCTCGAAAAGGTTCGGGTCGACTTCGAAACGCCTCGTCCAGACCGCGTCACGGACCGTGACAACGCCACCGAGAATGGGCGACGTGGCGCTGCCGCGGAGCCACAGGTCTGCGTCGACAACGGAATTGAACCCCTCCGGGTAGCGGACACGCATTTGCTCGCCCGTCGCCGTGAGGCTGAGTTCCCCGATAGCAAACCCATTCAACGCGATGCGCCCGCCGAAGTTCACCTGACCCTGGCCCAGCCGCGCCGACACATCGTCCATGCGGATGCCACCGGCGTCGAACGAGATCGTCCCGTTGATCGCCTCGAGTGCGTGCGGCAGCGACATGTGACGCACGCGGCCATCTGCGATGCGCGCGTTCCCGGAAAACACCGGCTTGGAAAGTGGTCCGGTAATGCGCGCGCTCAGGGCGGCATTGCCACGGCTCCGCAGGTTCCGGAAGAACGCCTGGAGGATGCCGAGGTTCGCGTCCCCTTTCGCTTCGATGTTGATGGAGCCGTCGTGCAACGCGACACTGCCGCCGAGCTCGAGCTGCGTTCCGTCGCCGACCAGGCGCAGCCGCGTGATGTCGAGCGTATGCCGATCGAGCAGCAACTGAATCGGACCGTCGTTCTTGAGCGGGTAGTCGAACAGCTTCAGGTCGAGCCGTTCGACGCGTGTGTCCACGACGAGATGATCGATGTCCGCAAGTTCACCGACGACACGGACCGTGCCATCGGCGACGGCCGTGGCAAACGGCGACAGACCCGGCTGGACGAATCGCAGGTACGGATCCAGCGACGTGTCGGCAAAGCGCAGGCTCATTTCCGCATCCATCTCTGGCGTGAGCGCCAGTCGCCCGGATCCGGAAACCGACAACCGCGGCGATGCCGCTTCCATGTCTGCCGTCAGGAGATCGCCGCGAAGGGCGAGGCGCGCGGTCAGGGCACCGATGCCTTCGTCTCCGGCAAACAAGTCATCGACTCTCAGCTTCACATCGTATCGAGGGGACTCGAATGTGCCGGCTCCATTCGCGTTAAACTGGAGCAGGCCCGACAGAGGCGCCCGCGGCAGCTTGACCGTGGCCAACGACTCGACTGGAATTCGCCGGCCATCAACGTTGAAGGAGTAATTGCCGTCCCAGCCAACCCAGGCCGCACCAGTAGCACTTCCGGTGGCCTTCGTGATCTCCAGTCCATCGAGACGTACCCCGGTGCCCTCGAAACGAAGGGACGATTGCGCCAGGTCGAATGTCTCGCCGTACGCCACGCCCTTTTCGATGATCAGGCGTCCGTAGCCGAACGGCGTTTCGTAGTTCCCGTATACGTGATAGTCGCCTGAGACGAGGCCCTCCATCGGGTAGTCGTCGAGCTCGAACGCGTGTCGAAGGTCCCGCAGCGGCCGCCGTGTGATGCGGACGCGCGCGTTGATTTCCTCGCCATGATCCTTGCGCGGATAGCCAAGCGAAAACTGGCCGTCCGCGACAATTTCCGAATCGCCGGATTGCAGCACCGCGCTCTTGACGAACGCGTACGAGTTTTCGATCACGAGATCGGCGCGCCCGCGACCCCAGACAACGTCCCAGGCGCGCATCTGGTTGCCGTTGAACACGCCTTCGATGCGCGGCTTGGTGAAGGCGTTCAACATCACGCCGTCGAACTCGCCATACCCGCCAATGGGGATTGCGCCCGTGGATGACCCGAAGACTGTCATGATGCCGGCAAGGACCCTGTCGCTCTCCTGCCAGTCCAGACTGGTGACGTGAAACGGAATGTGCGACCGTTCCCCAAAAGCCGTACGTCCGTGAAACTCCACGTAGGTCTTCGGGGTCGCCGCCCAGCTTTCGTCGAGGAGGATCCAGTCAGGATCGAGCCGATACCCGATACGTCCGCCAACTGGCAGGTAACCGAGGGACGCTCGTGAGTTGAAAGGGCCCGCCTCAAGCGGCAGGGCGGCTTCGGCCTCGGCGGCTTCAACCTGTTGCGCGCGCGTCATCAGGCTGACTCCGTCTGGCGGCCTCACGGTGACGTCGCCCTGCCCACGTTTCGCTGCCCACCTGCCGAGCGGCCAGGTGAGGAAGTTCTGACCGGTCGCGCGTCCGGCGAGTCGCAACCCCTCGGTCTCGAGAAAATCGGTCAGTCTGGCCAAATCGACGTTTACATACTTCACGTCCCACGACGCCATGGTGGGCACGCCCTTGCCAAAGGGCGCCATCCGGTAATCGAACCGTGCGCTACCGCCGTACAGCTCGCTCGTCGCGTTGGTCACCTCCAGCCGATCGCGCAGCCATAACACGTCCCCCTTCAAGCGGGGGAACCGCCAGTCGTTCACCCCTGCAACAGGACTGGTGAAGGTGCCTTTGAGCTCGCGGCCGCCCGAGAACATGTGGAACGTACCGACGAAATCTCCGGTGCCGCTCGCCTTGAATGTGTCGTTGTGGAAGAAGATGTTCTTTTGCGTTGCGAAGTCGATCTTCGATCGGACGTTGTACAACTGCTCAGGCCACTTCGCGAGATCGACCACCCCATCAACAATCGACTGGGCGCCGTCGCTCGAGAGATCGATTCGGTCGAAGCGAACCTTCGATCCGTCGAGTTTGAATCGAGACCGCATATCGGCGCGAAACGGTTCGTAGGATTGAATCTTGATCGTTCCATTCGAGAACGATGCATTACCGCGATAGTCGTTCGTCGCGAAACTCCGATAGAGCGAGACGGACAGGTCGCGAGCGACGGTCATCCACGGCATCGTGTGGTCGTCGTAGATGAATTCCCCGCGATGCGCCGTCATCGACTTCAACGTCGTCGTGAATCGGCTGTGGCCGCGGTTCTGTCTGTCGCGCGTGAACTTTGGGAAGTTGTGCCGGTTGTTGGCGAAGGTCTCGACCAGCATCCGCCAGTCGGTCATCTCAATCGACTCGATCGTCAGCTTGCGCGTGAAGGCCGTCCACCACGGCAGTTTCACGGTGATCTGCTTTGCCGTGAGAAATGGCCGATCGGTCGGCGTCAATCCTTCAATCATCAAATCGTCGATGACGAAGACGCCGGGAGTCAGACGCGCAGACAGACGACCGATGTGCATCGGCCGCTGGATGTACTTCGAGCCCTCGCGCTCCGCACGCGCGCGGAGTGACGGCCCAAGATCGACCGTCAACACCGACACGAGGAGTCCGACGATGACGGCAAGGATTACCGCCGCGACGCGGACAAAGATCCGGCGTCGACTGCGCCTCGGTGGCGCCTCGGCGTCAGCCGCGCTCGGAGGCTGTGGTTCGTCAGCCATCGCTACTCGATCACGACGAGAACCCTGCCGGCGTCCACGGACGCGCCTGCCGACACGCTCACATCTTTCACTCGACCGGCTCTTGGTGCGCGCAACTCGTTCTCCATCTTCATGGCCTCGACGACGACTAGTCCCTGGCCGGCCGAGACCGCGTCGCCCGCGGCCACCAGCACGCGCAGCACCCGGCCGGGCATCGGCGCCGTGACTGACTGGTCGCCATGCGTGTGGGCCGGCGTCTCGGCCGCCCGTTGGCTTCGCCGGCCGTTGAGCGTAACCTCCGTTGTTCGGCCGTCGTACGTGACGACAACCCCTCCCGACGCCCCCGCCGCCGTCAGGAACACCTGACGGGCCGCTGGATGACTCCCGAACTCGTTGCGGCCGTTAGTCTTATCGGTCTGGGCCTGCGGCACCTGTTGGTCCGGATCGGTCACGAGCACCAGCCCCAGCTCTCCCACCCGACGCGCCTGAACCTCCAGAGACCGGCCATCGATCGAAACGCGATAAGTGTCGGGGCGGTCGCCGCGCTGCACGGAAACCGACCGGGTGCAACTGCCAACTTCGATCTCGAACGTCATCCGCGCAGCGCTTCGCGGCGTGCCGCCTGCATCCATGCGTTCGGTAACGCCTCGGCAGTGAGCGATGGCCTTGCGGATGTGCGCAGGAAGGCGTCGATCGCCGCCGCGATTGAAATCAGCTCTTCTTCGTCCCCGGTAAACTGCGAAAAGCTTTCGGTGCGCGCCGCAAGGACGCGGTCGAGGAACGTCGTGTCGTAACGGCCCGCGACGTAGTCCGGCTGACGCAGCAACCAAAGAAAAAACGGAATCGTCGTCTTGACGCCTACCACCACATACTCGCGAAGGGCGCGAACCATCCGTGCGATGGTCTGCTCGCGTGTGGGGGCCCACGTCGTCAACTTCGCCATTAAAGAGTCATAGAACACCGGAACTTCGTAATCGTCGTTCACACCCCCGTCGTCTCGAACACCCGGACCAGCCGCAGCGCGCACGAGACGAAGGCGTCCCGGGGATGGCATGAAGCCGTTATCTGGATCTTCCGCGTAGATGCGGCATTCGATGGCATGTCCGCGCGGCGTCAGGGCCTGCTCTGGATTCAGATCGAGCGTGTCGCCGAGCGCGATTCGGATCTGCCAATGCACCAGGTCGATACCGGTCACGAGTTCGGTGACCGGATGCTCCACCTGGAGCCGCGTGTTCATTTCCAGGAAGTAAAACGCTCCATCTTCGTCGAGCAGGAACTCGATCGTCCCCGCATTGGTGTAGTGGACTTCACGCGCAACCGAAACAGCCGCCGCCGCCAGCTGGCGACGGAGTTCCGGCGTAACAGCAATCGACGGGGACTCTTCGACGACCTTCTGGTGTCTGCGCTGGATCGAACACTCGCGTTCGACGAACGGGATGATGGTTCCTGCAGCGTCGCCGAGGAGCTGGATCTCGACGTGCCGTGGCCGCCGCAGCCGCCGCTCGAAGTAGATGGACGTGTCCCCGAACGCGGAACCGGCTTCTGATCGGGCCAGGCGGACGGCGCCTAAGAGCATGTCCGGCGAATCCACGGCTCGCATGCCCTTGCCGCCTCCGCCGGCGACCGCTTTCACGAGGAGGGGATAACCGACTGCCGATGCGGTCGCGACGATGTCCTCATCTGTTGCGCGTGCATCGAAGGGACGTTCGGTTCCCGGGACAACCGACACTCCCGCGCGCATCGCGACGCCTCGGGCGGCCGTCTTGCTTCCCATCAGGGCGATGGCTTCCGGTGACGGCCCGATGAAGGTCAGCCTCGCATCGCGACACGCGCGGGCAAACGCGGCGTTCTCGGCAAGAAAGCCATAGCCTGGGTGCACCGCCGTCGCCTTGGTGCGGTTCGCCGCGTCGATGAGCGATTCGATTCGGAGGTAGCTGCGGTCCGCGGGGCTCGCACCGATGTGCACGGCCTCGTCCGCTTCGTGGACATGCCGCGCCTCGCGATCGGCGTCCGAGTAGACCGCAACGCTCGACAATCCCAGTTCGCGGCAGGCACGAATGAGCCGAACGGCAATCTCGCCGCGGTTGGCGATGAGGATTTTCACACGCGAATTTTCTGGCAGGAACAGGCGCCCCGCGCCTCGGGCATCCAACCCATTCTAGCACCCGAAAAAATGGGGACAGTCCCCCTTTTGCGAAATCGAACGGTGGCAAAAAAGGGGGACTGTCCCCATTTTCGAGGAGCGTCCGTTTTTGCAAAAAGGGGCCTGTCCCCTTTTCACAGCGGGATGTTGCCGTGTTTCTTCGGGGGATTCTTGTCCCGTTTGGTTTCGAGCGCGGTCAGCGCCGCAATCAGCCTTGGACGGGTCTGCCGGGGGCGGATCACTTCGTCTACGAATCCCCGGCTGGCGGCGACGTAGGGATTGGCGAACTTCTCCCGGAATTCAGCCACCTTGCGGGCACGGAGCGCGGCCGGATCGGCAGCCGTCTCCAATTCCCGCTTATACAGAATGTTCACCGCGCCTTCAGGACCCATCACCGCGATCTCCGCAGACGGCCACGCGTAATTCACGTCGGTTCGAATGTGTTTGCTCGACATGACGCAGTAGGCACCGCCGTACGCTTTGCGGGTGATCACCGTCACTTTCGGCACCGTCGCTTCGGCGAACGCGAAAAGCAGCTTCGCCCCATGCCTGATGATGCCACCGTATTCCTGTCGCGTCCCCGGGAGAAACCCCGGCACATCTTCAAAGGTCACGAGCGGAACATTGAACGCGTCGCAGAATCGTACGAAGCGCGCCGCCTTCACCGATGCGTCGATATCAAGCGTTCCGGCAAGGTGGGCAGGCTGGTTCGCGACGATGCCGACGCTTCGCCCCCCCAGCCTCGCAAACCCGACGACGATGTTTCGAGCGTAATGCCGATGCACTTCGAGGAAGGCCCCATCGTCCGCCACGGCGTGAATGAGGTCCAGCATGTCGTAGGGCTGATTGGGTGAGGCTGGGACGATCGCGTCGAGCGACTCGTCCTCGCGATCGATCGGATCGGCGCTCGGACGTCGTGGTGCTTCGTCGAGGTTATTGCCGGGCAAGTAACCCAGAAGTTCGCGAATCAGTCGCAGGCATTCCCGATCGTCGGGCACGGAAAAATGCGCGACACCACTCATCGCGTTGTGCGTTCTCGCGCCGCCGAGCTCCTCCTTGGTCACTTCTTCGTGCGTCACCGTTTTGATCACGTCGGGCCCGGTCACGAACATGTAGCTCGTGCCCTCGACCATGATGTTGAAGTCGGTGATCGCGGGGGAGTACACGGCGCCGCCGGCGCACGGTCCCATGATCGCGGAGATCTGCGGGATGACGCCCGACGCCAGGGTGTTGCGAAGAAAGATGTCCGCGTAACCGCCGAGCGAGAGGACCCCTTCCTGAATCCTCGCGCCACCAGAGTCGTTCAATCCGACGACAGGCGTCCCCATCTTCATCGCCAGATCCATGATCTTGACGATTTTTGCCGCGTTCGTTTCGGACAGCGACCCGCCAAAAACGGTGAAGTCCTGCGCGAAAGCGTAGACCGGCCGGCCTTCGACGCGCCCCTGTCCGGCAACGACGCCGTCGCCGGGGACGACCTGCTCGTCCATCCCGAAGTCGCGGCACCGGTGCGCAACGAGCTTGTCCACTTCCTGGAACGTTCCCGGATCGAACAGGAGATCGATCCGCTCGCGGGCCGTCAGCTTGCCGGCCTCGTGCTGCCGGCGCAGACGTTCCTCGCCGCCGCCGAGCGCTGCGCGCCGCTCGAGCGCCTCGAGGTGTTCAGACACGCGCGGCCTGTGCCCTCTCCCAGTCTTTCAAGAACCGCTCGAGACCAATGTCAGTCAGCGGGTGCTTGAACATCGCTTCAATCACCGCAGCCGGACAGGTACACACGTCGGCTCCCATGCGTGCCGCCTCCACGACGTGAATGGGATGGCGAACCGATGCGACGAGCACCTGCGTCGCGAACGAATAGTTGCCGTAGATGTCCACGATCTCGCTAATCAGATTCATTCCCGACGTAGAGATGTCGTCGAGCCGCCCGACGAACGGACTGATGTAAGTCGCACCAACCTTGGCGGCAATCAGAGCCTGCGTCGCCGAAAAACACAAGGTCACGTTGACCTTCTTCCCTTCGGACGACAGCGTCCGGCAGGCCTTCACACCCTCCTTCGTGAACGGGACTTTGACGACGATGTGCGGGTCGATGGAAGCGAGGTCGCGTCCTTCGCGGATCATACCCTCGGCGTCGGTCGCGACCACTTCGGCGCTGGTCGGACCCTGGACGATCTGGCAGATCCGCTTGAGAATCGAGCGATAGTCTCCGCCTTCTTTTGCCAGCAGCGATGGATTGGTCGTGATGCCATCGATGATGCCGAGCGGCACCAGAGTTTCGATTTCCTTGAGATTGCCGGTGTCGATGAAGATCTTCATAGTTCCCTCTTTTTTTCAGTGCTCGCGGGGCCCCACATCTCTCAGTGCGCTTGGGGCCCCACCCCCAAGCGCCCGC
>JBAROV010000106.1:0-19530 GCA_049642465.1 Vicinamibacterales bacterium
CGCCGAACCCTCCGAACCCCCCGCCGCCTCCGCCACCACCCCATCCACCGCCGCGGCCGAATCCGCCGAAGCCACCGCCAAACGTCCCCCCGCCAAATGGCCCCACTCCGCTGTTCCACCCGCTCCACGGTCCGCCCCATCGCCTTCGTCGTCTTCGACCGCGGCCGGTGAAGGCCATGATCAGAAACCACAACAGCACGATGATGAGCCACCCCGGAATCCGGGTTGGGATGCGGACAGGCGTACGGACCGCCGGTCGTGGAACATTCTGCAGCGTGACGCCGCGTCGATCGGCGACGCGGTTGATGACGCTGGTGGCGCCCGCGAGGAGGCCGCGTCCGTAGTTGCCGTTCCTGAACTCCGGCGTCATCGCCTGACGGATCACTTCGCCCGCGAATCCGTCGGTGATGAACTCCTCGAGGTCGTAGCCGACTTCGATGCGCACGCGGCGGTCGTCGACAGCGAGGACGATGAGCGCGCCGTTGTCTTTCCCTTTCTGTCCAATGCCGCGACCGCCGTTCTCGAACATCTCGACGGCATATTCCTCAATCGTCGCGTACGGCTGGAACGTCTGCACGGTCGCCACGACGACGACGTCGCCGGTGGCTTGCTGCAGAGCCCGGATTCGCCGGTCCATTTCACTTTCGCTCTCTGCGTCGATGACGTTGGCGAAATCGTTGACCGGCTGCGTCAGGGATGGCGGGGCGGGTTGCGCATAGACAAGGGAAAAGGGAGAAGGGAGAAGGGAAAAGGAAAAAGGGAGAAAGAGCCAGACAGCGATTTTTCCCTTTTCCCTTCTCCCTTTTCCCTTGTCTACCGCCATGCGTCCACGTACTGCCAGAGCCGTTCCACCGCGGCGATGTAACGAGAGAGCAAGGCCGATGGTTCCGCGATTGTGGCGTCGCCGGCGGCGGAGACTTCGCGCGGCAGCTCGTCGGAAATGCCGGCACGTGTGATCGCTCCCGGTTCCAGGCGTTCCAGGTTCTGGAGCAGCGCGCGAAAGGCCGGCCCGGAGGCCGCAATCATTCGGGCGATGGCGTCCGGATCGCCACGGGTCTCGAGGAATCCTTCCCGCAGATGGATCAAGTGACTCTTGGCCTGCTGTTCGCAGCCGCGGCGCAGATCGGCTTCTGGCACGGCTATTCCCGCGAAGGGATTCGCACCGACAATCACGGTGTGGTGCGCGATGATGTCGCCGTACTCCAGCGGGAACACGTCGAGCGTGCGCCGGAACTCGTCGTGGGTCAGGACGAGGGGCGTCGCAAGGCCAAGACGGTGCCACGTGGCGACGAGCGGCGCGCATTGCGCGAGATCGCCGAACGCGACGCGCTCGACAAGCGCGAGGGTATGCGCCCCCTCTTCTTCCTGCTCACCGTACGCGACGAGCGAGGTGAGCCGGTCGCCGAACACCCGGCTGAGATCCCGCGCGACGACCTCGTACGCGGCCCTGGTGCCGGGTGACGCGGCATTCTGCGATCGGTCCGCGTGCGCCATATCGTCCTTATCGTACAAGAGTTCGGTTGACAATTCCGTGCCGCGCCAGTGCAATTGACGCGTGCGCCTGCGGACGCTCAACATCGGCTGCTTTGGCGGCGGAACCGGACTCCCCAGCCTGCTCGGCGGCCTGAAGACGAATCCCTGGCTCTCCGTCAACGCCGTGGTGACGATGTTCGATAGTGGCGGGAGCTCGGGACAATTGCGCGATGAACTGGGGGTGCTGCCGCCCGGTGACGTCTTGAAATGCGCGCTGGCGCTGGCCCGCAACGAACGCGAAGCGCGTCGAGTGCTGCTGTCACGCCTGCCAACGCTCGAGCACGCGCGCCTGGGCGGTCATACCGGCGGCAATCTCCTGCTGTCGATGATGGAGCGCTATAGCGGCGACTTTCTCGCGGGAGTTGAAGGGCTGCGCAGCCTGCTCGGCTGCGCCGGACGCGTCTGGCCGATCAGCGTCGAGTCGGCGACGATTTGCGCCGAGTACGGCGACGGCACGGTCACCCGCGGCGAGGTCGAAGTGGATGCCGGGCAAACGGCGGGAAGCGCTATCAAACGGCTCTGGCTGGAGCCGCAGGTCCAGATGCACGCCGCCACCGGCGCGGCGATTCCACAGTTCGAAGCCGCGGTCATCGGACCTGGCAGCTTCTACACCAGCCTGATGCCCATCTTCCTCGTGCGCGGCGCGCCGGGAGCCATACAACAGGTCCCAGGGCCGATCGTTCTCGTGGCCAATCTGCTGACGGAAGGACGCGGCATGTGGCACTTCACGGCTGCCGAGGCGGTGTGGCAGATGAGTGCGGCGATTGGCCGGCCGATCGATGTGGTGATCGTCAACACGGCGCGGCCACCCGAACGCATACTCGAGCGCTACCGCGACGAGCACAAGCAGCCGCTCGAGATCGGAGAGCTGCCGGACAGTTGCGAGCTCGTGACCGGCGAGTTTTGGTGCCGCGACATCGCGCGGCACGATCGTCGCCGCCTTGCGCAAGCGGTGTGGGCGGTTCTGGCGAGGAAATTGATTTGAGATCGCACCCGCGTGCAGCCGTGCGATGCGCTGGTGGTTGCTTGATCGTAGAATGAGTGGTGGAGGCCGAATGAAATCCGCGATTGCGATGACTGTAGTGCTGATGGCTGCGTCTCTTGCGGCGAGTGAGACGAAGTTGGGAACGGGTGTTCGGATGAAAGAGGCGACCCCAATCCAGTCGCTCGTTGAAAATCCAAACGATTATGTCGGCAAGACGGTTCGAGTGGACGGCGTGGCCACTGCGGTGTGTTCCATGATGGGGTGCTGGATGGCCGTCGCCTCAGACGAGGATCCAAAGGCTCCGGTGGTGCGCCTGAAAGTCGAGGACGGGACCATCGTGTTTCCAGTGAGTGCCAAGGGACAGAAAGTGTCCGCGGAAGGTACGTTCGAGAAGATCGGCGATCACGACGAGCACGCCAAGGAAGCGGCAAGTGAACACGGACACCAGCAACCGGACGCGTCGGTCAGGTATCACATCAAGGCCACGGGTGCCCTGATTCGCTGAGCACGGCGCACGTGAGCACGTTGCGCGTGGCACGTCGCACGTGATATGGCGCTCCTCACCCTCACGAACGTTTCCCTCGCCTTCGGCCATCTCCCCCTTTTTTCATCCGCGGATCTTCGAATCGATCCCGCGGAACGCATTGCCATCATCGGCCGGAACGGATCGGGAAAATCGAGTTTGTTGAGACTGATCGCTGGCGAGATCCCGCCAGACGAAGGAACCGTCTGGCGAGAACCCGGGCTTCGGGTGTCGCGGCTGGCGCAGGATGTTCCGGGCGAGGGCAACCTCAGCGTATTCGACGAAATCGCAGCCGGCCTCGGTGAGCTCGGTGCGTTGGTCTCCCGCTATCACGACGCGGTTGTCAGGCTCTCCGCGTCGGGCGCGACCCGCGATCTGGATCGCGTCGGCGCCCTTCATCACGAGTTGGAGGAGCGCGACGGGTGGCGGCTCGAGCAGAAAGTCGAAACCGTGATCTCGCGCCTGGCGTTGCCAGCCGATCGCCGGCTGTCGTACCTCTCCGGAGGATGGCGACGTCGTGCGCTGCTCGGCAAAGCGCTCGTTTCGGAACCGCATCTGCTGCTGCTCGACGAGCCGACGAATCACCTGGACATTGAAGCCATCCAATGGCTCGAGGAGTACCTCCAGCAGGCTCCGTCCGCGCTGCTGTTCGTCACGCACGATCGCGCGTTTCTGTCATCGCTGGCGACGCGCATCGTTGAAATCGATCGCGGACGCTTGACGTCCTGGCCGGGCCGGTATTCGGAGTATTTGGACAAGAAGAGCGCCGCTCTCGAGCAGGAGGCGCGCGATCTCGAGCGGCTGGACAAGAAACTCCAGAAAGAGGAGGCGTGGCTTCGGCGCGGCGTCAAAGCGCGCCGCACGCGCGACGAAGGGCGCGTGCGAGATCTTCTCGAGCTGCGCGCACAGCGCGCCGCCTATCGCGACGCGCCGGGAAGCGTCAGGCTCGCGATCGACGATACGGAGGCGTCGGGGAAGCTGGTCTTCGAAGCCAAGGGCGTGTGGAAGACGCTGGGCGAAGTGCCGGTCGTGCGCGACTATTCGCAGCGCATTTTTCGGGGGGATCGGATCGGCATCATCGGGCCGAATGGGTCGGGCAAAACCACCCTGCTGAGGCTACTCGTGGGTGAGCTGGAGCCGGACCAGGGGACGATCAAACGGGGTGCCCGCCTGCAGGTGGCCTATTTCGACCAGCAGCGCGAGCAGCTCGATCCCAACGCGACGGTGGTGGACTCGGTGGCCGAGGGGAACACCACGGTCCTGGTGCACGGCCAGCCAAGGCACGTCATGGGGTACCTCGCGGACTTCTTGTTTCCGAGAGAACGCGCGCAGTCGCCCGTGCGATCGCTCTCGGGCGGCGAGAGGAACCGTCTGCTCCTCGCCCGGCTGTTTGCAAAGCCCGCCAATGTCCTCGTCCTCGACGAACCCACCAACGATCTGGATCTCGAAACGCTCGATCTTCTGGAGGAGGCGATTGCAGCGTTCGACGGAACGGTCCTGCTCGTCAGCCACGATCGTGTCTTTCTCGACCATGTCGTCACCAGTATTGTTGCGCTCGAGGCGGGTGAACAGCCGGCCGAGTACATCGGTGGATGGGACGACTATCTGCGCCAAAGGCGGGTGGGGCCCGGGGGCCGGAACTCGGGGCTCGGGGTCCGGGGCTCGGGGTCCGGGGTCCGGGACTCGGGGGTCGGGCGCTCGGGGCTCGATCTCGGGACCCAGCAACGGCCAACCAGAGCCGAGTCCTCGCCCGCACCGCGCAAGTTGAGCTACAACGAACAGCGCGAACTCGCATCGCTGCCTGAGCGAATCGAAGCCGTCGAGGAGGAGCAGCGGATGCTTCGGAGTGAGATGGAGGCTCCAGATTTCTACAAAGCCGGCGCAGAGCGCATCCAGACGGTGATGACTCGTGTCGAAGAGGCCGCGCGTGAACACGACGCCTTGCTCGCCCGTTGGATGGAGCTCGAGGAGCGTCGCTCGCCGTAGAGATTCAGCGGGAAGTCGCCCTCCTCGCTGCCGTGGTTTTCTTTTTCGTCGGTGACGTTCGGCGGGTCGCCTTTCGGGTGGGAGTCTGCTTGCCGGGTGCTCCGGCTTTCAGCGCCGCGGCGCGTTCGATGATCTTCGCCAGCATCGCGCCCGCCTCGCCGGTTTTTGCCGGCCGATTCGAAACCCAGACATCGGGACGGTCCGCTGCCAGGATATCTTCGAAATCACCGTCGCTCTTCACACTCCGCGGCGCGAACTCGGTGATGTCGAGATCCCCGGACCACTCGTCGCGGTGCTTGATGAGCAGCCAGCTCTTTCCATCGCCTCCGGCCCAGCGCCCGCCGGTCCGCACGAGGACCCACGATCCTTTCAGTTTGTAACCATCAAGCGTGAACTTCAGGTCGCCCTTCTTCAAGGCCGCATCCACATCGTCCACTTCGGGCTTCCAGGTGCCCTGATCCCAGAGCATCACGATCCCGGCGCCGTAGCCTTCGGGGATCACGCCCTCAAACGTGCCGTACTCGATCGGGTGATCCTCGACATGCATCGCCAGACGCTTCGTTGTTGGATCGAGGGACGGCCCCTTGGGAACAGCCCATGACAAGAGGACGCCACGATGCTCGAGCCGAAAGTCGTAGTGCAAATGGCTGGCGAGATGTTTCTGCACGCAGAAGAACAATCCCTTGGCCGCTTTGGCAGCCTTCGCCCGCTCGGCCGCCAGCTTCACGTCACCGGAAGGCTCCGGAGTCTTCGTGAAGTTACGCTTCTGCTTGTATTTTTCCAGGACCATCGCTTAGCCGTCCTCCCGATCTCCCGTCCCTCAGCGCTCCGTCCCCATCAAACGACGCACCGGTTTGACGAGCACGAACATGACCAGCGCCGCCGCAAACAGCACGCCCGCCACGACACCAAACAGCGTGTTGAGCGGAGTCGAGCTGAAGAATCCCGCAGCCCAGCCGGCGAGTTTGTTGCCGGCCGCGTTGGAGAGGAACCACACGCCCATCATCAATCCGACGATCCTGAGCGGTGCAAGTTTCGTGACGGCGCTCAAGCCAACGGGGCTGAGGCTGAGTTCGCCGAGTTCCGAGATCGCATAAGAAGCGACGAGCCACCACGGACTGACGCGCACCCCTTCGCCGCTTTGTGCCATTGACCCTGCAGGGACCAGCACGAGAAACGACAGTCCCATGAAGAGCACGCCGAACGCGAACTTTGCCGGAACCGACGGTTCGCGGGGCCCGAGGCGCGTCCAGGCCCACGCGAATACCGGGGCAAGCAGAATCACGAAGACAGGTTGCACCGATTGGAACCACGAGGACGGGAACGAGAACCCCATCACTTCGAGACGCGTGTATCGATCGGCAAACAGATTCAACGTCGACCCGGCTTGTTCGTACGCGCCCCAGAACAACGTCGCAACGAGGAAGAAGATGACGATCGCGCCCATGCGCATCCATTCTTCGGTGGTGAATCCTGCGGCAGATTTGGCTTCCCCTGCTGTGGTGCGCGCTGCCGCATCGACGCGGGGTTTCTCTGTCAACCGCGTGAGCGCAGGCTGCAGGCGCTTCTTGCCGAGCACGTACTGCACCAGCCCGAGTGCCATCCCGAAGCCTGCGCACGCGAATCCAAGATGCCAGTCCACGCGCTGCGCCAGGTATCCCGCGATGAGCGGGCCGATGAACGCGCCCAGGTTGATCCCCATGTAGAAGATCGAGAACCCGGCATCGCGTCGCGGGTCTCCCTGTCGATAGAGGGAGCCCACAAGTGTGCTGACGTTCGGCTTCAGGAGTCCGGTGCCGACGACAATCAGCGCGAGGCCGGTGTAGAAGAATGTGAGCGCTTTGAATGCGAGCGTGAAATGGCCCAGGGCAATGATGATTCCGCCCAGGAGAACGCTCCGGTACTGTCCGAGGAATCGGTCCGCAGCGAGGCCGCCAAGGATGGATGCCGCCCAGGCGCTGCCGGTGTAGGTGCCATAGATCGACGCCGCGTCCGGGTCGGAGAAGCCGAGCCCTCCCTCGGTCGCGGGAGCCACCATGTAGAGAATGAGAAACGCTCGCATCCCGTAATAGCTGAAGCGCTCCCACATCTCGGTGAAAAACAGGGTTGAAAGACCGCGCGGCTGACCGAAGAAGCCGGTATCGTCGGCGGGAACGGCCGATACGTTTGTCATCGCGTAGAGAATACTCCACGCCGATTGATGTACCGTAACGGCCAATGTCGCTGTATCTCCTTGCAGTCGTCGGGTATCTCGCGGCGCTGACCGTGGTCGGGCTCTGGCGGTCGAAAGCGGTACACACGGGCGACGATT
The DNA here is from genome assembly GCA_049642465.1 of Vicinamibacterales bacterium. Lineage (GTDB taxonomy): Bacteria > Acidobacteriota > Vicinamibacteria > Vicinamibacterales > 2-12-FULL-66-21 > CAWDPQ01. Next base: position 7,339 of record JBAROV010000106.1, read on the forward strand.
TTCTCATCGCCAGTCGCACGCTTCCCGCGCGCGTGCTCGTGTTCACGTTGCTGTCCACGTGGATTGGATCGGGAAGCCTCTTTGCGGGCGCCGGGCTTGGCTATCGCGCGGGATTTCCGGCGCTCTGGCAGTCGGCGGGCGCGTGGGTCGGGATCGCGCTGGTCTATTTTCTGGCGCCGCGGGTCAGACGTCTCGCACAGTACACCGTACCGGAGGTTCTCGAGATGCGATACGGCCGCTGGGGTCGTATCCTCGGCACGCTCACCATGGTGCTCGCCTACACCACGATCGCGGCGTACCAGTTTCGCGGCGGCGGCCGATTATTGAATCTCGTGGCGGGGCTCGATCCGCGCACCGGCGCATTCATCACCGCGGCTTTCTGTATTGCCTACACCGTCTTCGCGGGGATGCTCTCGATCGCCTACCTCGATGTTGCCAATGGCCTGATGATGATCCTTGGCACTATCGTCACCGTCGTGTACCTCGTGGCGCATGCGGGAGGTCCAGGGGCCGCCTTGAGTGCCCTGCGACCGGATCAGCTCACCATCTTCGGATCGATGTCGCCCGTCGAGGCGGTCGCGCTCTTTCTGCCGACGATGTTTCTGCTGATGGGCGAAGCGAACATGTATCAGAAGTTCTTTTCGGCGCGCGACGAACGCGCGGCGCGCAACGCCGTCGCCGGCTGGATTGTCGGGACGATCGTGGTCGAGACGCTGATTGTGTCCATTGGCGTCTTCGGCAGCGTGGTGATTCCAAATCTGGGAGTGCAGGAATCGGAAGCGATCGCCGTTCGCGTCGCGGTGGATGTACTCCCGCGAGCGTTTGGCGTACTGCTGCTTGCCGGCGCGGCGGCCATCATCGTATCGACGGCGACAAGCTTTCTGCTGACGCCGGCCACGAGCCTGACCCGCGACGTCTACCAGCGATTCGTCCAGCCAGCCGCCACCGATCGCCAACTGCTGCTTGCCACCCGCTTACTCGTCGTCGGGCTCGGCCTGGTGGCGTTTGCGGCCGGCAACTTCTTCCCGACGATCCTCGCGATGGCGTTGTGGGCGTACACGATGTACGGCGCGGGCGTCACGCCGGCGCTTCTTGCGGCCCTCGTCTGGCCACGCGTCGCGCGCGAAGCGGGAGTGGCATCGATTGCAGTCGGGATGGCCACGACACTCATCTGGGAGATTGCAGCGTTGGCGACCGGCGCATACCCGATGGGCCTGCAGACGGTTTATCCCGCGCTCATCGCCTCGATTGCTACACTAGTCATTGGATCGCGACTTGCGCCTGTCAGTCGCTAGTCGCTCGTCGCTAGTCCGACTCACGCTTCTCAGTCGCTGGTCGCTGGTCAGAACTGACGCGCGTCGTCGCGAAGCGCTCGGGCCTGGCCCAGCGACTAACGACTGACGAGCGACAGCCGGACTAGCAACGAGCGACTAGCGACTGACGAAGTCAGTGCCCAAATGCACTTTTTGATTATCTCCACATACGATCTCGGCCGGCAGCCGTTCGGGTTGGCCTCGGCTGCAGCCGCGCTGCACGCCGCGGGCGCCGAGACGACGTGTGTGGATCTCTCGCGCGATTCGCTGCCGGTGGATGCGGTACGCCAAGCCGATGTGATCGCATTCTTCCTGCCGATGCACACGGCGACGCGGCTGGCGCTCCCGGTCATCGACCGCGTCCGCACGCTCAATCCCTCGGCGACGCTGTGCGCCTACGGCCTCTACGCGCCGCTGAACGCAGCGACCCTGCGCGAACGAGGCGTGACGGAGATCGTCGGTGGCGAGTTCGAGGACGACCTGGCCCGTCTCGCCTGCCGGCACGAGCACGTGCGCGTCGCACGTGACCCCGTTCCCCGTGTCCAGTTCCGGATTCCGCTGCGCGAATCGCTACCCGCACTCGACCGTTACGCGTCGCTGCAGTGGGGAACCGAGCGACGAATCGTTGGTTATACGGAGGCGAGCCGTGGCTGTAAACATCGCTGCCGCCATTGCCCGATTGTTCCGGTCTACGACGGACGATTCCGGGTCGTTCCGCAGGAGATCGTGATCGAAGACGCACGCCGGCAGATCGCCATGGGTGCGAGGCACATCACGTTCGGCGATCCGGACTTCTTCAACGGTCCGCGGCACGCGCTCGAGATCGTCCAGCGATTCGCGGCTGAATTTCCTGGCGTCTCGTATGACGTGACGATCAAGGTCGAGCATCTGCTCAACCATGCCGACTGCCTCCCGGTGCTGCGTGAAACGGGATGCGCGTTCGTGACGAGCGCGGTCGAGGCCGTGGACGACGGGATTCTGCGCCGGCTCGAGAAGGGACACACGGCAGCGGACTTCGAGCGTGCGGTGTCGTTGTGCCGCGCGGCGGGTCTCGTCCTGACGCCGACGTTCGTGGCTTTCACGCCGTGGACGACGGTCGAGGGGTACTGCCGGTTGTTGCAGACGATCGCCCGACTCGATCTGATCGATCACGTCGCGCCAATCCAACTCGCGATTCGCCTGCTGATCCCGGAAGGCTCGCGCCTTCTCGAATTGGAGGACGTGCGCGCCGTCGTGAGCAGGTTCGATCCGCAGAGCCTGACGCACACGTGGGCGCACCCTGACCCGCACGTCGATCGCCTGCAAGACTCGATCGCGGCCATCGTCGGTCGGCGGCTGAACGCGCCGCGCCGCGAAGTGTTCACCGAGATCTGGCACCTCGCGCACGAAGCCGCCGGTCTGTCGCAGCCGATGCCGGCTATGAATGGTCTGCTGCCTCGCGCCGCTGTGCCGTACCTCAATGAGCCTTGGTATTGTTGAGCAGAACCAACGACAGAGCAGGTGGCTCTGGTGTAGGAGGACGGGAGAACGGGGGGTCGGGAGAACGGGAGAACGGGGTCCCGACCTCCCGTCCTTCCGTCCTGCCGTCCTCCCGTCAAAGTTTTTACGTGAGAGTCCTCATCTTATCCACCACGACAAGCTACCAGCTTCGCTCGTTTGGCGACGCGGCGCAGAAGCTCGGCGTCGAGCTGATGTTCGCGACCGATCGGTGTCACACGCTGGAGGACCCGTGGCAAGACGAGGCCGTGCCGGTGCGTTTCGACGATGAGGAGGCGTCGCTCGAAGCAGTCCGTGCCGCGGCGCTCGAGCGGCCCATCGACGGCGTGATTGCGGTTGGCGACCGCCCCGTCGTCCTCGCCGCGCGGATCGCGAGGGCACTCAACCTTCCAGGCCATTCGCCTGCAGCCGCCACGGCGAGCACGAACAAACTGCTCGCGCGCGCGTACTTTGGCGGCGCCGGCCTCCTCACGCCGTGGCATTTTGCCGTCTCGTCGGAAGCGGATCCGGCGGGCGTCGCGCAGAAGGCGTCGTACCCCGCGGTTGTGAAACCCATCGGCCTCTCTGGCAGCCGCGGCGTGATTCGCGCCGACACGCCTGACCAACTCGTGACGGCATTCACACGCGTGCGTGCACTGCTGGCGCGCCCGGACGTTCGTGCGCTGCGGCTCGGGAGCGAAGGCACGATCCTCGTCGAAGGCTTCATGCCTGGCCGCGAGTACGCCGTGGAAGGATTGCTGACGCGCGGCAGGTTCCGATCGCTCACGATCTTCGACAAGCCCGATCCACTCGACGGTCCCTTTTTCGAAGAGACCGTTTACGTGACGCCGGCTGTGCTCCCAACACTCACCGAGCGCACGATCATTGGGGAAGTCTCACGCGCGTGCCGTGCGCTCGGCCTCAGCCACGGCCCCGTTCACGCCGAATGCCGACTGACGCGGAATGGCGTCTTCGTCCTGGAGGTCGCCGCCCGCCCGATCGGAGGCCTTTGTTCGCAGGTCCTGCGGTTTGGACCAGATGGAGAAATTACGCTCGAGGAGTTGTTGCTGCGCCACGCGACAGGCGATTCGGTCGATGACATCTCCAGAGAAGAGGCAGCCGCGGCGGTGATGATGATCCCGATCCCAAAGCCGGGGATCCTGAAGCAGGTAAGTGGGATTGATGAGGCGCGGCAGATCCCCGGCGTTGATGACGTCCGGATTACTGCGAAGGCAGACCAGTTACTCGAGCCGCTGCCCGAGGCGGGCAGTTATCTTGGCTTCATCTTCGGACGCGGTGCTCGTCCTCAAGAGGCCGAGGGCGCCGTGCGCGAAGCACACCGGCGGCTTGCCTTTGCGATCGATCCGGCGATTGCCGTGAACCGGGCCTTCTAGCCTTTGGCCTGCTGCGGAACGTAACCCGGAGGGAGCGCGGCGCCTTCGCCGAAGAAGAAATCCTCCATGTGCTTGGCCACGAGCTGCTGTGCCTCTTTTTGCCACGGCATCAGGCGATACTCGTTGAGGATCATCTTCATTCGTTCTTCCCACATTTTCCACGCCTCCGCAGAGATATTCTCGAAAATGCGCTGTCCGATCTCTCCAGGCCAGGGGGGCGCGTCGAGTCCAGGCATTTCCTTCTGAAACTTGCGGCAGAAGACAGTTCTTCCGGTTGTGTTGCCTGCAGGGGGCTGGGGTTCAGTGGGTCCGCCACATACGCTCATGGGGTGCATGTTAGCAGGGTTCGGCAGGCGAAGCGGATGCGCCGATCATCGGGGCGATTACCCAGTGAAGAGGGAAATACCGTACCTCATGTGTAGTGTTTTCGTGTAGCAAATCCTTCCAGAGTCTACGGGGATGCGGATATCCGGAACGAAAAGCCGCTAGATCTCTAATGTTTAGCGATATCTCTCCGTCCCTGGGCCACACCGACCGTGGCACACGGTTTGATACCTCAGCCTGCGGAAACTCGAATACCGAGGGGTAAACCGTGCGATTGAGTGACAACGAGCGAGACATCGAGAATCCCCCGGAGGAAGCACCGGAAACCCCGACGGACGAACCCAAACCTTCCCCCGTCCAGGATCCGCCGGCTGAACCCGGCCGCCCGCCATACGTCGTGGCGGTCGCGCCTGACGGGCCACCACCACGAGAGTCCTACTATGAATGATGCAGTCACGGGCCGAAACGTAATGGGTGAGCGCAAGGAACGTCGAGGCTTCGCGTCGATGTCCCCCGAAAAGCAGCGTGAGATCGCCAGCAAGGGCGGACGCGCCGCCCACCAGAAGGGGACAGCACACGAGTGGACATCGGAGGAAGCGCGTTCCGCAGGCCGCAAGGGAGGCCAGATTAGCCGCGGGGGCCGTGGTCGCCTGGTTGAGGCGCCCGATGGTTCCATGGGTTCCGAATCGGGCAGAATGTCAGACAATGACATCATGGGCCGATCAGGGACCGACAGCGGCCTGGGCGGCCAGTCGTAGCAGCAGAGGACGGAGGCGTGTGCGTATGTGTAAACGCGTAGCGATGGCGATCGTCGTGCTCGCGACAGCCTGCGTGGTCGGGCCGGCCGCGGAGCTTTCTGCGCAGACCCCGACATCGGGGCAGTCTGCGCAGCAGCCAGGCACGACAGCGTCGCAGGGGACCCAGCCCACCCCGAATGATCTGCAGTCGATGCCAGTCGAAACGCGGCCGGCGACGACGACATTTCGCGGGGATACCGGCCTGTGGTTCGTGCCCACTGGAGAGGTGCTACCGGCACGCAAGTGGTCGTTCAGCGCGTATCGAGTGAACTTTGACTACAACGAGGGTTTCACCGACGTCTCGAATTTTCCAGTGACGTTCGGCGTGGGGCTGGGCGACCGGGCCGAGCTGTTCGGCGCGTGGGACATCGTTCGTCGCATCGATCGCGACTCGAGGCCGATTTTCTTCTCGTCGAATCAGCAGGGCGGCGTGATTGCCAACGAATACCCATTCGTTCGGCAGGGTTGGTCCGACAATCAGCTGGGGGACCTGTGGATCGGCGGCAAGATCAATTTCATGTCGCAGTGGCGGCAGCAGCCGGCTGCCTTCGCGCTGCGCGGTCTCGTCAAGTTGCCCACCGCAAAAGACGATGAAGAGGGCGTCGGCACCGGGAAGCCGGACTTCGCGATCGATGCCGTGCTCAGCAAAGAGGTCAACGAGCGCGTCGAGTTGTCAGGATTCGGCGGACTGATCTTTCGCGGAAAACCCGACCAGGTTGACGTCTCGAACGGGTTTCGATACGGCTTTGGCGCGGGGTTCCCCACCCGCAAGAACCTCCGCCTCACCGCCGAACTGCACGGCGAGGCGTACTTCGATGATTCCCTCAGCTTGAGTTCCGCGCTTGTCGCGAACGACGGCTCCATCTCTCCACTCACCTCGAATATCGATTCACCATTCAACGCCTCGATCGGGCTCACCTGGCAGGGCTCGGGTGGCGCGTTCGTCGGTGCGGGTCTGAACTGGCGGATCAAGATGGATGGTCGAAGTGAGTTTGGAAACTTCGAGGACGAAACGGGTGATTCGCTCGGCTTCCAGTTCCGCGTCGGGTATCACCCCGGCGTCCGCATTTACGTTGCGCCGCCTCCGCCGCCCCCGCCACCGCCGCCGCCACCGGCCAATCGGCCGCCGACGGTTGACGCCCGGTGTGAGCCATGCACCGTGGAAGTCGGCCGCACGGCTACGGTGACCGCGGACGCGTCGGATCCTGACGGCGACACGCTGACCTACAAGTGGAGTGCGCCGGCCGGCACGATCTCGAATCCGACGGCGCGGCAAACGCCGTGGACCGCACCCATGCAGGAAGGTCCGGTGCAGTTCACCGTCACCGTGGACGATGGCAAGGGTGGAACGGCCAGCGATACGGTCACGATCCAGGTCATTCGACCCGCGGTGAAGGAGTTCATCTTCGAGGACGTGCACTTCGACTTCGATCGCTACTCACTGCGGCCGGAAGCGACGCGCGCACTCGATGAAGCGATCAAGACGCTGCAGGCGAATCCCGAGCTGCGGCTCGAGATCGAAGGACACACGTGCAACATCGGCACGGCTGAATACAATTTGGCGCTCGGCGAACGTCGAGCATCGGCTGTGCGCGAATACCTCGCCGGCCGCGGGATCGGCGCCGATCGGCTGCGGACGGTCAGCTACGGTGAGGAGCGTCCGAAGCACGACAACGCGCGCGAAGAGACCCGCCGTCTCAACCGCCGCGCCGCGCTTCTCGTTCGGATACAGCGCTAGACAAGGGAAAAGGGAGAAGGAACCCTTCTCCCTTTTTTTGTGGAGTGGCTATGCGGTACGTCAACATCTACTTGATTGGATACTTCATTCTGATCCTTGGCGCCGTCGCTGCGCTGTGGTACGGCGGTGCGCTTCGTCACATCTCCGCCGGCTGGTTGATCATCGGTCTGGTGATTGCCGTCGGTCTCGGGATCATGTTGTCCATCTCGGCCGGAAAACCCGAGATCACGCGAGAATAGCCGGAAGCCGGAGCTGCTTGGCACAGCTTATGAGTACGCGGCCGAGTACCTATGCCTGGCCGTCTCCTTGCGCACGCGCTGCTCGTTTGTATGTGCGCGGCTACCCTCCTCTCCTCTGCCGGCTGCAAACAAGACGGCGGAGTCCAGGTTAAGAGCTTCAAGTTCGAAGGTTTGAAAGGCGTCGAGGCCGGACAGCTCAAGTCCGTCCTCGCGACCGGCGCCAGCTCCAGGCTGCCTTGGGGCGAGAAGCGCTACTTCCATCGCGAGCAGTTCGAGGCAGACATCAAGCGGATCACCGCGTTCTATCACGATCGCGGCTACCCGGATGCGCGCGTCAGTTCGTTCGACGCGAAGCTCAGCCCCGATCAGTCTTCTGTCGACATTACGATTCGAGTCACCGAGGGGGAACCGATGCGGGTGGAGCGCATCGAGTTCGTGGGATTCGATCTGCTTCGGCCGCGCGCGCGGCAAGCGATGGAACGGCGAATGGCGCTGTCGCCGGGGCAGCCGCTCGATCGAGCGCTGCTCCAGGCGAGCCGCGAGACCGCTCTGGATCAACTGAAGGAGAGTGGTTATCCCTACGCATCCGTCCGGATGTCGGAGAAGCCAGGTTCGAACGAACGTTCGCGCGTCGTCGTGCTGTCTGCGGAGCCGGGCGTCGTGGCGCGTTTCGGGGAGGCGGAGATCTCCGGCAATTCGAGCGTGGACGAGGAAGTCATCAGGCGGCAGCTGACATTCAGGCCCGGACAGGTTTATCGCCACAGCCGGCTGCTCGAGAGCCAGCGGCGGTTGTACGCACTCGAGGTATTCGACTTCGCCAATGTGGAGGCGATGCGCAAGGAAGGGGAGCACCTGGTAGACATCCCCACGCGCATTACCGTGACCGAGGGCAAGCATCGCAAGGTCAACTTCGGTGTCGGTTACGGCACCGAGGAGCGCGGGCGCGTCGAGGCCGATTGGCGTCACGTCAATTTCTTCGGCGGCGCGAGAACGGTGGACATCCTCGGGCGCTACTCCGGTCTCGATCGCGGCGTGAAAGTGAACTTGACGCAGCCGTATGTGTTCTCGCCCCGCTACTCGCTGAGTCTGAGCGGACAGCACTGGCACAACGACGAACCGGCCTTCAAACTCGATAACGTCGGCGGGCGGCTGACCCTGACGCGTCAGTTCATGCGTTCCGGCGCCGCCGGGTTTCGCAGGCAGCCGGCGATGACGTTGTCGTTCACGTATGCCAACGAGTGGGAACACTTCGAGATCGATCCGCGCATTCTGGAAGACCTGTCACAGCGCGACGAGCTGATTGCCATCGGACTGGATCCCACGCACGGCGGCGTCGGCACCGGCCAGCGCTCGGCCATCAGCTTCGACGCGGGGCGCAACACCACCGGCAACGTCCTCGATGCCCAGCGCGGGTACATGGCGGCGTTGCATCTGGAGCAGGCGGGGAAGTGGCTGCAGGGAGACTACAACTACTACGAGGTGACCGCCGAAGGGAGATTCTATCGACGCGTCGTTGGCAACGCCGTCTTCGCCGTCCGCGCTCGTGCCGGCTCAATCGATCCGCTGCAGCACGAAGTCGGCACCGGCGAGTTCACGGCCGAGGAGATTGGCGTCCCGTTTCACAAGCGCTACTTCCTCGGCGGCGCCACCAACCTTCGCGGGTGGGGCCGGTTCGATGTTGCGCCACTGAGCGGCTACGGCCTTCCCATCGGTGGCCATGCATTCATGAGTTTCTCGGCGGAAGTGCGAGTGCCGGTGTGGGGAAAGCTTGGCGGCGTGCTGTTCGTGGACGGCGGCAACGTTTGGACGAAGCCATGGGACTTCAACTTCAACGATCTGCGCTACGACGTCGGGCCTGGTCTCCGCTACAACACACCGATTGGCCCGATCCGCGCTGACTTCGGCTACCAGTTGAACCCGATTCCTGGTCTCCTCGTGAACGGCAAGCCTGAGCCGCGGCGATTCCGTTTCCACTTCAGTATCGGCCAGGCCTTCTGATGATGCGAGTGCTCCGGCGTTCGCTGCAGGTGGTGGCCCTCGTCGGCACGCTGATGGTAGGCATCGTGGCGATCGCGCTCATCGTGTCGCAAACGCCCTGGTTCCGTGACTGGCTCCGGCGATACGTCGTGCGGGAATCCAAGCAGTACCTGAATGGCGAGCTGACGATCGGGCGGCTCAGAGGCAACCTGCTGTTCGGTCTCGATCTGGCTGATGTCGCCGTCGACGTCTCCGGCCAGCGGGTCGTCGCCGTGAAAGCGCTTGAAGTCGACTACAGCGTGCTCGACTTCATCTCCAAGGGGATCGTCCTTGACGAAATCAAGCTCGTGTCGCCAGTGCTGAGGGTCGAGCGCGATCGCAATGGATGGAACCTCGGACGCCTGGTCAAAGAACAAGCTCGTGAGGCCGATCGCGAGGGACCGGGGCGGCCCATTTCCATGCCGTCAATCGAGATCGCCGATGCCAACGTCTACATCGACGATCGCGTTGGCGGCAACGGATATCGGTTGCCCTCGCGCATTCAGGATCTGGACCTCAAGGGTTCCTATGAGTACGCGCCGGTCCACTATTCGGTCGAACTCGATCGCGTGAGTTTCCGTGCGGCCTCGCCACAACTGAATCTCACCGAACTGACTGGCAAGCTGGCGGTCCGGGACGACAACCTGTACATCGAAGGCATGTCGATTCGCACGACCGAAAGCTCCCTCACGATAGACGGCGTCGTCGAGCAATACCTGAAGACGCCCATCGTCAGGGTGACCACGACGGGCCAGGCGTCGCTACCGGAGATCGGTCGCGTCGTTCCCGCCGCTGCCGGATACGGACTGCACCCGTCGTTCGACGTACGCGCCGAAGGGCCTGCTGAAAATCTGAAGCTCGCGATCGACGTGAAATCCGAAGCTGGAAACGTGCGCGGCAAAGTGACCGCTGACGTGAAGGCTCCGAACTTCGCGGTTCGAGGCGGCGTTGACGTCGAGCGACTGAACCTCGCGCCCGTGATCAAGAACCCGGCGCAGCGAAGCGATCTCACGGGCCACGCGGACGTGGACCTGAAGATAGCCGCCGCCGGGCCGGCTCCATTTCTTGATCGCCTGACGGGAACATTCTCGTTCAACGGGCCAAGGGTCGTGGCCGCCGGCTACAGCGCCACCGACGTGCGTGTGACCGGAGCATTCGAAGGGCCGCGGATCACGCTCGACGGCCGGGCAAACGCCTACGGCGGCTCTGCCACCGCCAAGGGCTTCATCGCTCCGCCGAGCCGAGGACGCGCGTTGGCGTTCGATCTGCGAGGTGCCGCCAATACCGTCGATCTGCGGGATCTGCCGGCGGAAACGGGCGCGCCGAAACTCGCGACTGACCTCTCCGTTGCCGAGTACCACGTCTCAGGCCAGGGTTCGAACATCACCGGCACCGCACTGCTGAACCAGTCTTCCGTTAAAGGTTCCACGCTCGCACAGGGTACGACTACCGAGTTCAGCGTCAGTCCCCAGGCGGTGACGTATTCGGCGCGCGGAAGTGTGGCCGACCTGAACGTGCAACGCCTTGGGCAAGCAATGAAAATTGCGGCGCTCGACAAGCCGGCTTACGACAGTCACATCCACGGCGATTTTGACGTGAAGGGCTGGTTACCCAGGAGGCCAGCGGGCAGTACGAACGGATCGAGGACGATGAGAGGCCGGTCGGGTGAGCACTCGACGCTGCGCGAAATGACGCTCGATGCGTCCGGGACGCTGCGCGACTCGACGATCATGGGAGGCACGCTTCCTCAACTGGCCTTCGACACTCACCTCTCGAATGGGTCTCTGAGGGTCCACGCCGACGGTCAATTCCAGGACTTTGATCCAGCGGTGTTGTCGGGCCGCGATGAACTCAAGGGCAGAGTCACGGGCACGCTGAACGTCAACACGGAGATAGTCAACATCAGCGAACCGATCACGCCCGAGGCGGTTACCGCCGCCGGCCGGATCAATCTCGAGGACTCGAATGTCGGAGGGCTGCAAATCAACGGCGCCAGTGTTGACGGCAAATACGCCGCTCAAGTTGCCGACCTCACGACTTTGCAAGTCAGCGGGCCGGATCTGAACGTGGACGCGTCCGGCCGCATCGCGCTGGATCGAGCATCCCAGTCCGGCTTGAAGTATCACGTCGAAGCCACCAACCTCGAGCAACTTGCGCCGTTGGCAGGTCAGAAGGGGCTGACGGGATCGGCGGTGCTCGATGGCACCGTCACGGGGAACGCCGCGTCGCTCAAAACGATCGGCAGGCTCGACGGCAGCAATCTCGGCTACAACGCCAACAAGGCACTCGACCTCAATAGCAACTACACGGTCACCGTCCCCGACTTGATTTTCAAGGATGCCGCGGTCGAAGCGCAGACGTCGGCGTCGTTCGTGTCGGTGGGTGGACTCCAGATCAACTCGCTCACCGCGAAGACCACCTACGAGAAGCAGCGGATCGAATTCACCACCAACATCAAAGAGCGGACGCGCGAACTCGACGCGACTGGTACCCTGATTCTTCACCCCGATCATCAGGAGCTGCACTTGCCGCAGCTTGCGGTTCGCACCCAGGGCGTCGAATGGCAGATGGCGCCGGGCAGCGAGGCCGCCATTCAGTACGGCCAGTCGCAACTCGAGCTACAGAACATCAAGCTGGTGAGCGGCGATCAGTCGCTCGAGGTGAGCGGAACGCTTGCGATGAAAGGGGAGCCGGGTGCGCCGGCGGGATCGAGCAAGATCGACGCGCACGCGAGGAACCTGGATTTGCAGCAGCTCGAAACGCTTCTCCTGCAGGATCGGGGCTTCACCGGCAGGTTGAATGCGGACGCCACGATTACCGGCAGCGTCGATGCACCGGCGATTGACGGCCACGTGGCCATCGAGAACGGCGGCTTCAAGACATACAAGTATCAAT
>JBAROV010000123.1:0-53235 GCA_049642465.1 Vicinamibacterales bacterium
CGTCAGGCGTGCGCGCACTGTAGAGCAGGCGCAGGTTCCCTTCTTGACTCGAAAGGACGGCCTGCCGAATCATCGCGCGCAGTGGTGCGATCCCGGTTCCGCCGGCGACGAACAGAAAGCTCCGTTCGGATGGAGTGCCGGGAAATATAAAGGAACCGAACGGCCCCTGCATGGTCACCCGCGCTCCCCGTTTCACATGGCTCAAGCGCGTTCCCGGATCGATCCTGGTCAGAAACTCGAGGTACCCGTCACGCTCTGTTTCGAGGGGCGCCGACGCAATCGAATACGGCATGCGGAAGTCGTCATCGAGCGCGAGGATCACCGCCTGCCCTGGCTGGTAGGGAAAAGACTCGCCTCCGAGATCGAGTCGTATCTGTCTCGTCGTCGGCGTGGCGCGACGGACGCTGGAGACTCGTAGCTCGAGAGTGGACACGCCCTAATTCTAGCGTCCCGTCCCGCTTCTTCCTTCAGCTGCGGCTCGCTTCGCTCGCTCGCCGCGGCCGCAGGCGCTCTTCCGGCTGTCGCTTCCAGCTACTCAGTGAGTCCCGAGCCCCGGACCCTGAGCCCCGAGCGCTACAGGATTCCAGCCGCGGCGCGTTGAACGTCGTGCTCGGTCAGCTGTGAGAAGGGCGACAGCAGCTCCGGCCGCTTTCGATCCTGACCGAGGCGTCGCTTTCGGCCCGCCTTGTCCTGGTACATGCGGCTATCAGCCGTGGCGAGCAGCGCCTCGTACGATTCGCCGTCCTGCGGGAAGACGGCCGTGCCGACGCTGATACCAATCGGCAACCGCTTGCCCGGGCGCGCTTCGAAATAGACCTCGTCGATGCCCTTCTGCAGTTCCTGCCGCTTCTGTTCCGCCTCGTCTGCGCCGCATCCTGAAAGCACGACGATGAACTCGTCACCGGCGTAGCGGACGCAGATGTCGTAGGGCCGGATGGCAGCGCGCAGGACGCGCGCCACTTCGCAAAGCGCACGGTCGCCAACGTGGTGGCCATGGCTGTCGTTGATCTCCTTGAAGCTGTCGAGATCCATGACCATCAGCGAGACTTCCGACTTCAGGCGTTCGGCGCGCGCGAGCTCGCGAGTGAGGTGCATGAAGAGGAAGCGCGTGTTGGGGAGGCCGGTCAGCGGATCGGTGAGCGAATCGGACTGCGTCTGCTCGAAGAGGATCGAGTTGTTGATGACTGCCGCAGCCTGTTCGGACACGCGATCCAGCAATCGCCGGTGATCGTCTCGATAGAACGCCGATTCGATGTGGTACACGGAGAGCGTGCCGATGAATCGCTCGCTGAAGAGCAGCGGGCAGACGAGCGCCGACTGCAGCGTGGTGGTCGTGGTTTCGCCGAGGCCGGCGGCCTCGAGGTCGGCGCTGGGTCTGGCATTGACGAGCGGCCGTCTGTTGCGGGCGACCCAGCCCGTCAGCCCTTCGCCGGTTCGAACTGAAATCTGTTGAATGACGTCCGCGTCGGTGCCGGTCGCAAACCGGCAGCGCAGCAGTTCGGTCTCCTCGTCGTAGAGGAACAGCGCGGCGCAGGAAAACGGCACGAGGTTGCTGAGTTTTGCCGAAATCAGCGCCATCGTGTCGGAGACGCCGAGGCTCGTGCCCATCGCTTGCGCGATCTCGTACAAGGCGTAAATCTCCCGATGCGCGAGCGCGATGTCGTCGAACACGTTCTTCTTTGTCGGCTCGGGCATCAGGCCGGTGGCAGGCTCGCCAACCGACGGCATTGCGGCTGGCGCTGGCTTTCGCATCGCTTGCTCGAGCCGCGAGGCTTCAGCCTGCAACGTGGGCAGCAGTTCGATGAACTTGTCCACGACGGTTGGATCGAGGCCGCGTCCCGCTTCCTGTCTCAGGAGCCCGACCGCGGCTTCGAAGCCCATCGCCTTGTGATACGGCCGTTCGGCCATCAGCGCGTCAAAGTAGTCGACGACGGAGAGAATTCTCGCGCCGAGCGGAATCTCTTCTCCCTTGAGGCCGGCCGGATATCCTTTGCCGTCCCAGCGCTCGTGATGGCTCAGAATGAGCGGTGCGACGGGATATGGAAACGGCACCGATGACACGATGTCCGCTCCAACCTTCGGGTGCGCGCGAATCTTCTGGAATTCCTCGGGCGTCAGCGGACCGGGCTTCGACAGAATGTGTTCCGGCACGGCGAGTTTGCCGATGTCGTGCAGGAGGGCGGCGGTCTTGACGCCCTGGATGTCGTTCTCGGACATTCCGAGCGCCTTGGCGACGTCGGCCGCATACAGCTGCACGCGCCGGATGTGCGACTGTGAGGTCTGATCCTTGGCGTCAATCGCCAGTGCGAGCGCCTCAATCGTCGCAAGATGGAGGTCCGCCATCTCGCGCACGTGCCGCTGCTCGTCCTCGATTCGGCCGAGATACACCTTGTAGGTGCGATACGTGAGGTACAGCGGCGCGATGACGAGCACGGCGAGCCAGTGAACCTCGAGCCCGAGAACCATCCACGCCGACAGCGCAGCCACGCCGGCGCCGACGAAATAGCTCGGCGCGCTCCACAAAAAGTTCTCGTTCCAGACCTTGACAATCCCCTGCCGCGTGGAGACCGCGATGGCGGTCGCAATCGTCAGCGTGTTGACGACAAAGTAGGTCGTCGCCGCGCCGACGAGCGGCTGCGCGATCTTGCCGCCCTGGAAGAATCCAGGTGTCCCGCCCAGGAAGATGTAGATGTAGCCGGCCGCCTGCACGGTGAGCACGAGGCACGCCATGCTGAAGAGCGTCCGGTGCATCGGATTGGGTTCCTTGATCCGGAACGTGCACTGGCTGTACGCGCTCGCCGCGGCCACGAGCATCGTCTCGTGCGGGCCTAACAGCAGCAGCGCCGCGAAGTCCACGGCGTAGGAGACGGACATCGTCGATCCACTGCGCGCGAGCGGCAGGTTGACCTTGAACACCGACGTGATGGACGAGAGTGCAAGGAGCGTCAGGAAGAGACCCGGGGACTCGAGGCTCTTGGTCGGAAAGAAGACGGCCAGCAGCACACCGCCAAAGCCAATGACGGTGGCGACGTAGATGCGCGCCGCGAGAGGAAGAGCGCTCATTTGACCGGAGCCTCTTCCTCGGGCGCCGGTGACTCTGCCGCGAGCGAGCGCGCCATTTCAACCGCTGCGCGCGCGTTCAGAAATCCTGCGCCCTGCGTGAGCTGATCGTACCGGCTGTTGCTCGCCGCGGTCCGCTGGAGGATCGCTTTGACGTTTTCCGGCGTCAGCGACGGATTCGCCTGGAGCATCAGCGCGACCGTACCTGCGACGATTGGCGCGGCCATGCTCGTGCCGCTCAGGGTCAGATACGGCTCGCTCGCCGTGCGCACCGTCCCCCAGCGCCGTGCGGAAGGCCGGGCCTGGTAGAGCAAGCTGCCGGCGTCCCCGAGCGACTCGATTCCGACGCCAGGCGCGACAAGATCCGGCTTGGTGGAACCATCGATGAGCGCTGGACCACGCGAACTGAAAGGGGCCACGGTGTCGTCGCTCCCGTCGGGAGTCCCCTTGTCGTCCGACGCGCCGATTGTCAGCGCCCACGGGGCATTCCCTGGAGCGGTAATACCGCCGTACTGCGTCGCACCCGCCGGGTCGCGGCCCAGGTTGCCGGCGGCGGTGATGACGACGATCCCGGCTTCCACCGCACGCCGCACGGCCTGTGTCAGGGGATCCGTGTTGTACGACTCGTAGACAGGCGCAGCAACCGACAGGTTGATGATCCGGATATTGAAAGTGTTGCGATTGCGAACGGCGTAATCGACAGCGGCGATCACCTGACTCACGTTCCCGTCCCCGGCACCGTCCAGTGCTTTGAGGACGATGAGATGCGCGCCAGGCGCGATCCCGCGTCGGCTGCCGCCGGAATTCTGACCGTTACCCGCGATGATCCCGGCCACGTGCGTTCCGTGACCGTAGTCGTCGTAGGGCTGGGTCTGGCGGGCGACGAAATCGGCAAAGTGGACGACCCGATTGGCCCCCAACTCCTCGTGCCAGGCCGCGACGCCTGAATCGATGATGGCGACGCCAACACCGGCTCCGTCGAATCCCAGATGTTCCGTGACCCACGTTGCGCCCACGGCGGCACGCGTCGTCCGCTGAAGCGAGCCGGTGATGCCCCGGTCTACGCTGATCGACGACACCGCCGGATCGAGCGCCAGCCGTTCAAGACAGCTGTCCGGGACCTGCGCAACCTGAGCGGAGAGCGTCGCAAACCGAACGCCGGGCGTCCCTTGGCAGGCTGCGATGCCCGGTTCGACTGCTCCGCCCTCGCGCGTCTGAATGATGACTGTGGAGATTCCGCCGCCGCTATGCGCCCGGTCGATGAGAACCGCATCGAGCCTTGCGTGGGCGGCGTGCAGCGCCGGATCGCGCGGCTGGGCAACTGTCTGGACTTCGGCGCCGACCGCCACACCGCCAAAGGCGATCAGACCAGCCAGAGTGAGGAGCGCGCGTCGGGCCATTCGGCAGGGTGCTCGCGGTGTTCGCTGAACCGAACTGTCAGCGCTGTGCAAGCGCATTGCCGCACAGGCATGCCGGCCAGGAGAAATCCTTAAGCCCATGATTGAAAAAGACTTGGTGCGATCGCGGCGTCGCGGATGGATTTGCCGAGACCAATCATGCGTGTTCCAGCCTGACACACGCGTGACCGATTTTTAGACCTTTGACTCCGCGCGGCGCGTTCGATTCCGCGACGGGCGGGGGTCCGTGTCGAGGCCGTACTCCACGATCTTGCGATACAGGGTTCCGCGGCTGATCTCCAGCACGCCGGCCGCCTGCTTCTTGTTCCAATTCACGCTCTCGAGAACGCGGACGATGTGCGCGCGCTCGGCCTCGGCCAAGGTCGGCAGCCGTTCCCTGGAAGCCTCGACGGGCGTTTCGCTCGCGTGCAGGAATTCTACGTCGCCTGCCCTGATTACGCGTCCTGGCGACGACAGGGCGGCCCGCGACACCGTGCTCTCCAGTTCCCGGATATTGCCCGGCCAGTGATACTGCATCAGCAGGTCCAGCGCTTCCTTGGAAAACGACTTGCCATCGAGCGGCAGCCCGTTTGCGGCGCAGTAGCGCGCGAGGAATCGTTGCGCCAGCACGGGAATGTCGCTCGTTCGCTCGCGCAGGGAAGGCAGGCGAATCGAGAAGGCGTTGACACGGTAGTAGAGGTCCTCGCGAAACCGCGAGTCGCGCACGAACTGATCAAGCGGCCGGTTCGTGGCCGAAATCAAGCGGAAGTTGACTTCGATCGACGTGTTTCCGCCGAGGCGCTCGAAGCGGCGCTCTTCGAGAACGCGCAGGAGTTTAGCCTGCGCGATGATCGAGAGGTCGCCGATTTCGTCGAGGAACAGTGTGCCGTTGTTCGCCAGTTCGAGTCGGCCCGGCTTGCGGTCGTGCGCGCCGGTAAACGCCCCTTTTTCGTAGCCGAAGATTTCCGACTCGAAGAGCGTATCGGGAAGCGCCGCGCAGTTGACCGCCTGGAACTTGTTCGTGCCGCGACGACTCAACTCGTGAATCATGCGCGCCACGACTTCCTTGCCTGAGCCCGTTGGTCCGAGGATGAGAACGGAAATGTCCGACTTCGCGGCGGTTCGAATCCACTCGAACACGACGAGCATCTTCTCGTCGCGCCCGATCATCTCGCGGAAGCGCTGGACGGCTGGCGATCGATCCTCGTGGCTGACGGTCGCGCGTCGCTCGAGGAACTGATCGAGCAGATCGCGGACGACGTCGTGCTCCGGCTGCGTGTGGGTGTAACGAGGCGTGCCCGTCGAGGATGTGCGATGGACGACGCCAAACGCCACCAGTTCACGAATGCAGTTTTCGACGTCGAGGCGCATGCGGCCAAACGTCTGCATCAGCGATTCGACGTCGAAGGATTCTTCCGGACGAGCGCAGAGAAAACGGAGGATGGCCGCGCGCAGCGGCGACTGGACGAGCGCCTGAAACCGTGACTCGGTCTCCGCCGGGTCGGAGCGTCGTCCGCCCACAGTGAGGTTTTCTACGTTACCGGCCATGGTTGTGCTCGCGATAATACTGGGACTGATACTGCTCGATCAGTCGCTTCATCTCGATGGCATCGGCCTTCCGGTGCCCGTGGCACCGTACCGGGCTCGTGCCGCCCGTGCTCTCGATCAAGACGTCGGAAAAAAACAGATTGCGGTCGATCATCACCGACGCGACGTGCGCGATGTGCATGGAGTGCTCTCGGCCGCCTACCAGTTCCGGCGTGTAGTGCACCACGCTTGTCGGCGTCACCGACACCTGCGTGGGAAAAAACAAATTGCCGCGGCTCAAGCGGCTCGCGCGAAAAACGTGCTCACCCGGCAGCGCCCGTCCCTTGAACCAGAACAGCACCACCGGCGCGCCGGCGGCGACGATGACGAGCGCGAGTACCCACAACGCGCCTGGCGACGCGGCCCAATCCATTCGTTGTGCTCGGAAGCGGACTACGTTCGCTCCGGACGCGCCCCTCTGTCAAGGGATTTCGGCCGATCCAGCCCCGAACTGCAGGGCAGTGGTGTAAGCTAACCGCTGTCGGTCGAAGAGCTTCCAGCTTCCAGCTCCCAGCTTCCGGCGTTGGGGGTGAAATTCTGATAACTGGTGGCTGGTAGCCGTCAGCAGGAAGTAGGAAGCGGGAAGCAGGAAGCAGGAAGCTGGGAGCTGATAGCTGAGATGCCGCATCGAGCGCCGGGGTCTCCCGGCCACGGACCCGGGGAATACCTCAAAGGCAAGCCAATCAAGTATTACCGCCCGCGCGGGAGCGCCGAGGTCCGTCATTTGATCGACGGCGGATTCCAGGCGTTCAATGCGGGACGCTTGTCGGAGGCGTGCCACATTTTCACCGACAAGATGTTGACCCCGGAAAATGACACGACGATTGGCCTGACTGTCGCCGGGGCGCTGACTCCGGCGGGGCTTGGTGGCTGTCTGATCGAGCTGATGGATCGCGGCCTCATCGACTTTGTCATCAGCACGGGCGCAAACCTCTACCACGACCTCCACTACGCGCTCAACTTCACGCTCCACCGCGGGTCGCCGTTCCTGGACGATGTGGAGCTGTACGAGCAGGGGATCATCCGCATTTACGATGTGCTGTTTCCTGCAACCGTATTGCTCGAAACCGACAAGTACATCCGCGACTTTCTCGTCCGGTCGAAGCTGTCGGGTCCGATGGCCACGTCCGAATTCCACTACCAGCTTGGTCTTGACCTGCTCGAGCGATATCCCGGGTGCGATGAGTACTCAGTCGTCGCACGCGCCGCAAAAACCGGCGTGCCGATTTACACCTCGTCCCCTGGTGACAGCTCGATTGGAATGAACATCGCCTACCACGAGCTGATGAATGGCGGCACGTTGATGATCGAGCCCACTCGCGACGTCAACGAAGTGTGCGCCATCATCCTGGCCGGGAAGCAGAACGGCTGCGTCATCCTCGGCGGTGGCTCGCCGAAGAACTTCTATCTGCAGGGACAACCCACGCTGTGGGAAGTCTACGGAATCCCGAAGGGGGGCAATGACTACTTCATTCAAATCACGACCGACCAGGTCGTGTGGGGCGGACTCTCGGGGGCCACGCCTGCTGAAGCCGTCAGCTGGGGCAAGGTAAATCCCGGCGTGCTGCCCGATACGGTCGTGACGTACTGCGATTCCACAATTGCCTTTCCACTTTTCTGCGAGTACGTGATCGGCTCGGAGCGGGGGCGTCGCGCGCGGAAGGAACTCGTACACAAACGCGACGCGTTGGTCGCGGACTTGCACCGCCAGGCGAGCGCCGCGACAGAGCACGCGCCTGTCGCACCGGAGCCGGCGGAGATCGATCGACACAGGTAAACAATGGGCACCCTTGCCTCTGAACTCGCGCCCCACGCGGCGCGCTTTGCCGACCCTCGTGTTTACGCGGACGCGAATATGCCGAACGGCGTCGTCGAATTCATGCGATCGCGTCTCGGTTGGGACGTGCTCTTCGTGCTCGAGCACGAAGATCTCCGGCGGGCGCGCGACATCGAGCACTATCGGCTCGCTCGTCAGCTTGGACGCACGCTTCTCACCTTGGACCGCGACTACGAGGACGACCGCAGCTTTCCGCCCGGCGAAGGCGCCGGCCTGATCGTCTTCTCTGCTCCGGACGAGCGGTGGCTGTGCCGCCTGCTCGAGCGCGCCGACCGCGAAGTGTTCCGCGCCGAGGGGGCCCCGGCGCTGCCGCTGGAGGGACGGAAGGTGCGATGGGATGTTGACGGACCCGCTCCCCCTGGCACCCTCTGATGCGCGCAACTGGAATCGACGTGACGGGGCGACACGCGCGTGTCGTGACCGTTGACGAAAACGGGAAAGTCTTGGCGGTCTCGTCACACTCGGGCGACGATCCGGCCGCTGCGCTCAGAGCATCGTTCGAATCTGCGAAACAACCGGATGCCGTCGTCGGCATCGCCAGCGACGATGCGGAAGCGAGTCGTTCCGCCAAAGAGTTGCACGCTGCCGTATTCCACACGAGCGAAGCGCTGGCCACTGGAGAATCATGGGTTGGTGCTGCGAAAGGAGCGCGTCACGCCGTGTGCCTCTGGCTCGGGGATCGCGTGGTCGCAGGGATCCTGTTGAACGGTGCGCCATGGTTAGGCGCGCATGGTTTGGCGGGGAATGCCGCGTGGCTTGCCTTGAATCCAGTCGAACGGCAGGACTATCGCAAATTTGGCAGCTTTGCCGCTGAAGTCAACGATCAGGGAATCGCACGCCGGCTCACGTGGCGCGTTCAGGCCGGAGACGAGTCGATCGTGGTCGAACGGGCCGGAGGTCTGGACGCGATTGCCGCGAAGCATGTCTTCGAAGGCGCTCGCGAGTCGGATGGCGTGGCGATTTCCGTGGTGCGCGACACTGCCCGCTACATTGCGATGGCAGCGGCCAATCTTGCCATCGCCGTCGATCCAGAGATCGTCGTGATTGGCGGCCCGATTACGTCTGCATCAGATCTCTTGCGCGACGCCCTGCGCCAGGATTTCGATCGCCGACTGCCGCCGCCGATGGTGTCTCGGGTGCGTTGCGAATTCTCGCCGCTCGGTGAGGATGCCATCGCCCTGGGTGCGGCGCGGCTGGCAATGGTTGCACGCGTATGACGCTCCTCACAGGCGTTGACATCGTCGTTCCCAACCGGATCATCACCAACGGGACGCTGGTGATCGAAGGCGATCGGATCAGCGACATCATCAGCGGGATGCGGACTGGCGGTGAAGACTTCACGGGACATCTGGTACTCCCCGGCTTCATCGACGTGCACGTGCATGGCCTCTACGGTGTGGATGCGCTCGACGGCGAGAACGCCGTCGATGAGATTGCGCGCCTGCTGCCGCGCTTCGGCGTGACCGCCTTCTGCCCCACGTCAATCGCGTGTCCGCCACCGGAGTTGAAGCGCATGCTGTTGGCCGTTCGACGCGCGCGGGAGGCGCCGCCGCGGGGCGCGCGCGTATTGCCCGCTCACCTCGAGAGCAACTTCATCAACCCGGAATACAAGGGGGCGCAGCCCGCTGAGTGTCTCCGCAGCCCACGCGAGGTCGTTCGCGAAGGAGAGTTCAGTGGCGCGGAGATTCTCGACGTGATTCGTGACGCGCGACCGGACGTCGGGATCATAACCATCGCGCCCGAGCTCGATGGGGCGCTCGAACTCATTTCAGATCTGGTCAAGCACGGTCATCGCGTGTCGCTGGGGCATTCCGGCGCCACCTTTGAGCAAGCCATGGCCGGGATTGAAGCCGGCGCGACGCAGGCGACGCATCTCTTCAATCGAATGCCGCCCCTCGGTCATCGATCGCCGGGCCTTGCCGGCGCCGTGCTGTCGCACGAGGGCGTAGCGACGGAGGTGGTCTGCGATGGCGTGCACGTGCATCCAACGATGATCCGAATGGCGATAGCCGCGAAGCGTCCGGAGCGTGTGATGGCGATTACCGACGGTACGGCCGGCGCGGGGTTGCCTCGAGGCACCGAGACCCTCCTGGGCGGTCGGAGAATTACGGTCCGCAACGCGGCGTACCTTGACGACGGCACCATCGCTGGTAGCGTGCTGACGATGGATCAGGCGTTTGCGGTGGCAGTAACCGGTGTTGGCCTTTCGCTGCCGGAGGCGGCGACGATCTGTTCGACGACGCCGGCCCGCGAGATGGGCCTGAACGGATTCGGTGTCGTTACCGTGGGCGCGGCCGCTGATATCGTCGTGCTGGACCATGCCTTTCGGGTCGTTCGCACGTACATTGCCGGGAAACTGGCCTTTTCTGCGTAATTTCCCAACCCCCAACTCCCAATTCCCAACTCCCAGGGTGCGGCTCGACGTAAACGGCTGAAATACGGTGGTCATTGCCCATCCGGCGGCGTTCCACCCAGCTGCGCCGCAGCCATCCCCCGATTGTTGGAACCCTCCGCTGACCGCCGCCGTCTACCAGCGTATGAGAAAGCTTTCCTCGTGTGCGGCGATCGTCTGCGCGTCCGTTTTCATTGGGGCCTGTGTGGTCAGCGTGGACTCCCAGGCGCAAATCGTGCGCGAGGAGAAGCGCTTCACCGTGCGCGGGGTTCCCGACGTGAAGCTGACGACGTTCGACGGTGCGATTGAACTTCAGGCGTCTGACAGCAACGAGGTGGTCGTCAAAATCGAAAAGCGTGCCGCGACGAAAGAGGCAGTGGACGCATTGGAGGTGACGGCGACTCAGGACGGCAACCGCGTTGCCGTTGAAGTCAAGCATCCGCGGTCCGAGTCGTTTACCGGAATTGGGTTCAATCGCTCGGCCAGCGCGCGATTGATCGTATCCGTCCCACGCCACGCGAACATCGTGGCGAGGACCGGCGATGGTTCCATTCGGCTGGACGGTTTGACAGGACGGCTCGAGTTGCGCACTGGCGATGGCAGCATCCGCGTGGCCGACGCGTCAGGTGATCTGCGGTTGCATACCGGGGATGGATCCATCACGGTTGAACGAGCGGAGGGCACGCTCGACCTCGACACCGGAGACGGCGGCGTCAACGTGAGCGGAAAGCTGAGTGCCGTGAAAATGCACACCGGGGACGGTTCGATTGTCTATCGCGCCGAGCCCGGCACGGTCATGTCGGACGCATGGGACATCACCACCGGCGACGGCGGTATCGCGCTGTATTTGCCCACGGATTTCGATGCGGACCTCGATGCGCGCACGGGTGACGGATCGATCGCCAACGATCTCAGCATCTCGGCGGCGGACACGGCCGATGAACGCCGCGCGCTGCGCGGACGTCTCGGCAGCGGCGGCAAGACGCTGCGTGTGCGCACCGGCGACGGTGCGATCAAACTCAGACCAACCACCTAGCCCGTTGCCCGTCTTCGCTGCCGCGTGTCTATCTTGCCGGCTTTGTCGCGTATCGCGTCGGATCTTCAACCCCCGCCTCGCTAAACGCATCACGGCGCTCGCGACACTTACTGCACTGACCACAATGTAAGCCGCCAATCGGCTGCATGCACGAGAGGGTCAAGCCAAACGGCACACCAAGTGCCGCGCCGACGCGAATGACGTCCGCCTTGTGCAGGCCTGAATACGGTGCCTCAATCGTGATCTCGGTTCCGAGTCCCAGACCGAGTGCGAGCGCCATCGCGTGGAAGAATTCAGGCGTCGCATCCGGGAATGGATTACCGGCGAGCGGGCCCATGAGCACACGCGTCAGCCCCGCGCGTGCCATGAACACGGCGGCCTTTGACAGCAGAATGATGTTGCGCCCTTCGATGTACACGTCTGCATCTGGAGTGTCGAAGGCAGGCGCCTTTCCGCGGATGGCCCAGTGGGTGGCCGGAAACACGTCGCGCATGTCGACGTGAAGCTTGATCGCGCCTGAGACATTTCGGCGGTAAGGTGGTGCGGCAAGAAGCCGATCGATCGCCGACTGTTCGGCAGCTTCCCAAGCCAGGCCCGAGGCGACGTAGATGGGGATGGCGGTTCCCTTGGAAGCCGCATCCGCCAACAGCACCGCCGAATCGAGCCCCGCCGAGAACAGGACGGCTACGGCTTGCGCGTCATTCTCCCGGTTGACTACCATCGCGGGTGATGTATCTCGTCACCAAGCGCCTCGAGTTCTGCTACGGGCATCGCCTCCTCGATTACGAGGGGGTGTGCAAGCATCCGCACGGTCACAATGCTGTCGTTGAGGTGGAGGTGCGCACGGACCGGCTCGACAGCAGGAATATGGTCGCGGATTTCAGCGACATCAAGCGTGTGGTGAAAGGCTGGATCGATCGCGAGCTCGATCACAAGATGATCCTGCGCCATGACGATCCGCTCGTCGAGCCGCTCCGCAAGCTCGGCGAACCGGTCTACATCCTCGAAAGCAACCCGACGGTCGAACGGATCGCCAAACTGATTTTCGACGAAGGCCGGCGCCTGGGAATCGACATCGTGACCGTCCGCGTTTGGGAGACCCCTTCGTCGTTCGCCTCGTACGGACACGCGCTCAGCGCTTGAACGGAAGCTCGTACGACAAGTACAGGAAGGCTCCAGACTCGGTTTCTCCTCCACCCCACGTCATTGGAACGGCCAGCCCGAGTATGAGCTGCTGATCGCCGAGGTTCCACCCGCCGCGCACGCCGGGAGACAGCGTGAAGAACGCCTCGCGCTCTGTCCCATCAAGGGTCGGATACTCGTCGAAATTGGCGACGCTCTCCAGCATGAGATGGAGCATCGGCCGGAGGCGATAAATGCCGCTTCCGGCGAGGAACGGCGACATGAGGCTGACTTTGTTTTCCGGTCGCGGGCTCTCCACCGCTGAAAACCAGGTGAAACCAGCGTTCCAATGCCAGGTGACATCGTTTATTTGTTTGCTGAAGGGCAGGTTCACCTGGAGTCCCGACGAGCCCATGCCAAGTCCCCGATCAGACGAGCCCGTCGGAAGAATGAGGCTCAGTCGCGGAGAGAACGCGGGTCGCCCGGGTCCGTCCATCAACGCTTGAAATCGATAGTTGATGAGAGTGTCGCCGAATCCTGTCGTCCCCTGCCCACTCAACCATGAGAGCGTATAGGAGAACTGGTGTGCCTGCGTCCCGACCGGCCACTCCTGCGTGAAGGTGGGCTCCCACACGCCGTTGCTCCGGGTCGCGTTGAAGATGTTCTGGAAGATCCCCGCCTCCTGGTTGAACGCTTCCTCGACGAGAAATGAGTTGTCGGCGATTTCAAAGGGCCGCGGTTGATCGGGCGGACTCGTCTGCGCCGATACCCCCGTCGTGATTCCCAGAAGCGATAAGACGAGGACGGCCGTCTGAACGAGCACCTTCGAGGCGGCCCGCGCGCCAATCGTGAATTCGCGAGCGCCTCTCAAGCGGACGCTGTCTGCAGCAGGATCGCGCTCCTCCACGCGGACGATGGCGCCGGGCTTGAGATCGTGACGCTCGATGAACTGGAGAAAGTCCCGATCTTGATCGCTCACGCGGCTGACACGCACGGGTTTGTTCAACGGGCACGTCAGCAACGTTTCGTACTGCTGGCGCTCCACGACCCCCTCGGCATCCGGGATCGGATCGCCGTGAGGATCCACCTCGGGTCGCCCCAGCATTTCGTCGATGCGATCGATCAGGCGATCGGACACGGCATGCTCGAGGTTTTCGGCTTCGTCGTGGACTTCTGTCCAGCTCATCCCCATCACCTTTACGAGAAAGAGTTCAATCAGTCGGTGACGGCGCAGCACGAGCGCCGCCAGACGTTCCCCTGCCCGGGTGAGCCGCACTCCCACGTACGGCTCGTAGCGCACCAGACCCGACTCGGCCAGCGCCTTGACCATCGTCGTGGCGGTTCCCGGCACCACACCCAGGGAGGACGCAAGTTGCCCCATGGGGACGAGCGCCTGAGGCGACCTCAGGGCCGTCTGCGCCTGCAGAATGGCCTTCAGATAGTTCTCAACGGTTTGGGACGGGAGCATGCAGTTGACTTTGGAGCATACAATCGATTATTTTGAATTGTCAAAAAATAGAGGCGCCAGAGATCAAATGGGCGAATTGAACCGGCGGGCGTGGTTGAAACTGGCGGGCCTGGGCTCGGCGGCGGGGGCCGCGGTCGTGGGCAGCCATGCCGTCGGAGCGCAGACGAACGTGCCGAGCCCGACCCCGGCCGGTGGTCCGGCCGACACCTTCTCGCACGCCGCGCATCTTGCCGGACCAGTGGGCCGCGCGTCGCTCGAAGTGTTCAACCCGACGACGTTTCTCCGTGCCTGGAATTTCTCCGATCGTTCCCCCTCCGAACGCGCAAGATACTACCGCGAGACGGCCCGGCCCGACGGTTCCCTCCTGCGCGAGTATCGGATTGTTGCTATCGATCGAGAGATCGAGATCGCCCCCGGCGTGTATTTCCCGGCGTGGACCTACAACGGGCAAGTACCGGGGCCGACGATTCGGGCAACCGAGGGCGATCGGATCAAGATCGAATTCCTCAACCAGGGCAGTCACCCGCACACGATGCACTTCCACGGGTGGCACCCGCCGGAGATGGACGGCTCGCTGCCCGAGCACCAGGTGATGCCCGGTCACCGCTTCACGTACGAATTCGACGCCGAGCCATTCGGGCTCCACCTCTATCACTGTCATGCCGTACCGCTGAAGCGCCACATTCACAAGGGGCTCTACGGCGCGTTCGTGATCGATCCCAAAGGCGGTCGTCCGGCGGCGGACGAGCTCGTGATGATCATGAATGGGTTCGACACCAACTTCGATGCCGACAACGAAGTCTACGCGGTGAACACCATCGCGAACCACTTCGTTCATGAACCGATTCGCGTCGAAGTGGGCCAGCTCGTTCGGATGTATCTGATCAACGTCACCGAATTCGACCTGGTGAACAGCCTCCACTTGCACGGCATGTTCTTCGAAGTCTTCAAAACGGGCACGAGCAGAACAGCAGGGGAGACGACAGACACCATCGTCCTCTGCCAGGGCGAGCGAGCGATTCTCGAGACGCGATTCCGTTATCCGGGCAGATTCATGTTTCACGCGCATCAGAGTGAGTTTGCCGAACTCGGGTGGATGGGAATGTTCGAAGCCGTAGGAGCGCGCCGTGATACCTGAGACGCCAAGCGTTTCGGCGACGGCGACCCCCGTTGCGCGACGCCGCGGATCCGTTCCGCGGTGGGTCGTGGCGCTCTTCCCGCTGGCGCTCCTGGCTGGACTGATTACCGTGATCCTGCGAACCGGCGTACCCGGCATCGAACCTCCGGAGGGCGCGCCGCCGATCGAGCGACTCGTAATCGAGCGAGCGAGCCTCGACGCCCACGGCATCCAACTGGCCGTGCTGAATGACGGGCCCGACCCCGTGACGATCGCGCAAGTGACCGTAGACGATGCGTATTGGGCCTTTACCGCCCAGGGTGGTCAAACGCTGAAGCACCTCGGACGGATGACCATCGCGATCCCATACCCGTGGGTGGCCGGTGAAGCGCATCTTGTCAAGCTGGTCACGTCCACCGGCACAACGTTCGAGCACGAGATTGCCGTGGCCGTTGAAACGCCGAGAGCCGACGGCCGGCACCTGCTCGCGTTTACGCTGGTTGGCGTCTACGTCGGCGTGATTCCTGTTGCCCTTGGCCTGCTGTGGTTCCCGCTGGTGTCGCGTCTGGGCCGAACCGGCATCGATGTCCTCCTCGCCTTGACGATCGGTCTGCTGGTGTTTCTATTCGTCGATACGGCGCATGAAGGGATTGAGGCGGCTTCCACATTGCCCGGCTCGTACCAGGGCGCCGCTCTGTTCTTCGGCGCGGCAGCACTCGCCTACCTCGCGCTCGAATCCTTCGGGGCATGGCTGCGCGCGCGGCGATCCCGTGCGAAGCAGGTGGGCTCGCCGGGTTCGGTGCTCGCGCTGCTCATCGCAACCGGCATCGGATTGCACAACTTTGGCGAAGGGCTTGCGATCGGTGCGGCATTCGCCCTGGGGGAGGCGGCGCTTGGAACGTTGCTGTTGATTGGATTCACACTGCACAACACCACTGAGGGGCTGGCGATCATTGCCCCGATTGCCAAGGAGCGGCCGTCCCTTGGAGCCCTGGTCAAGCTGGGGCTGATCGGCGGGCTGCCGACGATCGCCGGCGCGTGGGCGGGCGGGCTTGTCTACTCGCCCGTGTTGGCCGTTTTGTTTCTCGGGTTAGGCGCTGGGGCAATTGCGCAGGTCGTCTGGCAGATCGGACGGCAAGTTGGAACCGGTTCGTTCGCGGAGCGATTTGCCTCAGCCCCGATCCTGAGCGGACTCATTGCGGGCTTCGTAATCATGTTGGCGACAGGAATGTTGGTTGGGTGACGATCATGCGAACCTATTCCAGACTTCTCTTCGTGCTGATCTTTCTCGGCGGGGCTGCGCTCATGCTCCCGCGGATCGTGTCATCGCGTGAAGAAGCACGCACCGTCTCGCTCGTCGTCCGCAACATGACCTACTACCTCGAAGGGGACACCACGCCGAATCCATCGCTCAGATTCGCAGCGGGCGAGCAGGTACGCCTGACGCTTCGCAACGAGGATCCCGGGATGGCGCACGACTTCAATATCAGACCGTGGAATGTCGGCACGAAAATCCTCGACGGCAAGGGCCAGGACACTGTCAGCTTCCGTGTACCGTCACGATTCGAAGGCCCGACAACCTATACATGCACACCGCACTCCGCGATGATGAGCGGCGACATCATCATTGAGCAGCGATGACAGAATTGTCATCGCTGCGCTGCCGCGTTTTTCACGCTCTGGCACCTCCCGCGCGATAATTCAAGATCTCACCGCGCCGCGCCGAAAACCGTTCGGGGTAGTCCGTAGCGACCAGCTGTCAGCTCCCGGCTTCCAGCATGTCCTTCGTTTCTGGCAGCTGGTAGCTGGAAGCCCGACGTTGGACGTGTCAATCTGTGAAACTCATAGAATCGCTGCTCGACGCGATCTCGCGCCTCGAAGGGGACGCGCTCATCATGCACGTTGGCGAGAAGCCATACGTCGTGACCTCGTCTGCCTCGATGTACGCCTATCGCGGTCCGGTGGCGTGGGGACACGTCGAGTTGTCGTCCCGCCTGTTGACGACCGAAGCCGTCGTCAGCATGCTCGAACAGCTGCTGCCGATCGATCAGCGAAAGGCGCTCGACGAGTACGGCGCCGTCGAATACGAACTGTCGCAGAGCGGACCGACGTCTGACGGTTTTACAGTGGTCGCCGCACGCGGCGGTGATGACGTGTGGCTCGAGATTCGTCGTACCCCAGCGACCCTCGGCGCCGCGGAAAGCCCTGCCGAGGCGATCGCCGAGGCTTCACCGCTTGTCGCGATTGAAGAGCACCCCGAGACGGTTGCGCCAGTCGAAGAGCCTGCCCCTGTTGCACCCGCCGCCGCGATGGCTTCGACCGAGCGACAGCTTCCCGCCGCGCCCGTCGAGGAACCACCCGCCGCTGCGGAGCCAGTCCCCTTAGAAGTAGCGGAGCCGATCCCCGTAGAAGTACTTGAACCGGACGCCATCGACCAAAGCGGGGAACCGGAAATGCCGTTCGAGATCGTCGAGGACGAACCGCAGCTTGCGCCCACGCACGCCGAAGTCGACGAGTTGCTGACGATGAGCGCGCCGGCGCTGATGTCGGCTGGTGCGTCCGAATCCATCGACGAGCGTCAAAGTCAATCGGACGCAGAACACATGACGGAGCAGGTTGCCGAACCGCACGAAGTTCCACAGCCCGTCGCCGAATCCCCGGCGATGCCCGAGCCGGTGCCGGAACCGCCGCCGCCTGCCGAGCCTGTCGTCGAGGCGGCGACTCCACCACCGCTTGTCGAACTACCGAAGCCCGTCCCTGCGGTCATCCTGCCGATTTCCCGCTCGCCCATTCCGACCGAGCCGCCGGTTGAAGTCCGCAGTGCGTCTGGCACACCGGTCGAGCGTGTGCTCCGGATTGCCGCGGCACGCGGCGCCGCAACCGTTTACGTCGTCGCGCGATCGCAGCCCGTGATTCGCGTCGACGGCGAGATCAGCGTGCTGGACGGAGAGCCGGCCCTCACCGCGGCGGAGATCGAGCGGCTCGTCATGGATCTGGCACCGGTGCGGGCCCGGGATTCCGCAGCGCCAGGCGAGTGGATGGCGGAAGTTCCCGATGTGGGCCGGGTCCGGTGCGTGACCTTCCGCGATCATCGGGGGCCGGGAGTGATTTTCCGGATGATTCCGCCGAAGGCGATCTCCGCGGATCAACTCGGCATCTCCTCCGAGGTCCAGGCGCTCTGCGCGCAACCCGACGGCCTTGTGCTGGTGACCGGCGCCCGTGCCAGTGGAAAATCCACGCTACTGAGCGCGTTCGTCGATCTGATCAACCGCACCCGCAGCGATCACGTGATTACCATTGAATCGCAGATCGGTTTCGTGCATGAGAGCCGCAAGTCGTTCGTGAGCCAACGCGAAGTTCGCGGCGACAGCGAGACGGCCGCGAGTGCCGTGCGCTCGGCATTTCGAGAGGACCCGGACGTGCTCGTCATCGAGGACATCCGCACGCCGGAAATCGTGTCCGCGGCGTTCGAAGCGGCAGAATCCGGGCGGCTGGTCTTCGGGTCGGTGTCCGCCGCCTCTACCGTAGCGGCTATCGATCGGCTGATTGAAATGTTTCCCCCCGATCGCCGCCCGCAAGCCCAAACCTCGCTCGCCAGCGCCTTGCGCGGATTGGTCGCGCAAACGCTCCTGCGGAAAGTCAAGGGCGGACGCATTGCGGCGCGCGAGGTCCTGCTCAATACGCCGGCCGTCGCCAGCCTCATTCTCGAAGGCAAGACGTTCCAGCTGCCCGTCGCGCTCGCGAGCGGACGGCGTCACGGCATGATGCCGCTCGCCGATTCGATGGCCGCGCTCGTACGTGAAGGCACTGTGCATGCCGCCGAAGCGTACCGGAAAGCCCCGGATCGGGAAGCACTGCTGGCCGCGCTTCGTCGCGACGGCGTCGACACGTCTTTTGCCGAACGACTCGCTTGATTACAGGAAGCGCCCGATCTCCCCGCTCAGGAACTCCAGCACATCTTCGTCGGTCAGCGTGCCAATGTCGGCCCCTTCCTTCATCGGACGTTCTGTCGTTACCTGGCGACGACCGCGGCCACGATTGGTCCGTCCGATGACTTGTGGGAGATCTCCGGACGTATCGAGCATCAACTCGATGTAGTCTTCCGAGGCGCCATCGGGGACCAGTCGCACCGAACCGGCAGGGGTGAACACCTTGAATCGCAGGCCTTCCCCCGCCAGCGCGGAGGCGAAGGTATGGAAGAGCGGGACCGCTCGCTCGGTGAGGAATTTCTCGTAATCCCGACCAGCCGTATCGACGCGTGCCTGGCGCTGTTGGGCTGCGGCCCGCGCCTCGGCGATTGCGGCGCGTATTCGGCGCCTGACTTCATGAATCTCCATGGCGAAAAGTAAAGACCCGCAGCCTCCCGATGACAGTGTATCGCCTGGGGGTCAGATCGCGTGTTTGTCACGCAGCTGTTGAATGTCGGCGTCTGTCAATCCCACCTCGCGCCGCAGGATTGAATCGGTGTGCTGGCCGAGTGTTGGGGGGGCCGTGCGTACGGCGCCGGGGTTTTGCGACAGTTTGATGGGAACGCCAAGCACTCGCACCAATCCAAGAGTGGCATGCTCAACCGACGCAATCATCTCGCGAACGCCAAGCTGCGGATCCTTCAGCACCTCTCCCACGTCCCGCACGGCTCCGGATGGGACGCCGGCCTTTGTGAACTCGCGCAGCCACTGATCACGCGTGCGTCGGGAAAGGAGATCCGTCAGTCTCGGACGCAATTCGCGATAGTTTTCGACGCGCAGACGGTTCGTGGCAAAACGCGCGTCGCTCGAGAGCTGCGAAGCGCCGATGACCTCGCAGAAACGGCACCATTGTTCGTCGTTTCCCACCGCAACAACGATTTCCCCATCGGCGACGGGGAATGTCTCGTAGGGAACAATCGTCGGATGCCGATTGCCCATCCGCGTCGGTGGCGCTCCCGTGGCGAAGCAAATCGCGGCCTGATACGTCAGGAGCGCCGTGGTGGCATCGAGCATTCCGATGTCCACGAGTTGTCCGCGTCCGCTCCGCTCGCGCGCAAGGAGCGCCATCGCGATCCCCTGGGCCGCAAACATTCCACTGACGATGTCGGAGATCGCCACGCCCAAGCGATACGGCGGGCCGTCCGCGTCCCCGGTGATACTCATCAGTCCGCCCTCGGCCTGGATGACGGCGTCGTATCCGGCCTGACGGCTCCTCGGTCCGTTCTGCCCGAAACCGGAGATCGAGCAATACACCAGCCGGGGGTAGCGTTCGGCGACGGCCTCATATCCGAGGCCGAGTCGGTCCATCGTTCCGGGACGAAAGTTCTCGACGAGTACGTCCGCACGATCCAACAGCCGGGACAGGATCGCTCCCGCTGCCGGGTTCTTCAGATCGAGCGTGACGCTCTCCTTGTTTCGATTAACGCTCAGGAAATACGCACTCTCGGATCCCTGAAAGGGCGGTCCCCATCCGCGCGTGTCGTCGCCACGCTCCGGGTGCTCGATCTTGATTACCCGCGCCCCCATATCCCCCAGCAGCATCGTGCAATACGGACCGGAGAGGACTCGGGTGAAATCGAGGACCGTCAGACCATGGAGTGGTGGCGTTGACCTGTTGACCATCATCCGATCTCCTCGGCCACGCGTCGGCCGACGGTGACGAGATCGGTGAAGAGCGCATATGCCGTTTGCGTGACGTCGCCGCGCATCTGGCAGATCGCGATGTCATCCAGCAGGTCGGTTGTCAGAATCAGTGCGTTTGCGGTGCTCGGCAGCGTGGCCAGCATCTCGGAGGGATCGAGTTCGATCAATCGGACGGACGCATGCGCGCCGCTCCCGTCGCGCGAGCCTGAGACGACAAGCCGCAGGCGCCGACCGGAGGCGACGGCTCGCTGCACAGCGGTCGGGGTGTTCGGGCCCAGTCCTTCTCGCGCCACCGTATGCGGCGTGAGGTCACCGCCCAGCAACACATTCGCCAGCGCCGCGGCTTTCGCTGCCGCGTCCCAACCCTCGAGATCCAGGGACGGATCCGCTTCCG
This sequence comes from Vicinamibacterales bacterium, assembly GCA_049642465.1. Taxonomy (GTDB): domain Bacteria; phylum Acidobacteriota; class Vicinamibacteria; order Vicinamibacterales; family 2-12-FULL-66-21; genus CAWDPQ01. Next base: position 21,023 of record JBAROV010000123.1, read on the forward strand.
CGATACCTTCGGCCTGCATCCGCTCGAGCGCGGCCTGAAAGGATTCACCATGTTCGAGGGCCATCAAGATGTGCTGAGTGGTCGTATTGACGATGCCTTTGAATCCCGTGACGGTGATGGCCGGCAGCGTCTCTCGTACCAGATTGAAGATGGGGATTCCGTCCATCACGACGCCTTCGAAGAGGAACGACAATCCCTTGTCCGACGCAAACTGGTGCAATCGTCGATAAGCAAAGGCCACCGGCCCCTTGTTCACGGTGACAACGTGACATCCGCTGTCGAGCGCCATCTCCACGTGTCCGATTGCCGGCTGTGCGTCGGCAATGCTGAGCGTTGTAGCCTCCACGACAATACGGACTGGCGCTGTGGATGAGGAGAGTTCGGCGATGAAATCTGCCGCCGTGCCGTGGTGGCCAAGCGATTGGCCGCTTTCGCGGCGAGCGACCGCGTCGCGCAGATCGAGGCCATTCTTATTGAAAATCGAGCCGTGGCGGCTCGTCGAAATCGCGATAACGTGCGGATCGAGGTGATACGCGCGTCTCAGGTCATCGGCGCGCTCGTCAAGGAGGAGGGCGAATCGCCGGCCGACGTGGCCGAAGCCCAGAAGCGCTAACTCAGCGCGCATTCTTGCAGCGGCACGGTATCGAGCACTTCGCCAATGAGTTCGAGCGCACGGGTGAGTGCCAGCGGATCTCCGCCGAATCCAATGCGCAGGTAACCATCCATGTCGAAGTGGTCGCCCGGGACGACCAGCACACTCTGCTCGTCTCTGAGCCGTTCAACGAGCTCCGTCGAACCGACCTTGTGAGCGTATCGAACAAACGCAATGGCTCCGGCCTGGGGTGGTGCGTGCCAGAGGGCCGCTTCTCGACGTTCAATCCAGCGGCGGACGATCGCATAATTCGTCGAAATGATGCCGCGAGTCCGCGCCAGAATGCGTTCGCGCCGTTCGGGCGCCAGTGCCATCCGCGCCAGCAGATCGCTCATCGCGCCCGGTGCGATCGTGGTGTAGTCGTGAAAGCCCCAGAGCTCCGCGATGAGATCTGGCGACGAGACAATCCATCCGATTCGTAATCCCGGTAGGCCATACGCCTTCGATAATCCGCTCGTCACCACCACTCGATCGTAGCGACCCCACACGCTCGGCGTTTCGACGCTGTCGAGTTCGGCGCCTCGATAGATTTCGTCCGAGATGAGCCATGCGCCCACGCGCTTCGCAACCGCGCAAATCGCGTCGAGTTCCTCCGCCACCAGGCGCGCGCCCGTCGGGTTGTTGGGATTGCAGATGACAATCGCCTTCGTCTTGCGCGTGGCCATCGACTCGAGTCCTGCAAGATCGGGACGCCAGCGAGCGCGCTCTCCCGCACCCGCCTCCGTCGGGATCAAAGGCCAGCTGCGAACGTTTGCGCCCAACGCCCGTGCCGCGCCGGCAATTTGCATGTAGTTCGGCGACATGACCACGATCTCGTCGCCCGCTTCCACAAGCCGCAGGAGCGAGATGAAATTGGCCTCGGATCCTCCATTGGTGACCTGGACGTGGTCCGCGGTTGCGCCGTCGTAGAGATTCGCAATGGCGCTGCGGAGCTCTACCGTGCCATTCGTTTGGGTGTAGGCGAGGTGTTGCTCGAGTAGCGCATCTCGATCCTCCTGCCGGTCGGCGAGTTCATCGACCTTGAGCGGGTGCACGCCGCTCTCGGAAATGTTCCAGGCAACACGATGTTCCCAGATTGACTGCAGGCGCTCGAGTGCAAACGGTTCGAGTTTCATACGATCAAAGGACCGATCAAGCGGTCTTCTAAGGAGTCTAGCCCGAAAGCGTCGCCTCCTGCGCTATCCTGTGACGCGATCTGATGACGTCTGCTGACCTGCTACCGGAATTCGCCCGCATCCCCGCAGGCAATTTCATGATGGGTTCAGCCGATGCGGAAGATGACGAACGGCCGCCTCACCTCGTCTATGTGGACGAGTTCCTGCTTGGCGTTTACCCCGTGACAAACGCCGAATACGCCAGGTTCGTCAAGGAGACGGGTCATCGCCCGCCGGCTATTTATGAGCTGCCAATCGTGGTCACGGCCGGAGCGAAGGACCGCGAGCAGATGTTCCGCAGCGCGGGTCAGCCTTATATCTGGACCGAAACCGAGCCTCCGCGCGATCGTCTCGATCACCCCGTCACCCTCATCAGATGGGACGATGCGGTGGCTTATTGCGCGTGGCTTTCAGGAAAAACCGGGCGAGCCATTCGGCTGCCTACCGAAGCCGAGTGGGAGAAAGCTGCGCGGGGCGGTCTCGACGGAAAGCGGTATCCCTGGGGGGAGCGACTCGATCGCAACCTCGCGAACTTCCTGACCGATCCGGCCCAGAGACCTGCTCGTGGCACCACCCCGTGTGGTGCCTATCCGCCGAATGGGTACGGGCTGTTCGACGTGATTGGCAACGTCTGGGAATGGGTGCACGACTGGTACGACCCGGCGTATTACACGACCTCGCCGGAGAAGAACCCGACTGGTCCGCGAGAAGGTCATCTGCGAATTGTGCGCGGTGGCGGATGGCTCGTCGTCGACGTCCGAATGCTCTCCTGCAGCCATCGTCATAAGGTGCCGCCCGACACATATTCGTACGGGATCGGGTTCCGCGTCGCATGCTCGTCGTAATACCCTAGAACCATGCGTACTTTGCTTTGCATGCTTTGTCTCTCATTGCCGACGCTGGTGACGGCTCAGACCACCGCTGCCACTGACGGTCCGGTCGTGGTAACTCATGGACAGGCGGTGGTGAAGCGGGCGCCGGATCGTGCGTGGGTGACGATCGCGGCCGAATCGCGCGCGCGGACGCCGGGCGAAGCCCAGAAGCTGAATGCCGACGCAATGTCGGCGGTCATGGGAAAACTCAAGGCGGCGGCCTTGCCGGCGGATGCGATTCGCACCGTCGGTCTGGACTTGCAGCCTGAGTTCGACTACGCCAACAACCGGCAGACGTTACGTGGCTACCTGGCCCGGAACGCCGTCGAAGTCCGTGTGGACGACCTGCCGCGTCTCGGGTCGATCCTCGAGGGCTCGGTCAGCGCGGGCGCCACGAATGTATCGGGGGTGCGCTTCGACGTGAAGGATCGCGACGGAGCCGAACGGGAGGCGCTGCGGCTGGCAGTGGCCGATGCACGCGCCCGCGCCGATGCTGCGGTTGCGGGCGCCGGCGTCAAGGTTGAACGGATCCTGCGGATCGAAGAAGAACGGACGATGCCCATCGCTCCGCAACCGCGGATTGCCATGATGCAGCAGGAAGGCATGCGGGTGATGTCCGGAGAGCCGCCGGTTGCGCCCGGAGAAATTGAAATCCGATCGAACGTGACGCTGACGGCCGTCATTCGGTGAGGGTCAGATCTGACCCCTCAGTCTTTGATCACGACACCGTCCACCGTCTGATCGTCAAACAACCCGACCAACTCGGGGGCACCCAGCGGACGCGGTGTGTGATCGACGGTCTCGAGTTCCGGAAACTCCTCCGCCGCGGTGACGCCCTTGTCTTTCAGCCTGCGCGCCGTGACCAGCACCCGGCTTTCGAGTGTTCCGACCGCGTTGTTATAAGCCTCGACTGATTTGGCCAGGCTGCGGCCGACATTCTCAAAGTGCTCGGCCAGCTTTGCGATCCGATCGTAGAGGTTTCGCCCCAGTTCACTGATCTCCTGAGCGTTCCTCGCAACCGTCTCCTGCTGCCACCCATACGCGATGGCCCGGAGGAGCGCGATGAGCGTCAACGGACTCGCGAGCATTACGCCACGGTTCATGCTGAACTCGAGCAGCGACGGATCGGATTGCAGGGCCGAGGTCAGGAGAGGCTCGCCCGGCACGAACATCACCACGATGTCTGGCGCCGGCTGAAAGTGTGCCCAATAGGACTTCCCCGCGAGCCGGTTCACATGCTCCTTCAGCTGACGCGCGTGTTCCCGCAGCTTCGCCTCGCGAGCGTCATCATCCTGGCATTCCGATGCGTCCAGAAACGCCGTCAGGGGCACTTTCGCGTCAACCACCACGTTTTTGCCGCCTGGCAGTTTCACGAGGACGTCGGGTGTCAATCGGCCGTCCTCGCCGATGACCGACTCCTTCATCTCGTAGTGGCTGCCCTGAATCATTCCAGCGCTCTCCAGGACACGTCGGAGCTGAAGTTCTCCCCATTGCCCGCGCACGTTTGGGGATCGGAGCGCACGCGACAACCGGCTGGTTTCGGCATGGAGCACTTGCTGCGCGTTGGTAAGCGACCGGATTTGTTCTGACAGTTGGGCCTGAGCCGACACCCGTCCCCGCTCCACTTCCTGCAGCTTGGCGTCAACCTTGGTCAGCGACTCCTTGAGCGGTTGCACGATCGTTTCGATCGTCTTCTGCCGCCCGTCGAGGTCCAGCGCCGCCGTGCGCTGCAATTCGCCAAGTGAGGCTCGTGCGAGCTGCAGAAACGCCTCGTTGTTGTTCTTGAGCGCCTCCGACGAGAGGGCCGCAAACGCTTCTCGCAGCTTCGCTTCGGCCGTTTGCAGCATCGCCAGCTTCTCGGTTGAAGCCTGCCGGGCGGCGTCGATTTCCGCACCCGCCCTGGCGCACTCCTGACGCGCCGCCGCGAGGTCCTGCTGCAACTGCGCAAAGCTCGTTTCGCGTTGGGTGAGTGCGCGTCGAAGCTCCGAGACTCTGGTGGCTTGGAGGCCAATCCACATCAGGCCGCTGATAGCCAGGCCGATGGCCACCCCAATAACCAGGGGAGAGACGGCAACGGTGTCCACGTGTGAGAAAGTTTACCGCTTCCAGCTGCCAGCTTCCCGCCACCACACGGCAGGAACAGGAGCTGCTAGGTGGAGCTGGAAGCTCGAAGCCGGTTGATCCCACAAAGCGCAGGGACTAATATAGGACTGTTCTGGTCCTAGTTCGCCTGGGCCTTGGAGATATGGTGCAAATCAGCGAGAACGCGGGGAAGCTCATCAAGAAGATGACCGAGCGCCACGGTATTCCCGCCGGAGGCCTGCGCATCGGGATCAAAGCGGGGGGCTGCTCCGGGCTGAGCTATACCTTTGCCTGGGAAGCGGCACCGCGCGACGGCGACCACGTGTTCGACGGACCCGAAGGATCGAAGGTGTTCATCGATCCCAAGAGCTTTCGATTCATCGACGGGACGACGCTCGACTACGACACGAGCCTCGTCAGCAAGGGATTCATTTTCAGTAACCCGAACGCGAAGTCGAGCTGCGGATGCGGGACGTCGTTTAGTGTGTGAGTCGCGGCGGCCCTTGGTGCTGCCGCTGGTTAGCCGCGCCTGGGCCGGGCTTGCGGCATCTGAGAGTTTCTCATGTCCACTGCCACTGAAACCATCGAACAACTCGCGACACGCGAATACAAGTACGGCTTCTACACCGACATCGAAACCGAAACGATTCCGAAAGGGCTGAACGAAGACGTCATCCGGATGATCTCCGCGAAGAAGGGAGAGCCGGAGTGGCTGCTCGAGTGGCGCCTGAAAGCCTACCGGGTGTGGCTCACGATGAAGGAGCCAACCTGGCAGAACGTCAAGTACGACCCGATCAACTACCAGGACATCGTGTATTACTCGGCGCCGAAGAAGAAGAAGTCGCTGAACAGCCTGGACGAGGTCGACCCGGAGGTCAGACGGACATTCGACAAGCTGGGGATTCCTCTCGAGGAGCAGAAGCTGTTCTCCGGCGTGGCCGTCGACGCGGTCTTCGACAGCGTTTCGGTCGCCACGACGTTTCGCGAGAAGCTCGCCTCGGTCGGCATCATCTTCATGTCGTTTTCAGAAGCCGTCCGCGAGCATCCCGAGCTGGTGAAGAAGTATCTCGGCTCGGTTGTGCCCTACACGGACAACTTCTTCGCGACGCTGAACTCGGCCGTGTTCAGCGACGGATCGTTCGTCTACATCCCCAAGGGTGTGAAGTGCCCGATGGAACTGTCCACCTACTTCCGGATCAACGCACGTGACACCGGACAGTTCGAACGGACGCTGATCGTTGCCGACGAGGGCTCGTACGTCAGTTATCTCGAGGGCTGCACGGCGCCGATGCGCGACGAAAACCAGCTGCACGCCGCCGTCGTCGAGCTCGTCGCGCACGATGGAGCGACCATCAAGTACTCGACGATTCAGAACTGGTATCCCGGCGACAAGGACGGCAAGGGAGGCATCTACAACTTCGTGACCAAACGCGGCCTGTGCGCCGGCCGCGGCTCGAAGATCACGTGGACGCAGGTGGAAACGGGCTCGGCGATCACCTGGAAGTATCCGGGCTGCATCCTCCAGGGGGACGGCTCGATCGGCGAGTTCTACTCGGTCGCGACGACGAACAACTGGCAGCAGGCCGATACCGGCACCAAGATGATCCACCTTGGAAAGAACACGCGGAGCACGATTGTGTCCAAGGGGATCTCGGCTGGCCACGGCCAGAACACCTACCGCGGTCTCGTGAGGGTGGGCAAGAACGCCACACACGCACGCAACTATTCCCAGTGCGACTCGCTGCTGATTGGCGACAAGTGTGGCGCTCATACATTCCCGTATCTCGAGATCAAGAACACGTCTGCGCGGGTAGAGCACGAAGCCTCGACGTCGAGGATTGGCGAGGACCAGATCTTCTATCTTCGTCAGCGCGGACTGGCGCTGGAGGACGCGATCAACATGATCGTGAGCGGTTTTTGTAAGGAAGTATTCCGCGAGCTGCCGATGGAGTTTGCGGTTGAAGCACAGAAGCTCCTGAGTGTCAGTCTCGAGGGCTCCGTAGGTTAATGGCTATGCTTGATATCAAGAATCTGAAAGTCACGGCCGAAGGCCAAGAGATTCTCCGCGGCGTCGATCTGCACGTTGACGCGGGGGAAGTCCACGCGATCATGGGTCCCAACGGATCGGGCAAGAGCACGCTCGCGCGAGCGCTCGCCGGGCATCCTGCGTACCAGGTGACCGAGGGGTCGGTGACCTACGAAGGACGCGATCTGCTCGCCATGGACCCGGACGAACGGGCACGCGAAGGCGTGTTCATGGCTTTTCAGTATCCGGTCGAGATTCCCGGCGTCAACAACGCCTACTTTCTGAAGGCCGCACTCAACGCGAAACGCAAGCATCTCGGCCAGCCCGAACTGGACGCGATGGAGTTCATGCAGCTCATCAAAGAAAAGGCGTCGCTGCTCGACATCGATCAGGGAATGCTGAGTCGTGCCGTCAACGAGGGTTTCTCAGGGGGCGAGAAGAAGCGCAACGAGATCTTCCAGATGGCGCTGCTCGAACCGCGACTGGCCATTCTCGATGAGACCGACTCCGGCCTGGACATCGATGCCCTCAAGACGGTGGCGTCAGGGGTCAACGCCATGCGCAGTCCCGACCGAGCCATCATCGTCGTGACCCACTATCAGCGGCTGCTCGACTACATCGTGCCCGACTACGTGCACGTGCTGAGCGGTGGCCGCATCGTGAAGTCCGGCGAGAAGGACCTGGCGTTGGAACTCGAAAAGCGCGGCTACGTCTGGCTCGAGGCGACAGTCTGACGATGATCCCTTCCCAAGCGACCGAGACACTGCATCCCTGGCTGGCGTCCGCCCGGCCGCAGAGTGGCCCACGCTGGCTGCAGGATCTGCGCGAGCGGGGGGCCTCACGGTTCAGCGCCGTCGGATTTCCGACCGTTCGAGACGAAGAGTGGCGATTCACGAACATCGCCCCGATTGCGAACACGGATTTCCGTCCGGCTGACACCGACGCGCCGCTCAGCGAGCAGCAGCTGGGCGCGCTGCTCTATGCCGACGCACCCTACCGGCTCGTGGTCGTCAACGGCCGGTTTCGACCCGAGCTGTCGCGCACTCACAAACTGCCGGGCGGCGTGCGCGCTGGATCGCTGGCGCGGTCCATCAACAGTGAACTGGAAGCGGAGAGCGAGATCGTTCAGCGGTACCTCGGCCAATTGGCGGATGTCGGCGCCCGGGCGTTCGACGCCCTCAACACCGCGCGAATTGACGACGGGGCGTTCGTGCATGTGTCTGACGGAACGATCCTGGAGCAACCGCTGCAGGTGATGTTCGTTTCGACGGGGCGTAGCGGTGGGCATCCATCAATCCAGCATCCCAGGCTCCTGCTGGTCGTTGGCAGCAACTCACAAGTGCGCATCGTCGAAACCTACGTCGGCACCGGCGGCGCCTATTTTTCGAACGCGGTGACCGAGGTGTTCGTTGGTGAAAACGCGGTCGTCGATCACTACAAGGTGCAGGAGGAGAGTCGCGAGGCGTTCCATATCGCCAGCATGCACGTCCATGCGCTGCGGAGTGCGTCGTTTTCGTCGCACTCCTTCACCTTGGGCGGAAGGATCGTGCGCAATGACGTGGTGTCGATCCTCGACGGCGAAGGGGCGGAGTGCACGCTGAACGGGTTGTATCTCGCTGACGGCGATCGACTGGTCGATAACCACACGACGATCGAGCACGCCAAGGCGCATTGCCCGAGCCACGAGATCTACAAGGGAATCCTTGGCGGCCGTGCCCGAGCCGTATTCAACGGCAAGATCATCGTCCGTCCCGACGCGCAAAAGACCGACGCGAAGCAGACAAACCGTGCGCTGCTTCTCTCCGACAGCGCGTCGATTAATACGAAGCCTCAGTTGGAGATCTTTGCCGACGATGTGAAGTGCACCCATGGCGCGGCAATCGGTCAAATAGACGACGACGCGCTCTTTTACCTGCGGGCGCGCGGCCTGACCTTCGAAGAGGCCCGCGACATGCTGATTCATGCGTTTGCCGGCGAGATTCTCGACCGCGTGCGGATTGACGCGTTGCGGGGCGCGCTCGAGGGCGAGTTGTACGCGCAGCTTGCGAAGGATCTCGCCGAGGCGGATGCGGGATGACGCCAATTGCCGTGAGCGGAGCAGTGCTGGATGTCGCGCGCGTGCGCGCGGACTTCCCAATCCTGCGCCGCCAGGTCCACGGCAAGCCCCTCGTTTACCTCGATAACGCCGCCACCACGCAAAAGCCGCAGCAGGTTCTCGACGCGCTCACGGCGTACTACACGGGCCAGAACGCGAACGTGCATCGCGGCGTGCATCTCCTCAGTCAGGAGGCCACCGACGCGTTCGAGGCCGCCCGCGAAACGATCCGAGCATTTTTCCACGCGTCGAGCATCCGGGAGATCGTCTTCACGCGGAACTCTACCGAGGGGATCAATCTCGTGGCGTACTCGTTTGGCGCCGCGCGAGTTCGCGACGGCGACGAGGTGCTCATCACCGCGATGGAGCACCACTCGAACATCGTTCCGTGGCAGCTGATGTGCTCGCGCACCGGCGCGCGTCTGAGAGTCGCACCGATCGACGACAGCGGTGAACTGCTGCTCGACGAGCTGGAAGCCATGATCGGGCCGCGAACGCGTATCGTGGCAGTCGCGCACATGTCGAATGCACTCGGCACCATCAATCCGATCGAAGAGATTGTGAGGCTGGCGCACGCGCAGGGCGCAGCCGTGCTCGTGGACGGTTCGCAGGCGGCGTATCACATGCCGGTTGACGTGAGTGCACTCGACTGCGACTTCTACGTCGCCACCGGGCACAAGCTCTACGGACCCACGGGGATTGGCGTGCTTTACGGGAAGGCCTCGCTGCTCGAGGCGCTTCCGCCGTTCCTCGGCGGCGGGGACATGATCCGCTCGGTCACCTTCGAACGATCGACGTGGAACGACCTGCCGCACAAGTTCGAGGCCGGCACGCCAGACATCGCCGGCGCCATTGGCCTCGCGTCGGCACTGGATTACATCCAGGCGGTCGGATTGCCGGCCATCGCGCAGCACGAACACGAGCTGCTGACCTATGCCACGGCGGTGGTTTCGGAGATCCCCGGTGTACGACTGATCGGGACAGCGCGACACAAGGCGAGTGTCCTGTCGTTCGTGATGAACGACGTTCACCCGCACGATATCGGGACGATTGTGGATCGCGAAGGAGTCGCGATCCGAACCGGCCATCATTGCGCGCAGCCCGTGATGGAGCGGTTTGGCGTGCCGGCAACGGCGCGGGCATCGTTGGCGATGTACAACACGCGCGCGGAGATCGACGCGCTGGGGCGCGCGCTTCGGCGCGTCCGCGAGGTGTTCGCGTGACCGCCGACCTGAACGATCTGTATCAGGAAGTGATTCTCGACCATAACAAGCGGCCGAGGAACTTTCGCGTGCTCGACACGCCAAGTCATCACGCCGAAGGTTTCAACCCGCTCTGCGGCGACCGCCTCAACCTGTTCCTGAACGTCGAGGGAGATCGGATCGCCGACATCGCGTTTCAAGGTTCGGGCTGTGCGATCTCCAAGGCATCAGCGTCGCTGATGACGGATGCGGTCAAGGGGCGATCGATCGCGGAAGTGCGCGACTTGTTCGATCGCTTTCGCCGCATGGTGACCACGCCGTCCGATCGGAGCGTGGAGGACCTTGGAAAGTTGTCGGTGCTTGCCGGCGTCAGAGAGTTTCCCGTGCGCGTGAAATGCGCCAGTCTCGCCTGGCACACGCTGAAAGCCGCGCTGGATCGCGAAGAAGAGGCGAGCACCGAATGAAGCCGCTGCAAATGGCACCGACGCCCGCTCCGGAAACGCCGACGGCGACGGGGGATACGGCCGGCCTCGTGCCCGATGCCTCCAGGACCGATGCCTTGAAGCCCGCCATCGTCGAGGCGATCAGGACCGTCTACGATCCGGAGATTCCGGTCAACATCTACGAGCTGGGGCTGATCTATGACGTGTTCGTCGATGCAGCCGGTGTTGCGGCTGTGCGCATGACGCTGACCGCTCCTGGTTGCCCGGCCGCGCAGTCGCTGCCAGTCGAAGTCGCCAGAAAGGTGAGCGCTGTTCCGGGAGTCACCGACGCGAAGGTGGATGTTGTGTGGGAGCCGGCGTGGACGAAGGATCGGATGTCGGACGCTGCAAAGCTGCAGTTAGGATTGTGGTAAGCGAGGGCTTATGCTGCGCCTGTCAAAAAAGGCCGATTATGCGTTGATGGCGATGAAGCATCTCGCGATCCGGCCGGATGCCGCCTCGGCCAGCGCGCGTGAAATCGCGGAGCAGTACGACATCCCCGTCGAGCTGATGGCCAAAGTGCTTCAGCGGCTTGCGCGGCGCGGCCTGCTGACGTCGCATCAGGGCACGCGGGGTGGGTACCGTCTCTCGAAACCATCTGCAGCGATTTCCGTCGCCGACATCATCCAGGCGATCGATGGGCCGCTTACGGTGACCGCCTGTTCGACCGAGTCCGAGAACTGCGGCCAATACGCGAAATGCAGCGTGCGGGATCCGCTCTGGCGTATCAAGGATCGCATCCTTGCCGCGCTGGCCACCTGTTCGCTCCAGGAGGTGGCCTCGGAGGCGCCAATCACCGACGCGCCGGGCGACCCGCTGCATGTGACCATCGGCGCCCCTCGACTGGGCTCGGGGGAGGCCCCTCGACTGGGCTCGGGGCAGGCCCCTCGACTGGGCTCGGGGCAGGCGCGCTCGCGCTGAGGATTCGTTGGCGAAACCCATCTATCTCGACTATCACGCGACCACGCCGGTCGATCCGCGCGTGCTTCAGGAGATGCTGCCGTATTTCACCGAGCGGTTCGGCAATGCGGCATCGCGTCAGCACGCGTTTGGGTGGGAGGCGCAGGAAGCCGTGGACGCGGCGCGTCGCCGCATCGCAACGTTGATCAACGCTTCCCCCGGCGAAATCATCTTCACGAGCGGCGCAACCGAATCCAACAATCTGGCGATCAAGGGCTGCGCCAAAGCCTTGCGTGAGCGCGGTGACCACGTGATTACGGTCGCCACCGAGCACAAATCCGTTCTCGACTCGTGCCGGCGTCTCGAACAGGAAGGCTGGAAGCTGACGGTGCTCGGCGTATCGCCGGAGGGGTTCGTCGATCTGGACCAGTTGCGCCGGTCCATCAACGACCGCACCGTGCTGGTAACGGTGATGGCCGCGAACAACGAGGTCGGCGTCATTCAACCCTTGGCGGAAGTTTCGGCGATCGTCAAATCCTCCGGTGCGCTGTTGCACACCGATGCGGCCCAGGCTGCGGGAAAGATCCCGCTCGATGTCGAGGCGCTCGGCGTGGACCTCCTCTCCCTGACCGGCCACAAGTGCTACGGTCCAAAAGGCGCGGGCGCGCTGTACGTGCGGCGCAGGCGTCCTCGCCTCCAGCTCGAATGCATGATTGACGGTGGCGGCCACGAGAACGGCCTGCGATCGGGCACGCTCAACGTTCCGGGCATTGTTGGCCTGGGAGCGGCCGTCGATCTCTGCCGGACGGAAATGGGAGAAGAGAGCACCCGTCTGGCGTCGCTTCGCGATCGGTTGCTCGAAGGGCTTCGGCGCAACATCGACGGCATCCGCCTCAACGGTTCATCGTCACATCGGCTGCCTCACAACCTCCACGTGAGCTTCGACGATGTGGATGGCGAGTCCTTGCTGATGGCCCTTGGCGACATTGCCGTATCGACCGGTTCGGCGTGCAGCTCTGGAAGCCAGAAACCGTCGCATGTCCTCGAGGCGATTGGCGCGGTTGGCGAGCGTGCCGGTGCGTCGATACGATTCGGTCTCGGCCGCTGGACGAGCGAAGCGGACATCGAGGTTGCGGTGGCGCGCGTCACGAGGGTCGTCAACAGCTTGCGCCAGCGTGACACGGCGAGAGCAGTGGGCTCCTGATCGCTCGTTAGCGGATTCCTTCAGCCGCTGCTTCCGCTCGAGACACATTCGTCTCCCGGCCATACAACAGCGAGAACAACGGTCCCGCCATCAACGTCGTCGCGATCGTCATCAACACGAGGATGGTGAAGAGCGTCGGCGTGATCAATCGGTGTTGCAGCCCGATGTTGACGAGAATGAGCTCCATCATTCCGCGGGCGTTCATCAGCGTCGCGACACCAAGGGCCTCGCGCTGGCCGGCTCCCGTCAAACGAGCGGCTGCCCAACATGCCACGCCCTTTCCTGCGCAGGCCGCGACGAACACCAGCACCGTGACAATCCACAGCCAGGTGGAGTTGACGAGATCGAGTCGGGAATTCAGTCCCGTGTAGACGAAGAACAGAGGCACGAGCAGGGCCGCCGTCACGGGTTCGACCAGCCGCCGCAGTTCTCGCGATAGCAGTCCGCGTGGTGTCGCGGCGCCAAGCACGAACGCGCCAAATACGGCATAGATGCCGACGGTGTCGGTAAACCACGCCGCGAAGGTCACCGCAGCAAGTGTTGACGCCAGCATCCACGGGGCCACCACGCCCTGCCGTTCGGCGGCGTCATTGAGGCGACGGAGCAGCGGCCGCGCGACGAACACGACAGCAGCCACATAGAAGAGTCCTCCAGCAGCCGCTCCAATCGCGACGGCCTGGCTGCCCGTGAAGCTCCCGACGACAACGGCAAGGATGATCCATGCTGCTGCATCGTCCATGGCGCCGGCCGCCAGCGTCAGCGTGCCAAGCTCGGTTCCGGCGATTCCTCTCTCGTGGATGATCCGTGCAAGCATCGGGAATGCGGTGATGGCCATCGCGGCACCGAGAAACAGCACCGCGTGAAAGAGTTGCACGCCTTCTCCGAAAAAGTCCGGGCTTTTGAAGAGCACGGTCGCGAGGTATCCGCCCAGCGCAAACGGTACAAGGATCCCTGCGCTCGATACGGCGGCGGCGCGCCGGCCCTGTTTCAACAGCAGATCCGGACGGAACTCGAGGCCGACGCAGAACATGAAAAGCACGAGTCCGAGCTGACTGACGACGAAGAGAATCCGGAAATGTTGTGGCGGGAAGAGCTGAGCCTGAAGCGCCGGCAACAGCCATCCAAAAAACGAAGGGCCCATGAGGAACCCCGCGACCATCTCACCAACAACCTGTGGCTGCCTGACTTTTGCGGCGACCCAGCCAAGGCCTCGACAGACGATCAGGATGACCGCGAGCTGAAGAAAGAAAAGCGCGGCAACGTGCGTATCGCTCATGCGAGGCGGACGCGCAAGTATACTGAACCGTGATGTCTCAACAGCGAATCACCGTTGCGCACAGTCCCGATTCCGACGATGCCTTCATGTTCTTCGGGCTGGCGAGCGGTGCGGTAGATACCGGAGGGATAGTTGTCGAGCAAGTGCTGGCCGACATCGAAACGTTGAACCGCGCGGCGTTCGAAGGCAAATACGAAGTCACGGCCGTCTCCTTCCACGCCTACGCGCACCTCGTGGACAAATACGCCCTGCTTCCGCACGGCGCCAGCATGGGCGATCGGTATGGACCGATTGTCGTGGCGCGCCAGGACGGGGTCAGGTCAGTGCGGGGAAACCGGATCGCCATACCCGGGACGCTCACGACCGCCTATCTGACGCTTCGTCTCTACGAACCCGCATTCGACTACGTCGTCGTTCCATTCGATCAAATTCAGGAGGCCGTGCTGACTGGCAAGGCGGATGCCGGCCTGCTTATCCACGAAGGGCAACTGACGTACTCGGATGAGGGGCTGCGAAAGGTCGTGGATCTGGGCGAGTGGTGGGCAGAGAAAACCGGTGGGCTGCCCCTGCCGCTTGGCGGAAACATCATCCGGCGTGACCTGGGTGCCGAGATGATCGCGCGCGTGTCGCGTCTGCTTCACGACAGCATCGCCTACGCGTTGTCGCACCGGCCCGAAGCAGTCGAGTACGCGCTGCAATTCGGACGCGGGCTCGATCGGGATCGAACGGACAGGTTCGTTGGCATGTACGTCAACGACCTGACGCTGGAGTACGGCGAGCGGGGCCGGTTGGGTCTGGAGCGATTGATGGCGGAGGCGTTCGAGCGGGGTTTGATTCCGAAACCGGTTGCGGTTGAATTCGCCGCGTGAACCGCGCCGCCTCTTACGGGCCTGTCGGCAACAGATCGGAGAATACGAACACGTCGCGCCGCACGGTTTCACCCGGGGTGACATCTATTCGACGGGCGAACATCGGACCGGCGACGGCGCAGGTGTGAAACTCGCCGCGTTCGCCGCAGGGGTCCACATCGTCGGGGAGTTCCCGCAGCAAGTTCTCATCGTAGGTCTTGCCCGCGAATGATGCAGGCAGGACGCGTGTGTCGATGCAGGTCAAGTGCGCTTCGAGGCCGCCCTGAATCATCTCGCGTCCGAGATTGCGAGTCGGCTTGCCCCACAAAGGAAACATCGCCGTCAGTCCGGTGCCAGCGAGCCGGTCCTCACGGTATCGTCGGACATCCTCCAGGAAGAGATCGCCGAACGCGACGTGCGTGAATCCTTCTTCTCTGGCACCTGCCACCACCGTTGCCATTCGTCGTTCGTAGACGTCATTTGCGCAGGGATCGGGGAGCTGTACGAGCATCAGCGGCAGGCCGGCTTCGCGTGCCTGGGCGAGCAGGACGCTGTGACGAACACCATGCATCGCGACGCGGTCGGCTGTCTCATTGATCGACGTCAGCAGCGCCGCTGGCGCGATCCCTTGCTGTCGCAGAACATGGAGGGTCCACGCGCTGTCTTTACCGCTGCTCCAGGACAACAGCACCTTCATCGAAAGGCCTCGGGATGGATTGCTCTGGCGAGCAACTCTGTTCCTTCAGCGACCCGCGGTCCCGGCACGACGACCCGTTCGTCAGCAATGACGGACACGCGGCCGCGTGCCACCGCCGGCACCGATTTCAGGACATTCCAATCTGCGCGCATCGCGGTGATTTCCTCCTCGGTGGCCTGCGTTCCCCGGAGTTCCACAATCACATCCGGACGCCGCGACAGGATTAACTCGGTGGTGGCCTGCATCGACTGCTGCTTCACATCGGCAAGCACGTTGGTCCCGCCAGCTGCGGTGAGCATGTCGTGCAGAAACCCGACACCGCCGCTCGCGTAGATCCCGCGGAGGGCTCCCGACTCCCGGCCGAAGACCACGAGGACGCGCGGCTTGGGATCGCCGCCCACACGTTTGCGAATACCGTCGAGCGCGTGTTCGATGGACGCGGCCAGCCGGTCCGCCTCCGGCGCCTGCCCGACCGCCGCACCGAGCTGGCGAAGCGTTCGCGTGACATCCGGAAGGCCCGCATGCGAGTAGTCAAATATCGGTATCTTGCTTCGAGCGAGCTGCTGTTTCAGATCGACCTGGCTGTGATACACGACGACGAGATCGGGACGAAGCGCCAATATGCGCTCGAGATCGGGGTCGAGCAACGCGCCGACGCGTGCCAGTTTTTCAACGGCTGGCGGGTAGTGATCGAAACTGCTGACCCCGACGACCTGATTGCCGGCGCCGATCGCGAACAGCATCTCGGTGACCGCAGGAATGACGGAGACGATTCGCTGCGGCCGCGGTGACTGGCCAGCGGCGAGAGACAGGCAAGAGAGAAGGAAGACGCCCACCAGCAGCGGTAGTGGCCAAAGCGCCTGCGGCCCGAGCGAGGCGCCGGAGGGAAGCGGCGCGGCGCGCCGCCGCCGAGCGAGAGCGAGTGGGGGTGGGGCCCCGCGAGCATTAAGAAAAGATGACGGAAAGCTCGAGTAACCCAGAGTTAGGACCTCTTCACTAATAACCATAAAAAGAACGGGCCTCCGATGAGCGCGGTGATGACGCCGACGGGCAGCTCGAGCGGCGAGAGCAGCGTGCGGGCGAGCACGTCGCAGCCCACGAGAAATGCCGCGCCAAACAGCGCTGACGCGGGGAGTACCACCCGGTGATCGGGACCCACCAGGAGCCGCACGAGATGGGGGATGATGATGCCGACGAATCCAATCGGGCCGGCGACTGACACCGCGGCCCCGGTCACCAGCGAGCCGCTCACGAACGCCGATCGCTGCACCCGCGCGACATCCACACCTCGGGTTGCCGCGCCGTCCGGTCCGAGGCTGAGGACGTTGAGCGGACGGGCAAGCCACGCGAATACGACGAACGCGCCGAGGATCAACGGGGTGGCCGTCACCAGCGGCTCGTAGCTGCTGACGTCGAGATCCCCCATGAGCCATCGCAGCGTGCGGTAGGTCTCAGAAAAATCGGCAAAGTATTGAACGAAAAGAATGAGCGCTGAGAAGAACGCGTTCATCGTGACCCCCGCGAGGAGCAGTACCTCGGTCGACAGGCCCGAATGCCTGGCGCGAGCGAGTGCGTAAACAATCGCCACGGCACCAATCGATCCGGCAAAGCTCGCGAGGGGAACCGTTGACATTCCGAAGACGGCGAAAGACCAGTTGAATGTGATCGCGAGCATGGCGCCAAGCGCCGCACCGGCCGAGACCCCAAGCGTGAAGGGTGTGGCGAGCGGATTGCGCAACAACCCCTGAAATACCACGCCAGCCGACGCGAGCGCTGCGCCGACGAGCGCCCCGGCCAGCGTGCGGGGCAGCCTGGCGATCAGCAGGATCTGCGCGTCAACGTTTTCGCCGAACGGGATGCTGCGATCGAGCGCACGCCGCAGATCGACGGGCGTTGAGCCGATGAGCGGCGCCACGATGATTGTGCCGGCAGCGAGGGCGCCAAACGCACCGATCGCCAGCACGACGCGACGCCGGATGCCGGCTGTCATGGCAGCGGAGTCGCAGCCCGTGCAACCGGCACCACGACGAGGTGACCGGCCGAGTCGTGATGTCGGACCTCAGCATCGACTCCGTACACGGCGCGGATATTTTCCGGCGTGAGGACCGCATCAGTCGCGCCGGCTGCACCAATCTCACCGTCCTTCAACAGCACGAGCGAATCGCACAGTCCTGCAGCGAAATTGAGATCGTGCGTGCAGACGACGATCGCGAGCGGGTGATCTCGCTGCAAACGACGCAACAACTCCGCCGTCTCGAGGACGTAACCGACATCGAGCGCTGTCGTCGGTTCATCGAGCAGCAGCAGTGGGTGAGTGACGCTGCCAGGTGTGGCGATTTGCGCGAGGGCGGCGGCGATGATTACGCGTTGCTTTTCGCCGCCGCTGAGGGTGGCAAATGACCGATCCGCGAGCGACAGGGTGCCGGTGGCGCGAAGCGCGTTACGTGCGAGGTCGAAATCCGCCGGTCCTTCGATCTCGAACGCCGCGAGGTGCGGATATCGACCCATCAACGCCACTTCGAGGACGGTGTAATCGAATGCGAGGTGCGTCTCCTGCGGCACCATCGCGATTCGTCGCGCCACCGTCTTGCGCGCGATTCGATCGAGGTTGACCTCGTCAAGCGTGACGCTGCCGCGCGATGGCCGAAGAATGCCCGCAAGAATCCGCAGAAGCGTGCTCTTCCCCGAACCATTCGGCCCCAGGATGCCCATCAGGGCGCCTGGCTGTACGTTGACCGAGACGCCGCGCAGGATCGGCGTCCCCGGTCGATAGCCGAAGTGAACGTCAGCGGCCCGCAGCAACCCGAATCCCTGCCATCACCCCGCGGCCGAGCGCTGGAAAACCGAGCACTTCTTCGTAGTGCCGGTCGAACAGGTTCGTAACGCGCGCGAACACGTCGATGCCGCGGGGCGCTCGCCAGTTGACGCCGGTGTGGACCACGGCGTAGCCGGCCGAGTCGAAGAGCCCGCCGAACGTGCCGAATGACGGATCGACATCGCGCGTGCGGCTGCGCCCTCCTGCGATGACGAACCCGGACAGACGGCCAACGTTGACCCGCAACTCGGTTGACACCTGTCGCGCTGGACGGCGCAGGAGGCGGTCTCCCGGTTCGAATGGCGATGGCGCGGCAGAATCTCCATCAACCGGCAGAATCTCCGTGCCGAGGAACGTCACTGACCCTCGAAAATCGAGGTCGACAGGGAGGCCCAGCGTGACTCTTGCGCGCGCGTTTCCGGTGAGCTCCACACCCCGGGTCTGCGCGTTGGAAATATTGTCGGTGCGATAGTGGCTCGAGCGGCTGAAGGATCCGACTGCGACGATCAGATCGTCGTAGTGATTGAAGAACGCGGTGGCTTCGAGCGACACACGTCCTCCGGCCAGGGCCTGATCGATCCCTGTCTCGAAACTGCGGCTGCGCTCGGGCCGAAGCGACGGATTATCGGTAAAGGCGATCTCGAACGCATCGGGCGGGCGGATGCCGGTCCCGGCAGAAACTCGCAGCTTCGTGAACGTGCCGTTCGACTCGCGAACAAACCATGCGGCCCCAATCTTCGGATTCGCTGAGGTCACCGTGTCGGCGGCAAAATCCGGTCGGAGCGCAAACGCATCGGGGTTCCCCGCAAGCGCCTGGCGCGCAATCCGCTCGGCGCGAACGCCGCCGGTGACGAACAGCCGGTCCGCGCGGCTCCAGCGCACTTCACCGAAGAGGCCTTGCAGCGAGCGGTCAACGGGCACGCGACGTGAGCCTCCGCCAACGATGAACGTGCTGCCCGCACGCTCGCGGCTCATTTCGCCGCCGAATGACAGCTGCAGGTCACGCTGAAGCGTGAGATCCACCTGCGTCCGTCCGGTCGTCCGGCGCGATGTGGTCTCGGAACCGCCGAACGGGCTGACCACCTCGCCGTCGATGTGCGACGTCGAGAGCCACGCCGTGAGCCGCACTCGCGAGCCCAGCGGTGTCCACCCGGACATCGAGGCCAGCCATCGGTCGTTGCTGCCCCGGGACACGAGATCGATGCCGGAGAATGTTCCTCCCGGATCCGACCCGAATGGGCCGGGGAAGCCGCGTTCGTCATTCGTGTAATGGAGGGTTGTGCGAACGCCGCCTCCTGAGCGGGACCAGCCGACACTTCCCGCGGCCGTCCAGCGCTGGTAGTCGTCGTTCTCGACCACGCCGTCGCTCGCCAGCCGCTCGGCGGACGCGCCCCATTGCCAATCCTTGACGCTGCCCGAGGCCGCACCCGCCACTCTTGCTGTAGCGAAACTGCCGCCTTCAAAAACGCCGGACGCAACCGGTGCGCCGCTTTGCCTGGACACGATGCGGATCACCGAACCGATTGCGTTCGAGCCGTAGAGCGCGCTCTGCGGTCCGCGGACGATTTCGATGCGCTCGACATTGACGACCGGCACGTGCGCGAAATCGAAGCCGCCGCCGAAGGCGTTGGCCTGGACGCCGTCGATGAACACGAGCGAATAATCCGATTCGCCGCCGCGCGGGAACACGCTGGTCTGCGCGCCGACGCCGCCGGCGCTGGCGATGGCGAGTCCCGGCGCCAGGCGCAGCGCGTCAGTCAGGTTCTGCATTTGGAGCGCGAGGAGATCTTCGCGGGTGACCACGGTAACGCTCGATGAGGCCGCGGAGAGCGGAATGTCAACCTGCGAGGCCGACACGACAACCGCTTCGCGGACGGCGCTGACCTCCAGCGCAATGGTCCCGACGTCACCAGCTTTGTCGACGGCGACGGGACGCGCGCGGAATCCTTCTGCAGAGGCACGGACGTCGAACGGTCCGGTATGTGAGGTTTCAATCGTGAACCGACCTGCCGCATCGGTCACAGTGGTTGCGACAACCGAACCGCTGTCAATCACGATGACGGTTGCGCCGCGTACGACGCGCCCGTCGGGATCGACAACGCGTCCCGAGAGGGTGTCGGCCCACGTGGCTGGAATCGAGAAGAACAGTAGCAGGAAGGTGAGAAAGAACGGGCGAACGGCAGTACGCATCCGGGCTCCTTTTCGGCGTGTCTCGCGCCGATGAAAAGGACGGCCCGGCGTCCAGGTATCCTGGCTTGCGGATCTTGGCCTTCGTCCAACGCCTTCCCGCACGGTCCAACCCGTGCAGTGGCGGCCGGTCATTGCCGGCACATGACGAACGCTCCCCGCTTACAGTGGCGGCACCGCGTGGGATTTCCACCCACTTCGCTTGGGCCGCCGGGCGCAGTCAGTCTGCTGGCAGTATACCGCGCTAGAATAGTTTTCTTGGTCGAATCATGAACAAACCTTCTACAGGCGCGATACGGCCGGACCCGGCGCCCCCCATCTCAACAACCGGGTCGCTGGTCGTGCTTGGCGACTCGCTCGAGCTCCAGACGAGTCAACGGGTTGATCTGGTGGATCTCACCGATTCGGTCAGGGGAATCGTCCGCCGCTCTTCGATTCGTGAAGGCATTGCCAGCCTCTGGTCGCTGCACACGACGTGCGCGATCTTCATCAACGAAGTGCAAACGGCGCTGCACGCCGACATTCGACGATTTCTGGAGCAGGTCGTGGCTCGGGATGGCGAGTGGATGCACAACGATCCGGCGCATTCCGATTGCGACCGCATGAACGCCGACGCGCATCTTCGTGCGATGTTGTTGGGGCATAGCCTCACGGTTCAGATCACCGCGGGCGAGATCGTCCTCGGGACCTGGCAGCGGATTCTGGCAGCCGAGATGGACGGTCCGAGAACGCGGACGGTGCGCGTTCAGTTGATGGGTACTCCATGACGCGAATTGCCGCCGCCGGTCTCGCAGACATCGCGCAGCGGCTGGATGCCGGCGAGCGATTGTCCTTCGACGACGGCGTGCGCCTGTTCGCGTGTCCGGATCTCCTGGCGCTTGGCGCGCTCGCCAATCGGGAACGTGAGAGGCGCCACGGCGGCCGCACCTACTACAACTTCAACATCCGGCTCGAAGCGACCAACGTCTGCGTCGCGAGCTGCCTGTTCTGCTCGTTCGCGCGGCTTCGACCGGGCGATCCCGGTTCGTACACGATGTCGCTCGAGGAGGCCTGGAACAAGCTTCGGCAGCGGGCGCACCAGCCGTTGACCGAAGTGCACGTGGTGAACGGCCTGCATCCGGATCTGCCGTTTGACTACTACCTGGAGTTGCTGCGCGGATTCAAACGAATCCGGCCAGGAATCCACCTGAAATGTTTCACGGCTGTGGAAATTGCGTTCTTTGCCGATCTCTACGGCATGACCGATGAGGGCGTCCTCCGGGCGCTGCAGTCGGCGGGTCTTGATTCGCTTCCAGGAGGCGGTGCGGAAGTGTTCGCCGAACGCGTGCGGCGAAAAATCTGTCACGACAAGTGCGGCGCCGACAGGTACCTCGCGATCCATCGTCTCGCGCACGGCCTGGGAATGCGCTCGAACATCACCATGTTGTACGGGCACATCGAGACCTGCGAAGAGCGCGTCGATCACATGCTGCGCACCCGTGCACTGCAGGACGAGAGCGGTGGTCTGCAGGCCTTCATCCCTCTGGCGTTCCATCCCGACAACAATCAGATGCGCAAGCTTCCTGCTCCCTCGGCGGCCGATACGTTGCGGACGCACGCCGTTGCGCGCCTCATGCTGGACAACATTTCACACGTGAAAGCGTTCTGGATTGCGACCGGCGTCGAGGTCGCGCAAGTGTCTCTCTGGTTTGGCGTGGACGACCTGGATGGGACCGTGCAGGAGGAGAAGATTTACCACATGGCCGGGGCCCGCACGCCGGAGGCTATGACAACATCGGATATACGGCGCCTCATTCGGGCCGCCGGTCGTGAGCCAGTCGAGCGGGATACGCTGTACAACGTCATTACCGGCCCCGAAGCTCCAGACGAGGTTGCGGTCGCCTGACCAAAAGCCTTGGTACAATAGATGAAGGCCTTCACGCGAGGAGCGGAGCGGGGCGAAGGGGCTCCGCGAGCGACGAGCTTGGCGGGGTGCAGGGGTCCCCGCCATTAAACAATGGACATCAAGCTGCTGACAGAGGTCGAGAAACAGAGCATTGGCGAGCGCCAGCCGCTCCCCGACCGCTATCTCCGTCTGTCAGACGATGAGATGGACGAGCGTATTGCCGCAGCCAAGCGCACGCTCGGCGAGCGTCTGGTCATTCTCGGCCACCACTACCAGCGCGACGAGGTCATCAAGTTCGCCGACTACACCGGCGATTCGTTGAAACTCTCACGCGCGGCCGCAAGCCGCGGCAAGGCCGAATTCATCGTGTTCTGCGGCGTGCACTTCATGGCCGAGAGCGCGGACATCCTGCGCGCCCCGCATCAGAAAGTCGTCTTGCCCGATTTGGCAGCCGGGTGCTCGATGGCCGACATGGCGGCCCCGGATCAACTCGACATGTGCTGGCGCGAACTCTCGCAGATGGGCATCCGCACCGATGAAAGCGTGGATGGCCGACGCGGCCTCGTTCCCGTCACCTACATCAATTCTTCCGCCGCCATCAAAGCCTTCTGTGGCGAGCATGGTGGCATCGTCTGCACATCCACCAACGCGCAGGCGATCATGAAGTGGGCCTGGGAGCAGGGGGAGAAGCTGCTCATGCTTCCGGATCAACACCTTGGCCGAAACACCGCCTACAGAATGGGTGTTCCACTGGACCAGATGGTCGTTTGGGATCCGAACGAGATCTGGGGCGGGTTGCAGCCCGAGCAAGTGCAGAACGCGAGATTGATTCTGTGGAAGGGGCACTGTTCGGTCCACACGCGCTTTACGGTTGCGCAAATCGAGGCGTTCCGAAAGGCGCACCCGCATGGCCGCGTCGTCGCGCATCCTGAGTGCACGTTCGACGTCGTCCAGGCGGCCGACGAAAGCGGCTCAACGGAGTACATCATCAACGCCGTGCGAAAGAGCCCGCCGGGAACCGACTGGGCCGTGGCCACCGAAGTCCACCTGGTCAATCGTCTCGCCAACGAAGTGCGCGGGGAGAAGAACGTCGTGACGCTCGACCCGTTCGGTTGCTTGTGCTCGACGATGTTCCGCGTTTCGCCGAATCATTTGCTGTGGGTGCTCGAAGGTCTGGTGGAAGGCCAGGTTCACAACCAGATCATCGTGCCCGAACCAATCAAATCGAACGCCCGGCTCGCGCTCGACCGCATGCTGGAGGTGTCCTGATGAAGGAGCATGTATTAATGGCACACGAAGTTCCACCCCTCCCCTACGACTATGCCGCTCTCGAACCGCACATCGACGAGCAGACGATGCGGATTCACCACGACAAGCACCACGCGGCGTACGTCAACAACCTGAACACGGCCCTCGAAAAGCATCCTCAGCTGCAGCAGAAAAGCGTCGAGGAGCTGCTGCGGAACATCAACACGGTGCCGGAGGACATTCGCACCGCCGTCCGCAACAACGGCGGTGGGCACGCCAATCACACGATGTTCTGGGAAATGATGGGTAAGGGGAAGGGAGGCGCCCCTTCTGGCGCGCTGGCAGACGCGATTAAGTCCACGTTCGGCAGTTTCGAGGAGTTCAAGAAGCAGCTCACCGACGCCGGCGTCAAGCGGTTTGGCAGCGGATGGGCGTGGCTCATCGATGCGGGGGGCAAGCTGGTGATCGAAAGCACCGCGAACCAGGACAGCCCGCTGATGGAAGGGAAGAAACCGATCCTTGGTGTGGACGTGTGGGAGCACGCCTACTACCTGAAATATCAGAACCGGCGTCCTGACTATCTGGCGGCCTGGTGGAACGTCGTCAATTGGGACGCGGTGAGCAAGCGGTTCAAGCAGTGACGTCGAGGGCTTCCCGGACCTGACGCGCGAGCGATTCGGGCGTGAACGGTTTTTCGATCAGGCCGGCGCCGGCTTCAATGACGCCGTGGCTGTAGACGGCCGTTTCACTGTAGCCGGACATGAAGAGCAGTCGAACGCCCGGACGGTGGTGGCGGAGCTGGGCTGAAAGCTCCGCTACTCCCATGTGCGGCATCACGACGTCACTCAGTACCAGGTCGATCGCGCCCTTGTGATTGCGGGCAATCTCCACGGCATCCGGTCCGTCGACGGCTGTCAGAATCTGGTATCCGCGTGCGGTCAACGCCCGATACGCGAGCTCGCGCACGACCGTTTCGTCCTCGACGAGCAGGATGGTTTCACGCCCCGTGTTTCTCACCGGCGTCGCCGCCGTGCGACGTCGCTCGTCCGAGGTGAGCGCCCCCCCATATCGTGGCAGATAGATATCGAACGTGGTGCCGCGTCCCGGCTCGCTCGAGACCCAGATCGTGCCGCCGCTCTGCTTGACGATCCCATAACAGGTTGCGAGACCCAGCCCGGTGCCCTCGCCGCTGGCTTTCGTCGTGAAGAACGGCTCGAACAGATGCGCCATGACCTCGCGGGACATTCCAGTGCCGGTGTCGCTGATGCGTACGAGGCCGTACTCTCCAGCCGTTGTTCCCGGATGTTGTTGGCACCACGCCTCGTCGAGTGACGCATCTTCCGTCTCGATGCTGAGCGTTCCGCCGTTGGGCATGGCATCGCGGGCGTTCACGGCAAGATTCATCAGTACTTGCTCGAACTGGCTGGGATCGATCAACACGGGAGCGAGCGCGGGCTTGAGCCTGGTGACGAGCCGGATGTTCTCTCCGAGGAGCCGGTTCAGCATCGTGTCGATCCGCGCGATGAGGTCGTTCAAGTCGACGGCGCGGGGCGTGATGACCTGTTTGCGGGCAAACGCGAGCAACTGCCGGGTGAGAGCGGCGCTGCGCCGAGCCGCGTCGTTGACGTTGTCGAGGTCTTGCTGGACCGGGTGATCGTCCGGGAGCTGCGCTTTGGCAAGTTCGGTGTAGCCGATGATCGCGGTCAGCATGTTGTTGAAGTCGTGCGCGACGCCGCCGGCCAGCCGGCCGATGCTCTCCATTTTCTGCGCCTGCAGAAGTTGGGCCTCGAGCTGCTTGCGCTCGCGGATGTCGCGAGCAACGGTAGAGATGTAGTCCACTTGTCCATCCGGCCGCCTGTGCGCGACGACCGTCTTCAAGACCGGAATCTCCTCGCCGCTTCGGTGGCGCGTCGCCGCCTCGCCAGACCAGACACCTCCAGCTTTCGCCACCGAAAGGATCTCGTCGAACAGTGATTCGAGTACCCAGGTCGGCTGAAAATCGTGGACCGTCAAATGCGATACGTCCTCGTCAACTCCAAGTCCCACCATGCGCCGGCCGGCCTTGTTGATCCACGTGACCCGGAGTGTGACGGCATCCGCGGTCCCGACGAAGTCGGGCGAGGCCTGAAGGATGGCGGCAAGCCGGGAGTGCGATTCTTCCGCCCGCTTCTGGGCGGTCACGTCGGTCATCGCGCCAAGCATCCGGACCGGCCGGCCCGATTCGTCGCGAACGATGATGGCGCGATCGAGGATGTACGCGGCGGTGCCGTCCGCACGACGCAGCTCGTACTCGCACGACCAGCTCGTGGCATCCGACGCCAGCGCGGCACGGAAACTCGCTTCGACGCGCTCGTGATCGGCCGGTGAGACATGGCGCAGCCAATCGAGACGCTCCGAGGAGTGGTTGACGTCGTAGCCAAGCAGCGACTTGACGGCGTCGCTTCTCCAGACCCGTTCGGTCCGAGGATCCCAGTCCCAGATGATGTCGTTTGTCGCTTTCGCCACCGCGGCAAACCGCTCATGACTTGCCTCGAGCGCCGAACGACTGCCACGGATTTCCTCGGCGTGCGCTCGCAGTTGTGAGGTCATGCGGGCCAGTGCCGACCCGAGGACCGCGAGTTCATCGCCGCCGGGCAGCTTGAAATCCGCGGTGAAATCCCCCTCCCCAACCTTCTGCGCCGCCGAAAACAGATGCTGCATCCGTGAGAGGAGCATCCGATTGAAGAGTAACCATGCGAGCAAGGTGGAGACGAGCAGAATCAGCGTCATCACGGCAGCCCGTCGCCTCGCAGCCGCGGTGGCTGCTGCGATTGGGTGGCGCGTATTCAACGACAGGACGAGGAGTCCTCTGGCGGCGGCCGAGGACGGGGCCGTGCTCTCGCCGAGATTGACCGGCACGATGAGTACGCGCTCGTCGGCGGTGAGCCCTGCAGGGGTCGGCGCGTGCCCAGCCAGAGCAGCGGTCATCTCGTTTGCGAGCGGCGCGAATGGCGTATCCTCGAGGCGACGATCACGCAACAGATAGTCGGTCGAGACAAGGACACGATTGCCGACGTCGAATAGCACCGCCAGCGTGATGTCTGGATCGGATCTCGCGTGCGCCAACGTGCTCGAGAGGCGCGACGTCTGGTTGTGTCTGATGGCGTTCTCAATGTCGTCCGACAGCACCGCGCCGAGCACGCGGAGCCTTCTGGCGGTTTCCTCCTCGACCCGGCGTCGGTCCGCGGATATTTCGACGAGATACGAAACCCACAGCAACGCCGCTGCAATCGCGAGCATCGCTGCGGGAACGGTGTAGCGAAGGGGCGGCGGGAATCGACCCGACAAGAGATTCACCGAATGAAACGGTCCGTGAAAACCTGTCCCAGGTTGACGGGTGTGCCGGCGAGACCGGCGTTGTGCATTTCGTCCGCAAGCCTCCGCAGATGCGGGCGTATCAACGCGCCCTCGCCGGTGAGCCAGCGTCGGTTCGCATCACGATCGAGCAGTTCCGTCCCGCGCAGGGACTGGAGATAGGCTTCGGCCGTGACCTTCTCGCGCAGAGCGACTCGCGATGCCGCGTCGTCCTGACGCTCGCGGAGGTAGGTCAGGCTGTCCAACCACGCGTCAGTAAGGTGCCGAAGCGACCGTTCGTGCTGTTCGACGGCGGACTCATGGACGACCAGCACGTCCACGATCTCATTTGGCATCATCGCGGAGTTGAAGACGTCCCTGGCCCCGTCTGCCAGCAGTCGGGATCGCAGCGGTTCGTAGGTCACGACCGCGTCGATCGCACCCGACTTGAAAGCCGCCTCCTGACCGGTGATATCGACGGATACGAGCTGCACATCGGCTGGGGACAGGCCCCCGTTCTGAAGCGCTCGCGCAAGGACGAATCCACCGAGGCTGCCGCTTTCCACGCCGATCCGCCGGCCGCGCAGTTGATGAACCGCGTGAATCACCGGCGATGCCACAACGGCGTCACCGCCTTTCGAGACATCGATCACCAGAACGATGCGGTCGTTCTGCGAGTCCGACAGCAGCTCGATGACGTAGGTCGTCGTGAGCGCCACGGCGTCGATAACGCCGTTACGATAGGCCCGTAGTGCCTCGGCTGGAGATCCGTAATCGACGAGGTCCACTCGAGCGGGATCCAGCCGCCCCAAAGAGCGCGCGAGCACGGGAAGTTCATACGGCGGCCAGACGACGAGGCCTACTCGCAGCGGGCGCGCCGGGTCCGCACACTGAGCGCAGAGGGCAACGAAGACGACGATCAGGATTTTCGGGAAGACGCGGAGCACGTGTCCGGCTTCTTGTATCACATCCTTCGGCTTTCCAAGCCTTCGATTGCTTTCAGGATTTCCTCGTGTGTTGGGAAATCGGTCTGATCGCGCCCGACGAACGAGAACTGGATCGCGCCGGCCCGATCGATGAGAAAAACCGCAGGTCTCGCGATGTTCCAGGCCGTCAGCCCGGCGCGGTGCCACACGCCGTAGGCCTTGGTCACATCACGAGACCCGTCGATCAGAATGTTGAAGGGAAGGCCTGTCTCTTCGACATACCGCCGAACCGGTTCCGAGCGCTGGGTGAGGATCGTGACGATCTGCACGCCCCGCGACTCGTACTCCTTTGCGTGTCGTGCCAGTTCACCGAACCGGCGGCGGCAGTTCGGTCACCAGGTCCCACGGTGAAATACGAGCAGCACCGGGCCGTGCTGGAGAAAACTCGCGAGCGAGCGGCGTTCGCCCTTTTGCGTCGGCAACTCGAACGGCGGGGCAGTTCCAGGCATGGAAGCACAGACTCTAGAAGAGTCTGACCTCGACGAGTTCTCCTGCCTCGACGATGTCGGTCTGTTCGGAGATCTCGATGTAGCCGTCAGCCTGGGACATGCTCGTGATATCGCCCGACGCCTTGAACGCCGGCACGGCGGCGCCATCCACAATACGAACGGTGTAGAACTGCCGCCGCCCCGTGGTGGACACGATTCGGCGCGAGAGCGGCACCCGCACGGTCTGCGGACGATAGTCTGGAAGCCGCGCCATCCTCCGGAGCGCGGGGACGAGGAGCATGTACGCGTTCGAGAGACACGACGTGGGGTATCCAGGCATTCCCAGCACCGGCCGTCCGTTTACCCGTCCGAACACGGTGGGCTTCCCCGGCTTGACGGCGATGCCGTGGAACAACACGTCGCCGGAGCGTTGCAGGACATCCATGATGAGATCGCGCTCGCCAACGGAACTTCCACCCGAAAAGACGACGAGGTCAGTGGAAGAAGCCTGAAGAACGGCATCGGTCAGTTGGTCGAGATTGTCCGGCGCCGTGGGCTGTTCGACCGCCACACCACCGTGGGTCCTGATGACCGCCGCAAGCGTAAAGCGGTTGATGTCGTAGATCTGGCCCGGTTGCAGGGGTTGACCGGGCGCAACGATTTCGTTCCCGGTCGAGAGAATGGCGACGCGCGGCCGTTCGTAGACGCGGACCTGCGTCGTACCAATCGCCGCGAGTGCGCCGATGCGGCTCGGGTTCAGCACGTCGCCGGGCGCGAGGACCGCCTGTCCGGCAGCGATGTCGGCGCCGCGCCGGCCGACATGTTGTCGTGGATAAACGGGCGTGAAGATCTGCACGTCACCGTTCGCGGTCTTTAGGGTTTCTTCGACCATGACCACGGCGTCGGCGCCTTCCGGGAGCGGCGCGCCAGTTGCGATCTCGATGCACTCGCCGTGGGCGACGCGCTTCGACGGCAATTGTCCGGTGTAAACGGTCTCGACGCACCGCAGCACACGCGGTTCGTAGCGCCCGGCGCCGAACGTGTCTTCGGCGATCACGGCGTAGCCGTCCATCGCAGCCCGATCGAAGGGCGGCACGTCCATCGCGGCCGCCGCCGGCTCGGCGATCACGCGGCCGCTGGCTTCGGGGAGGGCCACGGTTTCGACGCGATCGATCGGCGCCGTCGCCTCAGAAATAATCGCAATCGCTTCGTCGAGCGGTATCGTCTCCCTGATCGGGCGCATTGTCGTCATCGCATCACCGGCGGAGCTCGCGGACGATGTGACCCATCTCCGGGATGATGAGTTTTTCCATCGCGAGACGCACAGCATGCTCCGAGCCCGGGAGGGAAAAGACCGCCGTGCGGCCGATCACACCCGCACAGGCGCGACTCATCATGGCGGCCGATCCAATCTGCTCGTAGCTCAACATCCTGAAAAGTTCGCCGAATCCGTCGAGCGTCTTGTCGAACATCGCTGAAAGCGCTTCATAGGTACCGTCGCGCGAGGTAATTCCGGTACCCCCGGTGGTGATGACCACCTCGGCTGATGCCGCCTTGACCGCCTGCTGAACCGCCGATGGATCGTCCCTGACGATCTGCCGGCCTTCTACCACGTGACCAGCCGATTCCAGCGTGAACGCGATGGCATTGCCGCTGGTGTCTGTTGCGGCCGTTCGCGTGTCGCTAATCGTCAGCACGAAGCAGCGGACCGATTTCGGGGCGTCCTTCCGGTGGAGAACGGCGGTCACTTCGCGTGTCATTATAAGGGCCTGGCTCGACGAAGCGCCGGAGGCGCGAAGTCGGGGCCCGTATGATTCTCCCATGCGTACGCTTCCCACAGTAGCGCTCGCGGCCATGCTCGTCTCCGGCATGTCGGCCACGCAAAAACCCGCACCTCGCTCTGCTGAGGATCGAAGCGCGGAGAGGTGGGTGCGTTCGATGCTGGCTGGCATGTCAGTCGAGGAGAAGGTCGGGCAGCTGCTGGTTTCGTCCTTTCAATCGAACTTCATCAGCACCGATTCACGCACGTTCGACGAGCTTTCGAGGATCGTTCTCGAATATCACGTCGGCGGGTTCCTCGTGTTCGGCGCTACCGAGCCAGCGCCAACAGTTTTGCTGAACCCAACGTACGGGACAGTTGTCCTGGGGCAGCCGCTCGAGGCCGCGTCCACCATCAATCGCCTGCAAGCCATCTCGAAACTGCCGCTGCTCAATACGGCCGATTTCGAAACGGGTGTGGGATTCCGCATTCAGGGTGCGACAACGTTTCCCCGGGCGATGGCATTCGGCGCTGCTGGAGACGACAAGCTGGCGTACGAGGCGGGGCGAGTCACGGGCGAAGAAGCGCGAGCGCTTGGCGTGCACGTCAATTTCGCCCCCGTCGTGGACGTGAACAACAATCCGCGCAATCCCGTCATCAATACGCGCTCGTTTGGCGAAGATCCGGCGCTGGTCGGCCGGCTCGCGTCAGCCTACATCCGCGGTTTGCAGTCGGCTGGCGTGACCGCCACGCTGAAACACTTCCCCGGGCACGGAGACACGGAAGTTGATTCGCACATTGGACTGCCGATCATCAAGCATCCGCGAGAGCGTCTGGACAAGATCGAATTGCCTCCGTTCCGCGCGGGAATTGCGGCCGGCGCGGGCGCGGTGATGACGGGGCATATCGAGCTGCCGATGCTCGATCCGTCGCCATCGACGCCGACGACGTTGAGCCAGCCGATCGTCGGCGGCCTGCTGCGCAACGAGCTGCAATTCAACGGATTGATCTACACCGACTCGATGGGCATGCAGGGCGTGACCGCCACCTACGCGCCAGGCGCAGCTGCCGTCCGCGCGATCAAGGCTGGCAATGACGTCGTTCTGCACTCCCCGGACGATGGTGCGGCGTTCGCCGGGCTGCGCGAGGCGGTGAAGTCGGGCGACATTCCGGCGGCGCGGCTCGATGCCTCTGTCGAACGGATTCTGTCCGCTAAAGCCCGCGCCGGTTTGCACAAAACCAGAACCGTCAGTCTGGATGCCATTGCCTCAGTGGTCGGGACACGCGCCAACAACGCTGTCGCCGACGCCGTGAGCCAGCGCTCGATCACGCTGGTCAAGGACGAACGCAATCAGGTCCCGCTGAAGTTGGCGCGCGATGCACAGGTCTTGTACTTGTCCGTGCTCGACTATCCCGCCGGCTGGCGCATCGCTGCGCCCAGTCGTACGTTCATCGCGGAACTTCGGCAGCGCTGGCCGAACGTGACCGCGATCGAGCTATCGGATCGCAGCACCGCGTCGGAGATCGATCTGGTGCGGGCGATGGCGCCGCGTTTCGATGCGGTCGTCGCCAGCATATTCGTCCGAGCCGCATCTGCCAGCGGACGGATGGATCTCGCGCCCGGCCTGCAGGCGCTGCTGCAGCAGATCGCGAAGCAGACAACCTCATCGAACAGGCCTTTCGTGAGCGTTTTCTTTGGCAACCCGTATGCGCCGATGTTCCTGCGCGAGCTGCCGGCGATGATCCTGACCTACGATTTTTACGATCGCGCGGAAGCGTCAGCCGTCCGCGCGCTCGCGGGGGAGGCGCCGATCGGCGGCAAGCTCCCGATCGCGTTGCCCGGCCTGTTCGAGCCGGGTGCGGGCCTCACGCGCGCCGCGACGAGCGGCGGGTCGGCGCAAGGAGCGAACGAGCGGTAGCGAGTGAGCCACGCGAACGGAGTGGGGCACGGGGCCCCCGCGAGCGAGCGCTGTCGGGGAGTCTGAGGGGCGAAGCCCCTCGGAAAGCTTTGATATAATGATCGTTTCGCCGCGCCCTTAGCTCAGTTGGATAGAGCGTCTGGCTACGAACCAGGAGGTCGCA